>NZ_JBICMV010000009.1:0-5743 GCF_043106745.1 Vibrio sp. CJQ_6 | reverse complement strand
CTCTAAAACTGTGGCCAATTTTAGTTGACCACTACACGTTACAGTATTGAACACTTACACGACAGAGGAAATCAACGGGATGAAAGAGTTGGCCAGTTTGTTTTTTACTCAATCTGTGTAGATACCTATGCTTATATCATAAAGAAAGTGCGGATTTTCTTAATGAGTGTTTGGAGAGTATTTAACATCAAACTAGATTGCCCGCAGAAATTCTCATTGTGGAATACGGTTCTCTAACAGTCATCAACGAGCGATTTTTGTGTTCGATTCTGATTACCTTCTAAGATACTTTCGAGTCTTTATTAACATGACGTATGTTCATGAGTCTTCCTTGTGGCGCAGATAAGGAGTCGCGCCATTCGACTTAGTCATGTACAATTCGTGGCACATATATTTGTGCGCTATTGAGCGTGACCACGGGTAATTAAACTTGGTGGATAGTTTTGAATAGCCGACTAAAATTTTAAAGAGGCAGGGGTGTTAGATGTCAAACTTTGCGCTTATTACAGCGAGAGGGGGCTCGAAGGGGCTGCCTAGAAAAAATGTACTTCCGTTGAAGGGCAAACCTGTTATCGCTTGGACGATCGAAGCTTCCATGAAATGTCCACAAATAGATCGTGTGGTTGTGACTACAGATGATGAAGAAATCGCGGATGTAAGTCGAAAGTTCGGCGCCGAGGTGATTAACCGACCTTCACATTTGGCAACCGATGAGGCGACAAGTGAGGCAGTGATTAGTCACGCTATTGCTGAGCTCGAAAAAACAGAGAACATAACGACGATAGTGTTGCTACAGCCCACTTCTCCACTTCGAAACTCTTCGCATATTTCAGATGCGCTGGCTCTTCATAACGAGCAGGGCGCCACATGTACGATTAGTGTCTTTGAACCAAGTCACTGCCCAGCGAAAGCTTATCGATTAAACGAAAACGGCACGATAAGTGGTCTTTACGGGGCGGCAGCGCCTTACACTCGACGACAAGACTTACCTACGACTTATCAACCTAATGGTGCCATTTACATCTTCTCCGTAGACAGTTTTAAACAGTTTAATCAAATCCCAAGAGAAGATGTGTATCCGTACGAGATGTCTGAAAAACAATCAGCGGATATCGACACATTAGAAGATTTATTAAACATTGAAAGAATAATGGAAGATGACCATGAGTAACCCTGTATTTGAAATTTCTGGCCGAAAAGTCGGTCTGGACTTTGACCCGCTCATTATCGCTGAAATCGGTATCAACCACGAAGGCTCATTGAATGTTGCTAAGCAAATGGTCGATGCCGCGATTGAGGGTGGTGCAGAAATAGTCAAGCACCAAACGCACGTGGTTGAAGACGAGATGAGTGCGGAGGCAAAGAGCGTTGTCCCGGGCAATGCAGATGTGTCAATTTATGAGATCATGGAGCGCTGCTCTCTAAACGAAGATGATGAAACGGCGCTAAAACAGTACGTTGAATCAAAGGGTGCTATTTTCATTAGCACGCCATTCTCTCGTGCCGCGGCTTTACGATTGGAGCGCATGAACGTTCCCGCATATAAAATTGGCTCGGGTGAGTGTAACAACTACCCATTGCTTGATCTGATTGCTAGTTTTGGTAAGCCGATCATCCTTAGTACGGGGATGAACGATATTCCTTCTATCGAAAAAGCGGTCAACATCTTTAGAAAACACAACACCGATTTTTGTCTGCTGCATACGACAAACTTATACCCTACACCGGACCACCTAATTCGTATTGGAGCTATGACTCAGCTTCAAGAAGCGTTCCCTGATGCTGTGGTTGGGCTTTCAGATCACAGTATCGACAACCTTGCCTGCTTAGGTGCGGTTGCTGCAGGTGCTTCTGTATTAGAACGACACTTTACTGACAGCAAGGACCGTCCAGGTCCGGATATTGTTTGCTCGATGGATGCAAATGAGTGTGCAGAGTTGATTGCCCAATCTAAGCGTATGGCACAAATGCGTGGCGGTAAGAAAGAAGCGGCAAAAGAAGAGCAGGTTACGATTGATTTTGCTTACGCGAGCGTTGTTACGATCGCAGAGATTAAAGAAGGTGAAACCTTTACGCGTGATAATCTTTGGGTAAAACGTCCGGGTACTGGCGATTACTTGGCAGAAGATTATGAAGCGCTTATTGGCTGCATTTCGACGCAAAATTTGCCTGCTGACGTCCAGATCAAGAAAGAACATGTGAAGTAAGCTATGAAAAAAATATTGTTTTTGACAGGTACGCGAGCAGATTTTGGCAAGCTAAAAAGCTTAATAGCCAAAGTTGATCATCACCCTCAATTTGAGTCTCACATCTTTGTGACGGGTATGCATATGATTGCCAAATATGGCATGACGGCCAATGAGGTTAAGAAAGCCGGCTTCAACTCCTTATATCAGTATATTAACCAGAATAGTCATGACTCGATGGACGTTGTGCTTGCAAAAACAATTCATGGTCTATCTGATTATGTAAAGGAGCTTAATCCGGATATGATCGTCGTCCACGGCGATCGTGTTGAGGCGATGGCTGGTGCTATCGTGGGTGCGCTAAACAATGTTTTGGTTGCACATATTGAGGGTGGAGAAGTCTCGGGGACTATCGATGAGCTGATCCGTCATTCAGTGTCTAAAATGTCGCATCTGCATTTTGTCTCAAATGATACTGCAAGACAGCGATTAATTCAGTTAGGAGAGGCGGATAGTAGTATTTTTGTTATTGGCTCTCCTGATTTGGATATCATGGTTTCACCTAATCTCCCTTCGTTGGACGAGGTAAGAGCGAGGTACGAAATCCCTTATGAACAATATTCTGTTTTTATGTATCACCCAGTAACCACAGAAGTGGACGCGTTGCCCGAAAGAATTAGTGAGGCAGTCGATGCTTTAATTAAAAGTGGCTATAACTATGTTGTTATCTACCCGAATAATGACTATGGTTCAGATGTTATTTTGGAAGAACTGAAGAGGCTTGAGAACCGAGAGCAGTTTAGGCTGTTTCCAAGTGTTAGATTTGAACATTTCTTGACTCTTCTCAAGCATTCCGAGTTCATGATTGGAAACTCTAGCGCTGGTGTTAGAGAGGTACCGTTCTATGGAAAACCGTCGATAAACTTAGGTACAAGACAAAATATGAGGTCTCAAGCAAAGTCGATCATCAACGTGTCAGAAAAACAGGACGAGATTTTGGCTGCAATCAGCAAGGCAAAGGTCAGCACCTACAGCCCTGAGCAAGAGTTTGGTACTGGAAATAGTGATGAGCTTTTCATGAATGCGCTTTTGTCTGATGAAGTCTGGTGTGTGAGTAAGCAAAAAGTATTCATCGACAAAGTTTAGTTTCAAAACTAGGGGCTCTAAATAGGTGTAGAGCCTTCTGTCAGTGGTCTTTACAACGTAACTGTTCACCTAGGGTTGGCAATTTATGCATTATAGTGAGACATGCTGAATCTGGTCGATAAACTTCGCATAGCTAGAGTGTTTCGCTGTATGATCAACCGGAACATGTTTTTCATTAATTGTCTAGACCTCGTGGGTGAAGAGTTACGATCAGACAAGCGTGCTTAAATATGCTCAAGAGTGAAACGACTCTGAAAGCGAGCGTGAAGTACAAAAGAGCGATGTGTACCATGGATTCTGAGTATGTATTGAAGGTGCTAGCAAGCCTTTATTGATGGGGATGTTCATGATTTTTCGGTGTAATCTTGCCCTGCTTACATTAGAGAGTTTTACGTAACATGTTATATTTTTTTTCGAGTCAGTTCATATACTTTTGATAGTACTTTATTGGGGGCAATGCGTAATAATGCTCTAAGAAAGTAATAAATAAAACTACTAGGGCTTTTATCTAATTTCAACGCGTATATTTTTGTCATAATCTTAATTTCACTTAGCGCATATTTAAGTCCACTTCTCCGCTCTAGCATACCATTTCCAACCCTAGCACTTACTAAAACATCATCTATGTTGTCAATTTTATAACCTTGCGCTTGTAATCTTAGCCATAAATAGTAGTCCTCCATAAAGTGAAGATGCTTGTAACTACCTACATCTAAAATAGCCCCCTTTCTAAAAACTGCTGCCATATGATTTATAGGGTTTCTTCTCAAGGAGTATGCTAGTATATCTTGCTTAGGAACAGTTCTTATTCTTTCAGGCTTTGCTGGGTCTGATTCAAACTCGTTAACATCACAACTTATTGCAGCAACACCGGGGTTCTGAACAAGATAATTAATTTGCTTTTCGAATCTATCAACATGATTTATGTCATCTGTATCTACCCTTGCGATTAGTTCAAATGAACATTGTGCTAGGCCTGCGTTTAATGCTTCTCCTAGGCCCACATTATTCGGGAGTACAACCTCTTTGATTGGAAGTTTTGCGCTCCACTTATCCAATACGCGGTATAGCCCCTCAGTTAAAGGACCATCATGTACAACCACGATCTCAGTCGCCTCCAATTTTTGCCATTGAAGGCTTTGAAAGCACAACTCTAGATACGAAGGTTTTTCTTGGTGGTAAAGTGAACACAATACTGAGAATTTAGAAGTCATATCATCTACCCATCCCAAAAATAACTGTTTTAATAGTCAAAAATAGAATTTTTAATTCCATACGCCAGTTTTGATGTTTGATGTAGTAAATATCATATTTGTGTTTCCAGACCGCGTCTTCGATAGATGCTCCGTAAGGGTATTTCACTTGAGCTAGCCCGGTTACTCCTGGTTTTACGGCATGGCGGAAGCGGTAGTACGGAATTTCTTTTTCTAAGTATTTTATAAACACCTCGCGTTCAGGACGAGGTCCCACCATCGACATTTCACCTCTATATACGTTGATCAACTGCGGCAATTCATCAATTCGTGTTTTGCGAATGAAGTTACCTACTTTTGTTACGCGAGCATCATTTTTTGTTGCCCATTGAGCGCCATTCTTTTCAGCATCATCTCTCATTGAGCGGAACTTGATTACTTCAAACTCTTGATTGTATTGACCTGTTCTCCTTTGTTTAAAGAAAATAGGTCCAGGAGACTCTAACTTGATTAAAAGTGCAGTTATCAGCCCAACTGGTATTGCAATTAAGCCGATAATGAATACAAAAAGCAGATCGATAAAGCGCTTTTCGTTTTCGTTTCTTTTATTGGATAAGATCGAAAACGCTTTTTGATGAAGGAAATAACCACTGTGCAGTAATTCGGTCTCTGTATAGCCTAATGTTCTATCAAAGTAACTTACCAAAGGTTCAACCCAAGCGCCTAGCTCGGTTGCTCCAATTAAAAAATTACGGTGTTCTTTAGTTAGCCCTGAGCTTTGAAAGTGGCAAAGCGTTTTACCTTTGAAGTCTCTTAATGAATAGTTATTGATGTCGAACTTCAAATTATGTCGAGATAAGACGGACTTTAAGGTATAGATGCACTGCTCAGGGCAGTATATGTGAATAGTTGATTCAGAAGTTTTCGTTGCTTCGCACCTTTCGTTATCAAGTAGCGTATCTTGAACTTCAGTATCTAGCGCTTGTCTATTTACCACTGTAGTTTCCATGTTCTAGCCATTTATAAATTAGTTATTACGTTAGCTTAACGCTTTGTGACCATATTATATTCGATTTTCTGTTACGAATAAACATTCATACTTGTTTCAAGTCTTGGGTGGTTTGTATGAATCACGTACAATAACGATAACGTCAGCAATTATAACTAAAAAACCATGATCAAAAAATGGCGTTTTTGCGTAATTCGAGGTAACTAAAT
>NZ_JBICMV010000008.1:0-1052521 GCF_043106745.1 Vibrio sp. CJQ_6 | reverse complement strand
ACCTCCCAGTGCAAAATGCTCTGTATTTATTCGTAATTTATTACGACAAATTACGACAAATAAGTAATTACATCTCATTGGGTATTCTATAGTCTATAAATCAATACTTAAGGAGAACTTATGAGCAAGAAACGAGATACCATATTGTGGATAAACCACGCTATCAGCTACTTTAAGAGTCAGGGTAAAACGCAGAAAGATATGTCAAATGTACTCTGTATAGAAGAGTCTCGCATAAGTGAGATGAAAACGGCCAAAAGACTTTTGTCGCCATCTGAAAGGCAATCAATTATCGACTTTTGCGGAGCGCCGCGTCGTGAGTCTGGACGTTTTGAGCATGCTTTATGCTTTAACAGCGTAGACACCTTTGTCGCGTCGTTTGGTGAGTTAATGGAAAATCGCTACTTGCGGGAACTCATTCGCTTTTTCCAAGATCATGAAAATCAGGCCAGTTTATTAAGTAAGTGTATTCCAATAGAAGATGAGAATGGTAACTACATTGAAACTATTCGCTTGTCAGATATAGATGAAATGATTCGCGATGATGACTTAGAAGATACCTTCCAAAGATATCATCACTGGTTAAAAAATCAGAATGAGGATTCCTGTCTTAAGATGCCTGTGTTCAACAGCTCTGTGTTAGTTGAAGATAAAGATGTCTTCCACTTGATATACCAACTTTGGATGCTTGTTAAGCAATGTCCGACATTTTTACTAGCTACCGAGGAGTCTTTTAACCTAAATCCTGTCGTTGATGTTGAAGAGGTCGTCATGACAGGAGAGAAAGTATTACTAATCGAAAATTCGAACCCCAAACCTGTTAATCAACCGATTATCGAGCGTTTTGGCGATGGCCGTCGCTATCCAAACAATAAATGCATCAAACATGATTTATGGCAATCGATACGATGCGAACTGTACCTAAGTGAAGACATGAACTATCACCTGCTGATTCATCTTTCTCATGAGTACCAGATTTGTTCTTATCCAGATACTGAAAAATACGGCGATGGAGCCGTACATATGAGTGAACTCACTTGGCAAACTGATGTGGATGAGAATGACTTGTTAGTCGTAATCGAGAACATCAATTCACTGAAGTTATTCTCTATCATTGAAGATGTCAGAAAGTGGTGTGGGCTACCTATTGATAACCACCTTGAATTAAAACGTAGGATAGCTAAATCGGGCGGTTACGTACCAGGTGCAAGGGTATTGGTGTAGGATAGTTGCTGTGAGATTTGTTGCATTTTTAAGGCTTGCCATTAAATACCTACATTAATGAACAGGTCAATTCCGATGTTGGCAGTGAGTCAGTGCAAGCGAAGTTTATATAAGACTAAATGATAAATACTGAGCAGCATAATTGTATTAAAGCGGCATAAGCCGCTTTAATATATCATAAACAAATATCAGCTAACCCCGAGGGCCTTGTAAACAGCATCTACAGGGTCACTGTAAAAGCTAACTTGAAACTTAGTAAATGTTTCAGCTGGCACCGTCGGGATATCCGTAGCAGATGCCATAGGAATGAGAATCTTGGTTGCACCAGCTTCGAGAGCGACCTGCATTGAGCCTGCCAAATCCTGAACTGGATGCAATACGCCTCCTAGGGTCATCGACCCCAAAACCACCATTGATTCTTGCATCGGCTTTCCAAGTAGAGTAGAGCAGTTAGCAATCAAAGCGGCTAGGCTAGAACTATGTGAGTGACCAGACATCTGGAGGTCAACAAAATGCAAATGGAACTCATGTTCCGAATACTGATTGTTCGCCGCTATTCGTGATAGGTTTCCTTTGAAATACTCGAAACCGACTTTGACTTGCTCTTTTGCTTCTGTATCCGAACCAAGCCCTGATGTCGTTAGTTTACCGTTACCTGCTGTTTTTTGAGTTTCAATACGGAAGACACCAAGTTTACCCGCAGTGCCAGGGCTAACGAAATGAACGACTCCCGCATTGGGTCTACCTGGTGGGATGATTTTTGCCCCGCCTTGTTCTGGAACGTTTACAAAGAACTCTTCGAGCGTTTCATTATCAATGTAAGAGAAGTTAACATCGAAGAACTCCATTCCCCCAATTTTTTTGAGTTGCTCTTTCACTCGGCGGCGAACCTCGAGTGCATAGGTCAAGCAAATCCGTACATCTTCTTTAGAGTACTCGCCATGTGGCACTAAAAGTTTTAGTAGTCCAGATGTAGTACGGCGAACGGCGATAACATCTCGCTGATTGAGATTGTTTCCTAGCTTGAAGAATTTGTCGATAGCATCAGCAAATGCATGTTTGCGCATTTCGCGCATGTATTCAGCAAGGTAATCAGTGATCAAACCAAAACGGTTTGTGAAAAACTCTGGGCGCATTTTAGGAATTTCCCAGCCAGGAATATAAGCGTGGAAACGGTCAAAAAATGCTGAGTCAATCATCTCTGGAGGGAATGGGGCAAGTAGATGACTCGTTTTAACCAGTGTTTCGACACTTTGATCAATATTACCAACAAAGACCATTGAAGCCTTCGCTTCAATAGAATCACGACCACGGCTAAATGAACCTGAAGCCATGTAGTCTTTCATTATCTGCACGCCATCTTTGTCTTTAAATCGGATACCAGCGACTTCATCAAAAGCGACAATATCCCACATGCCAACCAAACCGACTTGGCGGCTTGACATGTTATAGAAAAGGTTAGCGACGGTGGTTTGACCACCCGATACCAATAAAGAGTTCGGGGAACATTCTTTATAAACGTGAGACTTACCTGTACCGCGAGGGCCTAGCTCGCAGACGTTATAGTTATTTTCAACGAACGGTATCATTCTGGCTAAGATATGCCACTTAGCACGCTGCTCCAGATTGGCAGGTTCCATACCAATTGAGCGTAATAGCATATCTAGCCATTGATCCATAGTGAAGTTACGTCGAGCGTCAAACACTTCTTGCATGTTCATTGAAGGCATTTGAATTGCTTTTAAGCCAACAACAGAAAATGGTGACGTCTTTTGCCCTTCCTCATAGAAGTAGCTTAGAGTGATGATGCACCAAATACCGCCTGTCAGCAGCTTTTCATTCTCTTTAACAACATTGGCAGAGATCACCGCGTCCTTGATACCTAAATTCGATAGGCTCGCCTCGTATACGTCTTTTTTCTGATTAAGCTTTACAGTGACTTTATCAATAACTTTATGTGTGCCTTTTTCTCGGATCAGTGATTTGACCTTTTCAGCTTCGTCTGGGCGAACATAGTTATCAGTCAGAATTTGTTTTACTCGACCTAAGCCAGCTTCTATCAACTCATCATCATCAGTCGAGCAATACATCCCTAACAGGTACTCGAGGACATAGACAGGAACATTGGCTCCTTCCTTAAGTTGTTTGGTCAGGTCTTTACGTACGACTCTTCCTTTGAATTGAGTCGTCATCAACTCATCCAGATCGACATCTCTGACATGTTGGATTTCATCTGCCTGACTAGGAACGTCAATAGGCTCTTGTTGATTATAATTTTCTGTCATACAGGGTTCCTAACGCCTTAAAAGAAGTCATCTTCTATCGCGATATCGATCGTGACAGAGTGTGGTTGTAGCTCTTGTGTCTTAGTTGGATCGCTGATATCTTTCATCATTAATTTATAAGATACGGTGCGATCAAATCCCGTACCGTTGAGCATGATCACGACATTTCGCTTTCTATCATCTTGCTTTTCAGAGGTCGCATCAAACATCACTTTCTGTTTGTGGGATACGGGTTGGCCATTAGGATCATCAATCCAAATCTCTAGCTCACGAGCCGTATATTTTTCGCCTACAGCCGCAGCCTGGAAAAGCTCTATTTTATCTGCCATAGAGACAAGACGGATAGGGTTTGAAAGCGGAACAACAGGTACTCGCTCTTTAGCATATCGTGACTGCAATTTATTTGTAGTTAGTTCTTTGACTTGGATGACTGGAACACAAATTTCTTGTGGCATAATACCACCGTGAATAAACTTTGCCCCACCAACGAAATTAAACCTATTTGACCCGCGGGGAACAATAAATTCACCGCCACTGCATTCCGAGTTTACAGTTAAACTCGCTGTGTTGGTCATCTTGCCGTGCCAATAGAAGCTGTCCTTTGGGAGGCTTTCGCCAATGATGTAGCGCTTTTTAGCTTCAACAGCACCTTTTGGTTTGACGGTTAAAGCCGTTCTATCTGAATCGACAACATCGCTGGATTTAAAAATAAAACCATGATCAGCGGTAACTAACACACGACTACCATTTAAGCGATTGATGATACGTTCAATTAACTGCTTGATTTCACTGATAGCTGTCGCACAGGCTTCAAAAGTTTGATGCTCTGATTCACCTTTATCTCCAACCTTATCAATTTCATTGTGGTAGATATAGATCACTCTAGCGTCGTGAACTTTTTCTCTGCCTTCCTCATTAGTCCAGTTCAGCACTTCTGAGGCTTTAAACGCGATCCCATTGCGCTTAGCCAAAATCTTATTTCGATTGTCTGTACCTCGGGCACTGATACCATCGACTTTGTATTCGACGGTTGAGTTGATGTGTGTAGAGATTTCATTGTGTGGTAGCAAAGAAGCCATACCAAGCTGAGTATAGGAAGGTACGACACCAAGTTGAGATTTAATCTCGGAATGAAAGCGCTTTTCATTATTTATTTGGTCACTTATTGCATGGGCAACCTCATAACGAAGTGCATCAGAGATAATGACAAATACTTTTTTGACTTGTGTTGTATTAAAAATGCCTTCGACTTGTCGTCTATAAAACTCATTTTGGTTTGGTACGCCTGAAATCTTCCAGTTATCTAACAAAGATTCTTCATCGACGAGTTTACCCCAAGCGATCGCTAGGTCGTGTAAGTACCAGTCCACATAGAGTGTTTCGATATCAGAAACCAACCCTGTTTTTTTCAATATATCAGAGCCATTATGAGCGACTTTTAAAGCATGCTCACAGAAACGTCGGTATGCAGAATCGAACTTATACAAGTCAGTTTCATACGCTCGGTACATTTCTTTGGCAGACGAAAAGTTAAAGCCATCAATATACTGCTGCTTTAACGCATAAAACTGTTTGGCAGCTCGAATTGCTTTTAAGATAGCTGCGTAATTTGGCTGATGATGAGTCCAATGTGTCGTTAAGCGATGAGAGATCAACGAATCGACCTCAACTTGATCGAGGTCGCTTAATTGTTGAGCGAGTAAGATAATAAAATGTTGCTCTGCATATTCAAAAGTATCGACACGATGAAGGTGCGTAGGGGACTTAACCATCGACAAGATGTGCTTTATCTCGAATTCTTGCTCTACTTGTTTTGCAAGGGTGTTATATGCATTTGATAAATTTCGATTTTCTCGCATACCCTTAATAAAACTGATCGCTGTCGCTCGTTTAGATGAGTTAAATGTTCTTCGCTCGGTATAATCGCGTTTACCTGATTCATCTAAATTGATTGGTAGCAGGTGCTGCTTGAACCTTGCAAAGACCTCGTGATTACCGTTGATTCCACTATTAAGTAAAGACTGGTAGCACTCTGTGAATAGAAGTTTGGTCACCAAATCGTTTAGATGAGGTTGAATTTGCTCTGTGTCATCAAATTTTTCAACTTGATATCCCATCACATCGAAAGCAAAGCGCCAGAAAGTATCAACCAAGTTGTACTTTTCTAGATCACTGAAAATAGTATTAACATCGATGCTATCTGCAAGCTTTAATAACAGATGATTCAAGATAGCAGGAAAGGTTGGAGACTCAACTTTAAGTGTCGCTGCTAGTAGTGCTAGTTCCAGCTCTTCTTTATTTGCACTGTGAGGCAACAACTTCTTCAGGCGTTCACGGCGAACCTTAGCTGTAAAAAAGGCGCGGTAATGGGAAATAACCTGACGAAACTCCATTCTCATGCCAATCTCATTCAGGATCATTGAGCTTGAGTCAGCATAGAAATCTTCGGAGTAAAGGCGAATGTCATATAACCAATCGCGTTCTGGTTTGTTGGTTTCAGTGTTGCTGTACAGAACAAATCGGGTGGTTGGTTCAAGTAGCTCGACACGAGTCTTTACTTCGAAGTGGGACTTATCATCTAAATGGATGATCTCAATGCCGTCAATAGAAAGCTCATCAAGCTGATCAATGAACTCTTTGTCGGTATCTTGCCAAAATACCAAACGGCTATGTTCAAATTTGTTTAAAAGGCCCTGAGATATTTGGTCTATGTTCATTATTTTTTACCTGAAATTATCATGACCCGAGAAGCAGCAATTTTACTAGCTTGCTATCGGGAACTTCCTACAACTGTGGGGTTTTAAACCTAACTAACGGTACAGTGTTAGTTTCAGGTAATCGTCGGTAAGCTGGAATTCAGGCTCTGAAGTTGAGTGTTGCCTCATGAGAGGGATTATTTTAGTCCTTACTCCCATTCCACGCGCATCTACATAACCATAATCTCGCATAACTTCAACTATCAGAGGGTTTCTAGGCGAACGTTGTCCTGCGAGCATCTTTTCGATGGTCATTGAGTTTTGCATAGCTCCTGGACTAGATATTTCGATTCGGTTAGAGTAAACAACAACCTCAATATCAACCATTCTTGTCCAGTCTCGGTGGACAAGGGCATTGATTAGAGCCTCACGAATTGCTTCTTTCGGATAATGCCACTGACTTTCTCGTCTGAAACCACTATCGATGTTGTCAGCTTCTTCACTAATAAAAGGTGTGATTTTGTCAATAAAGCGTTCGATGATCCCGTAGTTAACTTCTTCAAGCTGACGCGTTCCGTCTTCAGTTGTCCATAAACCCACAAAAGGTGCATTTATCACCTCGTCGAGTTCTGCTCGGTATTCCATGCTGTCACCATCGAACACCATAAGTCTAATACCAGATTGCCTTAGGTAGCGCCTCGGAGCAGTTCCGAATAAAAGCAAGCCTGCTATAGTACACACAACCTGATCACCAACACCTTCGACAAGATAACCAAGCCCAAGTAGTCGTGTAATCCACTCTTGTTCGGTTGTTGGCATTTCAGGTTCTTGCAGAATATTTTGGAGATAATCAGTTAGCCGCTCTCTGCTTAGTGAAGCAAAAGAAGTTCCCGCTACGGGTAAAACTTCGGTGTGAAGAATTCCACCACTTTCATACAAGCGAGCTTGTTCTTCTCGACTAGCCAAGCGAGATGTGCTACCTAAGCGCACGTAGACGTCTTCACGTTGATTATGTCTTACCACATAGGGTTTGCTAGTTCCTTGGGTTAGAGATATTACAGCGACCCTTTTGCCATCCTCTATTTGTATTTCTTCATAAAATGGCAGAATCATAGGATGAACTTTGGCGGAAAATACAGACGTCATAACCCATTCTTCAAGGTTTTCTCTGTTGATGCCGCTGATAGAGCCGTCATCTTCCACACCAAGGAGAATTAGACCGCCGCGCAGATTCGCTAGAGCTACCACTTCTTTGGCAAGTTGTTCTGGTCTGATGTCGTCACGTTTGAATTCAACACCTGAGTTTTCACCGTTAGCAATGATTTCAAGTAGCTCTGTTCTTAACATTTTTTTCTTCCAAGTTATTTATTCGTAACAGCTTTATCGTCAAAGCCATACTTTTTCCGTCTCTGATTGAAAGCAGCTTCACCGCCTTCAAGGATATCGGCGGCTAATTTCTGTATTTGCTCAACATCAATAGAACCTTGCTGACTTTCAGGTATGACACCTTTGTCTGAGTCAGAGCTAATAACTCCTATCCACTCAGCATCACCAAATACAGGGATGTTGGCGTTATGAGTTGCAAAGATAAACTGTCTAGATGTTTTGGCACTACGTAGCTGGGTCACGATTCTATCTGCGATGAAGGCATTGTCCAAGTTATCTTCAGGTTGATCTAGTATGAGTGGGTCATTATTGTCCAAAAGCAATAAATGCAAGATAGCTGTGCATTGCTGACCCGTAGATAAGCTGTCAACATCTCTAAATTGTTCTTCATCTGTATGACTGACGTTCAACTCTATGGACATTCGATCGCTCACTTGTACTTCTTCAAGCATAAGAAGTTGCTGTTCTGTCATTTTGCATAGAGAGGTTGCAACCGTAGGAGTTATCCCCCAACCACAGTTAACCAAGGCATCATGCCCCTCTCTAATCTTTGTTGCGAGATGCGCTGGGGTAAAATCGTTTTCTATTACCCAAGATAGTCTTGCAGCACCGACTTGTTCTAGACGACATCCAAGTAAGTAGTCAACTATGTCTTGCCTTTGAGCCTCGGAGCATAGTTCTAGTTTTACTTTGTTTTCAAGCTTACGGTTTAAGGCTTTGATTTTTCGTTTTAAATCGCTAGCATGTCTAGTTCTTTCCTCTCGTAAATCAGCCATTAAAGTCGCTCGGTTTCTATACAACTCAGTTAGCAATGTGTTTCTTGTTGCTAGTTGCTGCTGCTTAGGTTTGATCTGCTCAATACGAGTTAATATAGATTTATATTCTGCCCCTAGTGCTTTTCCTGATTTTCCATTGTTCGCAGGGATTTTCCTGAAGGCCTTCTCAAGCTCATCCTCCTGAGCTTTAACTTGTGCAGCTACGCTTTCAGTTATTGGAGTACAAGTATTCATTGCAGTTGTTGAGCTTTCTTGTAGCTGCTTGCTAATGCTGATACCTGTATTCTTTAGATCTTCTAAAACAGATCGTAGTTTTCGAAAATCTTCTGCACGAGGTAAGGTGGATATAGCTGTTTCGCTTAGAAATACAGGATCAGGCAGATTGTCATTGATTATCTCAACCAGGGAAGAGAAGCGTAATACTTCGTCCTTAGTTGTTTGAACCAATTGTTTCTCTCGTTCTAAAATAGGAATAATTTTTAATTTTTCTTCTAGTCCTAAGTCTGCGAACAGCTTCGCACGTTCTTGGAGGTTAGGTAGCTGCTCCACTTCTGTTTCAACCGCAGCAATTTCTTTTTGTTGGTCTAGTATTTTCTTTCTATTCTCTGCAATATGCGTTTGTAGACGTTGAGCCATTTCATTTGGCTTTTCATCGGAGATAAATCGTTTGATTAAAACTGTTCGCTGGACATCATCCCGAACCATTTCGTAGATTTCATTTTGCCCATAAATTTCTAAGTCGGGAACCAGCTCAGATGGATGGAACTGAGTTACTTGATTCTGCTCATCGCGGACGACAGGGTATTCACCATATTTTCTAGATACAGTAAATCGACGACCATTTAACACATTGCTTCTGATCGTCAGTTTCACCATCCCTTTATCTTTTCCGAGGTTCTGGTCAATAATTTTTTTATGTTGTTTGTCTGCGGAGCCTGCTTCAAACGGCTTTTTATCTAGAGCATAGCGGATGCACTCTAGCAACGTTGATTTGCCTGTTCCCCGACCTCCAATTATCGTGTTTAGATGTTCTGATATTGATATATCAATACCATCTAGATACCCATCTATAAACTCAATACGCTCAATAGCTGAAGCATGATTTTCAGGCATGTCGGAATGGAGCCTTATTCTTGACTCTGGGTCAACGAATGCCATTTTGAATGCACTAAAGGTAGGTGTTGTCATCTTGATAAAGCAACTAGCACCAGGTTTTCTAAGATCATCTGGTTTTGCTACATCGGCTGCATTTATGACGGCTATCTTAGGCGTTTTTTTATAGTCAGGAAGCTTGTTTTGAATTGCTTTTCTGTAAAAGTCATCTTCGACACCTTTCAGATCTTCTATCGACCCAGGGATTTGAGCCGCTAGTAATCCAGAATGCTGCCAGATATGATGCATCCGTCTTTTTAATACACCATCATCATTGGTTGAATGTGCCGCATAGATAAAACCACCCAGCTCAGTTACTTTGTCGATGAGTTGAATGGCTCCTAGTCTAGACGGAGAAACACCATCGGTAGGATCTATAAGATCTAAGCTGCCGAGAATTCTATTCAGCTCTGTGGATGTTTTGCATTCATCAAACAGACAAACAAAGTGAATTTTTTCGCTAGATGCAATTTCAAACCCAGGAAAAACGACGATACCATGTGGCTCCAGTACATTTTTTAGTGACGCAATTTCAGCAACATTACCGTGGTCTGCGCAGCCTATAATTTTGATACTTTCTTCAAGGCAAGCTGCTAAGATAGCTTGATTATACTCATCTTCTGATTGACTTTGCTGCTCTCCCCGATGCTTGATGTAACTCGCAGGGTTTACTTGCAGAGCACACTTCCAGTATTGAGCCTTATGTTCACTCATCGAAATCTCCTTCACTTACATCCTGCATGCAATTATTACATAAAAACCGCAATAGGTAGAGCAGGCTACTGTAGATATAGCCTGCTCTATCAGTTACTTAAGTTCTTCTGGACTTTTACCATGAATCGCTTTGACATCTGCGAGTAGGTTGCCGAATTTACCGTAGTTAACTTTTACGCCGTCATCTAAGTCTATAGAAATCTTCATTTCTGCTAAGTACTTCAACTCTTCATCGAAGGAACGGAGTTCGGACTGTTTCTTCTCGATTGACTTTAACTCTTTATCAATACGTCGCTGCTCTGTGCTACTCGCGTTTGTGCGGCTTTCCGTTAAGATCGAGTGCTGAGTTTCCAGCTTACCCATCAATGGGGTGACATACTCAGTACGCATACGGGCAAGGGTACTTTCATTGTAACGATGTAAGTACACCAAGCATTCAAATGCCTTTTCTTTACCTGAGCTAAATAGCCAGTAAATAGGGCGCTTTTTATACGTTTTCAAATGGTCTTTGTAGAATTGCGTAGAGAAGTAACGACGAATCGTCTCCATCGAGCTTTCGTTTTTCTTTGGCTTGATCGCATCTAAACATAAGCTTTCGGCTACAAAGTCGAGGTTTTCTTGTAGATGTTTTTCACCCCAAACCGTTTTGACGAAATCACGGAAGCGGCTAGTTGCATCATCATCGAATAACCAGTCTTCGGCCGCCAATGGCACGATACCGTCATCATCAGCAGGGAAAGTTTTGTATGCGCCTTCTGCTACAAGTTCTTTGAAGCCGTTGTTGCCTGAGTGAGCGTAGACTAAGCCTTCACGATCTAGTGAGTATCGTCCCATGATGTTCCCCATTACATAGCTTAGTAGTTCACATACAAGTGTCGATTGCTTTGAAATTTCGGCATTTTTAGGAAATCTAAAGGCTGGGTTTATATTTAACGTAATATCTTCAATTTTTACATTGCTTTCAATTTCGTCACATAAACCGTAGGCATTAATAATTGTTCTGTTATTTTCTTCTTCGAGATCTTTTAGTCTACTTACCAAATTTAAATGTTTTTTTAATATAGAAGAAAACGTTGCTCTCAAGGTGTTTTCTTTTATTTCTATCCATGGTGAAGTCGAGAAATCCCATGAGGTTTCAAATTCATTCCAGTCTTTTTTTGCTATACTTATAGCGCTTGTTGTTACATCTTTGTTGTGAGTAATTGGCAATATTGGTAACTGACCAACTAGACCTGAACTGTAATTTAATGTAGGGTTGAGCATGTTATAAAAATAATCGGGAACTGGAGAGTTAACAAGAGCTACAATTTCATGGGTCGATATTTTTTGTGGAAAAATACCTCCCGCAGCATTAGAAAATATAAATCCTTTATCCATGTATCGTGATGAGAAAGTTGAGGAGGTTATCGTTGACCAGCAAGCCCCTTCTTTGAAGTAATACTCTGTATTAAAAATACGTCGAGACCAATGGGTCGTCGTATTATCTCTAGGATTATTCATTACTGCTTTTTTGATATCGGCTCCATTATTCTTCCAGTTTACTACAAATTCATTATTGCCATACCATTTTCTAAACTCTCCTCCTTTTTGGAAAGGATACCATTTTAAAGGCGAATCAATAGATTCTTGGATATCATTACACGTAAAATTGATATCAGACGCATTAATCTCGTGCCAGTAGCGAACGAAAGTTGAATTGTCGGTAGTATTTAAGCCTGTTCGAGGCGCTGATAAGCTACTTAATTTTGATCCTGTTTTGAATGCATTAATAACACGTTCACTAGCCCAGTAAGCAATAGGGTTACCAGGAATATTATTGAAATCATCTTGCTTAGCATTAAAAAACCAACCACAAGAGGGAGTTTGAATCGCTTCAATCGTTTTAGGCCCCTGATTTGATGACCCTTTAAAATCAGATAGTCGAACATAGCTACCTTTATAATCAGGAATATGACCTTTAGTTAGTGTAAATGTACAAATAGGGACTGTTGCACCATCGAAGCCAGAGTATTCAAGTTGTACTAATGTTGAAATGATTTCGTCTTCAATCAGCTTTGCTCTAAGTTGCTCATAACTTGAGATAAACATCCATACAAATGGAGTCATGAAACCTAACTCACCATGCTCACGAGTAAGTTGTAAGTTACGAATGATGAATGCTGAGAAGAGGTCTTTATCGTATCCTGTGAATTTATCTTTTAAAAACTTCTTAACTAATGGTGTTTGGTACTTACTTCCCATATACGGTGGGTTTGCGACAACAACATCGTATTGACGAGCCAGAATAGTTGCTTGTTCAACAATAGGTAATAGTGCTTGCGCTGCTTCTTTTGCGGTTGGCTCATTACCTTGTGCTTTGACCGCTAGCTTTGCTTGCAATGCAAATAGGGTTTCAAAGTGCTGGCTATCAACTTCAATCAATGAACCTAAGTTTTTGGCGTCAATAAACTGCTCTTTTAGGTATCGAAGCAAATCGAGATAAACTTTGTTTTCTGTTGAGGGTTCAGCTAGTTCTAACTGCGGTTCTGAAAATAAGTCTCCCATTGAACCTGTTTGTTTGTTGCCATCAAGATCTAAATTTGCCCATAGCTTGTCAATGTCCAGGTTTTCAGTTGATTGAACTGAGTGGATGTTAAGCTTGATATCACGTGTGAAGATACGTTTATCATCTTCACGCGCTTTCATTAAAACAGCAAACGCGGCCATTTGCGCTGCTCGATCATCAATATCTAGACCATAGATATTCTTGGTCAGAATCAGCTCTGGGACCTCTCTCAGGCGGTAGCCACGTTCCAGGTAAATTTCACGTAGTACTTCGTATACTTCAACTAAGATGTGACCAGAACCACAAGCAGGGTCAAGCACTTTGATTTCTTCAGGGTCAATGCTTGTCGGTGTAATAGCCTTGAGTTGTTCGATGACATCATCACTTTGTTCGGCAGGAGTGATGTAGTAATCCATTTTCTCTTTCAGCTCAGAGTCAGGGTAGGTGGCTAACCACTGGCGACCAAGTGAGTTTTGAACTAAATACTTTACGATCCAATTTGGAGTAAAAAGCTGTGTTGCAGCTGGAATATCTTCTTTTTTAACGACTTTACCAATAACCGCATCTTTGTGCTCGGAAATGTAGAACTGGTACAGCCAACCGATGACTTCGATTTCTCGCCAGTTATCTTCAGGTACGTCATTAACCAGTTCTTTTAGAATTGAGTCGGTTTTAGTCAGATTATCTGGTAGTAGTAACTCAGTGGCGTCATCCAGTTTTTCGAACATGAATGGCATGATTTTGCTGAGCTGGTGGCATTGAGCGAGCAATAATTCACGATACAGCTCTTCTTCTTTGTCGCCAGCTAATAGCATTTCTACGATGTCGGATTTATTTAATCCCAAATCCTCTGCCACATCAGCGGCATGAGCTAAGATTTCAAAGCCTTGGCCAAACTCCGCATCAACTTCTTTACTCAGCATACGGAAGCCATGGTCAAGATAGCCATTCACTTCCATAAAACGAATGGCCGTAAAACGGTTAAACCAGGTAAACGCCATCTCGTTAATAAATTGGTTGTAGCCATCTTTACCACCACCGAGCGCTTCGATGCGATTCACTAACTGTTGACGCTGTTGACCTTGCTTGCGTGTAAAGATACGCCCTTCAATAAGGGTATCAGTTCCTTGTGTCGTGGCTTCACTGATTTTATTTTCGTAAATGCCGAGTACGGCAGCGCGTTTTTTTACTGCATCCATAAAAGCCAAACGGGCTTTCGGGGCATAAGCTTTGAGTTTGTTTGTGTTCATTTTATATAACTCGATGGTTTAGCCTGAGCTTGCGCTCAGGCAGCAATTCAATGGTTGTTGGCTTTCACTGCTATTTAATGCGTACTTTATGGTTACTCTCAACGAGAGTGACCAGTTTATCGCGCAGCGCCTTTAGGTAATTTTCAACATCTTCGACGGTTTCCATATAAGTCGCCTCAGAGACTTCTCTGTAGACTTCCATCGCATCAATTGCTTGAGTAGGCTTTGCCTTGGGCGCTTTTTCGCGGACAGGCATTGCTTCTGTTGTCGATGAACCATAGTTCGTAGCAGACTGACTCGTTGATGATGGTGAGTCGGTGGCTTCTGAATTTGAAGATTGTGCTTCTTTCGTTTTTTTCGCTAGTGCTTGCTGCTGAAGAATGTAGGCGTTCACTGCCTTTTCCGCATCATTAAACCAATCATCCGCTTCAATAAGCTCGTGCTTAATCTGCGAAACGCTGTTTTCACGTTGTACGCGTTTAATTGCATTCTGGAATGGCAATAATACTTTGTTGCTGATCTCTGCACTTGCTCCAGCGTTTTCAATCAGTTCTTTAACTTCATCAATACGTTGTTCCAGCTTTTTAACAGTGTAAGTTTGCTGTTTTTCAATCAGTTGGTTATTGATGGCGGTCAGCGTCTCAACCAAAGGTTGAATATTACGAATATCTCGATACGGTGATGCGTTGTGATAAATAGCAGTAAGCTTATCAAGTGCAGCCATCGCCTCCGCATTTTTTTCAAGGAACGCACGGTTTGCGGAGAAGGTGATATTTAAAGCACGCTCTAGCCCTTGCCAACTTGTAAACTGAGTTTCGTAGAAGTTTTCCAGTAACTCATACTCTTCTTCAAAATCGAGTAGGTCGTTGGTTTTAGCGATGAATTCATCAACGAACTGGAAGCTGGTTTTGATTTCCGTTAAGCCTGATAACAACATAATGCCATCATCGATCTCGTTACCACCAGGGTAATGACCAGTCGATGACATAGATTTGAATCGTCTCAATTTAGTCAGCCATTGATTTAACTTTTCAACTGCTGAGTTAAATAACTCTTTTTCGGCGCTAGGAGCGGTGCCAAAGCTAAGATCTTTATACAGCTTCGCTGCTTTTTTCAGATTAGCTTCAGATTGTTGCTTGATACGGCGAATACGCAGGTTCGCTCTTTTTTGAGACTTACTTAGATGTTCATATAAGCCTTTTAACGGGACTTCCTGTTGGTTAGCCTGAAACACAAGTTTATTGGCAAGACCAAGACGTGCCAATATTAGGATGATCTCATCGGTGTTCCAACCATAAGGGCGCTTTGAGAACTTCTTGATGATATCGGCCGCTGTGACCGCGTAACCATGGTCGTCACTTAATGAAACGTGCTGTTCTATTTCAAGAACTGCGAGTGGATTGGCTTCTTCACCTGCTAAGTCGAGGCCAATCTGTGCCGTATCGCCAGCGGCTAAAGTTTGCTGGATTTCACTTAGGATGTTTCCAGGGAATGGTTTGATCAGTTTGAGCTTACCGAAAGTATTTTCAATGATGTAGCGGTAGGCTCCCTCTAGCATGACAGCAAGTGAGCTACCTTTTGCATCAAAGCCAGAGCCAAGCGTGTAAAAATCAGACTCTTTGATTAGTTCTTCGAGATCTCCGACTAATCGCTTGCGACGATTCATGTTCTCGTTGGCTTTATCG
The DNA here is from genome assembly GCF_043106745.1 of Vibrio sp. CJQ_6. Classification (NCBI taxonomy): domain Bacteria; kingdom Pseudomonadati; phylum Pseudomonadota; class Gammaproteobacteria; order Vibrionales; family Vibrionaceae; genus Vibrio; species Vibrio sp. CJQ_6. Next base: position 1,036,808 of record NZ_JBICMV010000008.1, on the reverse strand, counting down.
CGGCGGATCTGTTCTTGACTTGAGCCTGAGGCGCTACTGCTTTTGCGAATGAATTTTTCCGTCTTAATATAAGTACGAAGATCATCGAATAGGCGAGGGTTATCATTCAGTTTGACAAGAATGCAATCTGATGAAAAGTTTGCACAGGTAGCGTCGTTGTATTCGTCGTAACTGTTGTCGATAGGTGAAACGACTTTCAGCAAAATATCACTGTCTAAATTGCGATCAAAAGGAACACCGTTACAAAAACGAGCCACTGGAAAATCTTGCTTGTTCTCTGGGTAACGGAAGTTGTTGTTGCGACGCAATATCTCGTTAAAGATGATGTTACTCAGTTCGGTTGTCTCATCTGAAGGTTCGATATCGGTCTTCTTAATCGCTTCTTCGATCTCTTTTTCCTCATTAGTCAGGAAAATGTATTCATCGTTTTGTCGAGCAATTAAGTTGTTACGTTCCAGTACCTCGAGACGAGCCTCAATAGCCAGTCGCAACGCGCGTTTATCCTGATCAATTTCGCTGATGCAAAGGGTTACCAAGTTATCAATATTGGATTTCACTTCATCGACGTAACGGATCATAAATAAGGTTTGCAGAACTTGAACTGCAAATTCATCAATGGAAGTTTTGTCTGCGGCATGATTAATGTCACGCACGACAGCATCATCAAGAAACTTCTTAATGGAGTGATAAAAACTGTGAATAGGGATCAAGCGACCCACGTTTTTATCGGCAAACTCTTTTGAGGCGATTTGGAAGGCGTCAATCAACGAACGTTCACCACGACTCATGTGTTGCCCTGAAGCACCAGCACGGCTGATGCCTGTGAAGATCTTTTGTACCAAGTTGTATTGGTACGGCACGAATGGATAGGTATTGATGAAATCATCGCTACTTTGATAGTTCGCCATTTCAGCCGCATTGCTTTGTTCAAAACTCAACTGGCTACGAATGATATCGCCTTTGGCATCATAAAGTTCAGACAGGTGACTTTTAGCTTCCTCTGTTTTACTGAGTAGACGCTTTTCGATGACTTCATTTGTGTTGGAACTAGAAAGGGAAATACGTTCAAATCGACCTTGGATTTTGGAAAAATCCTGGCTTTTTGAGCCTTGCATACCGCCAACAATGGAGTCGATATCGGCTTGAGAAGTCACTATCACCCAAGCGCGACCACCACAAATTGTTCCGAGATTCTCGGTGATAGTTTGTAGTTTGAGCATCATCTGGGTGTTTTTACCAATAAACTGACCGATTTCATCGACGAAGAAGAGCAAGCGGCGATCGCGATTCCCATCAAGGTATTCTTTTACCCACTTACAGAAATTTGCAATATCCAGAGGGAAGTTTTCTTCAATTTTCTCGACCCACAGCTTAGTGGAATCTAATGATTGACCCGTAACCTGTGCCAGTGCTTCTGCCATGTCATCACGGTAGAAATCATAGGAATCCCGTTGTTCTAGCCAGCTTTCACCTGTGATTGACTCAAAGGCAGTTTGAAAGCCTTCAAACTGCCCACGAGAATCCAGTTCTCGCTCCAAGTGGGCAATATGCGCATGATCGCCTGAGTAGCCCATTTCTTCATTGAATACTTTTAGGAAGACCTTAAGAATCGCATCTTCTTTGTCATCAGTGTCGGCTCGGCTATCAATATTGAATAAGATAACTTTGTTGTCTTTCTGGATCGCTTTTTCAATGTCACCAACTAGGAATGCATCGTCCTTCAATTTTTCAGAGAAAAAATCAAACGCTGTGCGAGTCGTTATTCCATCAGTAGCTGACACATTTTTCAAAAGGTATGACAGGATCTTGATGAAGTGCGATTTACCGCTACCGAAAAAGCCAGAAACCCAAATCCCTGATTTGCCAGTGATCGCAGCTTGTTCTGGGTCGTACACAGAGGGCATATAAAATTTAAAAAAGTTCTCTATATGCTCTTTTAGTTCATTCGTGATGACGTATTCATCAAGTTCGACAAAGACGGTTTCATTTTCGGTTTGATCTGCTTTAACAACGCCATTGATAGGGCGAGCGATATCTTTCGTAAAAAGTTGTTTAATATTCATTCTTTTTCTAACCAACATGCTTATTGTAAGTTTGCAAGTTCATCGTCATATACTTTTTACTGAGCTATGGGACGAGTTTGAACGCACGGTAATAGTTATTTGATTCGATACGGCCGAATGGTTTTAATGTTGCTCCATCGTATTCACCAGGATAAAACATTACGGTAGGCACGTTCCCCACTTTGGCATGCAATGCATTGAGAAGACCATGCCCACGAATGATAGGCCAGACACTGCCTAGCCCGTGTAAGATGATGAAGTCACATTCAAGTACATTAGCCTGTTTTACAATAAATTCAGCAAACCGATTTTGTTCAAGAGGGCCTTTTAGTGCTTTGAATAAGGCATCATCACCTTTCTCAAATTGCATCTTGTAAGCTCGATCGAGTAGCTTACGAGACTTCAGTAACTCGACGACCATTTCATACAAATTGATACTCGCGAAGCGTTTACCTGTGATTTCGCTGCGTGATGCCAGTTTTTTAGTCAAAAAGTCGATATGCTCTCTAACGATAATCTCGTGCTCAGCAGGGTAGTCGAAAATGTAGAAGCCTATCTCACCGCCTAATTCTTTATTGGTAAGAAATTCATCACTTTCCAGTTTGTCTTGCACTTTTTCCAAACGTTGCTGGAGTTGCTGTACTGTTTGCATTATGGCTCCATTGCTCTGACGATATCATCTCTATCCATCTCTGATAGGAGAATGCGTACATCAGGTGAGATAAAGATATTCATGAGTTTTTTGTGTTTGGTGGAGTCTATATAGCCTGCATCTGCTAAAACTTTGAACGCGACTTGGGATATTTTATATGTAGATGCCTCTGACATCTCAAGTAAACCTGGGTATAAGCGTCCGCGCTCCTGCCAAAAATGCTGCCAGTCATCTACACTCAATGCTTCTCTATACATACGCTTTGCGTCTGTTACTACGATTCGCATGAAATCCGCTAGGATAGGGGCGTTGATTAATGTTGCAGCGAACATTAACTGTGTTGCTTCTTCTGTACCGCTATAAGCTAATTTTTGAAGATACTCGTTGTTTAACGACTCCAGACGCTTTTTGATCGTCGCGGCATTGCGTTTAGCTGACGCAGCTGAAGGCTTTTGCAAGATGTTCTCTTCTACAATCGCTTTGTTCCAATCCTCTAGGGTTGGTTCTGTTAACAGCAGGTCGGCAATGATTTGGCTTTCACGGAGCATTAGACTTCCACCAATAAGATCGCCTAGGTAGCGTTTGTGTTCAGACATCGATGTTTCCTAAAGAATGAAGTTGAGTTCGATTCCCCTCATAGCCTGCGGCTAAGTGTAGGTTTTCGATACCATAAAGTGTTGGACTGTTACGCAGCCATAGTTGGTGTTCTGGAGACAGTAATCTGGCACTATCAGAGCAATCGACATTGAGTCTTCGTAATAAATAGCCAGCAATGGCGGCTCGAACATCGAGGTATAAAACACCATCATTCATGTTGTAATCCAACTCAATGGCTTTGGGGTGCTTAATATTTTTGGGATGGGGTACTAGCTCTAATGGAACGATACGTAACCATTGGTTATCTGACATCTTTGATTGAGACTCTGATACCGCTAGATCCAGTAGTTTGGCTTTAGTTATACGAGTAATAACAAAATCACGAAACTCATGGCTCTTCATATCGTATGCACGTACATGCCATCGAAGACCATTGTTCACTAATGTGTGTGGTACTATCGTTCTTTTGCTTGGGCCACTATCTAGAGAAATGTATTCAATCGATACCGCTTTGTTGTTGAGTGCTGATTGGGTTAGCTTAGAAACAATGTGGATATTGGGTACAGCAAGCTGACTCGGTGTTTCAACAGGGAAACGAACATCTTCCATTATGTCGATGCTATCACTGAAGTTGTGCGTAAGCTGACTCAGCGCTTTTTGTGCATCATAGTCAAAAAGTGGCTTAAAAGATGACGTTTGGAAATAACGCTTCTCGGCATTGTCGTACACAAGATTCTCTCCAGCCAGTTCTTTATACAGGTTAATGTCCCGAGTGGCATTGGAAAGCCCCATCTTAAAATGTGCGACGACTTCAGCTCGCGAAAAATGGCCCACAAACATCAAACGGAAATCTATATAAGACAATCGTTGTTTTTGAGCGTAGCTAAGTTGGTCCATAGCAATTATCGTGAATTATTTAATGTTTGAAGTATGAACCATTTTGGGTCTGACATCAATCCAGATAGTGTTGATGGATGTTTTATTGAGCATAAATGTGAGGTAGGCACAGACGATAAAAGCCAGCGTTAACACGCTGGCAACAATCAATCTGGGGAAAGATTAACATAGAGTAAAAATATGGTTTTACGAGGTTTGATGTGTCTTAGTGTGATCTAGCCAGTCGTTAATTGAGAAGGAACAACAGAAATCATCCGTTTCGGAGTTGTTATCGACATCATCAAAAAGATAAAGTTGAAGTTGCCCTTTATCAGTTAGATTTCTAAAATGAGATTTATTGAGAGCAAACACTACGTTTAAAATGTCCTCCTCACTTTCTATCTGACTTAGAAACAAGCTTGAAAAGGTTGCCATAATAACGGAACCATCGTTCAATTTGATATACGAAAGGAGTACTAGCTCCATAGATTGTGCAAAAGTAAGGCATAGGTCTAGTGGGGAAGTGATATGTAATTTTCTGCCGTTTAAACGAATGTCATGACTAGTGAGTAGAGGGTGGTTAATCAAAGAAAATTGATTATTTGACTGTTCTTGATAGTTCTTCAAATTTTGCATAATAAATCCTTAATAAACTTACCCCAAAACTTCGTTTATTGTAGATTTATTAAGTGACACGCGGGGTGTTTAACGCGTCTGTTTTTAAGTTATAACTGATGATGATTAAAGTCAATTAAATTCTATAAAAAGTAAAGGTTTATGATTTTAATTATTTAATCATCACAATAGAGTTCTTCGTAATCGATAAGATGCATGTTTCTATCAATCCGTTTTAAATCTTCAAAAGCAAAAAACTTCTTAGCTAAACGAATGGCGTAATAAGGTTCGGTCGTATTTGAAAGTATTAACTCTCGACTATGAGGAACATGGACAAACTCAATACTGCCAAATCTAGTCTTATAAAAACCCGATTCACCCGTTGTGCCGAGAATTAAAATCATCGGGATCTGAGAGATAACACTCCATCTTGAAAGGGCATCTTCGAAAGAGATATAACACAGTTCGCCTTCTCGCAGTGACAAAGCTAGTTTGTCAAAGAAATCAGGCGGCAATGTCGAACGCAAGTAAACAAATCGCTCAAAATCAATACTCACGATATAGTCGTGTTTTGCGATGATCTGCTCAATATCATCACATCTAAAGATTGAGCAGATCTCTTCACGTTTATAAATGAATTTTTCTGTACGGCGGTACTGCATTTCGAAAATCATTTTCAAGATGGAACTCCTTACATTAAAAATGATTAATCTTCATGGCTTTAGCTACGTTATTGTATGTCCGAATTGACGCGAATACAACTCGACATTAATAGCTTTCACGATCTGCCATGATCACTGATTACGATTTAGACCTGAATTAAATAATTTAATATTTAATTATTAAATTCAGGTGAAGATGATATTTAAAAATATCCTTTACAAGGAAGTGTAACTATGGTTAATTAAATGCAATGATTTTAATTTTAGGATGTATTTATAATGGAGGTTATCATGAATTATGAACTAACAGTTAAGAAAAGAAGAAAGTATCAGCACATTAATACTAGAAGTGTTGGGTTAGCTTCTGATAGTAATCTCGGAAAGAAAAATTTTAGCATTTCAGATGAAGAAGCTATTATTAAAGCTAATTCATTAAGTGTTGAAGAGCAGCTCGAACGCTTTAGACATTATGGAACTAAAGAAAAGCCCGTTACCAACCAGTTGTATCAGCAAAGTCCGAATAAAAAGGAGAGTCGTGTTCCAGGATTATATGGATGCAACAGGTATAAATCGAGAAGAAACGTAGCGGATGAGACATCAGAAAGTTTCGTATTTTTTTAAAAAGATAAATTAACAAAGTCCGAAGGTAAAGTTATGAATAAGCAGCATAAATGTGAACATATGCCAGAAGAGGTTGTTATCTATTTCACGGATCATTACACATCAGATCGACAATGGTTTCTATTCATTTCAGAAACTGCAAAAGAAAGAGACTTGGAGTTAAGCACGGAAATTAATACCGTAGGAGAGCTTTTATGGCAAACGGCGTTTAACATTAGATTTTGTCCATATTGCTCGGAAAAACTCGATATGAACAATGGTGAGCTTCACTTTCATAAAGCAGTGAACTACAAACTGCTTTAAAGAACAATAGAATGGATACTTGTGGGGTTTGAAGCCGAGACGTTTATCGCAATCATCTACCATCCCAATAGAGCTGTGGTGTACAACGATAAACACTTAATTCGTGATTCGATAGACGTGATCCAAGGTGAAATACAATTGGCAGCACATACTTAGTCGATAGCTAATGCGGTAGATGAGTGTAAAGCTATTTTGCATTTCTTACTGACTATAAGTACTATAGAATCTTGAACGCATTAAGTTAATAACTAAATTCATAAACGGTATGACTGAACAATGTCAAAATTTTCGGCGTACCACATCATGATCTATTGGGGTTACTATGAACGAACTAGAAAAAGTGTTATTCAATATCCGTAGTTTACGTGCATTCTCGCGAGATTTGACACTTGAACAGCTCGAAGAAGCATATAGCAAATTTACTACGGTTCTCGAAGAACGCCGAGTAGAAGAGGAAGCTCTTCGTGCAGAGCAAGCAGAAAAAGAAGCAAAACTTGCAGAGATAGCTAAACAAATTTCTGCTCAAGGATTAGATGTCAATGAACTGATTTCAGCTTTATCATCGACTAGTACTAAGAAATCTAAAAAGCAGGGTAAGCGTGAACCTCGACCTGCGAAGTACAAATATATGGATGCAAATGGCATCGAGAAAACCTGGACAGGTCAAGGAAGAACCCCGTCAGCAATTCAAGAAGCTCTTGATGCAGGTAGAACACTCGAAGAATTCGCGATCTAGGGACTTGGTCCACTCGTCGATTTAAGAATCCAGAATTATCGATAAGCCCAGCACATGCTTGGCATTATTCAGTACGAATTTTCTGAAATCTTTGCACTAGCAGAGAACTTGTGATTCGATTTTCTGAGTGTGAAAGCGGGCGAGAGTATGCTACTGAGTATTTAGGAGAGATTAACATTATCATTTGATTAATCATTAGAATTTTGAGTTTGATATTGTTTTGATGAAGTCATATCTAGAAGAGTTTTAGATATGTAACCATCACTAACATTAATTAAGAACTGCGAGAATGTCTTCCTCTGTCGCTATATCTTTAATTTCTTGAATTAGCTGTGATGCCTTTTTCATGTTTGCAGACGATTTCTTAATTTCCCATGCTAGATCGTCCCAATTGAATTTAGCTGATCGGAAGGCTTTCTTAACCTTGTCTTTATGTGATTTAATTACTTTAATCTGGATCTTTTCAGTTTTTATATTAACACGAAAGATATGTTCTTTAAATTCACTAATTATTTTGGTTTTATTAGCAGCAATGTCGTGAAGAATAGTCTCGACCATTTGATCGAGTTGTTCTGCCTGCGCCATATTATTGAATTTAATTAGACTTCTAGCGTGGCAGGTAACACCATAATTAAAGATGTTGCATTTCGTGTTTAGGTCTACTTCGAAAATTGTATCCTAGTGCTGTTCTCCTTTGCGTAGTCTACGTTTACTTTTATTTTCTCTTTCTGTGATGGTGATGTTTTTAAGAGTAAATGTATGCATTTTGGTTTGCCTTTAAATTCTATTTTTATATTTATTTATTAATTCTAATTTCATTTGTGATGTTTGTCCATGAATATTTTATTGTGATAAAATATCTTATATGTCAGATGATAGTTAGTCTAAAAATAATCGTAGTAATAATTAATTATTTTGAAAGCTGAGATGTATTTTTTACTGACCAAGGCATTGTCACTAGTACAAAGGTACGCTTTGATTTCCATCCGAAATAATTCTATAAGCATTAAGTTTTCGGATATTCGGTAGGGAAGGCCATTATCTAAAACATTAACTAATCGATAACGGACAATCCGCGATGTGGTCATCTGAATACTAATAAGAGTAGATACTGACAGTAGAGAGAAACCCCTGGCGGGCTTTCAAATGACGAATTTTCTTTTTAGCTTGTGGTTAGAGATAATAAGCTTTATTAGGCATTAGTCCACTGGTTCTCAAGTGGACAGTACCCTTGGGGTTAGATATGAAAGTGGTACTACCGCCTGCGATGACTTTCTCTACTGCATCATGTTGATGCCCAGCCACCCAGAATCTAGTTCTTGAGACCATCTCGTTGCTCAGTCCTGCATTGTAGTAGGGGGCATAAACACTATTCGCATGCTCTTCTTTAGCGAAGGCTTCTTTAGAAGGAAGATGATGTGAAATAACAAGATCAACTTTTTCTGGTAGGTTTTTAACGAACGATTTGTACTGCTCTTCAATCATTGAGCAGTCAATAAACTTAATGTCGTTCATCAACTCTGAGTATGCTTCTACAAGCTCGACGGAGTATGTATGAATAGGAAACCAGAGGGTTCCACCGAAAATAGTGAATCCGTCCAACGCAATCGATTCATTATTCAAAAAGAAAAGGTTTTCAGTAGTATCGCTATGAGCCTTAAGTTTGGTTAGTACTGAACTCCCAGAATCTTTGAGCACGCCAGAGTCAGCACTAGATTTACACTCAACAGACGTATTTTTATGGCGGTAGGATTTAGACTTATTGCTATACCACTCATGGTTTCCAGCAATCATGATGACTGTCTTGAAGTGGCGGCAAAGTACATTCTTTACGTATGCTATGCCTGAGAGACCGTTCGACGTGTCACCTGCAACGATCAAAGTAGCTTCTTTATCGAAGTCATGCCAATAATCACGGCGTATTCCCTGAATGTCGAGATGTAGGTCGGAGACAACGTAAAACTTCAAACTATCATGGCCTTAAGATTGATTGACTACTTCATATTACATTGCTTATTGGGATTAGAGAAGTGAGTATATACGCTAAGGCACTTCTATCAGTTACTTGGGAAATTGTAACTTCTGGTCATAAAACAGTTGAGCACGGACACGACACAGATCCTACCTATCGTTTTTCGCAGCGTAACTGCGTCAAGTCAGCACAGCGAAGCTGTGCAATATCAAATGGAAGGATGACGTCAGCTATGCACTTATCGTCAAATTTATATATTCACGTAAAAAGTGAATAGCGTAAAGGAAGCGGGAGAAACGAAGACACACAGTTGGGCACGGACACGACACAGGACTCACCTATCGTTTCTCGCAGCGTAGCTGCGTCAAGTCAGCACAGCGAAGCTGTGCAATATCAAATGGAGGGATGACGTCAGCTATGCACTTATCGTCAAATTTATATATTCACGTAAAAAGTGCATAGCGTAAAGGAAGCGGAAGAGCGGAAGAAACGAAGAAACACAGTTGGGCACGGACACGACACAGATCCTACCTATCGTTTTTCGCAGCGTAGCTGCGTCAAGTGAGCACAGCGAAGCTGTGCAATCTCAAATAATGGTATGACGTTAGCCATGCACTTATTGCTCAAATATATATATTCATGTAAAAAGTGCATAGCGGTAATGAAGCTGAAGAGACGGACAATCACCGTTGGGCACGGATACGACATGCACCAACCTGTCGTTTCTCGCAGCGTAGCTGCGTAAATAAACATCAAGTTGCTGTACAACTATAAAGTTAAGAGTCGCAAGTCGTCATTCATTAGAGTATTGGTACTATGAAAATCAGTTCAGCTATTCATGAAATATGCTAGATTTACAAGGCATTTTTATTTTAATAGGGCAGTTGGGTGAAGGTGCGGAATAGTGTCATTCACGACAAGGTATCTCGCTTTGATTGAAAGTAAATCAATTTTTATATGATTATAATTTAATGGCAAACAGTAAAGAGTATTTCTCATTACATGGAAATACAAAATCAAATAAGTGCATCATTGTATTATCAGATATGCTTCCAGCATGGGCTATGTACGATAATCGAAGAGTCGTACATATTAAAAATGTTAATGATATACGAAGAGTTTTAGAATATCATAATAGAGGTTTTAGAGTTAAAAATTGGTTGGAAGCGATTTACATCTCTGATGAAAAAGTTTCTTTTTCAATGTTTAATGATTTTTTTATTTATAAAGGATCAAATATATCTAATATAAAAGGCTTGCTCTTTCATGATCTTGATGGAAACGTAATATTTGAGTTTTTAAGTAACCCACTTATTGAAGACATAACTTTTAATTACTATTTATCTGTATATAAATTTTTGATAAGGCATAATGCATCGAACTTTTGTACATCAATGGCTATGTTGAAAGCTAGAAAATCTGTAAAAGATCAATTTAGTCAAGAAGATATAGATAGTGCAATTGCATTTTCATTAGATCTAGATTTAACCTCAGTTGTAGAGATTAAAAAAAAGTCAGCTGAAAATTTTGTGCATCATATAGTTGATGAGTCATTGGTTTTTTCAAAAGAAGTGACTGATCCTGGTTCTTTTATTTATTATGAAGGTTCAATCAATGGCAATAGTGACCTGAGTATCCGATATTTAAAACCTTTGCGAGGTATGGGGCGAGGGGATTTGTGGAAGTTTATACCTGATGTTACACTATTAAAATCAGGGACAGGTAGTGGCAAAACTGATTTGGCGCTAGACGTTGTTATTCATGCTCATCGTCTAGGAAAAAAAACATCAATAATTTCAAATTTGAAGTCGGTAATTCAGTCTTATGAGCATAGGCTACAAGAAAAAGTCAGTCAGTTAATGGTAGAATTAGAGCCTTGCCATATTATAACATCAGAAGCAGTTCTCTATGAAATTGAAGAAAGTAAACATATTGCTACGACATTAAAATCATTAAGTAAACCGCATATTATAGATTCTGTGATATCATCAGATATAATTATTATTGATGAGGTGGAAAAAGTTTTTGAGGCATTATATTCAAAAAGTAATAGCTATATAGACGAACGTGAAAAATCTATAGTTAGAGAATTACTTCAATATTCATTAAATGACCCTAATACGAAACTGTTGTTAATGGACGCGGATATTACTAACAAAATAACAAAAAATGTCATCAAGAGCTTGTTAAAGTTTGAAAGGAACGTATTGCTTGCGAACGCATATAATTCTTGTCTAGAACATGATTTTGGGTCTATAGAGGTATCTCTTTTAAATGGAAGCCATGAAAAACAAACTATCATTGATAAAATCCAAAATGTGAATGAGAACTGTTTTGTATTCTCATCTTCAAAAGATAAAGTTGATGTTATCTTGAAAGAATCGGGATTTATTAGTGATGATGGCAATGTAGATTATATAAGTGCCTTGGATAACCAAATACTTGTAATTGTTGCAAGCAAATTCTTGAAAGAACACCATGAAGAGGCTGTCGAAAAATTTATCCGTAGCCCAAATACGGAAATATTTAAGTATCATACAGTTATATGCAGTCCAGTTTTAAAAGAAGGATTCAGTATTGAATCGAATTACACGGATACCGTTTATTGTTTATGTGATAAAATTCTGACGCCTAAGGAAATAATACAATCTTCTAGACGATTACGGAAAGCAAAGAATATCCGATTTGGCATTTTTGGTCTATCTACACCGATCACGTTAGACCATAATAAATATAATAATTCTCCTGAGGATTGGATAGAGTCCAGTATCGAATTTAGAAAGAAAGTGCTGATTGATAATTTTTATGATGCTCTTAAATTAACCTTAGCTAAGTTGAAGTTCAATATTGTTGAAGATTCATTTGATAATTTACCAAGTGGTTTTTATGGTAATAAAAAAAATCCTCACTTTGATAAAGATGTGTTAGAAATTATCAGGACAGGGAGAAGTATTGGTCAGCTAGGGTCAGCAATTGAGAAAACTAAACTAGATGCAGCTTTACTCCTTCGAAGTATACTTAAGGTTGATTTAGTTCAAGACTTTATTATTATCTCTAGCAGAGAAGAGTATAAAGGTAAAAAATTTCATGGTTCATTTATAGGTATAGATAAGGAACTATATAACCATAGAAGCATCATCAATCATATTCTTCCAAATAAACTAAAAATTTCTGAACGTAAAGATGATAATATAGGCCAAGCTAAAATTACAAGGAACATTAAAAATATATTCCAAGCGCTTGGTTTTAATTCTGCGAGAATTGACTCTGGAAAGTCTTACAAATTTACATGTGTGGAAGAGAATAAATAGTAATTTTTAAAATATCTATCTTATAAATGTATAAGGGATGATTAGGATTTTGATTTTCACTAACACTAAAAAATTAACGTCGGAAGTGCATTTCCGATTAACTGAATCTTTTTCAACTGAAATAGTATCTTAGCTAATCAATCGCGCTTTTTTAACTACTTGTCAGCAAAAGGGCGCGTTGTTGCCTAAATCAGTTAAAAAAATTCCCAACCTTGGGATCAGATCCTTTGTTATGGTTAGAACGTTCGGTGCTGACGTGGGTATATGGCACAAGAAAATTACTAACTTCGTAGAGTAGAATAAGGCTGTGTTATCTAAATGGAACATTCAGTGCATAGTTGCCGTGGCTAGTTCAGTCTCGTTTAGATGGTCAACTTTTTTGTTGTGAATATATGCGACTAAAAAGCACTCCAAACTGATTTTGTTTTGCCATAACAATAAACGATCACTGAAACCAATAAATGGGTCTAGGGAGACTCCCAGACCCATATACTACTTGTGTAACTAATTAACCCAAATAACGAGATTTGAGGTGGTTCTTAAAATGCTCAGGGTTTAATACTTCACCTGTAGCAGCCTTAACCAGTTCATCAGTCGTGAGCAAACTTCCTTTACTCCATATATTTTTACTTAACCAAGTGAAGATAGGAGTCAGATTACCACTTCGAATTACATCATCCACATCAATTGTTTTGCGTATCGACGCCATAAATTGAGCTGCGTACATGGCTCCTAATGTATAACTTGGAAAGTACCCAAAGCTACCATCACACCAGTGAATGTCTTGTAAACACCCGTTTTTATAGTCATGTTTTGCAGTAGACATTGTAGATTTGTGTTCGGTCCAATGAATGTCCTGCATACATCCATTCTGATAGTTGCCTTTGGTGCTCAGGCCCAAAGACGCGCTCATTTTCTCGTCCCATAGCTCAGGGACGTCGGTATGTTTGATCGCGCCGTTCATCAGATCACGCTCAATTTCATAACGCAGAATAACATGTGCAGGGTAGGTGAGTTCATCGGCATCCACACGAATAAAGTCTTTCTTCACCCGTGTATACAGCTTTTGAATGTTGTCGATTTGAAACACTTTGTCATTATGAGCGCCAAAGTGATCCGCAGACAAACGCGCCAAATGATCGATAAATGCAGGGCTACGACCCAACTGCATTTCAAAGAACAGGGATTGTGATTCATGAATGCCCATCGAACGCGCTTCACCTGCTGGGGTTCCCGCCAGATGCTTTGGCAGACCTTGTTCATAGCGTGCGTGACCTGTTTCATGCACGATTCCCATCAGCGATTGCACGAATTCATTGTCATTGTAACGCGTTGTGATTCGCACATCGCTAGGCACGCCGCCGCAGAATGGATGGACACTTTCATCCAAACGACCATGATCGAAATCGAACTGAAGCAGTTTCATGACGTCAAGGCCAAGCGCTTTTTGATTTTGTGTTGGGTAGTAGCCTTTCGGCTCTAACACCGATTCAGAACGCTGCTTCTCAATCGCTTGATCGATCATCTCTGGGAGCCAGCTTTTTACATCGCTGAACACGCGGTTCAAAGATTCAGTCGTCGTGCCGGGTTCATAGAGTTCCAGCATCGCATCGTAAGGCGTGGTGCCCGTCGCTTCAGCACGGATTTGTGCTTCTTCTTGAGATAACTTCACCACTTCAGCCCAGTTCTTTTCAAAACCGGCCCAGTCGTTTGCTTTGCGCTGAGAGCGCCAGGCATGTTCACACTTTGAGCCAGCCAGCGATTTGGCTTCGACCAAAGATTCAGGCAATACGTTGGCTTGTTGCCAATGGCGTTTCATCTCGCGCAGGACAGCGGTTTGTTCGCTATTGAGACTTTCCGCTTCTGCTTCGGTAAACCAATCGCCAAGTTGCGGCTGCGTCATCAAACCATGAATATGAACAGAGAGTTCAGCCATTGCTTCTGAACGCGCTCGAGCGCCACCCGTCGGCATCACCGCCGCTTGATCCCAACCGCAGATGGCAGACAAATGATTGAAGTGAGAAACCTTTTTAGAGTGTTTAACTAATTTATCGAATGCACTCATGAGAATAGCCTTCCTTGACGAAAAATGAGAGAGAAGTGTACCAACGTGCTACAAATTAACAAGTGACCTGAATCGGTGTTTTGGTGACCTGACCCAGCGACGTGAACCTTGCCCGACAAGCAAGATCTTGCTTGCACAAAGGCAGTTTATTGCTCTAATTGTAATGAATTAAATATAACTGATTGATTTTAAAAGAATGCTAAAGTGGCATCGACTTTGCTCCCTTACTCACTGAATTCGCGCTGAGCGCACTTACATCACGAACGTTTTATCGAATGGCAAAGGTTGTCTTAACCCGTTGCCTGATAAACAACCAGTTAGAAAGGAATGAGCAATGCCAACTCCATGTTATATCTCTATCGAAGGTCAAACTCAGGGTCTTATCACTGCAGGCGCTTGTACTGCGGATTCTATCGGCGATTCATTCGTTGAAGGTCATGAAGACGAAATGCTGGTTCAGCAGTTCGACCATATCGTTACCGTACCAACTGACCCACAATCAGGTCAGCCTTCAGGTCAACGTGTGCACAAACCATTCAAATTCACCGTGTCTCTGAACAAAGCTGTTCCTCTGCTGTACAACGCACTGGCTTCAGGCGAGAAGATGACGACGGTTGAACTGAAATGGTACCGCACGTCTATCGAAGGCAAACAAGAAAACTTCTTCACCACCAAGCTGGAAAACGCGTCTATCGTGGATATCCAATGTGAAATGCCACACTGCCAAGATCCAGCAAAATCTGATTTCACTCAGAACCTGACTGTTTCGATGTCATACCGCAAAATCACGTGGGATCACGTGAACGCGGGCACTTCAGGCTCAGACGATTGGCGTAAACCAATCGAAGCGTAAGTTACGCTCGATCTGTGTTGCCCGTCTCAAGGCGGGCAACCTTGTGAACCTTAAGCACAAAGCATCTAACCCGCACCCTAGCATCCGCTCGGTTTCGGGTGTTTTGCGCTTAAGGTTTCACCATTTTTACTGAGTATGAAGGAATGGCAGGATGGCGACGTTAAAGTATCAGTTTCATGTGGAAGGTCTGGAGGACGACACGCTGGTGGTGCGTGGGTTCGACGGGCAGGAAACGCTTTCCAGCGAACGCATAAATGGGCAGCTATTGAATGAACAACCGTGCCACGGTTTTCGTTATGAACTGGAATTGGCCAGTCGGCTTGCCAATTTAACACCGGAGATGGTAGTAGATAAAGTCGCGGAGCTGACGCTCTATCGCGATGATGTGCTCGTTCAACGCGTAAACGGCATCGTGCGCTGCTTTACGCAGGGCGATACCGGCCACCACCACACCTTCTATTCACTCACGTTAGTCCCTGCTTTAGAGCGTTTGTCTCTGCGCCACAACAGCCGCATCTTTCAACTCAACACCGTGCCGGAAATCCTCTCTATTCTGCTGCAGGAAATGGGCATCAACGATTACGCCTTTGCGTTGACTCGTGACTGCGCGCAGCGTGAATTCTGCGTTCAGTACCGCGAAACCGACTTAGATTTTCTCCATCGCCTGGCTGCCGAAGAAGGGCTGGTGTACAGCTTCATTCATGAAGAAGGCAAACACACGCTGATATTCAGCGACGCCTCCGACAGCCTGCCGAAACTCGGTGAGCCGATCCCGTACAACACGCTGGCGGGCGGCATGATTGAATCGCCGTATATCTCGGCGCTGAGCGTGCACACCCAATCGGAGGTGAGTCAAACGGCGCTGCAGGATTACAGTTTCAAAAAGCCGACATACGCCTTTGCCCAGCAAGCGGTCGGGACAGAAATGGACTACCAGCTGCCAGATTACGAACATTTCGATGCGCCGGGGCGCTATAAAGACGATGTTAGCGGTAAAGCATTCAGCCAGATCCGCCTTGATTATTTGCGCCGCAACGCGCACACCGCAACGGGCAAAAGCAACCAACCGCTGCTGCGTCCGGGGGTGAAGTTTGACCTGCAAGAGCACCTCGACGACACCTTAAACCGAGATTGGTTGGTGGTGAGTGTCACCAGCCAAGGCACGCAGCCTCAGGCGCTGGAAGAAGCCGGAGGTAATGGCGCGACCACCTACGCGAACCAATTCACATTGATCCCGGCGCATCGCACCTGGCGCGCCACGCCGCAAGCCAAACCTCAGGTTGATGGTCCGATGATTGCCACAGTTGTAGGCCCGCAAGGCGAAGAGATCTTCTGTGATGAACACGGCCGAGTCAAACTGCATTTCCCATGGGATCGCTATTCCAACGGTGATGAGCACAGTTCGTGCTGGGTGCGTGTCTCGCAAGGGTGGGCGGGCAGCCAATACGGCATGATCGCCATTCCGCGCATCGGTCATGAAGTGATTGTGTCGTTTCTCAATGGTGACCCCGACCAACCGATTGTCACCGGCCGTACCTATCACGCCACCAACACCGTGCCATATACGCTACCGGATAACAAAACCAAAACTGTGCTGCGCACCGAAACCCATCAGGGGCAGGGTTATAACGAACTCAGTTTTGAAGACCAAGCGGGCAGCGAACAAATTTACCTACACGCACAGAAAGACTTTGATGGACTGATTGAAAACGACCACACCAGTGTCATTAAGCACGACAAACACCTCACGGTGGAGAACGATCGCTTCACTCAGATCAAAAACAATCAGCATCTGACGGTGGGGGGCGAAAGCCGTGAATCAGTGACCGGAAATCGAACTCTGATGGTTGAAGGTTCATTGCATGTGAAAACCGGCAGTGTTTGGGTGAATGAATCGGGTACTGAAGTTCATATTAAAGCGGGCCAAAAGGTCGTCATTGAAGCTGGCTCCGAAATCACCGTGAAAGCGGGCGGCAGCTTTGTGAAAGTCGACCCAGCAGGGGTTCATCTTTCAGGTGCAGGTGTGAACCTAAACTCGGGCGGTAGCCCGGGCAGTGGCAGTGGTTTCAGTGGCCAAGCTGCCACACTACCGGGCAATTTGGACGATGCGCCGCCACTGGATGCTCCGAAAACGGTATCTTACCAAGCTTTGTTGCAGGCAGAGGAAGCCAATGTGCCTGCAGTGAAACCTTGTCCACTCGCGGAGGGTAATTCATGATTTCTGAGTGGCTAGACACACAAAGCTTGCCCGTCTTTTGGCTTGCCAAAGCAGACCTTTTTAAACAAGCGGTAAGCGAAAATGGCGGTTTTGCGTTCGAGCATTCCGTCCCACTTTTTTATGGGGACATGTTTGCCAAAGCGATGCCATTGTCACCTTGGTTGGTGCCTGCCGATGAATCCTTGGCTGCGGTTTCTCAAGAGACGTTGCAGCAGGGGTTGTTCTTCACATCGTCAGCAGAGCTACAGGATCTGACTGACCATTTGCGTAGTTTGTTGACCGCAGGGTTGGATGGTGAAGAAGTGGTATTTCGCTTTTACGATCCGAAAGTGTTATTGCCAATGCTTAAGGTAATGGACGAGAGCGATCTCAACGTGCTATTCGGCAATATCAAGGAATTGACTGCTTTTTGTACCGAAACAGACCAATTGCAAACTTGGTCGTCAACCCGAGTGACGCCGTTCGAATTGCAATCAGCACCTTGGTGGCGAATGAAAGAGGCACATCTTGAGCCACTGTACTCCACTCAAACTCATGCTGTGATTTTAGAAAAGCGATTCTGGGAAGTGTTGCCCGAATCGATGGAAGCGCTTGACCAACCCGTGGAGAGCATCAAACAGACTTTGGTTCAGGCTCAATCGCAAGGATTTAACCCCGAACAAGGGGAACTGGCAGTGTTGAACATGCTGGTTCAATGTACTCCGGTGTCGATGGAGGAAGTAGGCCTCGCTTTTCACTTATCTAATCCAGAACAAGAACAGTTATTGAATATTCAGGAGAAATTTGTATGAGCAGTACAGGAACCAACGCTTATTGCTTACCATGCCAACAGTTAACTCACTGGATAGAAATTCTTGTTCGAGATGAAAATAATCAACCATTCTCGGGGGTGACTGGTGTACTGATTGACTCCAATCAAGTTGAACATCCTGTCGAACTAAGTGATGCGCCCATTTTGATTGAGCAGCTACCACCCGGCCCGGTACAACTGGTTTTAGACGCAGAGCCATGGATTCTCGAAGCTCAAGCGGAGACGCATCCGAGAAATAACACCGATAAGCCGACCAAAGATTTTGCTGCTGGTTATAGCGGTCACAATGG
Source organism: Vibrio sp. CJQ_6 (assembly GCF_043106745.1). Taxonomy (NCBI): domain Bacteria; kingdom Pseudomonadati; phylum Pseudomonadota; class Gammaproteobacteria; order Vibrionales; family Vibrionaceae; genus Vibrio; species Vibrio sp. CJQ_6. The sequence continues at coordinate 1,018,163 of NZ_JBICMV010000008.1, read as the reverse complement.
TGGCCTCGTGAAATATGCAGAAATCACCACTGGCGATCTCACGCTGTTACCCGAGAAAGTAACACTGCCGACTTACCACCAAAAAGGGCAAGGTGATGCAGTTAAATTGATTGTCGATAAAACGTATGTTCTTCAGGTCAGAGCATACAAGTTTATCACCTTGCGTGTCGGCATGTTCTTCGATGGTACTGCCAACAATACCTATGGTGCGATATGGGGTAAGCAGGAACTGGAAAAATACTATTCCACTTGGAAGGCAAAATACGAAGCAGACTGCGACATTCTTTCCAGAAAAACCGGTTACCCTAAAAATGCTATACCAGAAGTGCTGCTTTCTGATGACTGTTTTGCGTATCCTAAGAAAGATAACTTCTTTATCTCATTGTTTAAAAACGATGATGGGGAAATCGAAACCGTGGAAGGCAGTGCAACCAATGAGCTGACTAATGTTCAGAAGCTGTATGAGTTATATGCAGATAATACATATTTTAAAGAAATCAAGACGTTTTCTCATGCGGAATACGTAACAGGAATTGGAACAGGCAACAGCACAAATATCTCACCAGCGGATGAATCTCTGATTGGTCAAGGACTGGGAACAGGCAAATATGGTGTAAAGGCTAAGGTCTCCACAGGTATTGATCAACTTTCAAAAAGTATGAAAGACGTGGCTTCCGAAATTCGTAAACAAGTTGGACCTGATATAGATGGCATTGGTAAGTTACAATTGGATGTTTTTGGTTTTAGCCGAGGCGCTGCGGCCGCGAGGCATTTTGTAAATGTGGTATTGGATGGTAAACATGGTGAGTTTGTACCAGCCTTTTCAAAGGCATGTGCCAATGCAGGATTACCTTTGAAGTTCGGATTTGATTGGAACGAAAAAGATGAGTGCAAGGCAAGTTGCGAAATCAGCTTTGCTGGGCTATTTGATACAGTTGCTTCTGTAGTTGATCTTTTGTCGTTTGATTTCTCAACGCATACTGATAATGGTTATGCTCGGCTTTGGCTCGATCCTGAGCGCGTAAGACGTGTCGTACACCTAACTGCTGATCCAACCATTGAATGCCGTGATAATTTTAGTTTGAATCATCTCAACTCAAGAGATGAGCAACATTTCTATGAATTTGTATTGCCGGGAGCTCATTCAGATATAGGTGGCGGCTATCATTCGCGGCAAAGTTATATTCGAAGAGATTTTTTGCTCCCAATGCTTGAGAATAAGTTGGTAAAGAAAATCAGCAGATCTTTTTCTGGTGACTGGGAGAAAGAGCGAGCTAAGAAATATATAAAATCTAAATTGATGGTATATAAGGAAAGAGATCTGTTAACTGGATGGAATGAGAGCGATTATTCTGAACCAGAATTTGAGGTAATAAATAGAGGAAACGACAGAGATAGTGGAACAGTAATTGGTCGTCTTTATATCAAACGTTTGGTTTCAGGTGATCTGTCTAGGCTTTATCTTCGCTTAATGTACGGATTGTCAGAATTTCATGGTGTTCCATTTGGTGATGATGATGGCAAAATTTGGTCTCACGCCATACTAGATATAGATGAAAGTCAATATACGGTACAAGATATTGATGCTATTGGTTTCAGAGAATTTAATGATGAAATATTGAAATTTGCCAAATGTGGAGATTATGACTCTTTGTCCGAAAAACTGAGTGACAAAAAACTTAAAGAGTCATTCATGAAAATGGGCTTGTATCATCATTCATCGGGCGGCGATATTGGTATGGGGCCCCTTTGGGATGAAAAACAGAATTGTTACAGACGGGCCAGCTATGAATGTGAGAAAGGAAAATAATTTGAACTATAAATGTATAATCACACTTGTCCTATCACTTTTATTGATTGCTTGTGTTTCTACTGCCAACTCAATACCTGAGGATAAATGGCAAGTAGGTGTTGTAATGCCTTCATTCTATCCGGTAAATGTCACTCAGGCTTATGGTGTGAATGAGGAGGAAGATTGGACTTCATTACTACATAATTTTACGCAGTTTATGACGAGAAGCGAATTAAGTAATGCGCGGGAAAAACTACCAGACTATGACGGATATGGACTACCGTTGCATTCAATAAGCATAGTACGACGCAACCAAATTGGTGGAACAACCCATTTACCAGACTACATTTATATTCATTGGGCATCTTTGGTAAATCCTAAGTTTTACGTTACCAAATATGAACTTGACGAGTCAGTTAAACGGCTGATGTCTATCAACCTTAGTTATACGCTTGAAAGTGGCTTTGTTATTCATGATTGTTTTCGTAAGGAATTAGTTTTTGGCTTACTGCCGAATGGAAATGCAAAAGTTTGGCTCAAAGGATGTGATGAAATGATTTATGTTAAAGAGCTACCACCAGACAGAATTCTTGATAATGATGACATTCGGAAACGTATTGAGGATTATAAGAAAAGCCCATATTTTACTGAGATTAAAAAAAGAGCCGAGGATGAAGGTGTATCGACTGATCCGATTCCATGGGACAAAGTAAATAAAGTATATACTTTAGAAAAAGTAAAGACTTTAGATGAAGCTTTGAGTGCTAGCCATCAATAAAAATTTACTGAAAACGCCCAGCCCATAGCTGGGCGTTTTCTTTGTCTGGTGATAATGGATGGAAATCTAAATCGAAAATTACGGCGTAAGTTTGTCATTTATGATTCTCCGGAACTGATATGTATTGAGAAATTATGATTCTGGCTGTTTTATAGATGTGTAAGTGATGTAGTGGAACAGTAATTATCAAACATTCGGTTTCAGTCGAATTATCTAGGCTTTACCTTCGTTTAATGTACGGCTGGTGTTCAATTTAATGATAGGAATGGAAAAAATTTGACTGATTCAGCACGAAATGAGAACCAATATACAGTATAAGATATTGATGTGATTAGTTTCAGGATGTTGAATGACGAAATATTAGAGTCTGCCAAATGTGGATATTATGACTCTTTGTCCGAAAAACTGAGTGACAAAAAACTTAAAGAGTCATTCATGAAAATGGGCTTGTATCATCATTCATCGGGCGGCGATATTGGTATGGGGCCCCTTTGGGATGAAAAACAGAATTGTTACAGACGGGCCAGCTATGAATGTGAGAAAGGAAAATAATTTGAACTATAAATGTATAATCACACTTGTCCTATCACATTTATTGATTGCTTGTGTTTCTAATGCCAACTCAATACCTGAGGATAAATGGCAAGTAGGCGTTGTTATGCCTTCATTCTATCCGGTAAATGTCACTCAGGCCTATGGTGTGAATGAGGAGGAAGATTGGACTGTAATGCTGCATAATTTTACGCAGTTTATGAGTGTAAGCGAATTGAGTAATGCGTGGAAAAAACTACCAGACTATGACGGATACGGACTACCGTTGCATTCAATAAGCATAGTACGACGCGACCAAATCGGTGGTACAACTCATTTACCAGACTACATTTATATTTATTGGGCATCTTTGGTAAATCCTAAGTTTTACGTAACCAAATATGAACTTGACGAGTCAGTTAAACGGCTGATGTCTATCAATCTTAGTTATACGCTTGAAAGTGGCTTTGTTATTCATGATTGTTTTCGTAAGGAATTAGTTTTTGGTTTATTGCCGAATGGAAATGCAAAAGTTTGGCTCAAAGGATGTGATGAAATGATTTATGTTAAAGAGCTACCACCAGACAGAATTCTTGATAATGATAACATTCGGAAACGTATTGAGGATTATAAGAAAGGCCCATATTTTACTGAGATTAAAAAAAGAGCCGAGGATGAAGGTGTATCCATTGACCCGATTCCATGGGACAAAGTGAATAAAGTATATACTTTAGAAAAAGTAAAGACTTTAGATGAAGCTCTGAGTGCTAGCCATCAATAAAATGTAATGCTTAATGCCCAGTCCATAGCTGGGTGTTTTCTTTGTGATGGGAATCTAAATCGAAAATTACGGCGCAAGTTTGTCATTTACGATTATCCGGAACTGATAGGTATTGAGAAATTATGATTCTGGCTGTTTTATAGATGTGTAAGTGATGTAGTGGAACAGTAATTATCAAACATTCGGTTTCAGTCGAATTATCTAGGATTTATCTCCGCTTGATGTACGGATTGTCAGAATTTCATGGTGTACCATTTGATGATGATGGCAAAATTTGGTCTCCCTCTATACGAGATAAAGCTGAAAGTCAATATACAGTGCAAGATACTGATGCTATTGGTTTCAGAGAATTTAATGATGAAATATTGAAATTTTCCAAATGTGGCGATTATGACTCTTTGTCCAAAAAACTGAGTGATAAAAAATTAGAGAGTCATTCATGAAAATGGGCTTGTTTCATCATTCATCGGGCGGCGATATTGGTATGGCACCCCTTTGGGATGAAAAACAGAATTGTTACAAACGGGCTAGTTATGAATATGAAAAGGGGGAATGATTTGAATTATAAATATATAATAACATCTGTACTATCACTTTTATTGATTGCTTGTGCTTCGGATGCTTCGCCAGTACCTGGAAAACAGTGGCAAGTTGGCGTTGTTATGCCTTCATTCTATCCGGTAAATGTCACTCAGGCTTATGGTGTGAATGAGGAGGAAGATTGGACTGTAATGCTGCATAATTTTACGCAGTTTATGAAGAGAAGCGAATTAAGTAATGCGCGGAAAAAGCTACCAGACTATGACGGATATGGACTACCGTTGCATTCAATAAGCATAGTACGACGCGAGCAAATTGCTGGAACAACCCATTTACCAGACTACATTTATATTCATTGGGCATCTTTGGTAAATCCTAAGTTTTACGTTACCAAATATGAACTTGATGAATCGGTTAAACGGCTGATGTCTGTCAATCTCAGTTTTAAGCGTGAAAGCGGATTTGTTGTTCATAATTGTTTCCGTACGGAGTTAGTTTTTGGTTTACTACCGAATGGAAATGCAAAGATTTGGCTCAAAGGATGTGATGAAATGATTTATGTAAAAGAGCTACCACCAGACAGAATTCTTGATAATGATAACATTCGGAAACGTATTGAGGATTATAAGAAAGGCCCATATTTTACTGAGGTTAAAAAAAGAGCCGAGGATGAAGGTGTATCCATTGACCCGATTCCATGGGACAAAGTGAATAAAGTATATAGTTTAAAAAAGGTAAAGATTTTAGATGAAGCTCTAATTGACAGTCATTAACTAAACCTGAATGTTCAACACTTATCTTAAGATTAGTTTTACTCATTGGAGAGAATGAATGGAATTATAAACCCAATTTTATGGTGTGATTTTCTGTTTACGATTTCAGGGGTTGAGATGAAATACATAATATTCTGAAAAATGATATCTAGTTGATATTTTGGCGTATAAGCGATGAATGTGAAAGTGGTAATTAAAATTGGATTATTTGTATTGATGTTAGCTTTTTTGAGTGCTTGCTCCTCACAAAGTTATTATTTTTCTGAGCGTAAGTGGCAAGTGAGCGTTGTTATGCCGTCGTTGTACCCAGTGAATGTTACTCAAGCATATGGAATAAATGACAATGAGGGCTGGACTGTATTAGTGCATAATTTTACTCAATTTATGAGTACCAGTGAATTGAATTATGTTCGTGAAAAATTACCCAACTATGATGGATTTGGATTGCCATTACATTCGATAAGCATCATTCGCAGAAATCAAATTGGTGGAACGAATCATTTTCCTGATACTATCTATATTTATTGGGTATCGTTAGTCAATACCAAGTTTTATGTGACAAAATATGAACTCGATAAATCAGTGAAAGAACTAATGGCTACCAGAGGAAGTTTTCAGCGTGAAAACGGATTTGTAGTTAAGAACTGTTATCGCAACGAAATAATCTTTGGGTTGCTGCCTGACGGAAGAGCAAAAGTCTGGCTTGAGGGATGTGGCGAGACAATTTATGTGAAAGAGTTACCACCAGATAGAATTCTTGGCCATGATAGTAATGGGAAACGTGTGGAGGATTATAAAAATAGCTCATTGTTTAATGATGTTAAAAAAAGAGCTGAAGATGAAGGTGTATCAACTGACCCGATTCCGTGGGACAGGGTCAATAAAGTATATACTTTAGAAAAAGTAAAGAGTATAGATGAGGCTCTGACTGCTATCCACTAATAAAATGCAATGCGCAATGCCCAGTCCACTACTGGGCGTTTTCTGTGTCTGGTGATAATTGATGGAAGTCTAAATCGACAACATAAGTTTGTCATTTACGATTGTTCGGAACTGATATGTATTGAGAAATTATGATACTGGCTACTTTATGGATGTATAAATAATGAATCTGAAAGAGATCGTTGGCTCAATAAAAAGTAACGTTTTTGTATTGCTGTTAGCTTTGTTAATTGCATGCTCATCATATGCTTCAGCTCTTCCTGAGCTCCCTTGGACTGTTAGCATTGCTGTACCTACATTGTATCCCGCGAAAGTAACAGAAGCTTATGGCGTCAACGAAGAGCAAGATTGGACATCACTATTACATAACTTTTCTCAGTTTATGAGGATTAGTGATTTCAAAAATATTTCGCCCCGATTTCCAGAGTATGAAGGTTTTGGACTACCTATTGCTGACTACGCTATGAACCAGAAAAGGCAAATTTCTCCGATTAAATTTCCTCCAGATACCCTTTATTTATATTGGGTATCACTACTCAATACTCAGTTTTATGTGACCAAGTATGAGGTTCCAATGAGAGTAAGAGACTTGATGGCTAAGCCCGCGAGATATAGACGTATGGATGGCTCCTTAGGTTCTAAATGTTATCGTACGGAGTTTGTTTTTGGGCTGTTACCCAATGGGCAAGCTAAGATCTATCTGCGGGGGTGTGGTGAGATAGTGTTTCTAAAAGAATTAGCACCAGATAGAATTTTGGACCATGACAGCAATGGTTTTACGGCAGATACGTATAAAAGTTCTTCCTATATTGGCCTGGCCGTATTCACAAAAGAGCCGTAGCTCAAGGCGTTTCTTTAGACCCAATCCCTTGGGACAAAGTGAACGAAGTTTACGCAAATGAACCGATTATCTCTTTAGGAGAGGTACTAGCTCGATGAGCGTACTTGTTAGTACTATAAAATTCATGAATGATTTTGTTTGTTTTGAGTGAATATTATTATGACTAAGATGACGCAGTTATTGATATTGTTTATTTTGAATTCTTGTTCTTCGCAAAGCTATTATTTTCCTGAAATCAAGTGGCAAGTGAGTGTTGTTATGCCTTCGTTTTATCCTGTAAGTGTTACCGAGGCTTACGGAGTAAATGAAGAAGAAGATTGGACCGTAATGTTACATAATTTTACGCTGTTCATGAGTAGAAGCGAATTAAATAATGCGCGAAAAAAACTACCAAACTACGATGGTTACGGTTTACCATTACATCCAATAAGTATATACAGAAGAGATCAAATTGGTGGAACGAATTATTTGCCAGATACTGTTTATATTTATTGGGTATCTATAATTAATACCCAGTTTTATGTGACTAAATATGAAATTGAAGATTCGGTAAAGAAATTGATGTCAAGAAAAGTTAGTTTCCAATTACCTAATGGGTTTGTTATGGAGGACTGTTTCCGTAACGAATTAATTTTTGGGTTGCTACCGAATGGAAATGCTAAAGTATGGCTAGAAGGATGTGGTGAGACAATTTATGTTAAGGAGTTACAACCAGACCAAGTTTTGACTCATGATAGTAAAGGAATGAGCGCAGATGTTTATAAAAATGGTTCGCTATTAGCTCGCGTTAAGAAAAGAGCCGAAGATGAAGGAGTATCAATAGACCCAACCCCTTGGGAGAAAGTGAACAAAGTCTACACAAATGAACCGATTGTCTCTTTAGGAGAAGTACTAGCTCGATAAGCATATTTAGTAGTATTATAAAATTTATTAATGCTTGTATTTTATTCGAGTGAATATTATTATGGATAATATTTCCCAGTTTTTTATAATATTTTTGTTGAGTGCCTGTTCCTCACAAAGTTATTATTTCCCGGAGGATAAATGGCAAGTGGGTGTTGTAATGCCTTCATTCTATCCGGTAAATGTCACTCAGGCCTATGGTGTGAATGAGGAGGAAGATTGGACTGTAATGCTGCATAATTTTACGCAGTTTATGACGAGAAGCGAATTAAGTAATGCGCGGGAAAAACTATCAGACTATGACGGATATGGATTACCGTTGCATTCAATAAGCATTGTACGACGCGACCAAATTGGTGGTACAACCCATTTACCAGACTACATTTATATTTATTGGGCATCTTTGGTAAATACTAAATTTTACGTAACAAAATATGAACTTAACGAGTCAGTTAAACGGCTGATGTCTATCAATCTTAGTTATACGCTTGAAAGTGGCTTTGTTATTCATGATTGTTTTCGTAAGGAATTAGTATTTGGCTTACTGCCGAATGGAAATGCAAAAATTTGGCTCAAAGGATGTGATGAAATGATTTATGTCAAAGAGCTACCACCAGACAGAGTTCTTGAACATGATAGTAATGGGATGAGAGCTGATGATTATAAAAATAGTTCCTTATTAGCTGAGGTTAAAGAAAGAGCTGAGGCTGAAGGAGTTTCCATTGACCCAATTCCATGGGATAAACTGAATAAAGTATATACTTTAGAAAAAGTAAAGACTTTAGATGAAGCTCTGAGTGCTAGCCATCAATAAAAATTTAAAGAAAACGCCCAGCCCTCAGCTGGGCGTTTTCTTATCTGATGATAATCTGTTAGAGACACAAATCACACTTTACGGTATAAGTTAATCACTTGTGATTTTTCAGGGATTGATATGTACATACAGAACATTGAAGCGTTTCTTATCGCCATTACTATTCTCACTTTAACGCCCGGTCTTGATACTGCGCTGGTGATTCGCAACACCTCCCGAGCGGGGATGGTGGATGGCTGTGTGACCAGCCTTGGGATTTGTGCTGGCTTATTCGTGCACGCGACGTTTTCCGCGATTGGTATTTCTGCGATCCTGACTCAGTCGGCTGATCTGTTCCACTTCATGAAAATGATTGGTGCGGCATATCTGATTTGGTTGGGTATCTCTAGTTTGCGTACCTTGTTGAAAACTGGACAGGGCATGAACGTGGCAACCTTGTCTCATTCACAGCTCAGCGTTAAGCGTTCTCTGCGTGAAGGCTTCCTTTCTAATGTTCTTAACCCTAAAACGGCGGTCTTCTACCTCGCGTTTTTGCCACAGTTTATTAACCCTGAACATTCACCGTTGCTTCAGTCGTTATTGATGGCAGGTATTCATTTTGTGATTGCGATGGTTTGGCAGTGTGGCCTGGCGGGAGCATTGAGCTCTGCAAAAAACTTGTTGAAGAACGCATCTTTTATGCGTTGGATGGAAGGGACAACCGGTTTTGTTTTGGTCGCGTTGGGTTTGAAGCTCTTACTCGAAAAAGATACGGTTTAAGAAAAAAGCGCCCAATGGGCGCTTTTTTCTTATCGTGTTTGCTGAGCTTTGAACGCTGGCTGCGGCTCGTTCATTGCATTGGCAAAGAAACGCTTGGTTTCCTCGACCACAATATGACGCAGCGCAATCAGACCTATCAAGTTCGGAATGGCCATCAAACCATTCACGATATCGGCAATCACCCAGATCATATCCAATTTCAGGAATGCGCCTGAGGCTACCAGTGCAATGAATACGATTTTGTAGGGCAGCACCGCTTTGGTACCGAACAAGAATACGATGCAGCGTTCACCGTAGTAGTTCCAGCCCAGAATCGTTGTAAATGCGAAGAACATCAAACCAATAGAAACCATCATTGGGCCAATCGTTTCAGCGTTCAAGCCTACTGCAAATGCGTAAGTGGTCATCGCAGCGCCTGAAAAATCACTCTGCCATGCGCCTGTTAGGATCAGCGCCAAGCCAGTCATCGTACAGATGATGATGGTATCGAAGAAAGTCCCTGTCATCGAGATGAGACCTTGTTTGACACAAGAGTCGGTTTTCGCAGCCGCAGCAGCCATTGGTGCGCTACCTAAGCCCGATTCATTTGAGAACACACCGCGTGCAATACCCGATTGAATCGCCAGCATGATGCTCGCACCCAAGAAGCCGCCTGTTGCTGCTGAAGAACTAAAGGCAGAGGTGAGAACCAGTTCCACCGCGCTCATCAGTTGATCTGCATTGGTGACGATCACGCTCAAACACGCGACGATATAAAATAGAGCCATGGCTGGAACAACTTTACCGGCCACTTTAGCAATCGACTGAATGCCACCGATGGTGACGAATGCGACCAGCAGCGTCAGCACAACTGCGGATGCTTCACGCGACACACCAAAGGAAATTTCAGTCGCATCGAGAATTGCATTCACTTGCGGGAAAGTACCGATACCAAAACAGGCAACGCCAAGCGCGAAGATGGCAAACATGATTGCCAACGCTTTCGAACCCACGCCATATTGCAGGTAGTACATTGGGCCGCCGACCATTTGACCATTGTCGTCGACTTTACGGTATTTCACCGCCAGTAGGCATTCAGCATATTTGGTTGCCATACCAAACAGCGCAGCCAGCCACATCCAGAAAAGTGCACCAGGACCACCGAGTTTAATGGCAGTTGCGACGCCGACAATGTTCCCCGTACCGATGGTGGCAGACAGTGCCGTACACAGCGCGGCAAAGCTCGAAACGTCCCCTTGTTTATCGGAAGATTTGTCTCGGCTGAACACCATTTTTAGTGCTGTTGGCAGGTGACGAAATTGCAATAGACCCAAACGAAAAGTGAAGTACACGCCAGTACCGACGAGCAAAATAAGTAGTGGTGGGCCCCACACAAAGCTATCAATTGTATGTAATAGTGAAAGTAGATTAGTCATGTTTTCCCCTTAATAAACAACATCTAAGGAGAAGAGGGAAAGGGCGGATCGAAAAATGGATCAAACAGTAACAGGCCAATGGCCAGCTACAATACGGGTAACCTTTCACTCCTCTGTCCTTTTGCCTGAGAGTTTCACTCCGCTTAGTGGATAAGCAGAACTTGCTCCTTCGGCGACCGATTGAACGGTTCTCTCCAGAGGTTCCTCCAACTACAGTCCTCGCACATTCTTCTTGGGGAAGAATAAAGCACCTGAAAGATTTACTTCTTCGGCGGGTATGTTTGCCTATTTTGTTAAAAATAGGTTAACAACCTCTCTCCTGCAGTCTTCAACGGAACAATTACCTATAGAGATAGGTAACTTGCTCGATGATACTAACCAAAACAAAGTGTGATGTCATCTACAAAATTCATCGAATACAGAAATCTTGTCTAAGATGTGGTGGAATAAACTTTTCTCTGACCTTTCATGCGGTATAAGTGGTATAAAATAGAGAATTACAAAGGGAGCGAGCCATGATCAGACTGATAACCATAGGATTATTGATTGTGCTGGCATACTTTCTGATCCGCTATCGAACCAGTGAGAAACTTCAGAAAGGTGTGGTTATTACTTTAGGGGCGGCATTCGTGATTTATACCGTCTCCGTGGTCGTTGCTGAATTAATCCGCTGATGTTGATTTAGGAGTAAAACTTGAACCAGAAACATTTAGACGATAACGAAGATGTAGTTGTCATTGAAGAGCGTGATAAGCGCAGTTATCTCTATATTGGTATCGCCGCAGTGCTGGGCTTAGCGCTGGGTGGGCTGGTTGGCTCGTCGCTCACGGCAGCGAAGTGGGAAAGTGCTTATCACACATTGGAAGCGCAATTTCAGCGTTCGAAAAGCGATGATACCCAGCAAAAGGCTGACACCGAACAAAAAACAGCGGCAATGAACAGTGAGTGGGAAGCCAAGCTGCAAGCGGCGTTAGATGAACAAACCAAACAACATCAAGCAAACGTCAACAAGCTTGAAAAACAAGTCTCCGAGCTTGAGAAAGTGAACTCGACATTAGAAAACGAACTGTCCGCACAGAAAAATGCGTTGGCGGCTTCTGATGCGAAAAATAACAAACTGAACCGTCAGGCGGATATGCAAGCCACCATGTTTGAACGTTCTCGTGAGTTATTCCAGAAAGAGCTTAAGATCAAGCAAGAAATGGAAGCGATGCAGAAAGAACGTGATGCATTGGTTCCTGCGTTGAAAGACCTGAAGAAAGAGTGCGATGCCTATTTAGAAGGCAAATCATGGGATGCCAAATCGGATTCTTGTGACAAGCAAGATGAAGCCAATTCTCGGATTAGCCAATTGGATCAGATGATACGAGTCCATAAAATGGATTTGGAACAAATCAAAGCGTTGTCCGAAGAAATCGGCCTGTAAATATGCAATAGCTCATCTCAGATGAGCTATTTTTTTATCCTCAATACGAGGATGTGAAAGTTTTCGTGTGGTTTTCAGGTCGTGTAGATAGAGATAACCGTGATAAGCGAGTGATTATGCTGAGTTGGAAAGATGTTCTGGAGTTTGCCAATCATGGCAATCTGACCCCAACGCGCCGTGTTGATAAATCTGCGCAGGAATGGCGAGAATTGCTGACGGAAGCGCAGTATCACGTCACGCGCGACCATGGCACGGAAAGGCCATTTTCTTCGGAAATGTGCAGCGTGTTTGAAGCGGGGATCTACCACTGTGTTTGCTGTAAAACGGTGCTGTTTGATTCCAACACGAAATACGATTCTCGCACGGGATGGCCGTCGTTTTCTCAGCCAGTCAAACCGAACGCAATTTCCTACCATATGGATACCAAACTGGCGACGCCGAGAGTGGAAGTTCGATGTAATAGCTGCGATGCCCATTTAGGCCATGTCTTCCCTGACGGGCCACCGCCGAGTGGATTACGGTACTGTGTGAATTCGGTTGCGATTGAGAAAGAGCAAGACCGTTAACATTTTTCGCGGAGAAAAAATCCAGTCCTGAGGCTGGATTTTTTTAGACTTCATTGCAACGCATTAGTCGCGGAAGTTGTTGTACTGGAATGGTTGTTCCAGTTCGCTATCGCGCAGCAGGGCAATGACCGATTGCAGATCATCACGTTTCTTGCCGGTGACTCGCACTTTGTCGCCTTGAATAGATGCTTGCACTTTCAGCTTGGCATCTTTGATCATTTTTACGACTTTCTTCGCGAGGTTCGTTTCAATACCTTGGACGAACACGACATCTTTGTACCAGTTCTTACCTGAGTGCACCGATGCTTTCACATCCATTGAACGTGGGTCAACGCCACGTTTAGCCAGGTTGTTACGCAGAATGTCCATCAGCTGTTGTAGTTGGAAGTCACCTTCCGCAGCCAATTTCACTGTCTCTTCTTTCAGTTCAAAACTGGCGTCTACGTTACGAAAATCAAAACGGGTTGCCAACTCACGGTTGGAGTTATCAACAGCGTTACGAACTTCAACAACATCGATTTCAGAAACAATATCAAAAGAAGGCATCTTAATGTTTTCCTTATGGTTAACTTGCGCGGCGTACTTTAATCGATTGAGCCAGCATAGCAAGCATTGTTGCTGTATCTTCCCAACTCAGACACGGATCGGTGATCGATTGACCATAAGTCAGGTTGTCCAGATCGTGCATCGGTTGGTTGCCTTCAAGAATAAAGCTCTCAGCCATCACGCCCGCCACTTTATGGCTGCCGGATTCGATCTGCTGACAAATGTCTTTTGCTACATCGATCTGCTTGCGATGCTGTTTCTGACAGTTGGCGTGGCTAAAATCCACCACCAAACGTTCAGGAAGACCAAATTCCGCCAGCTTTGTACATGCGGCATCAACAGAAGCAGCATCAAAGTTGGTGCCGTTATCACCACCACGCAGAATGATATGACCAAACGGGTTCCCACTGGTGCGGTAGACCGTCATGCGACCATTTTTATCTGGCGAGTAGAAATAGTGGCCGGATTGCGCAGCGCGAATCGCATCAATGGCAATCTTCACATTGCCGTTGGTGCCATTTTTAAAGCCAACCGGGCACGACAGTGCCGAAGCCATTTCGCGGTGAATTTGAGATTCAGTCGTTCGTGCGCCAATTGCGCCCCAAGTGATCAGGTCTGCAATGTACTGGCCGGTGATCATATCGAGGAATTCAGTGGCAGTTGCCAGACCCAGTTTGTTGATGTCCAGTAGCAGTTGGCGAGCTTTGTTCAAACCCGTTTCCAGTGCGTAGGATCCATCGAGGTTCGGATCGGTGATCAGGCCTTTCCAGCCAACGACAGTGCGTGGTTTTTCGAAATAGGTACGCATCACAACAAACAGTTCGTTGGCGTATTGATCTTGAATAGTACTTAGGCGGCGCGCGTAATCCATCGCAGCTTCGGTGTCGTGAACAGAGCATGGGCCGACAATCACTAACAGGCGATCATCTTCTCCGGTAAGAATGCGCTCGATTTGGCGTCGAGAATTGGCGATGCGTTCTGCTACTTCATCCGTGATGGGATGGGCGTGGCTAAGTTCTGCCGGTGTGGGCATGGGGCCCAGTGCTTGGGTTCTTAATTCATCAGTTTTTAGTGGCATAGGATAGCCTGTCCTTTTATTGCGAGGCCCTAAAGATAACGAATTTAAGTATCAGAATAAACCGTTACGCAAAAAAGGAATTTCTTACCGCGCGTAAAGTGAAAAGTTATGCAAAATAATTCAATAAATATTGATTTGTAGGCTTGTTTTTCTTTGCATCTCTAGGTATTTTCGACTTGAACATCATCATGATAAACGGAGCTGTAATGAGTTTAGAACACCATGCCACCCTTCATGAGCAACTCGCTCTGGGGAACACCTTGCCAAAAGCCAATGTACAAGTACCGAGTTCTCATCTGTTTGTCTCTTTGTCTGAACTCATTGCTGAAAGCGTATTCTATCATCCTGCCTTAGTGAGCGGCGTTGAAAACCTCACTGCGTTGGAGAAAAGCTCACTGGGCGCGATGCTCGACGGGAAGCCGTTGGCGCATCATTTTGTCGAGACATTAGTTACGCAGATTGAAAACAACATCGAAGCGCATCATGACACGATTCGTGTCTGTTTGAGTGCGGCCGACAGCTATGCGTTTCAAGCGCTCTTGGGTGGTTCATTGGAACACGATGAAATCAATCCGGTCATGGGCGTACGTGGTGTGGCGCGTTTTGCTGCGTCAGACTATAGCGCAGCGTTTGCGATGGAATGTGACGTGATTAAGCAATTGCGCAAAAATCATCACAACGTCGAAATTGTTGTCCCGTTTGTGCGCACGCTGAGCGATGCAGCGACCATCATTGATCGACTGGCGGAGCAGGGCTTGCCTCGCGGTCTGAATGGCTTGAAAGTGCTGTACGTGTGCAATGTGCCTTCCAGCGTGATGGTGGCAGATCGTTTGCTGCATTACTTTGATGGTGTGGTGCTGGATTGGGAATCGCTGGCGCAATTTACGCTTGGCATCGACAAGCTCAATGAGTCGTTGGCGTACTTGTACAACCCAGACAGCGAGTCGATTACGCAACTGGCAGATATTGCGATAAAAGCTGCCCATCAAGCGAAAAAGCCCGTGTTGGTCGTCACGCAGTCGTTGGAATCGTATCCGAAACTTCAAAATTACTTGTTGGAGAACGCGCAAGCGGAAGCCATCTTCAATTTCTAAGTGAACTTGATGCGACAAGCCAGCCATTAAGCAGGCTGGCTTCTTGTTTTTTGTAACATCTCATTGACAATTTAAATGCGGTCTAGTCAACTGGTCTGACAACTATAAAAGAAGGTCTGACCTATGCTCTCCGCACTCACAAAAGCAAATTTTTACCTCAATTACTTTGGCTTGATGAAAGTTCCGCTCATCTGGTATTGCCGGCCAAAACTCATCACGCTGAACGACCAATCGGTGGTGGTGCGTATACCGCTAAAGCGTCGCAATAAAAATCACCTCAATAGCATGTATTTTGGCGTTCTCGCGGTCGGTGCAGACGTCGCGGGTGGCTTTATGGCGATGCAAAAAGCACAGCAACGCGGTGAAACCGTCTCGCTGGCATTTAAAGCGGTGAAAGGGGAGTTTTTAAAACGGCCGGAAGCAGATGTGTATTTTCATTGTGATGAAGGCGACGCGATTGACGCCATGTTGGATGAAACCATCGAAACCGGTGAGCGTGTGAATAAGGCCGTTAAAATTACCGCCACTTGCCCCTCATTGCATGGTGATGAGCCGATGGCGGAATTCTGGTTAACCCTGTCACTCAAGCGCGTAAATCGACGTTAATCCAGTTCAATCGATTCAATGTCCACAATTTTGCTTCGGTTGAGCACGATTTTCCAACGGTAATAACGCGGCTTGTTTTTGTGGTCTTTCTCTTTGACGATCAAGTTAATCAAATGACGCTTCTCGACCGACTCTTTACTCACTTGGCCATTGCTCAGTTGATAAATGCGGTTCGATCCTTTATCCATTAAACGCGTTAATGCTCGTAAATCCACCAGCACACTTTCTCGTGTGGCTTCGTAACCGCTCATGAATCGGGATGTGGTCATCTCGGTCTCTGAGCGGTAATGCAGAATTTGCTCTTCACGCTGCACAACCCGTTTCTTACGAATGTTTTGAATGCTGTCTGGCAAGCTACTCAAACTTTTGTAATCTAACCATTCGTCCTTTTGACCGACCTGTTTCCCGGTGCTTGGGTCGAAGTAGCGGCGACGCCATTTGGGTTTGCCTTTCCGAATCCAGCGCCACAGGATGTCACGCAGGTCATCTTTAAAGATCTCTCGCAAGGCGTAGATGAACGACATCGCAATGATGAAAGATGCGGTGATCTCTCCCCAATAATCACGAGCCGTAATCGCGGTAATGGTCACCACCACCATCACCAAGCCTGTGGCAATGCCTTTGACCGCACGCTTCATGTTCTTGCCAAGCGACGTGACTTTCTCGTTGAGAATGATGGGGTGTTCAATCAAACGGCGCAGTAGGCGCATTTTGTTACTGAGGCGCGTGATGTCTTTGTCGGCTTTATCAGAGTTGTAATGGTTTAGCGCCCGGTGCGCTTGTTCTTTCTCGACCAGCGTGATCAAGCGTTCTTTGATGGTTTTGTATTCGTTGTCGCGGGTGAGATGCGACACCATTGACAGAAACTTTTGCTCCGTATACCACGACAAATAGTTATCGATGTTGGCGTAATAGCGCTTGAGGCTTTCTTCGTAGGGAATGGTTCGACGCAGTCGTTTAAGGATGTCGAGTGACAACTCAATCACAGTATCCACTTCATCTGACGTGACGCTGTCACTTGTGTCATTCAATTGGTTCACGGCTTTATCGAGCGCAATCACATACTGATAAGCAAACAAACTCAAGCTGACACGGTACTGCGTCGACGACAAGCGCCCCCGTTGTGCCAGACGGCTGTGCACCAAGGGCAACAGGATCTGATCACTGTAATAGGACCGTTTTTGGTGGATGGAACTGTAAAAAAACTCCGTCTCTGACATCATTTCCGGAGTGAGCCCGAGCTCTCCGGGGATAAACAGATACATATCAAGATCGAGTTTTTTGCTATCGGACATCTCCGATGAAATCTTTAGGGTGACGGCATCTTGCTTATCGACAGTGATCAACGAAAACTCCTGAAAAAATTGCTTAATTTTCTCTGTTGAATGGGGGAAAGCATAACAGAGATCACGTATAATCTCTGCAAATTTGATGTGAGACAGTTTTAAATGATTAACGTTGGTCAGATTAACAATCTAGAAGTCGTAAAAATTACCGATTTTGGTGTCTTCCTGGACGCCGGGGAATTCGGGACGACGTTGCTGCCAAAACGATTCGCACCTGAAGGTGTGGAATTGGGACACTTTATTGATGTGTTCCTGTACTTTGATTCAGAAAACCAACTGGCGGCGACCACAGAAACACCAATCGCCAAAGTGGGTGAATGGGGCCTGATGAAGATTGAAGGCGTCAACACGACCGGTGCTTTCGTCAACTGGGGAATCAAAGACAAAGATTTGCTTGTGCCCTACAGTGAGCAACGTGCGCGTTTCACTGCTGGTCAAAATATCTTGGTTTATGTGTATACCGATAAAGCCTCGGGCCGTATCGTGGGCACCACGAAGTTCAACAAGCTGCTGGATAAAACGCCAGCCAAGTACGCGCAAAATGAACAGGTTGATTTGATCATCGCAGAACGCTCCGACTTGGGCTATAAGGCGATCATCAACGGTCAACACTGGGGCATGATTTTCCCATCTGATGTATTTGGTAAGCTCTTTATCGGTAAGAAGCTGAAAGGTTACATCAAGCATATTCGTGAAGATGGCAAAATCGATCTGGCGCTGCAGAAAGTGGGCGTTGCGAAGATGGATGATCTGAGTGAGAAAATTCTGGACACTTTGCAGAAGAAAGGCGGCTTCTTGCCACTGAGCGATAAGTCGACGCCGGAAGCGATTTTTGCGACCTTCCGAACCAGTAAGGGTACCTTCAAGAAGACCATCGGTGGTCTGTTTAAGCAAGGTAAGATCCTGATTGAAAAAGACGGCATTCGCCTCGCTGAATAAGGTATTTTCCCTAAGAAAAAAAGGCCCAAAACGTAAGGCGTTTAGGGCCTAGGGGAATGGCTCCAAAGAGCCTGCGCTAATGGAACTGAGTCTAAGACTGCTTAAGATTAAGTGTAGTACAGACTCATTTTTTCGCGACAGGCCGACAGCATTTCATGCTGTCGTTTACCGGTTTAGAACAGGTTTTTATCTCGAACCAGTTCGCGAGGAAGGCCGTTTTTCAAGCGATTCCCCACCCATTTCCCGAGTCCAATCACATCGTTACCATAACAGACAATCACTTCGCCTTGGCCACTTTGACCTTCGGGACGCACATCTCGCCCCATGTACCATTCACGTGCATCATCAATCGAAAGTTCAACACGATTGGCTTCTTGGCCAGTTGCTAGCGTCGTCGCAACTTGGTGTTGCCAGCGATAGCCTTTCTTATGGGTTTCTGCAATTTTGATCCCCATGCGTGAAAAACGTAGTTCTCCGAGCATCGGTTCAAGGGCATGCGGGAATAGCCACACATCGTTGTCGCGCAGCCAAATGTCCGCGTCTTGTGGTAGGTGGATGCTCAATGCGCCATCCAGTTGTTTTTCAATCTCGGCGCGGACTTTGTTCGACGCTTTTTCGAACGGGAATTTGCCCAAGCGTTTTTTCACCGCAGGTGTTTCAACGGCGGCATGTTTGCGAATCCGCGCCACAAAGAAGCCTTCGCAGTCATAAACTTGAGGGAAAATATGCAAGAAACCTTCTTCGGTAATCGCTTGGTCTGCATGCTCGAACAAGTCATCAAGGCGCTCAAAACTCACCGCATCGCCATAGGTATTTTTCAGATGCCAGCAGACCTGTTGGTTCTCTTCTCGGCTTAATGTACAGGTTGAATAGACCAACACACCGCCGACTTTCAGCGCTTGAAATGCGCTTTCAATTAAGTCCTTTTGTGTATCCGCAATCGATAATACAGACGCTTTGCTCCAGTTTTTCATCGCATCGGGATCTTTGCGAATGGTGCCTTCGCCAGAGCAGGGCGCGTCAATCAGCACCGCATCGAACTGTTCGGGTAACCAGCCGCCAAATACACGACCATCGAAGTTGCTTAATGCGGTATTGCGAATGCCACAGCGTTCGATGTTAGCGTGCAATACTTTCACACGGCTGGCTGAGAATTCATTGGCGACCAAAATGCCGGCATTATTCATCAGTGCTGCGATTTGCGTGGT
Source organism: Vibrio sp. CJQ_6 (assembly GCF_043106745.1). Taxonomy (NCBI): domain Bacteria; kingdom Pseudomonadati; phylum Pseudomonadota; class Gammaproteobacteria; order Vibrionales; family Vibrionaceae; genus Vibrio; species Vibrio sp. CJQ_6. Next base: position 998,485 of record NZ_JBICMV010000008.1, on the reverse strand, counting down.
TTTCGAACCCGGCGCTGCCGCCATATCCAATACGGCATCAAAACGTTCGTTAGCATCCATAAATAGTGCCGAGACGGGCATCATTGAGCTGGCTTCTTGAATGTAGAATAGTCCCGCCATGTGTTCTGCGGTATTGCCTAACGGCACCTCGCTCTCGTCGGCATCAATCCAGAATCCGGTGTCACACCAAGGCACCGCTTCTAACATCCAACCTTTCTCTTTGGCGCGCGACAGAAATGCTTCCACACTGATCTTCAGCGTGTTGACCCGAATGCTTTTACGCAATGGGCGCTGACAAGCGGCAATGAAATCATCCATGTTCAACGACGAAGGTAGGATTTCGGCCATGGTGGAAAGAAACGCTTCAGGTAGAGAAATATTTGAATGCAAAATGGTATCTCGGTCTCGGATTGGGGGCCGGAATTATATACCTTTCACTGAAGTTCTTGAAGTTGTCGTGTGACGTAAAGTAATAAGGCAGCCGTTTGGCTGCCTTATGGATAGGGTTAGATGTATGGATAGCGTTCCATGTAGGACTTCGCTTGGGCTAAGATTTTGGAATGGCGGTTCGCCATTTCTTCCAATCGTCTTGCGCAGCAGGATAGAGGTAGAACGACTGCCCGGATTTTGCGGGCGCGAGCAACTGCTTTTGCTCTGGGGTGGCGAAGGTAATGCCGCCGCGCACTAAGCTATCCAATGTTCCCGCCTTCACATTCGCCCCTGTCAGGCCAATCGACACATCCAGCCCTGACGTGTTCCAGAACACGCTATTTTCACGCACGAGGTAGGCATAGTTCGGCTCAATTTCAATGGTGGAAATCACGCGATCGGCAAAGCTACCCAGTTGAACATCCGTGACGCGTCCCACTTCAATGTCGCGATACAGCACCGGCGTGCCCACATTCACGGAGCCACGGGTCTCGCTTTGCAGGCTAAACACAACGCCTTTTTCCTGATAAGGCATATCGGCCAGCGTAAAATGCTTGGTGGTTTGACCGCTTCCCGGTTTCACTTCAATCGACTTGGATATCAGATTTTGCAGGTTGGCGATGCCTTGCAGACCCACTTTGGCTTCCGCTAACCAGAATACCGACCCTGCTTTGGCAATATAAGGCGCGTAAGCGGGCTGAATGCGGGCTTTAAAACGCACGTTTGGCGAGCCAAAGTCGGGCATCACATCGGTAATTTCGCCCACTTGGACGCCGTTGTATTTAATCGGCGTACCCAGTGTGATGCCGGTATCACCATTGGCAGTAAGAAGAATCTCTTCGCCATATTTCTGCGCGTGTTGGTAATCGGGGTAGAGTTTCCACAACTTGCCCTGTTTATTCTCAACACCATTGATGTTGTCAAACGCGATGCCGCCTTGAATCAGCGTCTGCAACGGCGCGGCTTTGACACTCACACCAGACAATGAGGCGTTCACTTCAACACCGGAACGGTTCCAGAATACCGTTTGTGGCGTGATCAAATGTTTGTATTGGTTTTCGATCTTCGCTTCGATCAGGACGCCGCTCTGCGTGAGTTTGAAGTTCGCGATGGTGCCAACTTTGAGATTGCGATAGAGCAGCGGGCTGCCAGCACTCACTGGTGGCAGCTCATCGGCAAATAGCTGCAAGGTTTGCGAGCCAGATTGATTGTATTTCGCAATTTCGGCCAGAGATTGGCTTTGATACAAGCGGTAGTTTGCTTGCATCGTGGCGTTGCCTTCGCTGACGAAACTGATGGAGCCGGTCAAGAGCTGTTTGGCCGGAGGAATGGAGACATTTAAGCCGGCTTCGGTCAGCTCTGCTGTTGCTGCCCCTGTGACGTAGAAGCGACTTTGAGAGCGCACCAGCGCTGCGTATTGTTTGTCGATTTGTACATCAAATTCCACATGGTCTTCAGCGAGCTTCACTGCGGTGACCGAACCCACGGCGACGCCGCGATAGAGAATCTGCGCATCCTTATCCAAGCCAAAAGAACTGTCGGCGGTCAGGGTGAGGGGGACAGATTGCGACTGCTCTTGGTTGAATGCCACTTTACGCACGGCAGTAAAATGTCTGGCGCGTTTGCCGTCACCTGGAACCAGTGTGAGAAAGTTACCTTTGACAAGGTTGGCTAAGTTTTCAACGCCGGTTAGTGAGACTTTCGCTTCTTCTAACACAAAGTGGCTGCCCGATGTGAGCAGATCGCTAAACGCTGGTTGAATGGCGGCCGATGCTAAGATTTGGTCATTTTGCAGCTGCAAGTTGGTGATTTGACCAATTTCAATGCCACGATAGATGATTGGTGCGCCCGACGGATTGATGTTGTTGTCGTCTGGAAGCACGATCTTCACCGGAATACCGCGCCCGGCGGTTTTGAGATCTTTGTAGAGGCGAAATTGTGTATTCTGCGCTACAGGTTCACCACCATCTGGGGAATCGACCGCGATCGAACCGCCCAGCAGCGCGCTGAGGCTTTCCAGTCGCACATCGACGCCATCAAAACCAATGCTGGTGCCGATGCCGCTCACGTTCCAGAAACGACTTTCTGAGGTAATAATGTGGCGATATTCGTTGCGAATAGACGCCTGAATGACGACCGATTTGGCGTCGTCATTGAGCTTGTAACTGTAGACTTCACCAATCGGAATTTTCTTGTAGACGATTTGCGACCCAATCGAGATGCCACCCAAATCGCTGGCTTTGAGCGAGATGGTTAAACCGCTGTTGGCCAGCAGATCCGACGGTGCAGAATCCAACGCGCGATATTGTTCAGGATGATCGTTGTCGTCATCCACGTCGCTGCCCGGCTGGATGGCGATATAGTTGCCCGAGACCAACGCATCTAGCCCCGAAACACCGGATAAACTTGCGGTTGGTTTGACCAGCCAGAATCGTGTTTCCGAAGAGAGTAGGCGAGTGGCTTCTGGATACACATCGGCTTCAACGTAAATACTGTTGAGATCCGGAGAAAGCTTGATATCGCGAACCATGCCCACTTCCAAGCCTTGATAGCGGATGGTGGTACGACCGGCAACCAAGCCTTGTGCATCGGAGAAGTAAATTTGAATACGCTCGCCCGCATCGTGAATGGCCTTGACGACTAGCCAACCGGCAAGAATCATCGTGAGGATCGGCAAAATCCACAATGGGGAAATGCCTTTATTGCGCTTTACATCGGGCGAATAGGCGGCTTGTTTCGTTGGTTCATTACTCATTATTCGACTCATTCTTCGAAGCGGCGCTCGGATAATTGTCCCATATCAGGCGGGGGTCGAGGCTTTCTGCGGCCAACATGGTCAATACGACCACCATACCAAAAGCGACCGCACCATATCCGGGCGTAAAATCAAGAATCTGGCCACGATCGACCAAGGTTAGCATGATGGAAATCACAAACAGGTCCATCACGGACCATTTGCCAATCCATCGAATCACATAAAAAATCGTCATTCGCTGGCGGTGGTATACGCTGCGTTTAAAGCGGATCGCCAGCAATAAATAAATCAGTCCCAAAATTTTGGCGACTGGTACAACAATACTGGCGACAAAAATGATGATTGCAATCCCCACCATGCCGCTGTTCACCAATGAAGCAACGCCGGAAAAAATGGTGTCTTCTAAGCGTTGACCGTTGGTGATCAAAATCGAAATTGGAATGATATTGGCTGGGAAAATCGCGACGCTGGCGGCAATGACATATGCCCACGTGCGTTCAATGGATTGCGGTTTCCGGTGATACAGTTTGTGATGGCAACGTGTACAACGCGCTGCTTCTGGCTGCGACAAATGGCAGTTGTGACAGTGGACTTGTTTATTGTCGGCGGCGTAGTCGCACTCAGGTTTCCACGCTTCCCAATAGCGGCGCACACTGATGCGGCTGATCAGGAGCACAGTGAAGAGTTGCAGCAGCACGAGGCTATACAACGCCGGGCCGACAAAAATATCGGAGTAGTCTTTGAGTTTGAAGCACGATACGGCGACGCTGACCAGAAACACATCCATCATGGCCCAAGATTTGAGTTTCTGAATCAAAGTGAGTGAATAACGCAAGCCTTTAAACCAGTGGTGGTGCAGCGATAAGTGCGCCACCACCACCGAGCCACACACCAAAAATGGTGCCAGCGTGCTGCAGAAAAACACCAGTAGGGCGAGCGCGAGGTAGCCTTCGTTGCTCATTGCCAGGATACCTGCGGGCAGAGAGGCTGGGATCATCACGCCGACCAAGCGTATGCTGATGAAATCGAAAAATTGCGATGGAATAAACAGCAGCAAACAGGTGATTGCGATGGCCAAATTGCCCGACAGTGACGGACTGCCGCCACGATACAACTGCGTACCGCAGCGTGGACAATAAGCGCTTTTTCCCCGTTCGACGTCAATCACGTCCACAGGCAGTTCGCACCCTTGGCACAGTCGAATCGAGCTGCTTTCCGTCAGGTGCTTCTGTAACGCTTTGACTTTCATCGCGTTCGTTCCATACTCGCTCGAGTGACAAAGTCACTGTTAGGCGTGCGATTGAATGGAACCGTACAATGTCTGATACAAACCTTCTTGTTCAACCAGCTCTCCATGTGTACCGGATTGACTCACTTTCCCGTCTTCCAGCACGTAGATCAAATCGGCCTGCTTCACTGCAGAGAGGCGGTGCGCCACAATCAGTGTGGTTCTGCCTTGCAGGAACTCCGTTAGCGCTTTATGCAGCGCGGCTTCGGTAGCGGTATCGAGTGCCGAGGTCGCTTCATCCAAAATGACAAATTTCGGATTGCTGAGCACCATTCGAGCAATCGCCAAACGTTGGCGTTGCCCGCCGGACAAACGGATGCCGTTGCGCCCAATTTGAGTGTCGAGCCCCTGATTCAGTTTGCTTATCACATCCTGCATCTGTGCGATTTCTAATGCGCGCCACAAGGACAGTTCATCGTAGTCGCTACCAAGGGTGAGATTATGCCTCAAAGTATCATTGAAAAGTACAGGTTGTTGCAGCACAACCGCGATCTGACTGCGAATCACATCAAAACTGATGTCGTCGCACGTCTCGCCGTTATAGCGAATTTCCCCGGAATTGGCGCGATACACGCCGATCAATAGCTGGATTAAGGTGGATTTCCCGCCACCGCTGGCACCGACTAAGGCCACTTTCTTACCGGCGGGTATGATGAGTGACAAATCGTCCAATACGTTGTGTTCGCCATCGTAAGAGAAATCGACGTGCGAAATCGACACATCCACTTCACGGTCATCGGTAAAGGGGTTGACCTTGCTTGGTGGGCGATGTTCTTCTTCTAGTTGGAGTAAATCGTTGATGCGATTCAAGGCAGCTTTGGCGCTGTACCACGAAAACTGAATGCCCAAAAGCTCTTGCACAGGGCTGAGCATGAACCACAGATAGCCAAACACGGCAAAAATCTGGCCAATGGTCAGGTCGCTAAATACCACCATCAGCATGGCAACGGCGCGAAAGAGCTCGAAACCTAATAAGAAGAGGAGAAACGAGAGACGACCGGCAGCTTCGGATTGCCAAGCGTACTTATCGGCATGACGACGTACCGCATCAGCGTTGGCTGTCAATTGTGCGAGAAACTCACGCTCTTTGTTGGCAGCGCGCAACTGATAAATACCGTCCAGCGTTTCAACCAAGCGATTTTGGAAGCGCTCAAATGCTTGGTTTTCACGTTTCTTGAGGTGTTTCACTTTGCTGCCCAGCTTGCGCGAGAAATAAATCACAATCGGGTTGACCAGCAAAATAAACAGGCCTAAACGCCATTCCAGCCAAAGCAAAACAATCGCAGTGCCAATCACCGTTAAGAAACTGATGATGAATTTACTCAGCGTGGTGCCAATAAACTGATCAATCGTTTCAATATCGGTAATGAGATGCGCATTGATCCCGCCACTGCCGCGGGTTTCATATTGTTTTATGCTAATGCGCCCCAATTTATCAATCATCTTGCTGCGCATTTGGAAGGTGATGGTTTTTGACACCAGCGTAAATTGGCGGTTTTGCACGATATTGAGCAGTTGGCTGGCCGCACGCATGAGTACCACCAGCAACAGGGTAAACATGATGTAGCCAGTTGGCGTTTGCCACGCGGTTGGCAACCAATGGTTCATCACCGCTAAGCCGGTTCCGGGTTGATTGAGGAGCACTTCATCAACCATGAGCGGCATCAGCAGCGGGATCGGTACGCTGATTAAAGTTGCAACGATCGCGATCGCATTCGCGTACAACAACTTAGACTTATGTTTTTTAACTTGAGTTATGAGCCAAGAACGGCTAATAGTGTCACTGGTATACGTCATTATAATGAGAATGCATCCTATTTAACTTCTGGGTGCCATTTTACGTAGAACCGTTAGTGAAGTCTTTATTTTTCAATTGGAAGTTAGTATGAAAGTAGAACATTACCACCGCTTAACCAAGCAAGCTGTTGCGTTATTGGAGTCTGAACCAGACATGATCGCCAACTTGTCGAACTTAAGCGCACTGCTCAACATGGAATTAGAAGACCTGAACTGGGTCGGCTTCTACCTGATGCGAGACGGTGAGTTGGTATTGGGCCCGTTCCAGGGTAAGCCGGCCTGTGTGCGTATTCCTGTCGGACGTGGTGTCTGTGGAACGGCTGTTGCCACAAATTCTGTACAACGTGTGTATGATGTTCACGCGTTTGAAGGACATATTGCCTGTGATGCGGCAAGCAATTCTGAGATTGTTATTCCGTTTTCGATCAACGGCGAAGTCATGGGCGTGTTGGATATTGACAGTCCAACTGTTGGCCGTTTTTCAGAAACTGATGAAGAAGGGCTCACGTTTTTGATGACTGAAGTAGAAAAGCTGCTTAATTCACAGGCGAACAAGGCATAAATTGGCCTTTGCCTGTGGTTTTTCGTAGTCAGGTCACTATAATACCGAACATATTTATACTAATGCTTCGCGGACCAGCCGCATCAACCAGGAATCCTCATGGAAAACACTGAAAAGTTAAAAAACAGCAAAGAAGTGATTGCGTACATTGCTGAATGTTTCCCTAACTGCTTTACTTTAGAAGGTGAGGCAAAGCCTCTAAAAATTGGTATTTTTCAAGATCTTGCTGATCGTCTTAATGAAGACTCTAAAGTAAGCAAAACTCAACTTCGTGCAGCGTTAAGACAGTACACCTCATCTTGGCGTTACCTGCACGGCGTTAAAGCTGGTGCGGTTCGTGTCGATCTAGATGGTAATGCATGTGGCGTATTGGAAGAGCAACATGTAGAACACGCAAAAGCGGCGTTGGCAGAGAGCAAAGCTCGTGTTGAAGCCCGTCGTAAAGAGCAAGGAAAAAAGGTGCGTGAAGACGCGAAAGCGAAGCCAAAGGCAGCAAAAAAACCTCAGGCTCGTCGTCCTCAACAAAAATCAGCACCTAAAGCGGATAAAAAGCCAGTTGAAACGCGTGCTTTGACTGCAGACGAACTAAACGTCGGCAACGAAGTGAACGTGAACATGGGCAAAGGCAACATGGCTGCGACCATTGTTGAAATCAATAAGGAAGATGTGCGTGTTCAACTCGGCAACGGCCTGCAAATGGTTGTGAAAGCGGAGCACCTGCGCGCATAAAGGAGAAATTCCTACGCATGAAATGCCGTTCAAAGATATCTCTGATTGCTGCTAGCCTTTGGCTAGCAGCCTTTTCAGCTCAGGCTCTCGAAGCCACAATTCATAAAGAAGATCTTCCTCTTCTTGCTCCTGAAGTTCAGCATGAAACGGCGAGCAAACGAGTGACTTCCCGTTTTACTCGTTCTCATTACAAACATTTCAATCTCGACGATCAATTCTCTCAAGCGATTTTCGAACGTTACATCGAAATGCTGGACTATAACCGTAACCTGTTTACCCAAGCGGATATCGATTCTTTCAAAGATTGGTCGATGCAGTTGGATGACCAACTGAAGGTCGGGAACAACCAAATCGCCTTCGATCTGTACAACCTATCGATGGAAAAGCGTTTTGACCGTTTCCAATACGCCCTCACACTGCTTGATCACGAAATCACGTTTGATACCGACGAATCAATTGAGCTTGATCGCTCAAAGGCAAGTTGGCCGAAAGATCAGGCGGAAGTGAATGAGTTATGGCGCAAGCGTGTGAAATATGACGCGCTGAACCTGAAGTTAGCCGGTAAAGAGTGGCCAGAGATTAAAGAAACCTTGGCCAAACGTTACAACAACGCCATCAAACGTCTGACGCAAACGCACAGTGAAGATGTGTTCCAACTTTACATGAACGCATTTGCGCGCCAAGTCGATCCGCACACCAGTTATCTGTCACCTCGTAATGCTGAACAATTCCAATCGGAGATGAACCTTTCTCTGGAAGGGATCGGTGCGGTATTACAAATGACCGATGATTACACCGTGATTCGTTCGCTGGTGGCTGGTGGCCCGGCGTCCAATAGTAAACAGTTGGGTGAAGGCGACCGCATTATCGGTGTGGGTCAGGACGGCGAAGATGTTGTTGATGTGATCGGCTGGCGTTTAGACGATGTCGTGCAATTGATCAAAGGTCCGAAAGGCACCAAAGTGAAGCTGCAGATTCTGCCTGAGGGCAAAGATGCAAAAAGTCACGTTGTCACAATTGTTCGAGATAAGATTCGTCTTGAAGACCGCGCTGTCAAATCAGAAGTGATTGAGAAAGACGGCAAGAAAATCGGCGTGCTTGAAGTCCCGAGTTTCTACGTTGGCTTATCGCAAGATACCGACAAGCTGATCACCGAGCTGAAAGCGAAGAACGTGGATGGCATCATTGTTGACCTGCGCAACAATGGCGGCGGCGCATTGACAGAAGCCACCGCATTATCTGGCCTGTTTATTACCAGCGGCCCAGTGGTGCAAGTGCGTGATAGTTACGGCCGAGTGAATGTCAACAGCGATACCGATGGCAAAATCAGCTACACCGGTCCGATGACCGTGTTGGTGAACCGATACAGTGCATCCGCTTCAGAAATTTTTGCTGCGGCCATGCAAGATTACGGTCGTGCGATCATTCTGGGTGAAAACTCATTTGGTAAAGGAACCGTGCAACAGCACCGTTCACTAAATCATATTTATGATCTGTTCGATAAAGAACTGGGTTATGTGCAATACACCATTCAAAAGTTCTACCGCATTGATGGCGGCAGTACACAGAATAAAGGTGTGATTCCGGACATTGCGTTCCCAACTGCAGTTGATGCTGCGGAAACGGGCGAGAGTGTGGAGCCGAATGCACTGCCTTGGGACAGTATCGACAAAGCCAAGTATGAGAAGCTACACGATTTCCACACGCTGATCAGTACGTTGAATACAGAACATCAGGCGCGTATCGCGAAAGATCGAGAGTTTGGTTTTATTCAGCAAGATATTGCGAAATACAAAGCTGAAAAAGATGATAACTTCTTATCTTTAAACGAAAAAGTACGCAAAGAGCAGAGTGATAAATCAGATCAGGAACGTTTAGCACGTATCAATACTCGTCAGAAAGCGATGGGTAAAGAGACGTACAAAGCGTTGACGGATGTGCCGAAAGATTACGAAGCGCCCGATGCGTATTTGGATGAGTCGGTTTCGATCATGGTCGATATGATCAAACAATCGAAATAAGCATAAATAAAAAGCGGGCTGTTGAGCCCGCTTTTTTTATGCGCGTGATTCAACTATACCTGCACCATGTGTATCGCTAAGTCGCGGCCGTTGCCACGGATGCGATCGATGGTGCCGGAGAATTTGGCGGAAATACTCAAAAGACGTGAATCTGGGTGCTGCGCTAAAAATTCGTACTTCTTCATGTCATCGCTAAAGCTATCCCAATGATCGTTAATCGAGCGGGCGAAGTGCAATATGGTCGCGAGTTTTGGAGACACTTCTGCTTCACGTGGCTCATTGAAATGTTCAATGGCGTCCGCCATTTCTTCTGGAAAATTCCAACTGCGCGCCAAACGTGCGCCAAGAGTCGGGGAGGACACATCCAAAATCTCTTCTTGAATGGCGAAAGGGTCGCCGCCCGCTTCAATTTTCTGATTAATGGCCGCCGCGTGTTCCGGAACCAAGGTATGAATCATCAGTTCACCAATGTTGTGCAGTATACCGGTGGTGAAGACTTCGTTGCTGTCCATGCCGACTTCTGCCGCGAGTTTGCTTGAAATGACAGAGACTTCAAACGTGTCAGTCCAGTATTTTTCCATATCTAAAGTCGTGATGTGGGGGAAGGCGCTCGATAACACCGATGCGACGACTAACGTTCTGACCGGCCCGGTGCCGACGCGAATCAAGGCATCGTTGACGGTGGCGACGGTTTTATTGCCACCGAAATGCGCCGAGTTGGCCATGCGCAACAATCGGGCACTGAGCACTTGATCCATTTCGATCTTGTGTGCCAATGCGTGAAAGTCGACATCGTCTTGGTTGACCATTTCTAACAACTCATGCAACAGGCTTTGAATGCGAGGGAGTTCATTTAAGCGTGAAATTAAAGCTGTCTGACTCATGTTTGTCGTCTCCTTGAAGATTACGTGTTCTGACTATAGTTCACACGATGACAATAAGACAATGTCGATTTAACATTGCATTAACAGATTTCGCATGAGTACATTGCGTTTAAAACTCCGCGAGAAACAATGCATTTTAACGATGAAGGGTGAAAGAAATGCCAAGGAGTAACTTTCAAAAAAGTCGTTGAAAAGACTGATTATTGTGATTGAATTCAAATAATTTAGCGTTATTCGCGTGGAAGTCCTAAGCTTAAAGAAAAAAGTGAGGGGAAGCGCAATGAAATGGATCATGATGATTTTCGCTTGTCTGAGCTTGGTTTCTACCAGCCCAGCGTTTAGCGTTACGGATTCAAATAGCAAAGATTTAACACAATTTGATCAACCGTTTTTGCTCGGTGACTGGTACTTGGTGAACCCAAACCCGGAAGAGTCACGAGAGAATTTTCTAGCGATCAAACTCAATTTTTCGTCGGATTACACCTTTGCCATCGACATTCAAAAGAAAGATTACAGTGTTGATCATTGGGAGGGGATGTTTGCGGCCAACAACGACACGATTATTCTTGGCCTCAATTCGGATGAACCGCAAGTCTACGAGTATAAAGGCAATCATAATTTACTCCACCTCAATGGTGTGACGTTTACCAAAGCGTTGTCGAATGCACTTGCGGGCATTTGGTCGAGCACCTCGTTGTCGGGAAATGACTTGTCAGCAGAAAGTATCCAAAGTGTCGATCTGATCTTGCAGCCTGATTTTGTGTTTCTGTTTCGAGCCAGTGGTGACAATGGCACCGAGGCGATTCATCGTGGTGTTTACTATACCGAAGGGAACCATTTGGTTTTGATGTACGAAGATGGTGAACACGATACGCGTTATACCTTGAACCAGAATCAACTGACGCTGGAAGTGGAAGACGGGTCGATGTTCGCGGTGATGGATCGGATTCGTTAGCCAGATGGCAGAAAGCCTGTCAGGCCTACATCAATTAGGGAATTGTGTTATTTCATTTGTTCTACCTAGCCATTTAACGAGGTATTTCGCGTAAATACCTCGTTTTTTCTTTTCAGGGGTTGTTATTGGCACCAACAAGCCTAAGATCTGTAACACCAAGTAATTGGATATCGTCACATTTCATTACGTCAAAAGGATTCCGACAATGGCTCAAACTCCACAGGCCAAGTACCGTAAAGATTATAAAGCGCCTTCCCATTTGATTTCAGATATTGAACTCACTTTCGATCTTCATGACACGGCGACTACCGTGACTGCTGTGTCTCAAGTGAAGCAGCAAGGAGAAACTGCAACGCTGACTCTGGATGGCGAAGGGCTGGAATTAAAAGCGCTGCAAGTTAATGGCGCCGATTGGCAAGATTACACGTTGCTGGAAGCGGGCATTGAAATTCGCGCGCTGCCAGAAGTGTTTGAACTCACTATCATCACGTTAATCAATCCAGAAGCGAACACCGCGCTGGAAGGTTTATATAAATCAGGTGGTGCATTCTGTACTCAGTGTGAAGCCGAAGGTTTCCGCCGCATTACTTACTACCTCGACCGTCCAGACGTTCTGGCGAAATACACCACCACCGTTATTGCGGATAAAGCACAATACCCATTCTTGCTCAGTAACGGGAACAAAGTTGAACAGGGTGAAGCAGAACAGGGTCGTCACTGGGTGAAATGGCAAGATCCACATCCAAAACCTGCATATCTGTTTGCCTTAGTGGCTGGCGACTTTGATGTACTGCGCGACAAGTTTGTGACCCAATCGGGCCGCAATGTAGATCTGGAAATTTTTGTCGACAAAGGCAATTTGGATCGCGCACATCATGCCATGGCGTCGCTGATCAATGCGATGAAATGGGATGAAACCCGTTTCGATCTTGAATACGACTTGGACATCTACATGGTTGTGGCCGTTGATTTCTTCAACATGGGCGCGATGGAAAACAAAGGTCTCAATATCTTTAACTCCAAGTACGTGCTAGCCAACGATCAAACCGCCACCGACACTGACTACCTTGGCATTGAAGCGGTGATTGGTCATGAATACTTCCACAACTGGACAGGGAACCGCGTGACCTGTCGCGATTGGTTCCAACTGAGTTTGAAAGAGGGGCTGACCGTCTTCCGCGATCAAGAATTCTCTTCAGATCTGGGCTCTCGCGCGGTCAACCGAATCAACAATGTCCGCATCATTCGTGGCCCGCAATTTGCCGAAGATGCGAGCCCGATGTCACATCCGATTCGCCCGGATAAAGTGATCGAGATGAATAACTTCTACACCTTGACCGTATATGAAAAAGGCAGTGAAGTGATTCGCATGATGCATACTTTGCTGGGTGAAGCGGGTTTCCAAAAGGGCATGAAGCTTTACTTTGAACGTCATGATGGTACGGCGGCAACGTGTGAAGATTTCGTTTCAGCCATGGAAGATGCGTCTGGTGTTTCTCTGAAACAATTCCGTCTTTGGTACAGTCAATCGGGCACACCAACGGTGAAAGTGAGCAGTGAATACGATGCAAATGCGCAGACCTACGCGCTGACCATCGCACAGCACACCGAACCGACACACGAACAGAAAGAGAAACAACCACTACACATTCCGTTCGATGTGGAACTGTACACTAAGAAGGGCGACGTTATTCCGTTACAATGTCACGGAAAGCCCGTGGCGAATGTCCTGAATGTGACAGAAGCTACACAAACGTTTGTGTTTGAAAACGTGGTTGAGCAGCCGATCCCTTCATTGCTGCGTGAATTCTCAGCACCAGTCAAACTGGAATACAACTACAGCGATGAAGAACTGACGTTCCTGATGGTTCACGCAACCAATGAGTTTGCGCGTTGGGATGCGGGGCAAATGTTGCTGGCGAAATACATTCGTGCCAACGTTGAAAACGTGCAGCAGGGCAAGCCCGTGGCATTGTCTGAAGCGGTCGTCGATGCCTTCCGCGGTGTGTTGCTGAGTGATGTTCTGGAGCCTGCGTTTGTGGCGGAAATGTTGTCGCTGCCGAGCCACAATGAAGTGTCGGGTTGGTACAAACGTGTCGACGTTGATGCCATTGCTCAGGTGCTGAAAGCAACCAAAGTAATTTTGGCGACAGAACTGCAAGATGAACTGAGCGCCACCTATCACACGTTGAAACAAGCCGATTACACCATTGAACACGCCGCGATTGGTCGCCGCGCGCTACGCAACACCTGCTTGGCTTATTTGGCTTACACAGCCCAAGGCAACGAGCTGGTGAGCGCGCAGTATACTCAAGCGAACAACATGACCGATACCATTGCGGCGATGTCTGCCGCGAACTCGGCGGGTCTTGCGTGCCGCGAAGCCTTGATGGCAGACTACAGCGACAAGTGGAAACACGATGGTTTGGTGATGGACAAATGGTTCGCGCTGCAAGGGTGTAACCCAGCAGACAATGCGCTGGACGTGATCAAGCAAACCATGAACCATGAAGCATTCAGCCTGAAAAACCCGAACCGTACTCGCAGCCTGATTGGTTCATTCCTCAGTGCTAACCCAGTTCGTTTTCATGCCAAGAGTGGTGAGGGTTACCGCTTTGCAGGCGAGATCCTGCGTGAGATGAACAGCAGCAACCCACAAGTGGCATCTCGTTTGATTGATCCACTGCTGAAATTCCGCCTGTATGATGATGAGCGCCAAGCCATGATCAAAGCAGAACTGGAAGGGTTGAAAGCGATGGATAACCTCGCTCGCGACCTGTTCGAGAAAGTCAACAAAGCGCTCGAAAACTAAGGGACACCAAGGTGGTACTTCGGTACCACCATTTTTTAAAGCATGAATCACTATTTCTTTTCTCTGAACATCTCTTACCAGTCGTTTTTGTCACACTATTCTGGGGCCGCGAGTACCGTTTTAGTGTTAACAGAAAGTGGCTTGCGTCTCCAATTACCCGCCGCAAAATTCCGCCCATTTCTTAGTCAAATTGGTGTGAAAGGTCGATTTCGTCTAACAACTGACCAAAACAATAAGTTCCTAAAGTTAGAAGTTCTGTGAGTTCGTGATTTTGCAGTAATTTAAATAGGTACCTTAGTCACATTCTCAGACATTTCACCTCCTACCAGCCGCAAAACCATTAACTTTTTATCAATAAAGCTTTTACAATAGCTCTGCATTACCAAGCGTAAGCTCTATGCTTACTGCATACCCTACAAAGCACATAATTCTAATCTTTGGAGTCGCCTATGACCGCGCGTGAAAGTTTAATGCCGGTTCTGCTTGAAAAAGTGTATCAACTGATTCAAGACAAACTTGAGCTTGCTCAACAACCCCTCGTCACCCAACTCGCACAACACCTGTTTAGTAATGTCGCACAAGACGATTTGATCGAACGAAATGAATCCGACCTATACGGAGCCGTCGTCAGTCTGTGGCATCACATCAACGAGAAAAAACCGGAAGAACGCTCTGTTCGAGTGTTTAACCCAACGGTGAGTAAACAAGGTTGGCAATCAACCCACACCATCGTCGAAATTGTGGTTCCGGATAGCCCGTTCCTTGTTGACTCCATCAAGATGGCATTGAGCCGTCTGGATCTGACCTCGCACCTAATGCTCAATGGCCCGACTCAAATCGCGCGTCATGCCGATGGTACAATCAAAAGCATTAACGAAGGTGAAGGCCCGCTGCAGTCTTTGTTCCATTTGGAAGTCGACCGACTCAACAGCAAAGAAGAGATGACCGCACTGAAGGATGAGTTGCTGGATATTCTGAGCGATACCGCACTGGTGGTTCAAGATTGGAAACCGATGGCGAATCAGTTGGATCAAGTGATCGCACAACTGGAAGCGAAAAAAGATCGTATCCCCGTGGATGAGGATCGTTACGATGAAACGTTGAAGTTCCTCCGTTGGCTTGGGGATCATAACTTTACGTTCATGGGCTACAAAGAATTTGATTTGGTTAACGTGGAAGGCGATACCGAGCTGCGCCCAACGAAAGAAGCGGGCATGGGTCTGTTCTCTGACGCGAAACGTGTGCGCAACGTGAAGTTGTCTAACTTCCCTGATTCAGCGCGTTTGGAAGCGAAAAAGCCATTCTTGCTGATTTTGACCAAAGGTAACAAACAGTCTCGCATTCACCGCCCGGCGTATACCGACTACATCGGCATCAAGAAGTTTGATGACAACGGCAAAGTGATTGGTGAGCACCGCTTTACCGGCCTATACACGTCGGCCGTGTATAACCAAGCGGTGGAAAGCATTCCGCTGATTCGCGAAAAAGTAGAACGTATTCTGCATGCCAGCGGCTACCGCGTGGGTTCATACGCGTACAAAGCGCTGCACAATATTCTGGAAAACTACCCGCGTGATGAACTACTGCAAGCGCGTGAAGAAGACTTACTGGAAGTGGGTATGGGCGTGGTACAGATGCAGGATCGTGACCTGATCCGTCTGTTCGTGCGTAAAGACCCGTTTGGCCGTTTCTTTAGCTGCATGGTGTATGTGATCAAAGAGCGTTACAACACAGAACTGCGCCGCCAGACACAACGCATTCTCAAGCATTATTTTGGTTGTCAGCAAGAAGTGGAATTCACCACGTATTTCTCTGAAAGCCCGCTGGCCAGAACGCACTACATTGTTCGTGTGGACAACAACAGCATGAACGTCGATGTGAAGAAAATAGAGCAGAACTTAATGGAAGCATCAACAACTTGGGATGATCGTTTGTCTGAAGCGATCGTGGCAAACTTTGGCGAAAGTAAAGGTCTACCGCTTTCAAAAGAGTATCTGCATGCTTTCCCACGTTCTTACAAAGAAGATGTGATGCCAGGTTCTGCGGTTTCTGACATTGAAAGCTTGGAAGCGTTGAACGAAAACAACAAACTGGGCATGTTGTTCTACCGCCCGCAGGAAGAGAAGAAAGACTCAAAAGCGGTTCGTCTGAAACTATATCACCGCGATGAGCCTATCCATTTGTCGGATGTGATGCCGATGTTGGAAAACCTCGGCCTGCGTGTCATTGGCGAATCACCATACGAAGTCGTGAAATCTAACGGCCAGACCTACTGGATCCTAGATTTCTCCATGCTGCATAAGAGCGACAAAGAAGTGGATCTTCGCGAAGCACGCGATCGTTTCCAACAAGCGTTTGCCGCAATCTGGAATGGTGACCTAGAAAACGACGGCTTCAACCGTCTGGTACTGGGCGCATCATTGACGGGGCGTGAAGTCTCTATTCTACGTGCGTACGCCCGTTATATGCGTCAGGTCGGTTTCCCATTCAGTCAACAATACATCGAAGAGACACTGAACCATTATCCAGATCTGGCGAAAGGGCTGGTGGAACTGTTTGTTCGTCGTTTTGATCCGAAATTCAAAGGGGCACAAAAAGGTCAAACGGATCTAGTCACCAAACTGACCGCGCAATTGGATCATGTGGAAAGCCTCGATGACGATCGTATTTTGCGTCGTTACATGGAAATGATCGCAGCCACACTGCGTACCAACTACTTCCAGCTCGATGAAGACAAACAGCCGAAACCTTGGTTAGCGCTCAAAATGAAACCGAGCGACATTCCAGACATTCCGGCACCCGTGCCAGCGTTTGAGATCTTCGTGTACGCACCGGATATCGAAGGGGTGCACTTGCGTGGTGGTAAAGTCGCGCGTGGTGGTTTGCGTTGGTCTGACCGTCAAGAAGACTTCCGTACCGAAATTCTGGGCTTGGTGAAAGCACAACAAGTGAAAAACACCGTGATCGTTCCTGTGGGAGCGAAAGGTGGCTTTGTGTGTAAGAAACAATACCTGTACACCACGCGTGATGAGATCTTCGCCGAAGGTCAGCGCTGCTACAAACGCTTTATCCGCGCGCTGTTGGATGTCACGGACAACATCATTGAAGGTGAATTGATTGCACCGAAGAGTGTCGTTCGACACGATGAAGATGATCCGTACTTGGTGGTTGCAGCAGATAAAGGTACGGCAACGTTCTCGGATTTGGCCAACTCAGTCTCGGCGGAATATAACTTCTGGTTGGGGGATGCGTTTGCATCCGGCGGCTCAAACGGCTACGACCATAAAGCGATGGGCATCACCGCGAAAGGTGGCTGGGAATCGGTAAAACGTCACTTCCGTGAAATCGGGATTGATTGTCAAACCACAGATTTCACTGCGATTGGTATCGGTGATATGGCTGGCGACGTGTTTGGTAACGGTATGTTGCTGTCGAGACATATTCGTCTGCAAGCCGCGTTCAACCACCTGCACATCTTTATCGATCCAACACCAGACGCTGCCAGCGGTTGGGAAGAGCGTCAACGCTTGTTCAACTTGCCTCGTTCAAGCTGGGAAGATTACAACGCGAAACTGATTTCGAAAGGCGGCGGCATTTTCTCGCGTAAAGCGAAATCCATCACGCTAAGTCCTGAAATTCAGAAAATGTTGGGGACGAAGAAGGCCTCGGTTGCACCGAACGATCTGATTAAGATGATCCTGAAAATGGATGTGGATCTGTTGTGGAACGGCGGTATCGGCACGTACGTGAAATCCTCTGCAGAAACGCACACCGATGTGGGCGACCGTGCCAATGATGCGCTGCGTATTGATGGTCGTGAGCTGAACGCGAAGATTGTCGGTGAAGGCGGTAACCTCGGTATGACACAACTGGGTCGTGTGGAATACGCGTTGACCGGCGGTCGTGTCAACACCGACTTTGTTGATAACGTGGGCGGTGTTGACTGCTCTGATAACGAAGTGAACATTAAGATCTTCCTCAATGGTTTGGTTGCCAACGGTGACATGACGATCAAACAGCGCAATGTGATTCTTGAATCGATGGAAGATGAAGTGGGCGACATTGTTCTCGAAGATGCTTACACCCAGTCTGAATCAATCTCGGTGACCGAGCAGCAAGGTGTGGGTGTGGTGAAAGAGCAGATTCGCTTTATCCATCACATGGAAAAATCGGGTCATCTCGATCGCGCTCTGGAATATATCCCTGACGATGAAACACTGCTGGAACGTGAAAAACAGGGCATGGGATTAACCCGTCCTGAGCTCGCGGTCTTGGTCGCGTACGGCAAAATGGTCTTGAAAGAAGACCTGGCGTGTGAAGACATCGCCAATGATGACTTCCATGCCACTCAATTGGTGAAATACTTCCCATCTGAGTTACGTCGTAACTTCTCAGATCAAATGAAGAATCACCCTCTGCGTAAAGAAATCATCGCAACAGCGCTTGCAAATCAGATGGTTAACGAAATGGGCTGTAACTTCGTGACGCGTCTGCAAGAAGAAACGGGCGCGAATGCCGTTGATATCGTGAATGCTTACGCCGCGGCGCGTGAAATTTACGGTTTGGGTGCGGTACTTGAACAAGTGCGTACGCTCGACAACAAAGCAACAGCGCATGCGCAATACGATGTGATGTTCCATGTTCGTCGTACACTGCGCCGTTTGTCGCGCTGGTTCCTGCGCAATCGTACAGGAAAACAATCGGTTCAAGCACTCATCGACAGTTACCAATCGGATGTGAAAGCCATAGCGAAAGATTTGGATCAATTGCTAGTGGCTGATGAAGTAGCTGAACATAAAGCGATGGCGCAGGTGTGGGCTGAGCAGGGCATTGATGCAGAATTGGCTAATTATGTAGCACGTTTGTCGAGCTTGTACTCAGTACTGGATATATCCACAGTGTCCCGTGAAAAAGGTAAATCGGTGGAACAAACGGCCAAGCTGTACTTTAACTTGGGCGACCGTTTATCACTGCACTGGTTCCTGAAGCAGATCAATGGTCAAGCGGTCGATAACAACTGGCAAGCTTTGGCTCGCGCAGCGTTCCGCGAAGATCTCGATTGGCAACAACGCCAGTTGACTGCACAAGTGTTGAACTGTGCGTGTGACCCAGAGAAATTGGACGTGATGAAAGCGTTGGAAGAGTGGATTGAAAACAACGAGGTGTCACTGCATCGTTGGGAAAACATTCTTAACGAATTCAAAGTCGGTACGGTTCATGAGTTCGCGAAGTTCTCGGTTGCGATGCGAGAATTGATGCTCCTCAACTTAAACTGCCAGGCGGCGGAATAAGCATTGAATTGTTAGATAAATACGTCAATAATAACGCCCCGTTTATTCGGGGCTTTTTTCTTTTGGAGGCACAATGCTTTACCGCTTAGCCAGAGCTGGCTTTTTTCAACTGGATGCTGAAAAGGCGCATGAACTCGCCATTCAAAACTTCAAACGTTTCACTGGTACTCCTCTCGATCTCTTCTATCGTCAACACCTTCCAAACCGTCCTGTAGAATGCATGGGATTAACATTCAAAAACCCTGTTGGTTTGGCCGCTGGTCTGGACAAAAACGGCGAATGTATCGATGCGTTTGGTGCAATGGGTTTTGGCTTTGTCGAAGTCGGTACAGTGACACCACGTCCTCAACCGGGCAATGACAAACCGCGTCTGTTCCGATTGATCCCGGCTGAAGGGATTATCAACCGCATGGGCTTTAACAACGAAGGTGTGGATCACCTTGTTGAGAATGTTAAAAAAGCAAATTACGACGGCATCATCGGCATCAACATCGGTAAGAACAAAGACACGCCGATTGAAAAGGGTGCTGACGATTACCTGATTTGTATGGACAAAGTATATCCATACGCTGGTTACATTGCGGTCAACATTTCATCCCCCAACACACCTGGGCTTAGAACGCTGCAATATGGTGACGCATTGGATGAACTGTTGGCAGCACTGAAAGAACGACAGTCAGAACTTGCCGAGAAACATGGCAAGTACGTTCCACTGGCGCTGAAGATCGCGCCGGATCTGAGTGATGATGAGATCAAACAGATCTGCCAATCGTTGCTGAAGAACAAGATTGATGGCGTCATCGCAACCAACACCACATTAGACCGTTCTTTGGTTGAAGGCATGAAAAATGCCACCGAAGCGGGTGGGTTAAGTGGTCGTCCTTTGCAATCCCGCAGTACCGAAGTGATCAAGTGCTTGTATCAAGAGCTGGGGGATGACATTCCAATTATCGGGGTAGGCGGTATCGATTCTTATGTCGCGGCAAAAGAAAAACTGATGGCCGGTGCGAAACTGGTTCAGGTTTACAGTGGATTTATTTTCCAAGGCCCTAAATTGGTCAGCGATATCGTCAAAAACCTGTAATTGACGACAATCAACTGGCGTTCATCACCCGTTGTCAAAAGTGACAAGGTGACAAACAGAGGAAATGAGATAATCATTTCCTCTTTTTTTTTGATTTTCCGTTCTTAGAATTACAACTATTCGTTGGCAAAGGTAATTAAGCGTTTTACCTAATCGTTTGATAATTCGTAAATTGAGAGTCGGAACAATGCTTAAACCAAGTGACAAATGGAATTGGTACTACTCAGTTAGCGAAGGCTATTTGATGCTAGACCTAGGCGAGGAGATGGTGTTCCGCACGAATCTCAGCCGAAACCTATTAGTCGATTGCGCTTTTTCTGAAAACCATTTTACTGTCGACGATGCCTCAGATTACCAAACCTACAAAGAACGCATCAGTTGCTTAGAAATGAGCGAACCGCGCCGTGTCGAGCTGGCACTGTATTGTGTGGCGGCAAAGCGCTTCCACAAGCCGGTTCAGCCTAAGAGCTGGTTCTTTGATTATCAGGGTGGGGATGTCGCACCGGAAGAGGGTGACATGGTCAGTTTGGTTAATGGGTACAATCAAGGTTATTTTATCGTGCTCGAAGTGGGCGATAACGCGAGTTTATGTGCATTGGTCGATTTACAGGCGTTTGTATTAAACGGTTCTAAATCGCTCGAATTCGGTCAGGTCATTAAAGTGATGCATGACCGTATGGCCAACGCCAACCATCTTTTCGTATCAGAGCCAATGGCTTTGGTCGGTTAAACTTTCCCTAAGTTAATTTCGTTCTTTTTTCATTTCCCATCGGCGCAAGCCGATTTTTTTTGCCTCAAATTCCTTCCCAAGGACAGCTTGCTTGCCAAGTTGGGACGTCTTACGCCTGAGATTTACCCCTGAATCGAATATTTTTTATGACAAAAGTGACGAGTCATTCACCGGTATTCGGGGTGAAT
The DNA here is from genome assembly GCF_043106745.1 of Vibrio sp. CJQ_6. Taxonomy (NCBI): domain Bacteria; kingdom Pseudomonadati; phylum Pseudomonadota; class Gammaproteobacteria; order Vibrionales; family Vibrionaceae; genus Vibrio; species Vibrio sp. CJQ_6. Next base: position 976,960 of record NZ_JBICMV010000008.1, on the reverse strand, counting down.
TCCCCTTAAATATTCCGCTTTTGGTGGGTTTTGTAATAAATTTACAGTGTAAAAGTTGGTCTGGTATAGTCCAATTTGAGTGTGAATAAATACTCACTTCGCCGTTAGCGCAGATGAAGTCGTATCAATGATGAAGGAGTGAGGTTGGGGAGAACGTGGCAGCTTGGTTGTTGGATGAATCACCACTTAACGGGCTTTTTAATGAAATGATTCGTTTAGATTTAGGAATGGCCTGCATTGTCAGTTATAATCTGAAGCCATTTTTACCAGTCAAAGAACACTATGAATCAGTATCTAGCGGTTACCTCTAACGGTCTTGAGAACCTATTAGTCGAAGAATTAACAAATTTAGGAATTTCCGATGCCAAGCCTGTTCAGGCAGGGGTGAAATTCAAAGCAACCAATGAGCAAATCTACCGTTGTTGCTTATGGAGCCGTCTTGCTTCTCGATTCGTACGTGTCGTGGCGGAGTTTAACTGCCAGAACGATATGGACTTGTATCTGTCAACCACGGCGATCAACTGGGTCAATCACTTCCATAGCTCTAGAAAGTTTGTGGTTGATTTCAACGGCACCAACCGTGAAATTCGCAACAGTCAATACGGTGCGATGAAAGTCAAAGATGCAGTCGTGGACTGTTTTGAAAAGAAAAATCTCCCACGTCCGTCGATCAGTAAAGATCGTCCAGATCTTCGAATCCATGTTCGCCTTCACAATGACAAAGCACTGCTTGGTATTGATATGGTCGGCGGCGGCTTGCACATGCGTGGCTATCGCCCAGAATCAGGTAAAGCACCGCTTCGTGAAACGCTAGCGGCTGCCATTGTGATGCGTAGTGGCTGGAATGAATCAAAACCGTTGCTTGACCCGATGTGTGGTTCGGGAACGTTGCTGATTGAAGCGGCAATGATGGCAGCCAATATCGCGCCAGGACTGAAGCGTGAGAAATGGGGCTTTGAAGCGATTGAAGACTTTGATGCCGAGCTGTGGGCGACCATTAAATCGGAAGCGAGCGTGCAAGCAAAACGTGGCGCCAAGAAAGTTGACACTAAGTTTTATGGCTTTGATAACGACACGCGCGTGATCCAAGTGGCTAAAGATAACGCCCGCCGCGCTGGTGTGAGCGACCTCATTGAATTTAACGTTGGCGATGCGGCTAAATTGACGCGTCCTGCTGGTTTCGAGAATGGTGTGATTATCTGTAACCCGCCTTACGGTGAACGTTTAGGAACGCATCCTGGCCTGATTGCGTTGTACACCGCATTTGGCGCGCAACTGAAAGCACAGTTTGGCGGATGCCAAGCCTCAATCTTCTCTAGTTCGGATGAATTGCTCGCTTGTTTGCGTATGCGTGCTGAAAAGCAGTTCAAATTAAACAATGGTGCGTTACCGTGTCACCAAAAAAACTACAGTATTGCGGTACGAGCGGAATCTGAATTGACGGAAGGTCGTCAAACATCGCTGGTTGCACCAGACTTCGCCAATCGCTTAAAGAAAAACATCGGTAAGATTGGTAAATGGGCGAAACGTGAAGGGCTAGACTGTTACCGCATTTATGATGCGGATCTGCCGGAATACAACGTGGCGATTGACGTTTATTTGGATCATTTGGTGATTCAGGAATACGCGGCGCCGAAAAGCATTCCTGAAGAGACTGCGAAACGCCGTCTGACGGATATCATTCGTGCTGCCATTCAGGTCACGGAAATTGATGCAAACAAAGTGGTACTGAAAGTTCGCGAGAAGAAGAAAGGAACGTCTCAGTATCAGAAGCTCAGTCAGCAATCTGAAACCATGTACGCTCAAGAATACGGCGTCAAACTGATTGTGAACCTGTATGACTACCTTGATACCGGTCTATTCCTTGACCACAAGCTGACTCGTCGTCGCTTAGGTCAAATGGCGAAAGGCCAGGATTTCCTCAACTTGTTTGCGTACACCGGCTCTGCCACCGTGCATACGGCCTGTGGTGGCGCGAAATCGACCACAACCGTCGATATGTCCAAAACCTACCTTGATTGGGCCAAAGAAAACATGGCGCTGAACGGTCAAGTAGGTCGCCAGCATCAATATGTTCAAGCGGACTGCTTGCAATGGTTGGAGAAGGCGACTGGTCAGTATGATTTAATCTTTATCGACCCACCGACGTTTTCGAACTCGAAGCGTATGGAACAGTCTTTTGACGTTCAGCGTGACCACATTCAGCTGATGACGAATTTGAAACGTATTCTTCGTCCAGAAGGCACGATTGTATTCTCCAACAACAAGCGTCACTTCAAGATGGATATGGAGCAGATGGAAGCGCTCGGTCTTGAAGCGCAGAATATCTCCTCGCAAACATTGCCATTGGATTTCGAGCGCAATAAACACATTCACAACTGCTGGCTTGTGACGCACAAAAAATAACAGGGCACGGATGTGATAACTCTCTATAGCACGGAAGGCTGCCATTTATGTGAAATGGCGTATGACTTGCTTAAACAAGTTCAGCTCACTCAACAGGTTAACATCGTCGACATTGCGTTCGACGATGTACTGTTTTCTCGTTACGGGGTCACAATCCCCGTACTTTCCTATCAGAATTCAGAGCTGAATTGGCCTTTTGATATCAACGAATTAACTCAATGGTTGGAAAATAATGGCATTAATTACCATTCATAACGGGTTGCTGGCATTTGGTGATCACCCATTGCTGGACCATGCAGATTTCGCACTGCAAGAAAATGAACGTGTTTGTCTTGTGGGCCGCAACGGAGCCGGTAAGTCGACACTGATGAAAGTCTTGGCAGGGGAAACCCTGATGGATGACGGCAAAATACAGGTGATGCAGGATGTTGTCGTTTCTCGCCTTGAGCAAGACCCACCTCGCGATCAGGAAGGCAATGTGTACGATTACGTTGCTGGTGGTTTGAAAGAGGTCGGTGAACAACTCAAGATCTATCAAGATCTGCTGGATCTGGTGGCGGTCGAACCCACGGAATCCAACATTAAACGTCTTGCGAATATTCAAGAGCAGCTTGAGCATGCTGGCGCATGGCGATTTGAAGACCGAATCAAGAACGTCCTGAGTGCACTGAAGCTTGATGGTCACACGAAATTGACCGAACTTTCCGGTGGTTGGCAACGTAAAGCTGCATTGGCGCGTGCGCTGGTCTGTGACCCAGATGTGTTGCTACTCGATGAACCGACCAACCATTTGGATGTGACAACGATTGAGTGGTTAGAAGGTTTCCTGAAGGATTTCCGCGGTTCAATCATCTTCATTTCCCACGACCGTGCGTTTATTAAATCCATGGCGACACGTATTGTGGATTTGGATCGTGGTCAGTTGAATTCGTTTCCTGGGAACTACGAAAAATACCTCGTGGAAAAAGAAGAGCAGCTGCGAATTGAAGAGATGCAGAATGCGGAGTTTGATAAGAAACTGGCGCAGGAAGAGGTATGGATTCGTCAAGGCATCAAAGCGCGTCGTACGCGTAATGAAGGTCGCGTTAGAGCACTGAAGAAGCTGCGTGAAGAGCGCGGTGAGCGTCGTGAAGTGCAGGGCAAGGTGAACCTACAAATCGATGATGCGGCGCGTTCAGGCAAGATTGTCTTTGAGGCGGAACATTTACAGTACGCGATTGACGGCCAGTCCATCGTTCAGGACTTTAGCTTTAACATCATGCGTGGCGATCGCATCGCCCTTGTCGGTCCAAATGGGTGCGGTAAGAGTACCTTGCTGAAATTACTGCTGGGTGAACTTCAGCCGGATTCAGGTCGTTTGCATTGCGGTACCAAGCTTGAAGTCGCGTATTTCGACCAATACCGCGAAGTTCTGGATCCAGAAAAGTCGGTGATTGATAACCTGGCTGATGGGAAGCAAGAAGTGACCGTGGGCGGACGTCAACGCCATGCATTGAGTTACCTGCAAGATTTTCTGTTTGCACCAAAGCGCGCACGTACGCCAGTGAAAGCACTGTCCGGGGGTGAGAAAAACCGCCTGCTGTTAGCGCGTATTTTCCTCAAGTCGAACAATTTATTGGTGCTTGATGAACCAACGAACGATTTAGATATCGAAACCTTGGAACTTTTGGAAGATTTGCTTGCCAATTACCAAGGCACGTTATTGTTAGTCAGCCACGACCGTGAGTTTGTTGATAATACCGTGACGTCGAGTTGGATCTTTGAAGGCGATGGTGTCATTGAAGAGTTTGTTGGGGGCTATCACGATGCTCAACAACAACGACAGCAAGTTCTTCAGTACCGGAACGCTGAAAAAGTAATCAAAGCAGAGAAAGTGGTTGAGGAATCTCCCAAAACCGCGCCTTCGAAGCCTAAGTCTAAGAAGTTATCTTATAAACTGCAGCGCGAACTAGAAACTCTGCCTGTGAAACTCGAAGAATTAGAAGCTGAGATTGACGCTCTGCAGGAACAGGTGAATAGCCCTGACTTCTTTGGTCAGCCTGTAGAGGCAACACAACCCATTTTAGACAAGTTAGCTGCCACTGAGCAGGAGCTTGAAATTGCATTTGAGCGCTGGGAAGAGCTCGAGGCAATGCAACAGGAAAGTTAATGAAACCAATGAGTAGTAACACTTTTAAACTGACCTTCATCACCGCCGCGATTGTGTCATCGACCACTGCGTCCGCAGCTTTGTATCAAGTCGTCGAAGTGACACCAAGTACAACGTATTCTTACAAGAGTAGCTTTGGTGTTGCGATTCAACCTGCAGTGACAGATGATGCCGAAGATAATTGTTTTAATAGCGCAACAATCACTGGTCACGGCGGCAAAAGTTGTACCGATTATATACTTGCTGGTGAAACCCGTTCGTCTGAAGTGAACGCCGGTGAGGCGGTCGACGGTTTGAGTTTCCGAGAAGAAGCGCCGTTTGGTATGGATAACGCCTTCATATATATTCAGGATTCGGATGACTTCGAAAATTATTGTGATGTTCAGTTGCGTTATGCCACTTGTGACACGTGGGCATCGATACGCTGGAATCTTTGGAGTAATGAGATCTCAGGTGTTTCGGATATCAATTCAATTGCATTCACAGGCAATTCTGCAACAGGTTCTCCTGTAGACGAAAGTTACAACGTGGTGGTAAACAGTCTCGATAATTTAGGCGAACCGATTGGTATCAAATTGGCTCAAGGTGATGTTTCTGTTTTCCGCCGCAATACTGTAGAAGCTTTAGCTGATAACATTACAACTAACAGCTATCTGCAATCTCGCGCATGGAAAACGGATGATACTTATACCGTAGGTAGTGTCTCCACTTCTGTATCTAATACAAATGGTACCTACTATTCATCAAAAGCGGCAATGTGGAGTAGTGATGGTTTAGTTCAGGTGGCTTGGCCGAGCAATACACAAGTTTATGACAACAGTACTATTGCTCAGGGCAGTTTTCGTGATTTTGTAATCGATGATGATGCAGATGAGACCATTTATGCAGTAGGCTATAACAGTTTTTATAGTAATCGTAACTATATGGAAGCTAGCATATCTAAGGTTGCTAAAGCTGATTTCGTTTCACCGTCTAACTGGATTACGGTCGGTATAAATAAGGCTAAAGTTTATTCGAATGGTGGAACAGATGGCGAGCACGTGTATTCCAACACACTATTGACCTCTGTAAACAGCAATTTAATTGCAATCGGCGAGGCCAAGCGTTGGGGAAGAACACCTTACAATGGTGCAGCTACAACTCGTTTGTTTATTGTACCGGATGTTTCTGTATCATCACCTTCAGCGACTTTTTTCTCTGGGGGCATTTTTTTTGATGGCGCTGGTGGTAAAGCCGGAGGCATTAATAATTACAATGAAATTGTGGGCCAAATCGATGCTGAATCTACCCGTGAGGTGAATGGTAAGCCGCGTCGTAAGCGAGGATTTATCTATCCATATGATGCAGATGGCACGGATTCTGACCGCAGAGCAGTCTTCAACAATAAAGCTTGGTGGTTAGATAATCTAACCAATGGTCCGGCTCCTGATTCCAGCTCGGTGGACGTATCAGGAAACAACCAATACCGTATCATTGATGCCACTGACATCAACGATGCCGGTGTGATTTCTGCAACCGCGTTGAAGTGTGAGAACGGTTACGATACCACCGCATATAATGCGACGTGTGGTGGAGGCAGCAAAGATGAGACAACGGTTGCTGTCAAACTGGTGCCAATTCCAGGCGCCACGAGCAGCAATATTTTAGCCCGTGGCACAGATGAAACAACGACTGAGCGTAGTGGTGCAGGTGTTGGTCTGTGGATGTTGGCTGTACTAGGTTTCCTCGGGTTCCGTAGAAAATAGTAAATTTTTGTCAAACGAAGCACAAGTTCACAGATCTGGACTTGTGCTTTTTTTTGGCTTGATGAAGGTGGTTTTTTGAGCAATTCTTAATGGTGTGGTCATGGAAATGCCACACGATTTTAATAGTTGTAACTTAGACACAAGCTACTGTATGAGGACTGCACTATGAAGAGACAAAAGCGTGATCGCCTGGAAAGAGCGCAATCTCAGGGATACAAAGCGGGCCTGAATGGCCGATCGCAAGAAGAATGTCCCTACCAACAAATGGAAGCTCGATCCTTTTGGCTAGGTGGTTGGCGTGAAGCTAGAGAAGACAAACTGACTGGTCTCTATAAATAATTTCCACATACAACACAGGATCTAAGCCCCGAAAGGGGCTTTTTATTTGGATTTTAAATCACCTGATGCACTATAACTAAATATACTACCAACTAAAAAGCCGCTCAATCGAGCGGCTAGATTCAATCACAACGAATTAAAACGCTGAAGTGTCTTGGAACAGGCCAACTTTTAAGTCTTTCGCAACATAGATTTCTTTGCCATCAACCAATACGCGGCCATCAGCAAGACCCATCACCAATTTACGGTTTACAACGCGTTTCATGTGGATTTCGTAAGTAACTTTTTTCGCTGTCGGTAGGATTTGACCAGTGAATTTTACTTCGCCAACACCCAATGCACGACCTTTACCTTTTCCGCCAACCCAGCCAAGGAAGAAACCAACCAGTTGCCACATTGCATCAAGGCCAAGACAGCCAGGCATCACTGGATCGCCAGGGAAGTGACAATCAAAGAACCAAAGATCTGGAGTGATGTCGAGTTCGGCCAGAATCAAGCCTTTACCAAAATCACCCTCAGTTTCAGACATCTTAGTCACTCGATCCATCATCAGCATGTTTGGTGCTGGTAGTTGAGGGTAACCAGGGCCAAAAAGTTCGCCCCGGCTAGAAGCTAAAAGATCGTCGCGGTTATAAGAGTCTCGTTTGTTGTGCATTATCAATTACTCCAATTTCTGATACGGTGCATCTTAGTGAACACGTGTACGCCAAACAACTCCGATCAGTACTAAACGAACCAGTTTTTGAGGCGTTCCACAAATCCTTGTGGCTGAATGTGTTTTTCAAAGTTTTCAATTCGTTCGGCGATTCGGCTGATCACGCTTTCCTCATCATCACCACGGAATGGTTTATTCATGAGTACAGGAACAGCTTCATCAACATTCGAGACGGGCCAAATGTTGAATTCCCCATTTTTAATACTTTCGACGACAGATTGATGAAGCGCAAGGTGTTTCAGATTACTTTTCGGCAGGATGACGCCTTGTTCACCGGTAAAACCTTGATGTTGGCAAACCCGGTAGAAACCTTCAATTTTTTCGTTGAGCCCACCAACTGCTTGGACGCGACCGAACTGATCTACGGCGCCTGTGACCGCAATTTGTTGGTCAATAGGATATTCGGATAGGGCGCTCACTAATGAGCATAATTCAGCGAGCGAAGCGCTATCGCCATCCACTTCACTGTAAGACTGTTCAAATACGACTGAAGCGGAGAATGGCAGCGGAACGTCCAGATTGAGCGCGCTGCTCACAAACGCTTGCATGATCATCATGCCCTTAGCGTGTAAATTACCACCCAGCTCAACTTTCCGTTCGACATCAGAAATATCGCCATCACCAAAATGAATCACACATGAAATACGGGCTGGCTCGCCGTAAGATACTGGATGACCAGCAATATCGATGACAGTCAGGCCGTTGACTTGTCCGATTTGCTCACCTTGAGTTTCGATAATGACTTGGCCATCAAGGATGTCGTCAAGTGCACGCTCAGGTAAGTAAGATTCACGGTAATAACGTTGATTCAGTGCTTGTTCAATGTGTTCTTTTTCGATCGTCGCTTGATGACCCAGAAGTGCCGCTTCTTCGAGCAGCGCGCGATGCCACATCACACATAGGGGGGCGTAATGTTGATCTTCGGTGTAACGAGCGCCGGCGGTCATGACCGCTTCAACAGCATCGTTCGTCAGCATTGGTAACTCATAGCGATCAGTGAGCCAGAGTAGGTAGCCTAAATAAGTCGTAATGGAGTCCTGATCAAGTTTGATATCCACTTCCAACTCACTGAACAAGCATAGCCCTGAGTGAATATCTGCATCCAGAAAATCGATGTCGCCTAACTGGTTTCTATCACCAACCACAACGAGTTTGACGTTGTAACTTTTTGTCGGCAATGAGTGAATGGGTGACTTGGGGTCACAATTCACCGGTGAAATGGCGTCGCCCAGCACGGCAGATTTCAACATTGGCCAACAGCGCGGATTCGCGAGTAGTAAATTCGCAGAAACGACAAGATATCCGTTATCAGCTTTGTCTAATAGGCCGCTGACTTCACTGACAATATGGCCATTTTCAGCTTTGACTTGTCCGAAAATTGCACCCATATCTAACGTTTCAGTCACCACAACGGGCACTGAAGACGTCATACTCTCCATCTGCTCTTTAATCAAAGCGCGGTAGATTGAGTTATCTGGCGCATTGACTAACAGAATGCGGCTAAAACCTTTGACGTGAATGAACCTTTCAATTGCTTGTGAAAGTCTGGTTTGAGTGCCAAACAGAGAAACAGAAGGCAGGTTAGGGTATTGAGATAACTCAGTGCTGAACTGGTCATACTGAGGCGTCACTAAACGCCAGATATCTTGTGTCATTGAATCGTCGAAATCGTGAAAAGGAGACAAATTATATAGAAAAACCCAAAGCGCGAATAGCTTTGATATTTGTGATGATCTTGGTCGTGTTTTTTATCGATATAATTGAAACGACTGTGTCACTTGGGTTACGCTGTCACCCTAATTTAAAATAGGCTTGCCAGACATGAAATATCAACAACTCGAAAACCTGGAATGCGGTTGGAAGTGGCAGTACTTAATCAAAAAATGGAAAGATGGCGAACCGATCACTTGTCATATCGATCGTAGTGAGGCAGATGCCGCTGTTCAAGAACTCAAATCTCTAGAACATGAGCCAACCTTGGTGCTTGAATGGATCGAACAGCATATGGCACCAGATTTGGACAACAAGCTCAAACAAGCCATTCGTGCCAAACGGAAGCGTCATTTCAATGCAGAGCAGTTGCATACACGTAAGAAATCCATCGATTTAGATTATCGCGTGTGGGAAAAGTTGTCTGTGCGAGCAAACGAACTGGGATGCACGTTATCCGATGCCATTGAGTATCTGCTTAGCGAAGCGTCACGGAGCGAGAAAGCGAGCCGCACGGTTTCGAGTTTAAAAGAAGATTTAAGTAAATTGCTGTCTGATTAGGAGTTAGCAAGATGTTGTATGTGATTTTAATTGCTGCAATCGTCATCTTTTGGTTGGTCGCGGCCGACAGGCCTGTACTCAAAGTTAAGTTTAAAAATGGTGTCATTACACAGGTTAAAGGTCATTTTCCGCCGTCGTTTAAACATAATGTCATTGAGATTGGTGAAAATGCGCCATTTGATGGTGAACTCAAAGTTTATCATCAAAGGCACAATATGAAGTTGGTGTTCTCGAACCAGGTGCCAAAGAAAGTACAACAGCGCATTCGAAACGTGTTTCCACATCAAGGCTTCAAAGGCAACGGTGATAAAAGTAAAAAGAGTCACTAGGATTGCGCCATTAGCGACAACACGTTTGCATCAAGGTGCAAACTAGACCGAAATCTTAACGCTTCAAGCTGAAACGGCTGAATACCAGATGTAGTATTCAGCCGTTTTTTTATTGGAGTGACACAATGAAACCACAATTACTCATCATCGCAATATGGCTTTGTTCACAGCACGCATGGGCAGACGATACAGAAATCAACAACGTCGCAAGGCTCATCAAAGCCAAAACTCTCAAAGTGCTGAGCAAACAGAATGTGTCTGCAAAAGGTTTTTGCGATGTATTTGTCGACATGAATCACATCGACAATCAGTACGCCAAGGTCGTACAAGTCTCAACGCTTGGCGACGCGCAACTTTGTAAACGCGTCAAACAGGCCATCAAGGTTGGCAAAAAGTACAAATACCAAATCCCAGAACGGTTCATCAGGATTCAAATTGATGCACGGGAACTCTAACAAATGTGTGTGACAAAATGATCTTGATAAGGTGTGAGGCTGAAATCATTAAAGCACGATGAAGACGACTCAGTGAAAACAAACGTCAAACTACGAAGAAAAGCCCAGTTAACTAGAAATACGGCTCATGTATCAGGGTTTTAGGTCATGAAAACCGACAGGTTTTATCAGATGTTAAATTCACCGGACTTGGTGCGCATTATGCCTCATTATGTATAATCCTTGGGTGCATATCACATTTGGTAATAATACTCCTTTTAGGAGTATTGACAGTGAAGTATCACGAGATGACTAAGAATTACATTTTTCGTGAATTAGAATGTGGTTTAACGAAAGAACAAACAGCAAAACTTTGTTTTAAAAGTGTGAGAGTTATCACGGGTTGGGATTCAGGGAAAGAGATACCACCAGAGTGCAAACGCTTAATGCGGTGGGAAACCAGACGTGAGTTAAGCCATCATCCAGAATGGGACCATTTTGCAATGGTACACAATCAAATGATGTTACCAACGGGACAAATGATTACAGCTCAGCAATTATTGACGGGTATAGCATTACTTGAAATTCAATCAGATATTGAATTAAAAACTTGCAGCAAATTGCTTAAGATAGCTAGAGAGCTTGCACGAATAAAGGGGAACTGATTCCTCTTACATCTTAAGGACATGAAATGGCGCAAATCGGGTTACTTATCGTCACAGCTAGTATTTTGCTGTTCCCAGCAAAAGAAGGCCACAAACTGGCAGGTGATCTTGCCGAATACAAAGCCAAGCAAGAAAGCATAACATCCCAAGTAGATGCCTTAATTCAATCTAAACTCTATGACTATATCGAAGGAAACGATACCTGTAGTTTTAAGGTTAAAATAAGCAAAGATGGATTAATCAAAATCATAGAGATTAAAGGCTCAACTAGAAGAAATTCTTGCATGCGAGCCTTTGAATCACTTCAAAATAACCGCATAAATAGGCCGACAGGGGAAGTGTATCAAGGTTTAATTTTTATAACTGAAGAGAAACCGCATTAACGCCTACGATTAGGTGTAAATCATCAAGAGTCGTAAAAGCTTCAAATCCGCTAAAGTCCCGCGAGAGCTGATAGTTAGGTGGAAAGTACCCCCGTAGTACAAGCACGGGGGTCGCTCCGCTTGCTCCTCCTCCTCAGTCCTCGTCGTCGTCCGCCACGCCGCATGACCCTGAAAGGATTTAATGAATGAAAGATGAAAAAGCTTGCTCGACACTCGCCAAGCTTTAGACGTCACGATTGCTTCACTCCGACACAACGAGAACGCTGCACATCACTTATGGCTTAGCAGGACGTGGTGTATTTTATGCCTTTTAACATGGGCAGATACAAACCGCGCCATTCAAATCAACCGAGACACTAACCGATTTCGTGTGGCTTGGTGCCACGGTCGCAGGCTTGCTCCCTTATCCCTTCGGGGATAGTTCAGAGAACGACTTCAACTTTTATCCCACCCCAAAAAAAACGGTATGTCATTTTTTGACATACCGCCGTGCGATTACGCTTTATTTCGTCGATATCGATACCAAACCCTAATCCGGCGAGCGCCATAAGCGACCGACGGCAACACAAGGTGCGCCATAAAGGCCGACAATGCACCCGTGACCACACAAAGCACAATCAGCGTATCTATAATCGTTTGGAATTGCTCCATCGTAAACGTGACCGTTTCCATCTTAACCACTCCTTAAAAAACAGAATTTAAACTGATTTCAGCCCGCTCAGGCCTCGCCTGCTGCGCATCTTCACGAGGCTTGCAAAATACATTAAGGTCAACAGCCTCTTTAGTCAGCTTGAGCAAGCAGTCATCGTAATGCACAAACTTAATCTCGTTCGCTCTAAGGAACGTGTCGTCAAACCGATAAACACCATCCGGTGTTTTTGCTTCCAGCGTGACCATGAACTTAAAGCCGGTGCTCGTCGATTGCGTCGTGTGTCCTGTGTAGTAGAGGCTTTGAATCTCATACAGGCCGAGCATTTGCCGCATCAGTTCAAGCCTGTTTGCTGCAAGAGAAACTGAATCACGGGCACCGCCGTTAGACGAATTGCGATTCCCACCATTAGGTAGAACGCCAGAACCTTTAGAACCCGTTTGACCAGACCCATCGGCCGACGCAGAAACGTTAGATTGAGTCTTTGACGTGGACGTGTTCGCCACTTCCTCAGAAGAACCAAAAACCAAACCGGATAAACCATAGAAAAAATACCCCATGCAGCCGATACCCACGACCAAAGCGCCGATGAATTTCGGGTTTTTATAAAGCACGTTAACCGCGCCAGAATGACGAGCAACACCCGTTGCCGTGGATTTGTAGAGCAGGAACGCATCGAGCGGGATTTTGACCGTCATGACGTTGGGGTCTTTGCCTTTGGGTATAACAGGCGTTGACGTGTTTTTGGGATGTTTATAGACATAAGGTTTACGCTTAGCCCAGAACATGCCGTCATTGGCCTTATGGAAAAAGCACTGTTCCGCACAAGCCCGAATCGCTGTGTCTATCTGTCCCCAGTCAGGCGAGAGCAATTCAATATCCCAGTTATATTTACGGTGACGCGCGAACCCTTCATTAAAGGTGAAGGGGTAGATAATCCGCCCGTTCTCGTCGTACTCAGCTTGACCACGGTCATCGATTTCAGACGGCTTGAGCTTGGTCATATCAACAGGCACATGGCGCGAGTTAAAGAAATTCTCGTAGTCACTCGGCAAGTTATCGAGAAAATCAGACAAAGGGCGAGCCGTTACCTTTTCCATACGAAAGCCGATGTTCTTAGAGAAAATATCCTGGCATTCATCGATAACAATCAACGCCCCAAGCGGGCACCAGCAAAAGAAATGTTGCCACAGGTCAAGCCCGTTTTTGTCGCGGCTAAAGATACGAATCAAACGGGTCGTGCTCGGGAACTGGAGGTCAAGACGGCGCTCAATTTCGTCGAGTGGTTCCATACCCTCGATATTGGTCACAACAACACGGCCAGCTTTGAGCGCTTCCAATATCACGAAGTAGGCAACATAAGATGATTTGTAGGCTCCGTTAGCGCCTGTCCGAATAGTAATAGCCATGTCATCACCTCAACATCTTCATGACGAAGCCAGTGGCAAGGAAATTGAAATAGGTACTGATTGCGCGAGGTAGGCCAAAAGCGTGCGCGTAATAACGCAGCTCGTCCGGCAGTGCGTTAAAGGCCGAGGCAATCGCCTGAGTGAATCCGATTTCTTCAAGCAGTATCTGAGCGGTCGCGTAGTAGACTTGCATTGTCCAAATCAGGCCGACAAGTTTGAGCTTGATATACCACACGTTGATGTAGGCAACGAGCTGTTGAAAGTAGGTCGGAACGAAGTCCAAAAAATCGACGATGGTCTGACCGAAATCGCCAAGTGAGCTAATGAGATCGACTAAGAATTGCATACGTCCTCCTAATCCGTCAGGGCTTTGATGCCGAGCAAGACGGCAAGAAACAACAGGACGGCAGCAATCAAGCTTGAGTTTTCAAGTAAGGCTGGAAATACACCAGACGAGAACGAGTTCACATGACCGTTAGCAAATCGAAACGTCCACTTGTGTTCAATGTAAGTCCCATCAGCAAGCTCGGACTCATCAAACGTGAACAGTGATTTAAACTGCTCCATTTGCTCATGATACTGTGTTTCAAGCTGTTCGATTTCACCCTCAAGATTTTCAATCGCATCAGAGCCGTAAAGGCCGTTTGCTTCAAAATCGACTTGTCCCTCAAAGGGACGCCCAACCATACCTTTACCGTTGAGAGTTTCTTGGATGCCTTGCAACTTTGATTCGACACCGGACAAATCAACATCACCACCAGTACCACCCGCACCGCTGATTTGAGAAGAGAGGGCTTCAAGACCATCAGATAGAGCCGAAATATTGCCGTTAGTCGTCTTGAAATTTGACGTCATGCTGTCGGCCAGTGCTGAAATGTTGGCAGTATTTGAACCTTGATTCCCATCGATTTTGTCGTTCAGCTTCATCATATCTAAGCTGAGCATATCGAGTTTAAAGCTGGAAATGTTCGCCGCACTTTCCGCTTGACCTGAAAGTCTCAAGATAGTGTTCATCATTTGACGATCATCCCTGTATTGTTGGGAATTCAGAAGGAGAGAATCCAAATCAATCTCGCTTTGGCTCTCAATACTGGCTTCGATGTCATCCAGTTTGTCGAGTGTATCTTTCTTTGCCTTAACGATTTTTTGGGGAATGGTAAGCGTTAGAGCATCTGTAAGCGCCTTATAGCCCCGATTATTCATGAAGTGCGCCCAATTATATGAAGTCTCCGACCACGCTCTAATGGCAGAATTGGTCTCAACCGTTCCAGTACAAACCCCATTAGTGCAAGTAGCTTTAAAATAATTGTTCAGAGGAAGGTACGGGTCAGGGTCTGGCTCAGGGTCAGGAACGGGAGCAGGCGTCACACAATCATCACCTTCACACTCAGGCGGATTTTCGCCTTCTTCACACAAGGTTCCATCACTGACCATATAAGCACTACACCAACCATTCGCACACGATGTAGTGGCAGGTGCCTGATAACGACAATTATTAGAACTCGAACAAACCGTAGGGAAAGCACCAATGGACTCAGACCACCACATAAGGCGACTAGCACCAACAGGACAACCGACTTCCTCAGCATAAGCAGATGAAGATAAAGTCAGAAAAGCAGTAAGCAAAAGTAGGAGAGTCAAACAGGTATTCGTCGCGCATCGCATAAGGCACCCCATGAAGTAAAACGCCCCCGTTAGGAGGCGTTGATTCCAGTGTAGAAGCCGTATATGAACGCCCCACCATTAGCCACGGCTAGAAGTATGGTGACGACGTTTGATATCAGCTCAACCATGGCTTAACGCATCGCGCCCACGATTGCACGGAGGCCAAAACCGACAGCCGCCAAACCAATCAGACCGATAACAACAATCGAATAGTTTGATTGGCCAGAAGCAACAGCCGCGTTCAGCGATTCTTCAACGGTTGCGTTAGCCGCACCAGAGAGAACCAAAGCACCAGTAGCCGCGGTAACTTTACCCGCGTGTTGTTTCATAGAAGCAAGAATGTTTTTCATAAGGATTTACTCCGTTGTTAGTGACATACAAAAATCAGCCTCGACCGAGGCCTTTAACGATACGACCTAGAACGTGACCACCGACAAGCGACAACAACAAATAGCCACTGACCGTGGTGTATAAGTTCTGGTCAATACTTAACGCGCCCACTGAATCGGCTTGTAATTCTTCCAACTCAGTAGCGGTTAACAGGACGTAATCGCAAGACGAGGACGACGGAACGACATACCCATTCGAAGCGATTACGCATTGACTCATGGTTAAGCCCCTTGTTTTTCGCCAAGAGAGGCTTCAAAGTGTTTCTTGATTTCGGGGTCAACCGGAATCAGTTTGGTAACAATAGAACCCGCTAACGGGTCGAGCGGGTTCAAGTCCAAATCAAACTCATATTCACGACGAGGAACGAGAGCGCCAACCTTTTCGAGCTTGAGTGCGTATTCGTGGTCAATTCGAATAGGTTTGTCGTATTGAGAAACATCACCGGATTCACCAAGAGTTCGACGAGTCATTTTAAAACCCGTTTCTTTCTTATTAATATCGAGTTCACGCAAAGGGCGAGAGATATTTAATACAGCAAAATCCCCCTCGATACTGTTCCAATAAATATCAACACCCAACACAAATAAACGATTACGAGCCATGTTATTTACTCCAAAGCATTAATTAATTTCTGGTGCATAGACGGATAAGATAATAATTTATCGTCCCTGACCAACGTGGTGACTACTTTTTCGAAATCACCTTGATATAAATTCAACAAACTATTTACCACTCGACCATATTGACGTTTTGCCCAAAAGGCAGACGCCAATACATCACAGGCCGCACGCTTTTTCTTTTTGGTGCGCGTTACAACAGGTGCAACGTCTTCAGAAATAAGGGAGGCAGCATAAGCATTTAATGCAATAAAGCCACCTAACGGATTTAATAAAATATCCGTATCCCATTTTTTTAATTCAACCTCAGAGCGATACCACTGAAAATCCTCAGCGTCGATATTCTGCTCAAGTTTCTTGTTATAAATACGCCAGTAAACTAACGATTGACGAGAGCCAAAATTACGCTCTTCACGAGTAAAAATTTTGCTTCCATCCTCAGCCCATTCCCATTCATCACCGCTTTTGATTTTGGGAGCGAAACCGCGAGAGCGTTTAAAGGCACCATGTTTGGAAGCGCGTTCGGCAGCTTCACAAGTGTGCAGGCCATCAAAGTCATCAAAGGCCAAGTCAATACGAGCGAGTTGCTTACAACACAAAATCGTTGAAAGCCAGTGATGCAGGAAACGGCAAGAGCGCTGCGCAAAAAGGTGTTTACAGCCGTGTCCAGTAATCTGAAAGTGAATGGTGTCTCTGTTACCGCCAAAACCGACCTGACCGCAGTAGTCATCACCAAACTCAGAGGTCAATACAAACGAATCCTGATAGAACTGGAAGCCACGGCCACGAGGCGCACCATAATTGAACCCAAGCACATACTGAATAAAGCGGCGTACACACTCCTGCAAATAATCCATATACACTTCACGAAAATAACGTTCATACGCTTCAATATCTTCGTAGAACCGAGCCTGATGTGTGGAGAATTTAGGTTCATCGGGGAAGTGTATGCCAGAATAGGGCGATTCTTTTTTACAATGCCGGAAGTCAGACATATTCACCGTAAAGCACAAGTAATCGACAATAACAGGCGACTGCTCATAATCTTCAATAAACGTATATTCGTTAACGGTATGGTTAACAAATTCAGTAGGCAAGCCAGCCTTTTTAGGGCGATATACATAGGATGACGATAAACGATGGTCATCGGTTTTTTTACGCTGAGATTTTTTACCAAATACCTGAATATCATCCATGTTCATTTGGTTAATAAGACCAGAACCACATTCTGGACAGCAGCAAAGAGTCGGGGATTCGTAATTAGAACCACAATCCAAACAAGCAAATTTCATTGTTGAATCCCCATAATAACTAGACGTTCTTCAAGCGTGGTGTTTGTAATATCAACCAGCTTGTAATAAACGCCGTTCGAATTCAGATAAGAAACAAGGCCAGCGTATGAGCTGAAATAATCCCAATCACCGAACATGTAAACGGATACAGAATTGTCAGGCATGAGGTCATAAAAGATTTTTTCAGCAGCCATGATTAATTGCTCTCCTGAATCAGGCGGGTCAATTTGGCTTTTTCAGACATGGCATCTCTAATCTCGTAGTATTCTGAGAAACTGATTTCACCATCAGAAAGAGCGCTGGCAATCAGTGGTCGAGCATGTTCATCAGAGTACCAATCAGAAACTTCAAAATATTTTCCAGCACCAATTTCAACGTAATCCGGCAAAAGTTTGCTAAGAACGGCGAGACCGTAGAAGAACAGGAAAACAAGCAGACAAGACGAAAGCCAACCAATCAAATCCCAATTGCGCTTAACAAACTGACAAAATGCGCTTGCTTGAATGTGTTTACTTGAGAATGCCATGACCAACCACCTTGAACAGTTGAGAGAGCGACCACCAAGCGCGAAAGCTTCAAGGGCTAACGCCCAAGGTGGTCTAATACACAGATTTGCGTACAGTAAATACGCATATCTGAGTATTGTAAATACACGTTTTTGCGGACAGATGAGCTAGAATGACTACAGAAACACAGCAATCAGGATTTAGAAATGTACATAAACCAACTGTTAGACGCCTATAAACAGGTGAAAAACTATGTGCAGGATAAGCAAATCGCTCACGACTTAGGGATAAGTGTTCAAAAGTTGTCGGGAATTAGAAAAGGCGAACGCTATCTAACTGAAACAGAAGCACTTTATTTAGCAAACGCAATTGGTGCTGATGCAGAAACTGTACTTGTGTATTTGGCTGCTGATAAAGCCAAAACGTACGAAGCACAACAAGCTTGGCAGCGCATTGCAAAAAAGTATAACGGGCTAGGAATCTCAGGAATATCAATGGCTTTAACGGGCTTTGTAGCCCTTAAATTAGAAATGCTCCAGTGCGCATTATGTATATTATGTTAAATGATGTCACTCGAGCACCATGAAATATATTGGTTTGGCCCTCTTTCTTGCTGAGAACCACTTAAGGCATTGAACATAAATGATTTACCATAAAGTATATAATTACCATATTGATTCACGTTCACACGCGTAATCAATATGGTAATTAAGATGGCTTGCTTTTGTTTAGATCAGTGTCGTAAGCAGATACGCATTCAATAACAACACCAAACCAATGATGACACCGCCAGTCGATGTGACTGCTTTACTGTTGGTGTATTTCCCCATGATACTTGAGTTCGCGGTAAACAGAATCAGCGGAATGATCGCCAATGCGATACCAAAGCTAAGTGCGACTTGGCTCATCACCAATATTTGTGTGGTGTTAATGCCTAGCCCAATCACCACAAACGACGGCGCCATGGTGATGGTTCTTCTCAACCACATGGGAATGCTCATACGGACAAACCCTTGCATAACGACTTGGCCTGCCATTGTGCCAACAACCGTGGATGACAAACCTGATGCTATCAGTGAGATACCAAACAAGATGGATGCGGCCTTACCAACCAGCGGTTCCAGCGTTTTGTATGCAGTTTCGATTTCTGCCACATGTTGATTTCCGCTGGCGTGAAATGCTGCCGCCGCCATTGCAACAATCGCGATGTTCACGAAACCGGCAATAATCATCGCGATGGACACATCGAATTTGGTTGAACGCAGACGTTTTTCTACGGTTTGATTGTAGGTGTTTTTAAACAATGCGGAATGCAGGTAGATGACGTGTGGCATAACCGTTGCCCCTAAGATACCGGCTGCTAAGTAGATTTGATGACTACTATTTAGTGTTGGGACCAAGATGCCGGTTGTGAGGTCTGAGCCCGATGGATGTGCAAACAGCAATTCTGCCACGTAGACAATGGCGACAAACAGTAGCAGCCCACCAATCGTCATTTCCAACGGTTTTTGCCCTTTCTTATTGAGCATCAATATGGCCACGGTTGCGACGGCTGTAATGGCGGCGCCATCAATCAACCGAATACCGAACAACAATTGAAAACCGACTGCAGCCCCAATAAATTCAGCCAGGTCAGTCGCAATGGCGATGAGTTCTGCTTGGATCCAATAAGGCACTATCGCCCATTTTGGCAACCGTTCTCTTAGATGTTCCGCTAGGTTTTTGCCTGTCACGATGCCGAGTTTCGCGGATAGATATTGAATTAACATCGCCATGAGGTTTGCCCACAGTACCACCCAAAGAAGTTGATAGCCAAAGGCTGAACCGGCTTCGATGTTGGTGGCGAAGTTACCCGGGTCAATGTAACCAATTGCGGCAATAAATGCTGGTCCGAGTAACAGAAGTTTGCTTTTAAACTTAAAAGAAAGCTGAGTGAATCGGTCGTGTTTAGGCGAATAAAGTGTGGTGTTCATCAGTTGTCATGCCTGAAATAAATCTGCTATAGACAACATATTCCTCATTTAAATGAGAATCAATATCAACCGATCAGGTTGTAACTATTACAGAGATAGGTCTCACCTATCGCTGGTGATTCAGGTAGCGATCTGAGATTCGTTGTAGCTCTTTGCTTCGGATGGGCTTCAACACAATGTCATTCATCCCTGCGGCCAAACAGTTTTCATGATCGCTATTCATGGCGTGTGCAGTCAGTGCAATGATCGGTGTGGCGAGTTTTCGAGAACGCAAAATGCGAGTTGCTTGAATCCCATCCATGATTGGCATTGAAATATCCATGAAGATCAGGTCAAAAGTTCTATCTTTTTCAACCAGTTCTATGGCGTGTTGTCCATTATTAGCAAGTGTTACGTTGTAACCCATTCGATTGAGTAAGAGCTGGATGACCATTTGGTTTGTCTTGGTATCCTCGACAACGAGGATGTGTTTGGTGTCATCAAGCGCACGATGTGATGCGGTATGAGAGAGCGGAAGTTCATCGAGATGAGATGTTTCTGAACTTCGCGATTGCAAAGGAATCGAAATCGTAAACAGACTTCCCTCGCCTAGTTTGCTACTCACGGTAATGCTGCCCCCCATCAGTTCAACCAGATGTTTGGTGATGGCTAACCCTAACCCGGTTCCGCCGTAGTTCCGCGTAATCGAGGTGTCGGCTTGAATGAAGGGTGAAAACAGGTGTTCGATTCGCTCGTTGTCGATCCCAATGCCGGAATCTTTGACTTCAATCTCTAGGCGATCCCGTGCGGTCACCAGTGATACATCGACAAAACCGTGATGGGTAAACTTGATTGCATTGCCGATGATGTTAAATAGGATTTGAGTGAGACGAACTGAGTCGACCCAATATTCAAATTGCTCACAAATGGAGGCTTTGACGTTGAAGGTAATGTCTTTGGCTTGCGCTACTTGGCTATGGTATTCGAGTGCATGTTGGAGCTTACGGCTTAAACTAATCCAGTGACGTTGTAACTCAAAATGACCTGACTCGATGCGGCTGAGGTCGAGGATGTCGTTGATGATGACCAAAAGTAACTCAGCCGAATTTTCCATCTGCTCCAGCATGTCTTGCTGATAAGCATCTGAATCATCACGCAGTAAATCAATCAGCCCTAACACGGCATTGAGTGGCGTACGTAGTTCGTGACTCATCATGGCAAGGAATTGTGACTTGGATTGGTTCGCCTGCTCCGCCAGTTGCTGAGCAAATTTCAGTTCTCGAGTTTTTAAATCGACCAGTTTTTGCAGCGCTTCTTTGTGTTCAATGTCGTTTATCGCGCGTTCAAGTAATGGGCGAAAGCGTGACAGCGTTGATTTAGTTTCGAGGCTAAATTGCCCTTTTCGTGTGCCCAGTAATAGCAAAACAGAGTCACTGGTTTGCGCTCGAATTCCCGTCACGAGTGCTGAGTTGATCTGATCTTTTAGAAAGTGATTTAAGTTTTGAAACTCATCGAGTTTGCTGGGCTCGAAAAGAATGATGCATTCACCATCCAACACACGTTGAAACTTGTCGCCGTTGAACCACTCTTTGCCTTGAAACGCTAAGTTAGATGCTAGATACGTCGAAAAGATACTGCTTTCTTTATCTTTTGAAATCACGATGAAGTCGTCGAACCGAATGTAGCGACTGAGGACTTTTTTCAGTTCTTCAAAAATTTGGTATTTGTTGTCGGCGTGACTAAGCGCGGATAACGCCGCCAAAATGACCCGGTTTTCTTCGGCCAGACGCTGTTCTCGTTCTTTGCTGCGTTCCAGTTCCAATAACGCTTCATTAAGCTGCTCTATCTTTTCTTGTTCCATCAGATGGTTACTCAGACTCATAGAATAGGACTGACGAGATCATCAAGTTCCCGTGTGCGTTCTCGCCACCGATGAAACGCCCTTGTTCACCGAAGGTAAAGGGACAAATAAACGGTTGATTGTTCATTTGGGATTTTAATTGGCGTTGCACTTCGAGAATATCTTCGCCAAGGCGCAACATTGAACCGGCGCAATAGATGATGATTGAGCCAAGTAGTTGTGACTCATGATAATTCTGGGTATTGGCCTCTTTTACAACTCGAGACGCTCGATTGATCAGTTGCTCTCTGGATCCGGTCATCAACGTGACGGTTTCGCCTTCAACAGCAGCGGTAAACATCTCCATCGATCCGCTGCGTGTCATGCGCACTGGATGAGATAGTTTGTAATACGGCTGCTGATGAATGTGCCCGGCAACGCGGCCGAGTGGAAAGCGAGTGACGTGGTGAAAGAGATAATGTTCTGATATTTGGACGCTGGAGTGATCACTGATCCACTCTTTGTAGATTTGTTTAGCCGGCTCTCCATCGATTTCATGGATAAAACGTCCGGACGCCTTCGTGACTGTGCCAACAAACTCTGTGGGTGAATAGCCTGCGCTAAATCCAGTGGTCAGCGGCTTAGATGGGAAAAAGAGCTCAATCGCAATGCCACGTTGAATCCAGCCTTGCTCCGTCATACTTGACCACTGCTTTTGAATATAATTGTCTGCTGCACTGCCCCCGATGATGGGGATTTGAGTCCCGAACGTATCGTCAATTTCATCGATAAACAGCTCTTCATGACCGGGGGTTGCATGAAGCACAATCAGACTTGGAACTTCGCCAATTCGGCCTGCAGAACGCAGTGCTTGTTGAATCGCTTTGCGAGTGGATTTTCGAAAGTCTTGGCCTTCATCCAATGCAATCAATCCGGTTCCGTACGCGCTCTGGTTTGAATCGTAAATCCCCATGGCGGCGATGACTGGGCCGGTATGATAACCTTTTTCAGTCATCACGCCTTTACACGATGAACACCCAATAAAAGGAATATTAGGAAATGCTTGCTTAAATAGCGTGAATAATGTTTCTACAGGATATTCGTCAGTATAATAGAGAGCAACACTAGAAAGCCCCTTTAATATTAGGGACTCTCTCAGTTGATGAATAGCATTGATGAGATCAGAAGATTGAGTAAAAGTCGTTATCAATCGCATATGCGAATATAAGTTAAAAAAATTCTTCAATCTTTATACATTAACTTGAGGCGATATTAAATTTTTTCTCGTAACTTAATGAACGCTGTCTCGCAAATTATACGACCTTATTAATCATTAATATTAATGTTTACTGAGTCATTAATATTAATCGTGCTATTTGTTTTTGAGTTGTTGCGAATCACCTTGAGCTGCACACTTTCGCCTTCTCGAATCAATTCATCATCCGATTCTAAGCGCCATTCCACGGGGATTGGACGAATTATATACACGCCTGGGAACTCTTCACTTTTTGTTACAGTTAATTTTTGTCCATTCACAAATAAAGAACATTTTGGTTGTGGAATGCATTCCTGTGTTGGTACATCACGATATGTGATCGTGCGCCAAAAAAAAGCGATCACGAGCACAGCTAAGGTGGTGATTATTTGAGCAAGTCTATGTTTGGTTAGCTTTTCAGCCGCCATGTCTTTGTGTTCCCCATGTAACAAACTTCAAAGTTTTGAAATAAAAGGTCAAATCCAGATGGATAGTAAGGTTACTACACTGTCATTGAATTGTTAATTGCAGTATAGTTGTGGCCTGAAAATGCCACTTTTTTATAAAGTCAGCAATAGGATTAACGTTATGAAAAGACATTAATTTTTATTGTGAACTTGGGTGGCATTACGACATGTGTCGTGTTGGAAGTAAAGTGTAGTTAATTAGACATTGGAAGCATGCAAATGAGCCAAGAAAAGCAGCTTGAACAAAACTATAACTATACAGTCGTCCGTCAATTTACCTTGGTGACTATTCTCTGGGGTATTGTCGGTATGGGTGTTGGTGTTTTGATTGCCGCTCAATTAGTATGGCCACAGCTCAACTTTGATACGCCGTGGCTGACGTATAGTCGCTTACGTCCTCTGCATACAAATGCGGTAATTTTTGCGTTTGGTACCAGTGCACTGTTTGCAACATCTTATTATGTTGTGCAGCGTACCTGTCAAACTCGTCTCTTTGGTGGCCCGCTCGTCCCATTCACCTTTTGGGGATGGCAAGCGATAATCGTTTCTGCCGCTATTTCTCTGCCTCTGGGTTACACCTCAGGTAAAGAATACGCGGAATTGGAATGGCCGATTGATATCGCGATTGCTCTTGTATGGGTTTCTTACGCCGTGGTGTTCTTTGGAACGCTGGTGAAACGTAAGACGTCTCATATTTATGTAGCAAACTGGTTCTTCGGTGCGTTTATTCTCACCGTCGCAGTTCTTCATATCGTGAACAGCATGGCAATCCCTGTTTCTATGGGGAAATCGTACTCGATTTATTCTGGTGCGGTGGATGCTATGGTTCAATGGTGGTACGGCCATAACGCAGTTGGTTTCCTTCTGACCGCCGGCTTCCTAGGTATGATGTACTACTTCGTCCCTAAGCAAGCTGAACGTCCAGTTTACTCTTACCGTCTGTCAATCGTTCACTTCTGGGCACTGATCTCTTTGTATATTTGGGCGGGTCCACACCACCTTCACTATACAGCGCTACCTGACTGGACTCAGTCGTTGGGTATGGTGATGTCTTTGGTTCTGTTCGCACCATCTTGGGGTGGCATGATCAACGGTATCATGACGCTATCAGGTGCATGGCACAAACTGCGCTATGACCCAATTCTTCGATTCCTGATCGTTTCTCTGTCTTTCTACGGTATGTCGACCTTCGAAGGCCCGATGATGTCGATCAAGACCGTGAACGCACTTTCTCACTACACCGACTGGACGATTGGTCACGTTCACTCTGGTGCGCTGGGTTGGGTTGCGATGGTCTCTATCGGTTCGGTTTACCACCTAATTCCTCGCCTCTTTGGTCAAGAGCGCATGTACTCCATGAGCTTGGTGAATGCCCATTTCTGGTTGGCAACCATCGGCACAGTGCTGTACATCGTTGCGATGTGGATTTCTGGTGTGATGCAAGGCCTGATGTGGCGTGCCGTAAACTCTGACGGTACATTGACTTACAGCTTTGTCGAATCAGTTCAGGCGTCTTATCCGTTCTATACCGTTCGTTTCATCGGTGGTTTCATCTTCCTGTCGGGCATGTTCCTGATGGCATACAACGCGTATAAGACCATTGCTGCACCAAAAGATAGCTTGAAAGCTATCCAACAACCGGCTTAAGGAGATTGAGGAATGAGTAATAATTCTAATAATCGCCACGAAATCATTGAGCGTAATGTCGGTTTGTTGGCTATTTTCATCGTTTTTGCGATCAGTTGGGGCGCGTTGGTTGAAATCACACCGTTGATTTTCCAAAAGCAAACAACTGAGCCGGTTGAAAACCTGAAGCCTTACACGGCATTGCAACTGGAAGGTCGTGATATCTACATTCGCGAAGGATGTAACGTCTGTCACAGCCAAATGGTGCGTCCATTCCGTTCTGAAACTGAACGTTATGGTCACTACTCTGTTGCCGGCGAAAGTGTGTGGGAACACCCATTCTTATGGGGTTCTAAGCGTACTGGTCCGGATCTCGCGCGTGTTGGCGGCCGTTATTCTGATGAATGGCATCGTGTTCACTTGATGAATCCTCGTGAGCTGGTTCCAGAATCAAACATGCCAGGCTTCCCGTGGCTCGCTGAAAATGTCCTTGACGGAAAATACACTCAACAAAAACTTGAGCTGTTCCGTGACAAATTTGGTGTGCCATACACTGATGAACAAATCGCGAATGCGACAAAAGATGTGGAAGGTAAAACGGAGATGGATGCCATTATCTCTTACCTTCAGTCTATTGGTCATGCAATGAAATAACAGGGGTAATTATGGATATCGGTACTATTCACAGTATTTGGACCATAGTGCTTTTCGTCTGCTTTATTGGCGTTGTTTGGTGGGCTTACGGCAAGAAACGTAAAGCTCGCTTTGATGAGGCTGCCAATTTGATTTTTGCTGACGAACAGCAAGCGCCCTCAAAAAAACAAGGAGTGACTAAGTAATGACAACATTCTGGAGTCTATGGATTACCGTCATCACACTTGGAACCCTGTTCGGCTGTGCTTTCCTGCTCTTTTGGTGTCTGAAAGACAAAATGGGCGTGGAAGAAGGCGTAGACATGGGCCACGAGTACGATGGTATTCGCGAAATCAACAACCCATTGCCAAAATGGTGGACTTACCTATTTGTAAGTACATTCATTTTTGCGGCGGTCTACCTGACTCTTTACCCGGGTCTGGGTAACTTTAAGGGCGTGTTGGGTTGGCAAAGTTCTGACCAGCGAGTTCGCTCACTGGAAGAATCAAAAGCCTCGATTGCGGCTGCTCAGGATAACAAAACACTGGTGCAGTACGCGAAAGAACTCGACGATGCAGACACCTATTTTGGTGAAGCATTCAAACGTCTGGCTTACAAAGATGGCGGCTCAGATCTGCGCCCTATTCCTGAAATTGCAGCCGATTCCGATGCACTAAAAGTTGGACAGCGTTTGTTCTTACAAAACTGTTCTCAGTGTCACGGTTCAGATGCGCGTGGTCAGAAGGGGTTCCCTAACCTAACTGACAATGCGTGGCTGTATGGCGGTGAACCTGATGCTATCGTGACGACAATTCGTCACGGACGTATCGGTCAAATGCCAGCATGGAAAGATGCGCTGGGTGAACAAGGCGTTCAGGAAGTCGTGAGCTATGCTCTGAGCTTATCGGGTCGTTCTGTGAACGCTCGTGAAGCCGAAGCGGGTAAAGCACGCTTTGTTGTGTGTGCCGCGTGTCACGGTACTGACGGTAAAGGTAACCCAGCTGTAGGTGCCCCAGACCTGACAGACCAAGACTGGCTGTTTGGCGACTCACGTGCTGCGGTCACTGAGACTGTATCGAACGGTCGCTCAGGTGTGATGCCTGCATGGATTGATATCCTCGGTGAAGACAAGGTGCAACTGGTTGCGGCTTATGTCTGGAGCCTGAGCAATTCAGAAAAATAAGTAACAGTCCAATAACAGCCCCTTTCCAAAGGGGCTGTCTTTCTCTTAAGTTAGAGCCTTCTTATTTGTTGTAGAGAACTTTTTTATGGTAAAGCCTTGGTATAAACAATTCTGGCCGTGGTTTCTGATTATTCTTCCGCTTACGGTCGTTGTCTGGACAATCATCACTGTCATCGTGTTTTCCAATAACTCAGTATCCTTGGTGACGGAGGATTACTATAAAAAAGGCAAAGGCATTAATATTGATTTGTCGAAAATTCATGTGGCCAAAGAGCTCGGTCTCAACGCGTCGGTCTATTCTGACGGGAATGACATTGTGATCGAGTTGGATAAAGGTAAGCTTGAGCACTACCCGGCCGTTCAAGCCATGTTTGCACATCGCACGCTCCCTGACCGTGATTTCTCCATGTTATTAACCGCGGATGCAAAAGGCCGTTATCGAATTGTTCGCGATAACGAACTTCAAGGCCCTTGGTTTATTGAATTGACGCCTCACAATAGCGAATGGTTGGTTCAAGGCCGAGTCACGTTCCCTTCTGAGTCTCCAACTCGCCTGATGAATGATTAATGCCATGACGACAGCGTGTTATCACTGCGGTGAAGATGTCCCAGCCAACACGGATTTTAAAGTCGAGATTCTCGGAGAAGACCGAGAAATGTGTTGTCTTGGATGTCAGACGGTGGCGCAGACCATCGTTGAAAACGGCCTTGTCTCCTACTACCAATTTCGCACGGCACCTGCTGAAAAAGTGGAGTTGGTACCTGAGCAACTGAAATCGCTCATTCACTACGACAATTCCGATGTTCAAGCCGAATTTGTGCGCAATCAAGGAGATTGCAGTGAAGTGACATTGTCACTTGATGGCGTGTCTTGTGCTGCGTGTGCTTGGCTCATTGAAAAGCAATTGGCTAACGAACCCGGCGTGCTTTCGATTCGTGTCAACACCACCACCAACCGTGCGCTGCTGAGTTGGGATAAATCCAAAGCCAAATTAAGCGAGATTCTCAGCCAAATCCACAAACTGGGATACAAAGCTGCACCATTTGAAGCAGACCAACATGAAGCGTTTTACCACAAGACGATGAAGCAATACCTTTATCGTCTCGGCATTGCGGGCCTTGCCACAATGCAAGTGATGATGTTGGCTGTCGCGTTGTATCTCGAAGCCTTCGGCGATTTGGACACGGAGTTTAAAAACTATTTTCGCTGGGTCAGTTTGATCTTCGCGACCCCCGTTCTGCTCTACTCGGCATTGCCATTTTACTTTAACGCGTGGCGCAGTATTAAGGGTCGAACGCTTGGCATGGACGTTCCGGTGTCAATTGCGCTGATCTTTGCCTATGTGGCGAGTTTGGTTGCAACGGTGACCCAACAAGGCGAAGTCTTTTTCGAATCCATCTCCATGTTCACATTCTTCCTGTTGGTTGGACGTTTTCTTGAGATGCGAGCACGCCGTAAAGCGGCGGCGGCCAGCGGTAATTTACTCAAATTGATCCCGGCGATTGCTACCACGCTCGATGGTCAGCAAGTGCCAGTGAAAACGCTGCAATTGGGCGATCGAATTCGAGTGCTTCCTGGGGAACATATTCCTGCTGACGGTCATATTCGACAGGGACGCGTCCATGTCGATGAGTCCATGTTAACGGGTGAATCGCTACCAGTGGTTAAAAGTGTTGGCGATGCGGTATTTGCGGGTACCCTCAATGGAGAAGAGGCGTTTGAGCTGGAAGTGACGGCATCGAAAGCCGATTCGGTCATCTCCAATATCGTACGTCTTCAAGATGATGCCCAGTCGTCCAAACCTCGTATTGCTGAAGTGGCAGACGTTGTGGCGCGTTATTTTGTTGCAGTCATTTTGATTATTGCCGCCGGGACATGGTTCTATTGGCATGAAGCAAACCCAGATGATGCGTTTTGGATCATGTTGTCTGTTTTGGTCGCCACCTGCCCTTGTGCGCTCTCTTTGGCCACTCCGACGGCGCTCACGTGTGCCACATCACGCATGGGGAGCTTTGGGATTTTGCTTCGCAAGAGCCACGTGTTTGAAACGTTGTGTAAGGTCAATCACTTGGTGATCGACAAAACGGGCACCTTGACGCATGGTAATATCGAAATCGGCCAAGTGGTTCTTCATTCGTCGTGGACGGAAAAACAATGTCTGGCGCTCGCAGCGTCGTTGGAACAACACGCGAATCATCCCATTGCCAAGGCATTTAGAACGTACGCGGATACAACGTTTGCTGTAGAGCAAGTACGGAACGTGATCGGCTCTGGCGTTGTGGGCCGATACGGAACACATGACGTGAAGATCGGTAGCGCGAAATTTGTATTGGATGACATTCACCAAGGTGAAGTGAACGCCATTTATCTCGCGGTGGACGGTGACCATGTCGCGACCTTCCATTACCAAGACCCAATACGAAAAGAAGCAAAAACATTTATCGACAAATTTCACGATGCTGGCATCAAAATTACCTTGTTGACCGGCGATTCTGAAGCAAACGCGCAAACCGTCGCTCGTCAGATGGGCATTGATCATGTGGTTGCTCAGGCTAAACCAGAAGATAAACTGGCGTACTTGAATCAAATCAATACCCAAGATATCACCATGATGGTTGGCGATGGCATTAACGATGCGCCGACGCTTGCTGGCGCGCACATTTCTGTGGCGATGGGTGGCGGCACTGACGTCGCGAAAGCGTCGGCCGACATGGTTTTACTTGGTGATAGGTTGGATAAATTGTTAGAGGCTCGCACGTTAGCGCTGAAAACTCGACGTATTATTCGTGAAAATCTTGCGTGGTCTTTGGGCTACAACTTACTGATTTTACCTTTGGCGGTGGCGGGATTAGTTGCACCCTATGTGGCGGTGGTGGGTATGTCTGCCAGCTCAATTATAGTAGTATCCAACTCTCTTCGTTTGTTGAAAGAACAAGGTAAGTAAATGGAAAGCCTCTATATTCTGATCCCGATTGCGATTGTGCTTGTGTGTGTCGCTGTTGCCATTTTTTTGTGGGCAGTGAAAAGCGAGCAGTTTGAGGATCTGGAGCGTCAGGGGCACAACATTTTGTTTGAAGATGATGAGCACGCCGATCAATCCGGTAAGGATAAACAATGAGCCCCGATTTTATCGGCGCCTTTGTGATTGGCTTATTGGGTGCTGGTCACTGCATGGGTATGTGTGGCGGTTTGGGGTCGCTGCTCACCTTAAATCATCAAACGAATCCAGCTATGCCGCTGCTATTCTATAATCTCGGCCGTCTTGGCAGCTACATGGTGTTTGGTGCCATTGTTGGCGGGTTAACCGCCTCTCTTTCTGCCGTTGCGGATCTCAATCATTTTTTGGTTTGGTTACGATTGCTGGCCGCGATCCTGATGATTGGTCTTGGCTTGTATGTGGGGCGTTGGTGGTTTGGTGTCCTCAAGCTCGAGGCGTTAGGACAACGTCTTTGGAAAGGCATTTCGCCTGCCGGTAAAGCACTGTTGCCTTTGAAAAAGAGTTGGTATGCCCTGCCGTTTGGTTTCATTTGGGGCTGGTTGCCATGTGGCTTAGTGTATTCAATTTTGACTTGGGCCGCGGTTTCAGGTGGTTTTTTGCAAGGCGCACTTGTGATGGGGGCGTTTGGTTTAGGCACATTACCCGCGATGCTGTTGGTCGGTTTTGGGGCAACAAAAATAAAAGAGTTGCAACAATCGAAAATATTTCGTCATATAGCGGCAATATTTATTATCGTTTACGGCGTTTATACCGGTGTCGGAGCCGTAAACATGCTGATTACCTTAGTTTAGGTAGTTGATTCTTTGCACAATTATTTTCGCTATCCTTTGGGGTTAAGGGATGCTAAAATATTGATGTATATCAAATAGTGAAAGGTTGTTATGATTTCTGAAAAGCCTGCTGCAAAACGCATTCAATCCGGTGGTTGTGCAATTCATTGTCAAGACTGCAGTATTAGCCAACTTTGCATCCCGTTTACTCTGAATGAATCAGAGTTGGATCAGCTTGATCAGATTATCGAGCGTAAAAAGCCGATTCAGAAGGGTCAGGAACTGTTTAAAGCTGGTGATGATCTGCGCTCTCTGTACGCAATTCGTTCAGGCACCATCAAAAGCTACACCATTACTGAACAAGGTGACGAGCAAATTACCGCTTTCCATCTTGCCGGTGACTTAGTCGGTTTTGATGCGATTACCGGTGATTCTCACCCCAGTTTCGCGCAAGCGCTTGAAACATCTATGGTGTGTGAGATTCCATACGAAATTCTTGATGACCTGTCTGGCAAAATGCCTAAACTGCGTCAGCAAATTATGCGCCTGATGAGTAATGAAATCAAAGGCGACCAGGAAATGATTCTGCTGCTATCGAAGAAAAACGCTGAAGAGCGTCTGGCAGCGTTCCTGTACAACCTTTCAACGCGTTTCTCTCAGCGTGGATTCAGCCCTCGTGAATTCCGTCTGACCATGACACGTGGTGATATTGGTAACTACCTTGGCTTGACGGTTGAAACCATCAGTCGCCTACTGGGTCGTTTCCAAAAGTCAGAAATTCTGAGCGTAAAAGGTAAATACATTACCATTCTTGATCATGATGCGCTGATGGAATTGGCTGGCGTCTCACAAGAAAGCAAGTAACATCAATGAAGTAGCTCATTAATGAGCTACTTCATACTTCTCCGATTTTCCTTCCTAAATAGCTAAAACTCTTCGATTAACTACGCTAAAGTAAAAGTAAGAAATCTCCTCCACTCACAAGGAGTTTGTTATGAGTATCTATAGCAAAATCTTAGTTGTTGCCGACATCAATCATGATGAGCAACCTGCCCTCGCCCGTGCGATGCAACTGGCTGCTAAAAGCAAATCAACCAGCCGCATTACGTTTTTCCTGTCTATCTATGATTTTTCTTACGATATGACATCCATGCTCTCTGTTGATGAGCGTGACGCCATGCGCAGAGGCGTAATTCACCAGCGTGAGCAGTGGATGAGAAAAGTCGCGGAATCTTATGTTGATGAGTCGGTGATGTTTGATGTCAAAGTGGTTTGGCATAATCGCCCTTACGAAGCGATCATCGGCGAAGTATTTGCCGGTGAGCACGATATCCTCATTAAAGGCACGCGCAAGCATGATGTGTTGGAGTCGGTGATCTTCACGCCGACTGATTGGCACTTGTTGCGTAAATGCCCTACGCCAGTGCTGTTGGTCAAAAACGCAGAATGGCCGGCAGATGCAAATATCGTCGCGTCTGTCCATGTCGGCTCAGAAGTTGAAACGCATCTGCAATTGAACGACATCATGGTCGAACAGTTGCTGTGCCTGACGTCACGCTTGGGAGCAACGCCTTATCTGGTGAACGCCTACCCGGTCACACCTGCCAATATTACGATTGAGCTGCCGGAATTTGACCCCACCACCTACACGGATGCGGTACGCGGTCATCATTTAACATCGATGAAAGCGCTGCGTCAGAAACACGGTATTGATGAAGCACAAACCATGGTTGAACAAGGGTTGCCAGAAGATGTCATTCCTGAGGCGGCCACCAAACTGAACGCGGCGATGGTGATTCTGGGAACCACGGGCCGTACGGGGTTATCTGCCGTATTTATCGGGAACACCGCCGAACATGTGATTGATAAAATCAATTGTGACGTGTTGGCATTGAAACCACCTGGCTACATTAGCCCGCTAGATCCCAAAACAGCCAGCTAACCTGATCACCATGGTGATGAATCCCCGGCCTGAGTGCTGGGGATTTTTTCTTTTCTAGCACGGATAGCACTAGCATCTGGATAATTTATCCGTATCATACGCACTTCATTTTGTTTTGAAGAAGTAAGACTGCAGGCTGATGACAGAGCAAACACAAGAGTTGACCAAAGCTCAACAATACAATTTCAATAAACTGCAAAAGCGCATTCGTCGTAATACTGGTCAGGCTATCGCTGATTTCAACATGATTGAAGATGGCGACCGCATCATGGTGTGTCTGTCCGGCGGTAAGGACAGCTTTACCATGCTCGAAATTTTGATGAGCTTACAGAAAAGCGCACCGATTTCGTTTTCTCTGATTGCCGTTAACCTTGATCAGAAGCAGCCTGGCTTCCCTGAACACATTCTGCCTGAGTATTTGGCTAGCCTTGGCGTAGAATACAAAATTGTCGAAGAAGACACCTACTCGATCGTTCAGGACAAAGTTCCTGAAGGTAAAACGACGTGTTCACTGTGTTCTCGTTTACGCCGTGGCATTCTTTACCGCACCGCAAAAGAGCTAGGTGCGACAAAGATTGCTTTGGGCCATCACCGCGATGACATCATCGAGACATTGTTCTTGAACATGTTCTACGGCGGTAAAATGAAAGGCATGCCGCCAAAGTTGGTCTCTGACAACGGTGAGCACGTGGTGATTCGACCATTGGCCTATTGCCGTGAGAAAGACATCATTAAGTATGCTGACATGCGTGGTTATCCGATCATTCCTTGTAACCTATGTGGTTCACAACCAAACATGCAGCGTCAAAACATCAAACAGATGCTCAATGCGTGGGACAAGCAGTTCCCGGGTCGTATTGAGTCTATGTTCCGCGCGATGCAGAACGTGGTACCAAGCCACTTGGCAGACTTTGAACTGTTTGATTTCAAATCCATCGACCGCGATTCTGGCGTGATCAATGGTGGTGACATCGGCTTCGATAAAGAAGAGATGCCCACCCAACAGGTTGAAGACGAAGATTTGGTGATGGAGTTTGACCCAAGTTTAAAATTAGATGTCACGAATATCTAATAAAAACAAAGGCTGCGTATGCAGCCTTTGTTTTATCTCTGTATCGATGGATGAACGTTTCGAATGCTATTTTTTGCCTTTTGGCAGATAAGGCAACACGCGCGTTGTGGTTTCAGGCAGCATCATCCAACCGTCTTGGCCGATTTGCGCCAAATCAACCTGTGCTTTCCCGTGAATGACGGGAATGCTTTCGCCGCTGCTGAGTTCGATCGTCGAATTCAGATCGTTGGCAAATTCCAGCGTCACACCCGTCACCGCCGGTGTAAACCAACTGGCAAACATGCCGCCTAAATCTTCCAGTAAGCTTTGCATCTGTGGCAGCAACGTTTCAACTTGCGCGTAAGTCACTTTGCCTTCAAGTGGTGCTTTTGTCATGACCACCATGGAAAAATCGCAGCGGCGATCATTCGGCGTATCAACAAACACCAACGGGTTGGCTTGGCGAAGATTATTATCCAGTGGCACAATCAACTCATGCCCCGCCGATGGCGTCAGCGCTTCGTAGTGCTCCTCTTTCTCCATCCATGCTTTTTCAATGTGACAAAGTTGTTTGTTGTCGGCATCGACAAAGAAAAAGCCAACTTTGACATCTTCATGGTTGTCTTTCACGTTGTTTTTCATCTGTGAGTACAGTTTTGAATAGGTAAACATGTACTCTTGCGCCCAGGTTGGCGCAGAGAAGCTCGCGCAAAGTGTCGCGAGCATTAAGGATGACAGTGTTTTTTTCATGCTTAGTTGAGCCAATATTTTTGGTTGTGACGGATCATGGTTTGAAGATCTGCCACATAATCTGCGCCGCGTTCTGAATACTTCAGCAGACCGTTCGTGAGTTCAACAGCAGTCTCGACACTGAGTAAGTTGTTTTGGTCTTGGCGTAGATCGTAACGAATTTTGCGTAAGTCGTAATACGCAGCGTTGCGGTTCACGTTCATGAAATAGCGATGAATCGATTCTTGGACCGAGCTAAATTTCGCCACTTCATGAGTCATGCCTTCGGCACGTGCCCGAGGCACCAAACCACAGCCCTCAGTGTAACACCACTGACCAAAGTAGTTGTTTGCTTCGCGGGCAAAGCGTGATGTACCCCATGCTGATTCATTGGCGGCTTGAGTCAATACCAGCGCTTCTGGGAGGACGTCCACACGATGCAGCATGATGGCCAGCCATTTGTCGTCGACTTGGTTGTCGGTCAACGCCACATTGTATAGACGCGCTAAGTGTTTCGCATCATCGAGATCTTTTTCGGACACCCGATTTTTCTCAAAATTGTCTTTGATGCGCTTGATAATTTTACGCTCTTTCATGACGCGCTCGTTTTCCAGCGCGATCCCAGGTTTCAGGTAAGAGAAAAATGCATGCTTTTTCTCTGGAATATCGCTGATGGCGGCGAAATCTGGCGCATCAGACACAGCCTGACCATTCATCTCAATCGACATTGAGTCGGTCGAGTGTTGTTTGACATAGTAAACGCTGCAGCTAGCAATCACAGCAACGACAGATAAAGCGAGATACTTATTCTTATTAAGCATTAAACACCTGTGAATCTTGGTTATTATCATTGTTATCGTCGTCATGGTTTGACGATGTGGTGACGATCTTAAGGCGAATACCAAACATATTGCGGTAAATAATGCCTTTGACATGGAAGAAAAATGGCAGCACAAAGATAAGGCCAATGCCATAAAAGATTGCAGCGGCGACGAACATCATCATCATGACGATGTAGATGACGACCAGCGGCAGAATTTTCTTGTTGACGGCGCGCAGTGAAAGTAGCAATGAACGCATCGGTGTCACTTGCTTTTCACAAATCAGAAGCACTGAGTTGCTAAACGCCAATGAAAGATACATCGACAACAGCGGGAACAGCATGCCCGCCACGCCTTGTAGTACTAACCCACATAGTGTGGCAATGATCACCGGCACCGTGTATTGCAGGCCTTTGCTGATATGGCCAGTTTTGGTCTTCAACCCTGCTGCGTGGCTCATTGCCATCAGACACACACCAGCATAAATCGGCGCGCTAACCACTTCATAACTGAAGTTTGCGATAAATATTGCCTGCACCAGACCTTGTGGGAACACGCCGTCTTGAGCGATGGCAGAGACAATAATCGATGGATCACCAAGTTGCAGTTTGAGTGCGATAAAGAAGATCGCAACCTGAACGACAATGAGCATCACAATGGCAGGAGAAAAGGACAGAAAATGTTTAATGGTGCAGTCAAAGGCTTCTTTAAATACCTCTCCAATCTTGAGTTGATACTGGCCCGACAGAGCGCGCTCAACCGTTCCTCCCAAATTGAAATCTTTTTCGATATCGTTATTCATAATGTGCCCTAAGTTGGCTTGTCAAAAATGCGACCTATACAAGACAGATAAAATACTCGGTCATTATACTGAAATGCTACCGAGTCTAAACTCTGTGTGCCAAACTCGTCTTGCTTTCTGGAAACTATGGTTGATAATTAACCACTTGAAACCATTAAGAGTTAAGCGAAACGCCTATGGTAATTAATCTTTACTTTTAGGTGCAAAATTTTTTCTGTTTCAGAATAAGAAAAAACTTTGAATTCGTTTCCATGATGATTATGATTCGCGCCTTACTTGGTGTATTGCTACAGGTCTAATCAGTAGAGCGAATCTACGGACCAAGGTGGGAGAAAAACAGACGTTGAACGAACAAAATTCAGTAGGAAAGCCAGTTATTCGTCTTTCTGGCATTAGTAAAAGTTTCGATGGTAAGGAAATCATCAGTCGCTTAGATCTTGATGTAAACCACGGTGAATTCCTAACCATATTGGGGCCATCTGGTTGTGGTAAAACCACCGTCCTGAGAATGATCGCCGGTTTTGAGACGGCAGATGAAGGTCAAATTCTTCTTGATAGTCAAGATGTTACTTCCGTTCCTGCTGAGCAAAGACACGTCAACACTGTCTTCCAAAGCTATGCACTCTTTCCGCATATGACGGTATTCGAGAACGTTGCATTTGGTCTGCGTATGCAGAAAGTGCCAACGGCAGAGATCGAACCTCGCGTTCTAGAAGCACTGAAGATGGTGCGTCTTGAGCAAATGGCTCAACGCAAACCGCATCAACTTTCTGGTGGCCAGCAACAGCGTATTGCGATTGCTCGTGCTGTTGTCAACAAACCTAAAGTATTGCTGCTGGATGAATCGCTGTCTGCACTGGATTACAAATTACGTAAACAGATGCAAATCGAGCTCAAACAGCTGCAGCGTCAATTAGGCATTACCTTTATTTTCGTAACTCACGATCAGGAAGAAGCCCTGTCGATGTCGGACCGTATCATCGTGATGCGTGACGGTGTGATCGAACAAGATGGCTCTCCACGTGAAATTTACGAAGAACCGAAGAACCTGTTTGTTGCCCGCTTTATCGGTGAAATCAACGTGTTCAACGCCGTGATGCAAGAGCGTCTGGATGAAAAACGCGTGCGTGTTGAAATCGAAGGCGTTGATTCGGTCGTTTATTACGATCAAGACGTTAACTCGGGTGATAAGTTGCAGGTTCTGCTTCGTCCTGAAGATTTGCGCATTGAAGAGATTAAAGAGTCTGAAACCAACGGTATTTTGGGTCGAGTGACCGATCGTACCTATAAAGGCATGACGCTGGAATCGATCATTGAACTAGAAGATTCTGGTATGCGCGTACTGGTTAGCGAATTCTTTAACGAAGATGATCCGGATGTGGACCACTCTATCGGCCAGAAAGTCGCAATCACTTGGGTTGAAAGCTGGGAGGTAGTCCTCAATGATGAGCAAAAAGCTTAGTCTTCAAAACGCGATCATTACCCTCATTGTTGGTTGGTTGGTTCTATTTGTTCTGATCCCTAACCTTATGATCGTGGGGACCAGTTTTCTAACGCGTGATGAAGCCAATCTGATTGACCTCACATTCACGCTTGAAAACTACGCGCGTTTATTGGATCCGCTATATGCCAAAGTCATGCTGCATTCGTTCTACATGGCGATTGTGGCCACTATTTTGTGCTTGATTATCGGTTACCCATTTGCCTACATCGTGGCCAAAATGCCCGAGAAATGGCGCCCGATCATGCTGTTTTTGGTGATTGTGCCGTTTTGGACTAACTCTCTGATCCGTACATACGGCTTAAAGATTGTTCTGGGGACGCAAGGGATTTTGAACCAAGCGCTGATGGGCATTGGTTTGATTGATACTCCGATTCGTCTGATGTACACCGAGACTGCGGTCATGATTGGTCTGGTTTACATTCTGCTGCCATTTATGATTCTGCCGCTCTACTCTGCGATTGAGAAACTAGACGGCACTTACATTGAAGCGGCGCGCGATTTGGGCGCGAACAAACTGCAAACGCTCACCAAAGTGATCCTGCCTCTGACAATGCCGGGTATCATCGGCGGTTGTTTGCTCGTGCTGCTTCCGGCGTTGGGCATGTTCTACATTGCTGACCTGCTTGGCGGGGCGAAGAACTTGCTCATTGGTAACGTGATTAAGAGCCAAGTGCTGAACGCGCGTGACTGGCCGTTTGGCGCTGCAACCAGTATTGCATTGACGATGGCCATGGCGGTCATGCTGTATGCGTACTACCGCGCGGGTAAACTGTTGAACAAAAAAGTGGAGCTAGACTAATGGGAAGAGCAGTTAGATTTAGCTTTATGAGCTTAGTGTACTTATTTTTGTACCTACCGATCATCGTGCTAATTGCCAACTCGTTTAACGACAACAAATTTGGCATTAAATGGGGTGGATTTACGGTTAAGTGGTACCACGCTCTTGTTGCCAATGACAGCTTGATGCAAGCGGCTTGGCACTCCTTGAACGTAGCGGTCTTTTCTGCCACGGCGGCAACCATCATTGGTAGCCTGACAGCAGTTGCCCTATTCCGTTATCAGTTCAAAGGCAAAGGCATGGTCAACGGGATGCTATTTGTTGTGATGATGTCCCCAGATATTGTCATGGCAATTTCTCTACTTGCGCTATTCTTAGTGTTGGGTGCAAAACTGGGCTTCTTTACCCTGTTGATTGCACACATTACATTCTGTTTGCCATTTGTGGTGGTGACGGTTTACAGCCGCCTCAATGGGTTTGACGTAAAAATGTTGGAAGCCGCAAAAGATTTGGGTGCCAGCGAATGGGTGATTTTGAAAAAAATCATTCTGCCTTTGGCAAAACCTGCGGTTGCTGCGGGTTGGTTATTAAGTTTCACTCTGTCGCTAGATGACGTGATTATCAGCTCATTTGTGACTGGACCAACCTACGAAATTCTACCTTTGAAGATTTACTCGATGGTTAAAGTGGGTATTTCGCCAGAAGTCAACGCACTTGCTACAGTGATGTTAGTGATTTCTTTAGTACTTGTTATCACTTCACAGTTGTTAGCAAGGGAAAAAGTGAAGTAGAATTCAATTTCTTAAAAAGCACGAAACAGAATGACTCACGTCATTCTGTTTTTCTATCTAACGCCCGAATGGGCAACGTTTGGTTTGGAGCTAACGTCAATGAAAAAATGGGCTACTCTATTGGCTGGTAGTGCATGTGCGCTTTCACTGTTTACGGGTACAGCAGCAGCGGAAGATAAAGAACTGGTATTTATGAACTGGGGACCGTACATCAACAGCGGCATTCTGGAACAATTTACTAAGGAAACAGGCATCAAAGTGATTTACTCGACTTACGAGTCGAATGAAACACTCTACGCTAAGCTCAAAACGCATAACGAAGGTTACGATCTGGTTGTTCCATCAACCTACTTCGTTTCTAAGATGCGTGATGAGGGTATGCTTCAGAAAATTGATAAATCTAAGCTTTCAAACTTCAAAAATTTGGATCCAAACTATCTGAACAAACCTTATGATCCAAACAACGATTACTCGATTCCTCACGTTGTTGCGATCACAGGTTTGGCAGTGAACACCGACATGTACGATCCAAACGATTTCCAAAGCTGGGGCGACCTGTGGAAACCGGAATTGGCCGGTCAGTTGATGCTGATGGATGACACGCGTGAAGTGTTCCATATCGCACTACGTAAACTGGGTTACTCAGGTAACACCACTGACGACAAACAGATTGACGAAGCTTACGCTGAACTACAAAAACTGATGCCAAACGTTTTGGTTTTCAACTCGGATAACCCAGCGGCACCTTACCTGTCTGGTGAAGTTGGCCTAGGCATGTTGTGGAACGGTTCAGCAGCAGCAGCGCAAAAAGAAGGTCTTCCTCTGAAACTGGTTTTCCCGAAAGAAGGCGGTATCGGTTGGGTTGATAACTTTGCGATTGCATCTGGCGCGAAAAACGTAGAAGCGGCACACAAGATGATCGACTTCTTGCTGCGTCCTGAAATTGCAGAGCAAATCTCACGTGACACGGGTTACCTCACTGGCGTGAAAGCATCGAACGACAAGTTCCAAGACATCGCACCACTCTTCCCTTCTCAAGAAGATCTGGACCGTGTTGAATGGCAAGCAGCTGTTGGCGACAAAACTGTGAAGTACGAAGATTACTTCATGAAGCTTAAAGCGGGTCAGTAAACTCCGAAAATGAATGAAATAGGCAGCCTTGGCTGCCTATTTTTTTTTGAGCTGGTATACTCTTCCCCCCAAATGAACACGCTCCTGCCTGGCTAGGCTCTTGCACTACATCATGGAAAAGTAATGAAAAGTAAACTGTATGCTGGCGCACTATGCGCTGCGACTCTATTCACTACCAATGCAATTGCTGACGACCAACAACTGTATTTCTACAACTGGTCTGAATATATTCCTAACGAAGTCTTGGAAGATTTCACTAAGGAAACTGGTATTAAAGTCATCTACTCGACCTATGAGTCCAATGAAAGCATGTATGCGAAATTGAAAACTCAAGGCTCGGGTTACGATTTGGTTGTGCCATCAACCTATTTCGTTTCAAAAATGCGCAAAGAAGGTATGTTGCGCGAAATCGATAAATCAAAATTGAGTCATTTTTCGGATTTGGATCCTAACTATTTGAACAAGCCTTTCGATCCGGACAACAAGTACTCGATTCCTTACATCTGGGGCGCAACTGGTATTGGTATCAATACTGACATGCTGGACAAATCTTCCGTGAAAAACTGGGGCGACCTGTGGGACGCGAAGTGGGAAGGTCAGCTGATGATGATGGATGATGCACGTGAAGTGTTCCACATCGCGCTTAGCAAACTTGGTTACTCACCAAACACCACCGATCCCAAAGAAATCGAAGCGGCTTATCACGAACTGAGAAAGCTGATGCCAAACGTGTTGGTCTTTAACTCGGATTTCCCAGCGAACCCATATTTGGCGGGTGAAGTTTCTCTGGGCATGTTGTGGAATGGTTCTGCATACATGGCTCGTGAAGAAGGCGCGCCAATTGAAATCATCTGGCCAGAGCAAGGCACGATTTTCTGGATGGACAGCATCGCGATTCCAGCCGGTGCGAAAAACGTAGAAGCTGCGCACAAAATGATCGACTTCCTCCTGCGCCCTGAAAATGCAGCGAAAATTGCGTTGGAAATTGGCTACCCAACGCCAGTAAAAACCGCATACAGCCTGCTGCCTGCTGAATTTGCAAATGATCCGAACGTCTTCCCGCCTCAATCTGTGATGGACAGTGGCGTTTGGCAAGATGAAGTCGGCGAAGCCGCCGCACTGTACGAAGAGTACTTCCAAAAGCTTAAAGTGAATTCAAAGTAATTCGCAACCAAGCAAAAAGCGGCCATTGGCCGCTTTTTTTATCCCAGTCTCTCCATCACGGTATCTACCGCCTATTGGCGCGCGATGTTATCGTCACGCGTGCTTGATGGTCGGTTCTTGCAATGCCAGAATTTCTTCGACCAGACGTGGGACTTCCACGCTGGCTTTACCGTAGCGTTTCTCGGCGAATTCACTTTCTACCGCACTCGGCTCTAAGTTAATTTCAATCGTGTGCGCGCCATGCATTTTCGCGTCGTGGACAAAACCAGCCGCTGGATACACCACGCCGGACGTGCCAATCGAAATAAATAGATCCGCTTGTTCCAACGCAGCATAGATGTCGCCCATGCGCAGTGGCATCTCCCCAAACCACACAATGTGTGGACGCATCTGCGACGGCATCTGACAGCAATGACACAACTCGCCAGTGAGAATGTCATCTTTATGCTCAACCACTTGATTGGAGACGCTACAGCGCGCTTTCAGTAGCTCGCCGTGCATATGGATGATGTTTTGACTGCCGCCACGCTCGTGCAGGTTATCGATATTTTGAGTGATGATGGTGACGCTGCCTTCGAGTGCTTTCTCTAACTTACCTAGCGCGATGTGCGCAGCATTGGGTTGGATACTCTCAGACTGGAGTTTACGGCGGCGTTGATTGTAGAAATCTTGGACGAGATTCGGATCTCGCTCAAACCCTTCCGGTGTCGCGACATCTTCGATTCGGTGATTTTCCCATAGTCCGTCTTGGGCTCGGAAAGTTTGAATCCCGGATTCTGCCGAGATGCCTGCACCCGTCAGTACAACAACATTGCGATACGGAAAATTCATACAACGTCCTTTTATTTTGCTTTTCGGCTAGCTTAGCACCGATGCCCCGACATCCCTAGCTTTGCGGGTTAGACCATAGTATTAATTCAAACAACTATGCCCTCTTCTGTGAGCCCAAATGCAAAAAGAGCAGGTTCATCACCTGCTCTTTCATCCCAGAGTGTGGCGTACTACTCTTCGTTCACCGAAGAGATTTTATGGATTGCCAAATCGGCCCCGTTAAACTCGTCTTCTTCCGAGAGACGCAAGCCTGAAACGCGATTCAGCGCGCCGTACACGACAAACGCACCAACGACCGCAACCCCAATGCCCAATCCGGTTCCCAGCACTTGCACGACGAAACTAACACCGCCCATGCCGCCCAATGCAGCTTGACCGAAGATCCCCGCAGCAATGCCGCCCCACGCGCCACATACGCCGTGCAATGGCCAAACGCCCAGCACATCGTCAATTTTGGTTTTGTTTTGTAACTGCGT
Organism: Vibrio sp. CJQ_6; assembly: GCF_043106745.1. Taxonomy (NCBI): domain Bacteria; kingdom Pseudomonadati; phylum Pseudomonadota; class Gammaproteobacteria; order Vibrionales; family Vibrionaceae; genus Vibrio; species Vibrio sp. CJQ_6. The sequence continues at coordinate 934,251 of NZ_JBICMV010000008.1, read as the reverse complement.
AAACAGCCACACGAACAACGCGCCAGCGATCGCACCCGTCACCAATGCGCCAAGTGGATGCATTAAATCCGATCCCGCACAAACTGCGACTAAGCCTGCTAACGGGCCATTGTGAATGAAGCCGGGGTCATTTTTGCCGGCAATTAACGCGGCTAAAATCCCGCCAACCATGGCCATCAAGGAGTTCATCGCAACCAAGCCGCTAATGCCGTTGAGGGTTTGCGCGGACATAACGTTGAACCCAAACCAACCCACACTGAGGATCCACGCGCCAAGCGCTAAGAACGGAATGTTCGATGGTGCGAAGTTGGTGTGTTTGCCAGCGCGAATGCGCCCTTTCCGCATGCCCAGAAAAATCACTGCAATCAGCGCAATCCAACCGCCGACACCATGCACGACCACGGAACCTGCGAAGTCATGAAACCCGACGCCGAAGCTGGATTCAAACCACGCTTGAATGCCGTAATTTCCGTTCCAGATGATGCCTTCAAAGAATGGATACACGATCCCGACGGTGAAAAATGTCGCCATCAATATAGGGTAGAAACGGGCGCGCTCTGCAATGCCGCCTGATACGATGGCGGGGATTGCTGCGGCAAACGTCAATAGAAAGAAGAATTTTACCAACTCATAACCGTTCCCCTGCGACAACGTTGCGGCATCAGAAAAGAAGTTGGCGCCGTAGGCAATCCAATACCCAATAAAGAAATAGGCAATGGTGGACACGCCAAAATCGGCCAGAATTTTCACCAGCGCATTGACTTGGTTTTTCTTTCGGACGGTTCCCACTTCCAGAAATGCAAATCCTGCATGCATCAAAAACACCATAATGGCGCCAAGCAGCAAAAATAAAGTATCTGAACTTTGGGTCAGGGTTTGAACGGCACCTTGTACCTGACTTACGGTTTCACTCATTCTCATTTACTCCATAACAAAGTAGTGCACTAATCCTGTGCTACTCGTTTAAATTTTCACCAAGTTGGTGAGGTTATTCTATTTTTTCACTGATAGAGCAAGATACGTTCCAATGATTGAAGGTTATATTAATGACTGATGAGCAATTAATAAGTGATTGAAATGATTTAAATAAGTAAAAAGATGAGTTGAAACGTGGTGAATGGGTTGGTTTATGCTGGTGCGGACAATGCACCAATATGGAGAAATGGCACTACTTTGATGCGCACTGGAATGTTGCGCAAAAAAACACCCGGTATAAAACCGGGTGTTGAATCAGAGATTAGGGCCGTTCGATGGCTTATGCGGAATATCGCTTTTCAACTGCTTCATCCCCTGCACCATGCGCCCGATCCAGATCAGCATGGCAAAACACGCAATCAGTGCGCCGATGTAAGGAATGGCGTACCCCACACTGTTGAGCCAAGAATTGGCGTACCAGTATCGGTTAACGCCAATAATCAAGCCGTTGGAGGTCGCAACGGTGACAAGCAAGACCACAAAGAAAGTCAGAAACAAGAAGAAGCTGCGAATCAGCCCATAATAGTGAGAATTCGCCACCTCCCCATCTTCGTTCTTGTCCAGACGATAGCCCGCGTAAATGATCCCAATCACGCCGGATACCAAACAGGTGAACGGTGTCAGTAAGCTGGCGATATAAACAAACCACACGGCGCCGTTTTGACTAGCGGGTTTCATGCTTAGGCTCTCCTGTCACAACGTGATGTGTCTTTTCAGCGGCGTCCGCTTCTTCGATTTGGCCTTGCTGCTTCATCTCTTCGTACCAAAGATCGTGATGCTCTTTGGCCCAAGTTTCATCAACTTTGCCAGTGACCATCCCTTCTAATGCACCCTCCATACCGAACAAACCAATGTAAATATGGAAGATGAAACCGCAGATAAGAATCAACGCGGAAATCATGTGCACCAAATTCGACAGTTCCATATCACGGCGCGTTTGGCCGAAGATGGGAAAATCCAACACCAATCCACTGAATGCCGCGAACGCGCCAAAAAAGATCAGCAGCCAATAAATGGCTTTCTCACCACCGTTGGAGAAACCGGCCGACGGGTGGCTGCCTTTGTGTTTGCCTGCCATGCCGCCCAGCTTCATAAACCAATGCAGATCCACTTTGCTAAACAGTGACTTACGCCACCACTTGAGCAGAATAAACACCAGCAACACAAAGAATATCGGCCCCATGTAGTTATGGTACTGCTTGGCGGCATACACAATGAATCCCCAAAGATCCGTCGGCACATAGGGTTTCAAAAAGTGTTTGCCATACACCAGCATCAAGCCACTGAACGCAAGGGTTAAAAAGGTAAACGCCATGCTCCAGTGCAGCGCGCGGTCCAAACGCGACCAACGTTTCAGTTTCCGCCCAGTTCTCGGCTTACTCAGCATCAGCGGCCCCATAACCACATAGGCAAAAATCACCATCGCGATACTGCCAAAAATGGCGACTGCGCCAGCCGGTGACATCCATTTTTCTTTCAAGATGAACCAGGTTTCGCCGGGTTTGCTGATCAATACGCCATGTTCAGGGGACTGAGACGTGGTATAGCCCGACTCTCCTTGGCGAACCTGACGCCAGTAATCTGCGCCTGCCAGTTGCGTGATTTCTCTTTGCACCACATCCGGTTTGCTTTTCTCTTCGGCAAACGAAGGTTGAACAGCAAAGCACATCAGTGCTGCCAGTAACGGCAGCACATAACGAGTGGCGCGCATCCAAATATGTCGCATCACCACTTAGCTCCTTGTTGCATCGTAAGAGAGATCTTCACCATCGGTCCAACCGGCACCTTTGGCACCACGTTCCACCACACGCTGGCGGAAGATGTCAGACACTTTCTCGGCATCACCCGCCATCAGTGCTTTGGTTGAGCACAGTGACGCACACATCGGCAGTTTGCCTTCGGCAATCCGGTTGGCGCCGTATTTCTTGCGCTCTTCTTCCGAACCCGGCTCGGTTTCCGGGCCGCCAGCACAGAAAGTACATTTGTCCATCTTGCCGCGTTCACCAAACGCCGACTGTTTTGGAAACTGCGGCGCGCCAAACGGACACGCAAACAAGCAGTAACCACACCCGATGCAGAGATCTTTGTTGTGCAGCACGATCCCGTCTTCGGTATGCACAAAACAGTCAGCCGGACACACCGCCATACACGGCGCGTCGGTACAGTGCATACACGCCACCGAGATCGAGTTTTCGCCCGGTTCGCCATCGTTTAACGTCACCACGCGGCGGCGCTGAATGCCCCACTCTAGTGCGTCGTCGTTTTCATTCTTACATGCCGTGACACAACCGTTACACTCGATGCAGCGTTTGGTATCACATAGAAATTTCATTCTGGCCATGATTGCGCTCCTTACGCTTTACGAATGTTACACAGGGTGACTTTGGTTTCCTGCATTTGAGTGGTTGGATCGTAACCGTAGGTGGTCGCAATGTTCGCGGAATCACCGACAACGTAAGGTTGCGTGCCTTCTGGATACTTGCTGCGTAAATCTTCGCCTTGATAAATACCGCCGAAGTGGAATGGAATGAACGCCATGCCCGGTTTCACGCGGCGTGTGACCATGGCTTTGACATGGATGCGGCCTTTCTCAGCCCCTTCCACCCAGACGTATTCGCCATCTTTGAACCCGAGATCGTTGGCATCTTTCGGGTTCACTTCCACAAACATCTCTTGTTGAAGTTCCGCCAGCCAAGGGTTCGAACGGGTTTCTTCACCGCCCCCTTCGTATTCCACCAAACGACCCGATGTCAGAATGATGGGGTACTCTTTCGAGACGTCTTTGTCCTGAATCGATTTATACAGCGTTGGCAAACGATAGATTGACTCGGCATCATCCCACGTTGGGTAATCGGCAATCAGGTCGCGACGCGGCGTATAGAGCGGTTCGCGGTGCAAAGGCACGCGGTCTGGGAACGTCCAGACAATCGCGCGAGCTTTGGCGTTGCCAAACGGAATACAGCCATGCTTGATGGCAACGCGTTGAATGCCGCCGGACAAGTCTGTTTTCCAGTTTTTGCCTTCGGCTTCCGCTTTCTCTTCGGGTGTCAGATCGTCCCACCATCCAAGGTGTTTCAGCAATTTGTCGCTGAATTCTGGATAGCCGTCTTCAATTTCACTGCCTTTGGAGAAACTGTCTTCTGACAATAAGCTCTTGCCTTCAAATTCGACCCCATAACGCGCGCGGAATGTCCCGCCGCCTTCGGCCACAGGTTTTGACGTATCGTACAGGATGTGCGTGCCGGGGTGCTTCATTTCTGGCGTGCCCCAACAGGGCCAAGGCAGACCGTAAGTTTCACCATGTACAGGGCCGCCTTCTGCTGCCAAGGTAGTTTTATGGAAGGTATGCCAGTTTTGTTGGTGTGCTTTGAGGCGTTCTGGGCTTTGGCCGCTGTAACCGACGGTCCACATGCCTTTGTTGAACTCACGCGTGACGTCTTCAATCACCGGTTGATTGTTCTCGACACGAATGTGTTTGAACAGCTGGTCGGCGATGCCCAATTTCTTCGCCATCAAGTACATGATTTCATGGTCGGGCTTGGCGTCAAACAGCGGTTGAATCACTTGATCGCGCCACTGAATCGAACGGTTCGATGCAGTCACGCTGCCGTAAGTCTCGAATTGCGTCGTTGCTGGTAGCAGATACACGCCATCAGTGCGGTCGTTCATGACTGCCGCTACCGTTGGGTACGGGTCAACAATGACCATCATGTCGAGCTTTTGCATCGCTTTCTTCATTTCGACGCCACGGGTTTGCGAGTTCACCGCATGGCCCCAGTAGAACATGGCGCGAATGTTGTCGCGCTGCTCGATGTTCGCTTTGTTTTCCAGCACGCCATCAATCCAGCGAGAGACCGGAATGCCCATGTTGTTCATCGGTTTCTGACCGCGATATTCGTTTTGGTCGAAACGATCTTTGAGCCATGCAAAATCAAGATCCCAAACGCGGCACCAATGTTTCCACGCCCCGTTGGCTAAGCCGTAATAGCCCGGCAATGTGTGCGACAACACGCCAAGGTCGGTCGCGCCCTGCACGTTATCGTGACCACGGAAAATGTTAGCGCCGCCGCCTGATTTGCCCAAATTACCCAGTGCCAGTTCCAACACACAATATGCACGAGTATTGTTGTTGCCGGTGGTGTGCTGGGTACCGCCCATACACCACACCACGCAACCAGGACGGTTCTCAGACAGAATTTTCGCAGTTTGATACACTTCGGCTTCCGAAATGCCCGTCACGCGCTCCACTTCTTTTGGGTTCCATTTCGCAACTTCTTCACGAATTTCGTCCATGCCAAACACACGTTGGCGAATGAACTCTTTGTCTTCCCACTGATTTTTGAAGACATGCCATAAAATGCCCCAAATGAACGCGACGTCGGTGCCCGGACGCAGCGAGACAAAATAGTCGGCTTTGGCGGCGGTGCGGGTACGGCGAGGATCCGCAACCACGATTTTGCAGCTGTTTTTCTCTTTCGCGATCAGGATGTGCTGCATCGCCACCGGGTGCGCTTCGGCTGGGTTAGAACCAATGAACAGGATCGACTTACAGTTGTGCATGTCGTTAAACGAGTTGGTCATCGCGCCGTAACCCCACGTGTTGGCGACGCCAGCGACCGTGGTGGAGTGACAAATCCGCGCTTGGTGATCCACATTGTTGGTGCCCCAAATCGACGCCATTTTGCGGAACAGATACGCTTGCTCGTTGCTGTGTTTCGCGCTGCCAAGCCAGTAAACTGAATCTGGGCCGGATTCTTGACGAATTCTTAGTGCTTCATCGCCGATCTCGGTGATTGCTTGATCCCACGAGATCTTTTTCCATTTGCCGCCTTCTAACTTCATGGGGTATTTCAAGCGACGTTCACCATGGCCATGCTCACGCAGCGCTGCACCTTTGGCGCAGTGGCCGCCGGCGTTAAAGGGGTGATCAAATGCGGGCTCTTGGCCGGTCCATACGCCGTTTTGTACTTCGGCGTAAATGCCACACCCGACTGAACAGTGTGAACAAATGGTGCGTTTGACTTCGGTTTTTGCGCTGCGATCCACGTCGCTTGCTTGTGCTTTCTTAATCATGCCCGGCGCAAACAACGCTGCACCGACAGCGGCGCCCCCTGCGGCCAGCGAGGTATTTTTCATGAACGCACGGCGGCTGATACCAAGCTGATTCTTTTCCTTGCTCGTGCTGTCTGAACGTTTGGTTAGTCTCATCACGGCGCTCCTATAGCGTGTCGTAGTAATCACGAATGTGTTGTGTTTCGTGATACCCTTTTTTCAGCGTATCTTTCGCTTCAATGGGCTTTTCGCTCGCGACTGCGTGCTGAGAAACGCCCGTCACGACAGCGCCAGCGACCGCGGCGGTTCCGAGACCTTTGAGCAGCTCACGTCTGCTTTCGTTGATCGGTTTATCTTCTTTCATCATTGCTTCCTTTTCCCTTTCCCGTGATTGAACACGTCGGTGTCAACACGGGTTGGTTCGTCTGCTTTTCTTATCGTCATTGCTGAGCTTTATCGGTGAGGTTTTTCACCTCGATTCGGTGTGTATTACGGCGACTTGCTAGCGCTTGTGTGAGCGCAATATTCTCCAGTGTCAGGAACGCCAACAGTAACTGAGCGACGGACAGATAAAACTGCGCGTGCTGCGCCTGTTGAATTTGGTCCACCAGCTTTTCAAACCACGGTGAAATATGGCGATTAAAGAACGCCTGCTGCGCGCCATCGTTGGCGTCGCACAGATAGGCCATGGTTTCGCACAAGGCGGCTATGTGATCTTCCGGCTCTTTCACCGACGCATCACGCTCCAACCCAAGTTCATTGAGGTGGAATCGTATTTCCGCCAACGGTTTTTCCATCAGCGAACCGGTCAAATGCCATGATGCAAACGGGACCACTTCGCCTCGGCCAATGCCGATGAATAGTTCTTGATACTCTTGCGCAAGCTCCGTTGGCGGCGTGGTTTGCGCGGCTTGTGTTAACGCGCGCCACGCATCAGCCATCGGCGTACCGTTGTTTTCATAGTCCAACTGGCTAAGGAATTCGACCAGTGATGGTGACGGTACATCACGCAGCAACGTCGCCAGCAGCAAATAGATGTCTGAGCGCATCGAGGCGGTGGTGTCCGAGGCGGTGGTGTCGTTCAATGGATCGTGTGGCATCTCTCGTTCTCCTTAGTAGCGCAGTTGTTTTTCGGGATCATTGGCCATCGACTCAAACACATCGACAACGCGGCAGTCTTCACACATCGCAATGCGATCCAGAGACGCTTGATCGGAGAAATGGGAGTGACCACGTAACTTATCTTGCAACATGGTGATCATCGATTGAGGCGCAAACGGCTTGTGACAACGCAGGCATTTCGCCGGCTCTTCTTGATGCAAGGTCATCACCGATTGACGCTGAGTAGCATTCCAATTGAGTTGTTGAACTGCCGTGAGCGCGTTCTCCGGGCAGGCTTTCACACATAACCCACATTGCACGCAATCTTGCTCAACGAATTTCAGCGACGGTAACTCCCCTTCATGATGCAGCGCACGGGTTGGACACACCGCCACACAGCTCATGCACAAGGTGCAATCGGTGGTGGAACATGCAATGGCGCCATAAGGTGCTGTGGCCGCCAGCGGCTGCGCGCTAGGTTCTGTGCCACGCGTTGTCGCCAGCGCATCAAGCGCAATGTATAAACGATCGCGTTTCTTGCCATCTAGCTCGCCAATGTGCAAACCAAGGGGTTCATCACACAAGGTCGGTGCCGCTTCGCGTAGCGATTCGAGATAAAGTATGTCGATGGTTTCTTTGCGAATACCAAGGTGAGTCAAAAAGCTTTGCGCCAGACTTACTTCTTGATTGAGTATGCGCAGAATGGTTGGCGGCATATGACGACTGGCAGCAAACAACACTTGCGTCGCGCCGTTGACCAGCGCGGCAAACCAGGTATCGATCCCCACCGAAGGCAGCTCTTCGACCGTGACTGGCATGACGTTGTCAGGCAGTACTCGCAGCGCCATCAAGTTGTATTGCTCATGACGCGAGCTACAAATCAGCACGATCGGCTTTTCGCCGCCCGCTTGATGATAGTTAAGTAGCAAACGCTCAATGAATTTCTGCGTTTCGGTCGGGTTTGGCAGCGCGTAGTGAATAGCTTCGGTTGGACACGATGTGGCGCAAGTGCCCACGCCTTGACACAAATACGGGTTGATTTGAATGCGATGACCGGTCTGCTCGGAGCCTTCGCTGGATAAGGCGCCGGCTGGACACGCGTCGACACATCGGTCACACCCTTTGACGCCACGCGATGAATGCGCGCACAAATCGGTGTCGAGACGAAAGTATTTGGGTTTATCGAATGTGCCCATCAAATCGGGAATTTCTTCCAGCGCATCGGAGAGTTTCGGAAACCCGCGTCCAACCGGGAAATACCCCGGCACGGGCACTTCTTCACTCATCACCCCGTTGAGCGACATATCCAGCACGATATCGAAGCAGTCGAGATCAAGTGCTGCATTGGCGAGATTCATACGCTTGCCATGATTTTCGACGGTGACGTTAAAAGCCCCAAGAAAGCCGCTGATTTCAACCGTATCCGCAAAATAGAGCTGCTCATGCGTTCCCTGCTCGCCATCAACCGACAGCAGCGTGATGGACGCCATTTGAGATAATTGCAGCACGGTGCGTTCAATCAGACTGGTGGGGCCGAGAATCAATGTATGACCGCCGCTCTCGTAGCTGACGGTCGGTGGGATCAAGTTGGTCAGCTCCACCGTGTTTTCAATGGCAAACCACCGCGCGCTGCCATTGGGTGACGTCGCTTGTTGCAGAAATTGTTTTAACATTGCTCGTTTCCATGATTGAAGCGAATCTTTTGTGTTCGCCCTTTTTTGATGAAAATAGCAATTAGTGTTCCAACCTGATTTTGAGCGCCAATTCAGCCCGTTAACCCGATTTCGCGCCGTTCACGTTGCGACAAAAACAAAGGGTGAGACAAATTGTCGCACCCTGTTTCTCATTCAATAGGTCAAAATGTACCTACGATTTATGTGGTAATGTTTGTCTCATGTTTTGTCTCCGGCTTTACCTCATGGGTAGTCGCATTGGAATCTGAGTTTTGGGCCGGTTCTACCGCAGCGGTTTGCTCAGATTCACTTGGCATGGCGTCGATGTGACCGCTTTCACCGTCAAGTTTCTCGTCCACGTCGGTAGTTTGAATACCCTCATCGGCTTTGTTCATCCAATCTCGTAGCCCCTGTGCCACTTCAACGCTGAGAGATTTCACGGCGGTGTAGTCATGGTCGTAATCGTTGAGGCGATCGACTTCACTGAACTCACCACTCAAAAACAGTTTACGCAGCGCGGCCTTTTTTACCTGCTGAGTTGCTTCTGAAGCCAGCAATGCCGCAATCGAAGTTGCTTTGGCGTCTTGGGTCGTCTCTTCAGCGCTACCGATATGTGCTTCTGTGAGTTCAACGTCGTCTGTGAGTTCAACGTCTTCGGTATGCTCCTCATCCGTTTCGACACTCGCAGTAGGCGCCTCAACTAACGCTGATTCCTCTTGCGGTTCCAGTTTGCGCTGAGACCAACGGGATAAAAACGATTCACTGGCCACTGGCTCTCCCCGCGCCTTTGCGCTTCTTACGTTTCACTTCCAATAGTTCACCATGGCGGCCGATGAACGCTTCCATCCACGCCTGCACAGGCAGCGGCATTTCATTCGACAAAACCAAGTAATCGCCATCCATATACTGGCCTGCCACGCTCTGAGACGCGGTCAAACGAATGATATTGGGTTGAACATCTTCTTCTGGGTTTTCAAGCACCAGAAAGAGTTTGGGTTGCTGAGAGCTCAAGTTAAAGCGGTAATCGGTGCGTTCATCACGATACAGTTCAAGAATGGCCGGATACGGCGCGTCATCAGCCTGCAGTTGAAAGCCTTTGAGTTGCCACTGGGTGGTGACCCACATACCCGTCGTGATTTCATGCGCCACCAGTTCGCAACCGAGTGGCCAGGTGGTCTCTGTTTTCGCTGTATCCAAAATGGTGGAGTGTGTGTCTGACATGGGGATACCTAATCGTTCTTGGTTTGATTGGTCTGTTCTATTGTGGTCGCGACTCAACGTCGCTGCTCACGAGAACCCAATCATGTTTATTGGCGTATTCACGTGAATTAGCAATTATTGCGCCAGTCGTCTGCTATCACGAGGGGCGCGCCACATGTGTGTGATTAACGATTAGACCGTTTTGGCTTTTTTCGCTAGTGTTGAAGTCAGATTTGGAACAATCCTTGCTGAGGACTTCCCTTATCCGATAGCGCGCTTCAGAACCCGTGAAGACATGATGTGCAAAACAACAGGAATTGGCAGTGACAAAACTTTCGATCATTAAAACCAGTGAAAACCCATTACAAACCATGGATGTGGAGGTGTATGACGAATACGGTGACAAGTTGGTGAAGTCCATCGCCTGTGAACGTCCGTTAACGGTGCTGCTGAACTGGAAAGAGATTGTCACCTTGATGACGTTAGGCTCTCGGCCGGAAGCGTTAGTGTTGGGGTATTTGAAGAATCAGGGATTTATTACCGATCCGGATGCACTCGATTCGGTGATCATTGACTGGGAAACCAGCTCCGCGGCGGTCGTCACCAAAGAAAACTTGGATCATCTTGAGCCAGCCTTGAAGAAAAAGACCGTCACCTCCGGTTGTGGCCAAGGCACCATGTATGGGAATGTCATGAAATTGTTGGAAAATTACCAAGTTCCGCAAATTCTACTGAAACAATCTGAAATATATGCGGCACTGGAAGCGCTGACTCATTACAATGACACCTATAAGAAAGCAGGTGCTGTACATGGGTGTGCAGTGTGTCAGGGAAATCAGGTGCTTTCCTTCGTAGAAGATGTTGGCCGTCACAACGCGGTGGACACCCTTGCTGGGGAAATGTGGCTGAATGGCGTCCGCGGTGAAGATAAAATTTTCTACACCACAGGGCGCTTGACGTCGGAAATGGTCATTAAAGTCGCGCAGATGGGGATACCCGTGTTGTTATCCCGCTCTGGCGTGACACAAATGGGGTTGGAGCTGGCACATCAGTTCGGCATCACCACCATTGCCAGAGCAAAAGGGTTGCGTTTCCAAATATACAGTGGTGTCGACAAAGTAACCTTTGATGTTAAAGGTCACCTTGCCGACGAGAATGCGTAACGCATCGAGTAGGCTCCCTACGGTGTGACATTGTCACGCCACGTTCACATTCCTCCCCGTCATTTCGCCTGCCGATATGGAGTCGCGATCCCAATCTTGAGTCGCGACTCTGGCTGTGTATCAACTACACTAAATTCTCATAATCAATAAGTTAACTAAGCGAATCCTCTATGCAGGCAGTGTCTCGAGTCTTACTCTTGTTATGTTGGTGTGTGGCGTTTCCCGCCTTGGCGGAATGGGAATACGACCACGTTGATTTGATCCCCAAAGCGTCGGACAGCGCACTTGAATTGGAAAAACAAGTCTCGGCTTTACCGGAACCGTTGTTTATGTCCCGAAGCGAGCAGCAGAAAGTGAACCTGTTGCTGCGTGAAACCATCAAATCGCAGCGCGATACGGTGGAGCAGTTTGAACACTATCTTGATAACTATCGCCATCAAAGCGATGAACTCAACTGGTTCAATCTGCAACAAAGCTATTTGTCTCTCGCCAGCCTCTCCTACTCAAAACAGCAATTGTTGTCGCTCACCGATGCATACACGCGTGAAGAGCTCACTGGTTTTGGCCCCGGCGGCGTCACACAATTCAAACGCGAACTGAAACAGGTTCAACTCAATCTTGAATACCTGTTGCTGTTTCAAATTCGCAGTTTCCAATCGTTGGTCAACGACTTACTGATCTCGCCGGTGCCATTTATTTGGTCGGTGTGCAAAGTGCTGTTCATCTATGTCTTGCTGGTGTGGTGGTTGAGAAACAGCAAACACCTGATTGACTTGTTTTGGCAAAATTACCTCAAGGATAAACAGTCGCCGTCATTGTTGGCTCGCCTCGTGTGGTACATCAGCAGTGCAAACAAAGCGATTGCTTGGTTGATTGCGATCACCCTTTCGCTTCAGGTGCTGAGTGCCATTAAGAGTTTGCAGCATTTGGTGTTTCTCGAAATCTTCATTTGGTGGATTTGGGGAGGCTCGATTGCAGTCAGTCTGATATTGGAATTCACCTATCGTTCCAGCCACACCTCAAACAAAGCGTTGATCGCGCTGCGCCTGAGCACCATTCGCCGCATTGTCTGGACCATCATTGTGACGGGCGTTGTGTTGCAAATTTCCATGCGCACATTGGGTAAAGGCACCATTTATACCTGGATTCTCAACACCATGTACGCATGGTTCTTGTTGATGATTATTTCGGTGCTCAACTTATGGCGTGAACGTATTTTTGCCATCGTGGAGAAAACACCCGATAAGCCGCTGTGGGTTTTGTGGGCCATCAGTAAAAAAGACACCTTTTTGATTCGCGTGGCAGCGACTTTGGTTGCCATGGTCTGGATTTCGGTACATGGCACGCAGCGCCGTTTGGTCTCTGCGTTGTCGAACTACACCTTTTTCAGTCAAGCGTTGGCGTACCTGTTTCGGATTGAAGCGGCGAAGCAAACCACCAACATTGCAGCCGATCAGAACTACGTCCGCATTCGGGGTGACGAAACGTTTAACTACGTCTTGCCCGGCACCATCGACAGCCCACTGGTTGATTATGCGCATGATGAAATCAAACAGCTTTCGCGCTATCTGCTGACTGACAGCCCCGCCATTTGTGTGGTAAGCGGTGAACGTGGCATTGGTACCACGACCTTGCTGTATACCCTACTCAACAAGGTGAAAAATGCCGAGCCGTTGTATCTCAACTGCCCATATTCCGGCTACAACGAACTGTTGTCGCTATTGGCGTTGAGCCTAGGCTTGGATGAAGACGCCACCGAAGTGCAGATTCTGGCGTATCTGCGTAAAAGCGAGCAAACCTATCTGATTGCCGTTGATAACGCGCAGCGGTTGGTGAAACCGATGGTGGGCGGGTTAAGCAGTTTAATGCGCTTGACCAACTTGTTGCGCCGCTCGAAGAAAAACCACCGCGTGGTGATGGCGATTGAAAAATCGAGCTGGCGTTTTGTAGACCGCGCGCGAGGCGAACGTTTGCTGTTTGACTGGGTGAGCATTCTGCCACGCTGGAGTGAAAAACAGTTCGAAGATCTGCTCGACAGTCGCATCAATCCCGACGTAGAACATCCGGTCTCTTTCGATGGTTTGATCGTTCCCAAACAATGGGGCCAAGAAGAAAGCAGTGATGAAACGCGCGCTCGTCGCGGTTTCTATCGCATTTTGTGGCATTACGCCGATGGTAACCCGACGTTTGCGTTGCGCTTCTTCCGCCGCTCGCTCAATCGCAATAAAGAAACGCAGCAGGTGGTGGTGCGCTTGTTCCACATTCCTGAATCTCAAGAGCTGGAAAAAATGCCCAAGCCGATGCTGGCGGTGCTGCGTTCGATTGTTCAACTCGAAGTGGCCGCGCCGGAAGAATTATCAGAATGTACGCAGCTCAGTGTGCCTGAAGTGATTGGCATCATGCGCTACTTTGAAAGCCGCGGTTACATCGAATGGGCTGAAGATAAAACCCGCGTATCTGACCACTGGTATCGCACCATTACCAACGTGCTCGACCGTCAACATTTGCTGGTGAAGTAATGAATACACTCTCTCGATTCAAATCATTTCGCTGGGCAGCACTACTGCTACTCGTATTAGCTCGCCCGGTTTGGGCGGCCGACGACTTGGCGAACCTAGAAGATTTTCAACAATTTGCCAGCTTGATCCGCTGGAGCGGCGTCTTCTTCTCGATGTTGATCATCGCGGCGACATGGTTGTTGCTCAAATTTATGACCTCCTTGGTGGATGCCATCGGCTCTCAATTTGCGCAGTACCGAATGGTGCTGCACAAGTGTCACTCCTTCTTGCAGTTCTTTATCTACATGAGTGCAGGGATTGTGGTGTTCATGTTGAGCTTTCGCATCAACGACCACATCCTCGCGCTGATTGGCGGTACGCTCGCAGTGTCGGTGGGTTTTGCATTAAAAGACTTGGCCGCCTCTTTCATCGCGGGCATGACCGTGATGATTGACCGCCCGTTTCAAGTGGGTGACCGCGTCACGTTTGAAGGCAACTACGGCGATATTATTGCGATTGGTTTGCGTTCGGTACGCATGCGCACCTTAACGGACGACATCATCACCATTCCAAACAACAAATTCCTCAACGAAGTAACCATCAGTGGGAACTACGGGGCGTTGGACATGCAGGTGGTGATCCCTTTCTATGTTGGCATGGATGAAGACATTGAATTGGCGCGTAACCTGATTCAAGAAGCCGCATCGTCAAGCCGTTATATTCACCTGCCCAAACCGGTGACCGTGTTGGTGAAACAAACCATTACGGATAACTACTTGGCGGTGCAGTTGACCTGTAAGGCCTATGTGGTGGATACCGCGTACGAAAAGTTATTTGAAACCGACATTACCTTGCGGGTGATGAAAGAGTTCAAAAAACACGACATCAAACCGCCGAAGATCGCGGTGCAGGCGCAGTAAGCACCAAGCCCGCCTTAAGCTTTAGCGAGTAACTACAGTAAAAATAGTAAATCAGTCAAAACGCCTCTCAAGATGAGAGGCGTTTTTTTAACGACGGATGACGGTGTGTCGCGCTGATTTAAGACGCTTTGGTGATGAGTAGATGCGTATCGGCTTTACTCGGCAGATAAACGCTAAACGTACTGCCTTTGCCCCATTCGGATTGAACGCGAATTTCGCCGCCTGTTTGGCTGAGTAGGCTCTGTGAGACGGATAAGCCCAACCCCGTTCCGTCGCGCTTGGTGGTATAAAACGGATCAAAGACGCGTTTCAGGTATTCCGGCTTGATGCCACAGCCTTCATCTTCAATGTGAACGATCGCGCCCAACACGTCGCCGTGTTCACACCAATCTTCACTGCGAATGGTCAGCTTCCCTTTGCCGTTCATGGCATGAATCGCATTCATTTGCAGGTTCACCAAAATCTGGAGCAGTTGATGACGATTCACCTCCACTGAGCTTTGCGCTTGCAGATCGGTCACAAATTCAATGTCGCGCTTCTTCGAGCCGGTTTTAACCAACGTCATGCTTTCATCAATGATTGGGTTCACATGCTGCCAAGTGATTTCGTCCTGCACGCCGCCATGACGACTGTATTGCAGCAAACTGCGCGTAATGTTTCGAATGCGGTCAATTTGCAACATGATGGCGTCGATTTCTTCTGTTACTCGATTGGCGTCTTCGCCCAATTCAAAACGAATCAGTTCGGTGTTGCCTAAGATCACCGCCGTCGGGTTGTTGATCTCATGGGCAATGCCCGCCGTCAGCTCGCCCAGCGCCGCGAGTTTTTCATGGACGATCAGCTTATCGCGGGTTTGGTTAAGTAATTGAATGTGATGCTCTAACTGCTCGGTTTTTTCTTGCAAGCTGGCGGTTCGGTCGAGCACTTTTTCTTCCAGCTCATGTGCGGCACGTTGGATCTCCTCATTGCGCTGCTGCAATAGATCCAGCATGTTGTCAAATTGCTTGGCCAACTGTGCCAGTTCGTGTTGCTCGTCCAAACCAATCGCACCAATGCGCTGGTTTTTACCCAATTGAACCATTTTGACCACGCGGTGAATCCGCTCAATCGGGCGAAATAGATCGCGCGAACCTCGGTAAACAAACACACCGGAGGCCAGCAGCAAAAGAATCGTCGCCACGCCAATCTCAACAATGTTCGTCAGATACGCTTTGACAAACGGCCACGCCAAATAGCCGGTATACAGCATACCGACCACGTTGTCATATTGGTCTCGAATGGGTCGATATGCGGTGATGTACCACGCATCATAGACATAGGCTTTATCCACCCACTCTTTGCCCTGATTGAGCACGGTATCGCGCACCGCGTTTGAAACGCGTGTGCCAATCGCTCGGCCAGCGCTCTCATCACTGTCGAGCGGCACGTTGGTGCTGACCCGCAGGTCATCGAGAAAAATCGTCAGCGTACCGTTGGGCCGTAATTTGTCCTGTTTGATGGGATAAATCAGGTCGCGCGTTTGATCGACCAACACACTGCTATTGTTGAGCAGCAATCCGCCATCCAAAAATCCGATGATGTCGTTATATTGGTTGAGCACCGGAATCACGGTGCGGCTGACGAGGCCGCGCTTTTCTGTTTGCGGTAAATCAGCGGTTTGAGGTAAATCAGCGGTTTGCGGTAAATCAACGAATGGAATCTCGGCTCGTTTAGCCAACTGCGGGCTGAGTCTGGCTAATTCGTGTGACGACAGCACATCAAAAAACGATTCACGGCGAGTGAGGTCAAGATAGCGAAACTTCTGCTCGAGCGTGTCCACGGGCTCAAACACCAGAAAGTCGAGGT
The DNA here is from genome assembly GCF_043106745.1 of Vibrio sp. CJQ_6. NCBI lineage: Bacteria > Pseudomonadati > Pseudomonadota > Gammaproteobacteria > Vibrionales > Vibrionaceae > Vibrio > Vibrio sp. CJQ_6. Next base: position 917,824 of record NZ_JBICMV010000008.1, on the reverse strand, counting down.
CAAAGCGCTGCTTTTGCTCGTCAATCCATTGATTGAGCGTCTCATCGTGGTTGGATGTGAGAATTCGGGTTCGAAACTCATAGGAATCGCCAATCGCACGAACATAACTGGCCTGTTTTTGTTGCAACAGCGTCATGCTGTTGTAGGCGACGCCCAAACGTTCCGACACATCCACCAAGGCGCTTTGCCAGGTGTAATGAATCGACCAATAGATGGAAATGACAATCAGCGCAATCAGCGTAAACGCGATAGGTACGGACGTCAGTATCAGCAGCCGATAACGCACCATGGTTTTGACGCGTTGGTGCCACGTTTGCCACAGCGGGAGTTTAGCCAAGATTCTCTTGCTCATCGCCATCCCACTCTTTGAATTTACGCTCTAAGGTTTTGCGGGCGACGCCCAAGTCGCGCGCCGCTGCCGATTTGTTACCTTCATAAAAATCAACCAACTGCATGATGTGCGCTTTTTCCACTTCTTTCAGCGTCCAATGGTTGGGATACCCGGTTTCGGCTGTCTGCACCACGATCGCACTGTCGCTGAGTGCGGTATGGCTGGTTGGTTTGGTGGAGTTTCCTAGTGACGTTGTCACCTCATCAAGCACAGGGTAACCATGCAACTCACGCCAGTAATGCGCCGGTGGTTTGCCGAGTAAAATGCAGCGTTCAATTAAGTTTTTCAGCTCACGAATGTTGCCCGGCCAATCGTAATCCTGAATCGCGGAAACATCTTCATGTGCCCATTTGGGCAGCGGCATACTCAATTCCGCACACAGGTTCTGGGTAAAAAACGGCACTAAATCGGTAAGATCCGCTTTGCGTTCACGCAGTGGGCTGACATCGATTTTGAGCACATTCAGGCGATAAAACAGGTCACCGCGAAACCGCCCCTGTTCCACTTCTTGTATCAGATTTCGGTTGGTTGCTGCCACAACTCGCACATCAATGCTGATCTCTTTTTCAGAACCCACCGGACGAATGGCGCGCTGCTCTAACACGCGTAGCAGCGCAGATTGCATGGCCAAAGGCATCTCGCCAATTTCATCCAGAAATAACGTGCCTCCATTGGCGACACGAAACAGTCCTTCACGGCTTTTCTTGGCGCCGGTAAACGCGCCCGACGTATGACCGAACAGTTCACTTTCCAACAGTTCTGGCGCAATGGCACCACAGTTTACCGGCACGAACGGCCCTTGGCGCTCACTAGCTTCATGAATCGCTCGAGCGACCAACTCTTTGCCGGTGCCCGACTCGCCTTCGATCAATACGGAGGCGCGGGACGGCGCAAATTGCAGGATCAACTGTTTCAGTTGTGCGGTTTTCTGCGATTGACCAATGATTTGCGTGGCGCAATGGCGTTGATAATCGCGCTGCAATGCGTACTGCATGCGCTCGTTGAGGCGCTTATCCATGCAGCGTTTGACCGCTTGCAGCATCTGTTCGAGGTTAAACGGTTTGAGAATGAAGTCCGACGCTCCCAGCTTGAGCGCACGGATGGCGGTTTCGAGATCGGCGTAACCAGTCATGAAGATCACATCCGCACGGCGGGATTCATCATTGAATGCTTCCTCCCATTCAATGCCGGAGCGGCCGGGAAGATTGATATCGAGAATAATCAGATCGTAATGTTGTTCACAACGCAGGGCTTCGGCATCTTCGATGCTGCCGCTGCAGTCGACTTTGGAAAACCATTTTCCGAGCGATTTTTTGAGGATGGCTTGCATGCCAGGTTCATCATCCACGACGAGAACAGAAAAGGCCTGGTATTGCAGAGACGATTGCAAATCAAACGTTTGAGACATAATGGATTCTAATTACCTAGTGAGACATATCGACGCAATTAACCTTACTATCGATACGCTTAACATGGGACAATTTGTCCTAACATATGTGCACTAACACTTATTTTAGTCAGGATTTGTTGAATAACCTTTGTTTTTTGATGGTGAATTGAGTTATTAGTTTTGGCATCCAGATTGCAAGAAGACGCGGATTGCTCGCGCGGCTTCTGCGCGCTGCAATGCCTTTGTAATGACTCTTATCTGCCAAATGGAAATTAGAATGAAAAAAGTGATCTTCAGCCTTACAGCCTCTTCTTTGCTTCTCGTCAGTTATTCCGCATCCAGTGCCGATGATGTTCAACGCATTCGCCTCGCGACCACCACCAGTACATACCATTCCGGCCTGCTGGACTACCTGTTGCCGAAGTTTGAACACGATTCTGGCTACAAAGTGGATGTGATTGCCGCAGGCACCGGGAAAGCGCTCAAAATGGGTGAAAACGGTGACGTGGACTTGGTTATGACGCACGCACCAAAAGCAGAAGCGAGCTTTGTGGAGCACGGCTACGGTGTGATGCCACGTAAACTGATGTACAACGACTTCATTATTGTTGGCCCTGAGAACGATCCGGCGCACATAGCGCAACAGAAAGATGTCGCGCAAGTGTTCAAGCAGATCGCCACAAGCGGTGTCAGCTTCATCTCGCGCGGTGATGACTCCGGCACACACAAGAAAGAGCTGGGCATTTGGGCGCAAACCAACATTGAACCGAACTTTGGTGGCTACCGCTCTGTCGGTCAAGGCATGGGGCCAACGCTGAACATGGCCTCTGAGATGCAAGCCTACACCATGACCGACCGCGGCACATGGCTGGCCTACACCAACAAGCTGGACCTCAAAGTGCTGTTCCAAGGCGATAAAGCACTGTTCAACCCATACCAAGTGATTTTGATTAACCCAGAACGCTACCCAACCATCAACTACCAAGGCGCAAAAGCGTTCAGTGATTGGTTGGTTGCGGACAACGGCCAAAAGTTGATTAACGACTTTAAACTGAATGGACAACAGCTGTTTGTTGCAAACGCGAACGAGTAATCGCCATTCATGAGCTTATGGCAAACCACATTGGATGCACTCACCTTACTGGTGAGCTTTGATTCCGAACTTTGGGAGATCGTTGCGGTCTCCTTTAGTGTTTCTTTAGCGGCCATCAGTTTGGTGATGGTGCCCTCCGTGCTGCTCGCTTTTGTGCTGGCTTACACCAATTTTCGAGGCAAGTGGCTGCTGCTCTCGTTGATCAACACTCTACAAGCGGTGCCGACTGTGGTGATTGGTTTATTGCTGTACATGACGCTGTCGCGCTCCGGTCCTTTGGGCGATTGGCAGATGCTGTTCACGCAAAAAGCGATGATTGCAGGCCAGATGTTGATCTGTTTTCCGATTTTGGTTTCCATGATGCATGGCGCGTTGCAATCAAGCGATCGTCGTTCGGTTGAAACCGCGATGACGCTAGGCGTATCCGTGCCTCGCATCGCAGCCACCATCATGTGGGAAACCCGTTTCCCGCTCTGCGCCGCCACAATCGCTGGTTTTTCTCGCATCGTGACCGAGGTTGGCTGTTCCATGATGGTGGGCGGCAACATCATGGGATTAACGCGTAACATTCCGACCGCCATCGCCATGGAGAGTCATAAAGGCGCGTTTGCGCAAGGTGTTGCATTGGGAATGGTGCTACTCTCATTAGCACTGGCTCTCAATTTTTTGCTTACCAGTATGCGTGGCAAAGGCTATCTACGTACATAAGGATGTCGAATGTCGATTAAGCTAACCGCACAGCAGTTATCCATGCGTTTTAAAGATCGCGTTCTGTTTCACATTCCCCAACTTTCCATTGGTCCCAACGACGCGATTTATCTCAAGGGCGACAACGGTGTGGGTAAAACCACGCTGCTCAAAATTTTGGCCGGCTTGCTGACGCCAACGACGGGCCAAGTGCTCAATCAAGACACATGGTGGCGCCGTCTCTGGCACACCAACGCTCGTCGCAACGTGATTTATCTTCATCAAAGTCCTTATCTATTTGACGACACCGTGTACCAAAATGTGGTGTATGGTATTCGATTTTCCTCTCAATCGGCTCAAGATAAACGGTCGGAAGTGATCACCGCGCTGCGCATGGTGGGGCTAGAAACACTTGCCGATGAACATGTTTCGGTGCTCTCGGGCGGTGAAAAACAGCGCGTGGCCATGGCGCGCGCATGGATTTTGAAACCATCGATTTTACTAATGGATGAGCCAAGTGCATCATTAGATCAGGAATCCATCGACAGATTAGTTATAATGGCCAAGGATTTACTGGATCGAGGCTCCAGTTTGGTGATCACAAGCCATCAGACAAACGCACTCACTACATTGTGTAAAAAGCAGTGGTGGATAAAAGACCTCACACTGGTTGAATCGCCGTTGCTTCATGTCGTCAAAGAAGAACAAGAGAAAACCTATGTTACTTCCCTCTCAAACTAGTTGGGTGATTTTAGCGGGTGGCCAGGCCAGCCGCATGGGTGGAAACGACAAAGGACTGATCAAACTCAACGATAAACCCTTGGTGCAGCACGTTTTGGAACGTCTGCAACCCCAAGCGGAACGGATTCTTATCAACGCCAATCGTCATCAAGATTGGTATCAGCAATTTGCCCCCGTGGTTTCTGACCATTTCGCTGGCTATCCGGGCCCTCTCGGTGGTATCCATGCTGGCCTAACTGCCGCCACCACCGATTGGGTTGGTTTTGTGCCTTGCGACAGCCCGATGATCGCGACGGACTTGGTGCAACGTTTTTGTGCTGCCGTGACACCAGACACCGATATCGTGGTTGCCACCGATGGCAACCATCAACAGCCTGTTTTTACTCTATTTCACAAACGCGTTCTCCCTCGACTGGCCGCCTTCCTTGAACGTGGTGATCGAAAAATCATCCTGCTCTACAACGAATGCCACACGGTAGAAGTCGATTTCAGCGATTCACCCGACTGCTTTTTCAATTTAAATACGCCACAAGAGCTGGCTCAATTTGGAGCGCTTCAGCCATGAGTTCACATCATTCTTCACGTCCTTCACTGCCTTTACTTGGCTTTGCCGCGTACTCTGGCACCGGGAAAACCACCCTCCTTGAACTGCTGGTGCCCAAATTGACTGCAGCGGGATTGCGTTTGGGGATTTTAAAGCACGCGCACCATAATTTTGATGTCGACAAACCGGGTAAAGACAGCTATCGCTTGCGGAAAGCTGGCGCGTCACAGATGCTGATTGCGTCACGAAACCGATACGCGCTCATGACTGAAACACCAGACGCTGAAGCCGAATTTGATTATTTGCTGCAACGTTTCGACGCGCAGCAACTGGATGTGATTTTGGTGGAAGGCTGCAAAAACATCGCCTTTCCGAAAATCGAACTGCACCGCGCTGAAGTCGGCAAACCATGGCTATATCCAAACGATGACAACATCATTGCTATCGCCGCCGATGAGCAGGTCGATACCACGTTGCCACAGATGAACATCAATGACTTAGATGCGATCGCTCAGTTTGTTTTGGCGTACGTCAACACTGCCAGCCAACCCAAATCAACCCAGAAAGCGGAATCTGGCAGCTGCGACACGCTCTCTCCCGCCTTTTTGTCGGTCGAACAAGGCCGTCAGGCGATCCTTGATGCGGTGAACGTGTTGCGTGAGCGAGACACCATCGCCGTCAATGCGGGGTATCAGCGCGTCCTGTGCGACACGATCACCTCGCCCATCAATGTGCCTGCGTATCGCAATTCCGCGATGGATGGATATGCCATCCGCAGTGAAGATATCGGTTTAGCGCAATTTGAACAGGTGGCCGAAGTGATGGCCGGACACGGTTACAACGCGACGTTGCATGCTGGGCAAACGGTGAAAATCATGACCGGAGCGCCGGTGCCAGACGGTGCCGATACGGTAGTCATGCGGGAACAAGCACACACCGATGGTCGCTACGTTTCCTTTGGCGATGCCCAGATCAAACCGGGCCAAAATGTGCGTCAAGCGGGCGAAGATTTAGCGTTGGGCCAAAACGTGTTTACACAAGGTCAGCGCGTTCATGCCGCCGAAATGGGCATGATCGCCTCACTGGGGCTGGCATCACTGCCCGTCTACCGCAAATTAAAAGTCGCGCTGTTTTCCACCGGCGATGAGGTACAAGCGCCGGGTAGCGAACAAAACGACCATTGCATTTACGACTCCAACCGTTTCACCCTGATGGGACTGTTGACCAATTTAGGGTGTGAGATCATCGATCTGGGCATTATTGAGGATGACGAAGTGCGCATGATGGACACATTGCAACATGCCGCGGCGAATGCGGATGTGGTGATGACCTCTGGCGGTGTGTCGGTTGGTGATGCTGATTTCATTAAATCGGCATTGGAGAAATTGGGACAAATTGATTTCTGGCGTATCAACATGCGCCCGGGACGCCCGCTGGCGTTCGGCCATATCAACCACAAGCCTTTCTTTGGTTTACCGGGCAATCCCGTGGCTGTGATGGTGTCATTCATTAACTTCGTGGAACCGGCGCTGCGGAAAATGCAAGGCGAAACACATTGGTCACCGTTGAAAATCCAAGCCATTGCGACAGAAGACCTGCGTTCGCGTCAGGGCCGCACGGAATTCAGCCGCGGCGTGTATAGCCTTAACGAACAAGGTCAACTGACCGCCAGAACCACCGGGAAACAAGGCTCGGGGATTCTGCGTTCCATGAGCGAAGCCAACTGCCTGATTGAAATCAGTCCTTCGATTGATACAGTAAAAGTCGGTGAAAGCGTGACAATCCTCCCACTACAAGGCAGAATCTAGCCCATTCATTGGGTATGAGAGAGAAAACATGGCTCGCACCATCATTTACACCTACAAAGATCAGGAAAAAACGCTGACTTTCTCTTACGAGAAGCATCGCAACATTCATGAAGCGGTGGCGGAAGCAGAAGGCATCGATTTGACGGACTATCTGAAAATGGAACAGCAAATCGAAGCGATTTCGGATACCAAAGCGGTTCGCAATTACCGCGACAATCACTTCCGAAAACTGGGATTTAGCCTCATTACCATGCAACCGAAAGAAAACTTTGGTGTAGGTAAGAAACCGAAAAAATGACGATAAAAAGGGCGCTGATTTCAGCGCCCTTTTCTTTCATTCAGTGTGTTGCTTGAGTCGGTATGTTTCTTGACTCAATCAGGTGCGATTACTTGATATTCAAGAATGCAGCACCGCGCACGCCGCCCGAATCGCCATGTTTGGCTTTGATGATTTTCGGACATTTTGCTACCGATAGCAGATGCTTCGGTATACGTTTCGGCATTTCTTCGTAGATGAGTTCGAAGTTTGACAGACCACCACCGAGTACAACCACGTGCGGATCGTTTGCGGTGAAGATGTTACCAAAACAGATGGCCAGCAATTCCATAAAACGCTCAACGTGCTCAACCGCTTTCGCCTCTCCGGCTTGATGCGCATTAATGATGTCGACCGCTTTCTTCTTCTCACCGAAGTAGTGTTCGTAAATCAGCTCGAAACCACGACCAGACAAGTAGTTGTCCATGCAGCCTTTTTTACCGCAGCCGCAGCTCAGCAGTGGCGCTTTTTCTGAGCCGAGGTGGAACCACGCATCAATCGGCAGACGCATGTGACCAATTTCACCTGCAACGTGGTTACGGCCAGAGAAAATGCGACCTTCGTAAACCAAACCGCCACCAAAACCAGTACCAAGGATCAACCCCATCACCGACGGTGCATCTTTTAACGCATCATCCCACGCTTCAGACAGCGCGAAACAGTTCGCATCGTTCTCAATTTTTACGCCGCGGCCAATTTTAGCTTCCAGATCCGCGCGCAGAGGTTTGCCTTTGGCTGACGGAACGTTCACAGTCAACACAGTGCCATCATCGGCATCTTCCATGCCCGGCAAACCAAGACCAATCGTGCCTTGAACACCAAATTCATCGTCGTATTTCGCAACCAAACCGGCAATGGTGTCCACCAGTAACTGGTAATCCTCTGTCGGTGTTGGCACACGCTCTGTTGCGACGCGCTCAAGTTTTTCGTTGAATGCACCGAACTCAATTTTTGTTCCGCCGACATCAAAGCCGTAGTACATGCGATTCTCTCCTAGTAAAACACCCCAAATCTTGGGGTCAAAATAACAAAAGTTAAACAGCAGTATTATCCATAGACCATCTGACACAGTCCGTGACCAAAGGCAGGTTTATTTTGCCTGTTGCACGAATCGCGGCGGTCACACCCGGCAAATTGCCAGAGTTTAGAGTGACTTCTCGCTTTCGCGATGTTCAATAAACCGTTTCAACGCCACTTTGTCTCCATCGATTTTGAGACGGGATTTACACATCAGGTAGCTTTCTTTAAAGGCGTCAAACCACAAGCGCAGGGTTTCTGCCGCTTGAAACTCACCAAATTTATCCAACACCAAACTGGCCACTTCCGCCGTTGCAAGGTGTTGTTCGTTGTCAGATTTGCGCATCACATAACGTGATAACGTGTCTGGTTCGATGGACATGAGGGGTAAATCGGCAAGATAAGGCGATTTACGGAAAATACGTTTCGCTTCGCGCCAACTGCCATCGAGAAAAATGAGCAACGGAGTGCGCGAATCCATCCGTTCTGGCAGCGTTGTTAACATCCGTTGTTTGTCTTCATCAAGCTCCGCTGGAAACACAACCACCGGGAAATAAGCAGGATCGTTGAGGATCGCCAACATCTCATGTGATGGTTCAGTGCGACTCCATTGATACACATAGGTTTCTTTGACCACATCGGCAATCAAACGCCCAGTGTTGCTTGGCTTAAAGACTTCATTTTCTGACACGATCAACATCACCGCCAGATGTGTTTCAGTATCAGGCTGGTGGTCGCACAAACAGTGTGCCAAACTCACATGGCAATAGGGGCAGCGTTGAATACGCGAACCGCGTGCTAAAAAAGGTTTGGTTGATCGTTCGAGTCGATACTGATACAAACGATGAAAGGCGTGAATTCTCATAAACGCTGTGACAGAGGGGGAAAACAGGCAGCGATTTTACTGTTAGCCACCCAAGTTCGCCAGTGTTGTGTGGAAATTAACGCAAAGTTTTTAGCGAAATGGACATTTGCTGGAGGCGTGATGCTACAACATACGGAAGCGGTTCGATTGCTGTTTTTTACTTTGGTGCTGGTTGCCTGTGCGTTATGGGAATCGAATCAGCCACGCAAAATCCTCACGCAGCGAAAATGGTTGCGTTGGGTTAACAATCTTGGGTTGGTTGGCTTAAACAGCGTGCTGCTCACCCTCGCCATGCCGATTTTAGCGGTCTCTGCCGCTCACTGGACGGAAGTCACTCAGTTTGGCGTGTTGTATTGGCTCAACCTTTCCCCTGCCCTTGCTTTCGTGCTGTCAGTGATCCTGCTCGATGGCGTGATCTATGCTCAACACGTGCTGTTTCATCGTCTGCCGACCCTGTGGCGTCTGCATCGCATGCACCATGCAGACCAAGACATTGATGTCACAACCGGCACGCGCTTTCATCCGGTCGAAATCATCATTTCCATGTGGATCAAAGTGGGTGCTGTCACCTTAATTGGTGTTTCTCCGCTGGCTGTGGTGGTGTTTGAAATTCTGCTCAATGCCAGTGCCATGTTCAACCACAGTAACGCGCGCTTACCGCTCAAAGTGGATCAATGGTTGCGTCTAGTGGTGGTGACGCCCGACATGCATCGCGTGCATCACTCGGTGATTGAACGGGAAACCCATTCCAACTTTGGCTTCTTTCTGTCGATTTGGGATCGAATGTTCCACACCTATATCGCTCAGCCGGAACAAGGTCATGATGGGATGAAAATCGGACTGCCGCTGTTTCAGCAACCCCGAGAACAATGGCTGGACAAAATGCTGACCCAGCCATTTCGCGATCATTAACTCAGCGTGTATTTGTGCAGCATGGCTTGTTGATGACCGGCAATCTCCGCGACCTGTTCGGAGCTTTCGACCATTGATTCCAATTGCAGTTTGGTCTGTTCGCCCTGCTCCGAGATGTGTGTGATTGATTGGCTGACATCGGCCGTCGCGCGCTCCTGCTCTTCGGTGGCGACTGAGATCTGTTCGACGCGTGCGCGAATGTGCGTGACCGCTTGCTCAATATCCGCAAAGCTGGTTTTCACCTCTTCGCTGGAAGTCAGTGCGTGCGCCATTTCCGATCTTGAATCTTCCACCGCCTGACGCGAGCGTCCAGCCGCTTGCACCAACTCATTCATCATTTCGCGAATATTTGCCGTTTGTGTGGTGGTATCACTGGCCAGCTTGCGTACTTCGTCGGCAACCACCGCAAAACCGCGCCCTTGTTCACCGGCACGCGCGGCTTCAATGGCTGCGTTTAGTGCGAGCAAATTGGTGCTGTCGGCAATACCGCTGATTAAATCGACCATTTCACGAATCTTGGTCACACGTGTATCGAGTTCCAACATGGCGGCTTCGTTGATGTTGAGCGTTGAGTCCAACGACTGCAGACGCTGACGATTCAATTCCACCACGGTCACCCCATGCGCAGAATACTTCGCTGCCGACAGCGAATCGGTGTAAGAATCGTTAGTCACGCCAGCAATTTCGCGAATCGACGCTTCCAACTGGTTAATGGTGGTCACCATGTTCATCAATGCTTGATTCTGTAACGCCAAACTTTTGTTTGATTGATCAGCAGCGTCGTAACTTAACTCAGCGGTTTGATACAAGGTTTCGCAGTTGCGTGTCACGGTCGAAATCGACTCGTGGGTGCTGTCAATCACCTGATTCAGTTGGGTCGCAATGTGGTGAAACTCTTTCGGCCCCGTCATTGACGCCTGATGAGCAAGATCATGTTCGGTCATCAAGGTGAGGTGCTTGCTGATATTTCGCATGCCATTGTTGACCCATCGACGTAAACCAAACCATGCCAGCACAATCATCACGACCAAGACGGCACCACTCACCACTTGAATCCAAGTGACGCTTAACATGGTGCTTTGCACTTCGCGCTCTTTGGCGCTAATCAGTGCTTTTGCATCGCTTGATAACGCGTTCAGTGTGTTCACTGTCGCTTGAGCCACGATCGCCGCTTGTTCAAACTGTTGGTTTTGTTGCTGTGAGGTGTGCAGCTTGTCGATGATCTGGTCAAGAATACCGCCTGACTTAAATCCGGTTTGCACCATGTCATACGGCGCAGTCAAGCTGGCAAAATCCATGACATCTGGGTGCCACTCTTTGAAATCATCAAACGCCAATGCCAAACCAGCAAGGCGATTTTTCAGCTCTTTGTATTGCGTTTGCGCGTTGTTGAAGTCATCTTGCATCATCAACATTAAAAAGGTGCTTTCCATCGAGCTGGCTGAGGCCGTAAAGCGGTTGGCGGCATCCATCGACTCAGGATTATCGACCGAAAGAAACGACGAGATGCGGCTCATCTCAGGTCCAATCGAGCTTAATCCGTAACGGAAGCCGGTCGCTTGCTCGGCAATGGTCTTTTGCTGAGTCAATTGCTGTTGCTGGGCATTGAGAATGGTGTTGGACAACGCGCTCAGTTGGTGAATGTTCTCCATCAACGTTTGCAATTTGTCGGCGTCGATGAGGTTGGCAAACTGCGCCGAAATCGCTTTCATATGTTCCAGCGATTGCTGGGCTTGCGTCTCGAGCTCAGAAATGTTGGACTGAATGGCGGTGAGCTCGTCGGCAGTTTTGGCGCGAGTGCCATAACCAAGAAATTTAACTTGTTCGAGAATATTTTGAGTGAGCGACGCATTGGTCATCGCCAAAGGCAGTGCTTGCTCTGACAGGTGATTGAATTGGTCACCCACTCGTTCAATGCCTTTGATACTAGTGACAGAAAGAACGATGACGAGTAGTGTGATCGACATAAAGATGGCAGTGAGCGTTTGAATAAGAGACAACGCTTTGCCTGGCTGATTAGGCTGAGTCATAGGAAGTTGAGAGTCCGATTCCACTTTTAAAGATCCGTCGCCATGGTAGGAATCGAATGTGTCAGAAATATTTCATTCAAATTTCATTTAAGTGACAGATGATGAGAAAACGTATTCCCTTTCTGGTGGTATGCCTCGCACTTGCGGGATGTTCATCCGTTCCCCCCGACCACCAAGTATCGGAAAGCCTTGCGGCACCATCGTCGCCGGCCAATGCCATGTCAGACGATTCATTCGAAGCGCGCAAAGAGATTGCGTTTTTTGATATTTACAACCAATGGCAAGGTGTCCCTTATCAATTTGGTGGCAATACCAAACGCGGCGTCGATTGTTCTGCATTCGTGCAGATCGCGTATCGCGATGCGTGGCAACAGCCCCTACCGCGCACCACGACGTCACAAAGCCAAGTTGGCAATGCCGTGGCATACAATCAGGCAAAATATGGGGATTTGGTGTTCTTTAAGACATCGCGTAGCACGCAGCATGTGGGCGTTTATCTGGGCAACAAACTATTTATGCATGCCTCAACATCGCAAGGTGTGATGATTTCGAGGTTGGATAACCCATATTGGGCTTCCAAGTTTTGGCAGTTCAGGCGGATAGAGACTCCGCCTGAGATCCATTAATCGTATTGGCTGACTGCTGTATCAAACAGGTTTTTCACCAACGCAATATACTCATCAAGGAAGATGATTTGTTCGTTGGTTGCCGGTTTACCCCACACGCCCGCTAACACTTCGCCGAGATCGTCGACGACAGAGTCCGCTTCTTTCAGCAATTGAAAACGTACGCTGGAATGGAGTTCCGGGTTTTGTTCAAAAATAGCCATGATGTTACTGGCAACCATATCCGTAGCCACGTCTTCGACACTTTCTTCGCCAGTGTCACCTTCACGTGTAAAGATATCCATGTTCATTGCCAGGTGTTCAATCAGCGCTAAATAACCATCGGTTTCTACAACCACTTTTCTTCTCCGCTATACCGCTTAATGCCAAACACGACGTTACCTTGTGTAATACTAAGCCATGTGTCCGTTTTTTCACAGTTTCTCACTGAGGTAATCCCTCATATTCTTGCCCAATATCAAGAGACGAACACATTTTGCTGAAATGATGAATCGACGTCGTATGTTGATTGGCTAAATATTGCATTACAAGGCGACATTATTGCACTGGATCATGAGTGAACCGAGATAACTTACGATGATGGGTTATCGGTTTTTTGATAATAGTCACATTTATATGCATTTATAGGACGGAGTCAGTAAGTGAATGAAATTATGTGCATTCGTTGTCTGAAATATAGTCAATGATCGCCTAAACTGTCTTACAACAACGACGTACCGGGACGGAGCAAAACTATGTGGCAAGCGATCGCGCAACAGCTCTCAGACACTTTGATGTTCCAATTCGACATCACAGAAAAAGACAAGATCAACGGCGGAGACCTGCATGAGTGCTACATGATCTCCGATGGCCGTGAGCGTTATTTTGTCAAACTCAACCAACGTGAACATTTGCCCCAATACGAGTTAGAAGCCGAAAACCTACGCGTTTTGCGGGAAAGCTCGACCGTTTCCGTGCCGGAGTTGGTGTTGGTTGGCACCAGCAAAAGCCATGCGTTTATCATCCTCAATTACCTGCCCACCAAACCACTGGACGATGCGACGAACAGTTTTAAGTTTGGCGTTCAACTGGCGCAGCTTCATCAATGGGGCGATCAAAAAGAGTATGGCTTTGATGTCGATAATTTCATTGGCAACATTGTGCAGCCCAATCAATGGGCGAAGAAATGGAGCCTCTTTTTTGCCGAACAGCGCGTTGGCTGGCAACTGCAATTGCTGAAAGAAAAAGGCATTGAACTGGTCAACATCAATGAGTTTGTTGAACTGGTTAAACAGCGTTTGGCCAACCACTCGCCTCGTCCGTCGTTACTGCATGGCGACTTATGGCATGGCAACGTGGCAAACTCTGCATTTGGCCCGATCTGCTACGATCCAGCGTGTTATTGGGGCGACCGCGAGTGCGACATCGCCATGACGGAACTGTTTGGCGGGTTCCAACCTGATTTCTACCAAGGGTATGAAAGCGTGTTACCGCTTGATTTTAATTACGGTGAACGCAAAGACATTTATAACCTGTACCATATCTTGAATCACTACAACCACTTTGGTGGTCATTACCTTGCCGAGGCGGACAAACTGGTTAAGAAAATTCTTACTTTTTAAACAGTTAGTCACTTATCACGGATACACTTTGTGACGATAAAGAATACGCTAACGGGTGTTCTTTATCGGTTTTATGCCTTGCCTCAAAGTTTGTACTTAATTTCTCTCTTTAACTAACTTCGCAGCTTACTATTAACTCATCTCCCGTAGATGTAAGGAAAGTGAGATGAGAGAATTCACTGAAAAAACGGTTCAATGCCCGCATTGTGGCCATTCCATCCGCATTACCCTGGACTCTTCAAATGGCAGCCAAGAATTTTATGACGACTGCCCCGCGTGTTGTCATGCCATTCACCTCAACATGATGGTGGATGAACAACAAGACACCATCGAGCTGTATATCGATGCGGATGATGAACAGATTTTCTGAGAAAAAAAAGAGCGCCTAAGCGCTCTTTTTTACATCTGCTTGGCAGCGAGAACGCGTTCGACCGTATCGACGATCGCTTGCGTTTGGGGATCAAACTCAACGTTGACGTGATCGCCAGCCTGCTTGTGCCCAAACAACGTGCGCTGCATAGTTTCTGGGATCAAGTGAACATTAAAGCGGTTCGCTTTGACTTCACCGATGGTGAGTGAGCACCCGTCGAGTCCAATGTACCCTTTCGCCAATATGTACTTCATGTGTTGGGCTGGCAGTTCAAACCAAATGGTTCGATTATTGGGTGTATCGATCACCTCGGTGATCGTCGCCACTGCACTGATGTGCCCAGACATGTTGTGGCCACCAATTTCATCGCCAAATTTCGCAGCACGCTCGATGTTCACCCAAGCTCCCGGGGCGAGTTCACCCAGGTTAGTGAGGCGTAAGGTTTCCTGCATCAAATCGAACGAAACTTCCGTGCCTTCGATTTTCGTCACCGTCAGACAACAACCGTTATGCGCGACAGATGCACCAATCGCCAAGCCTTGTCCCAGTCCCGCCGGTAAATCGAGCACATGAGTTTGGAATTTTTCTTTCTTTTCGATGGTCACAACTTTTGCTGTGCCTTGCACAATACCTGTAAACATTTTGTGATTCCGACAGTTTTTCGTGGTGCTTAGTGTGACATTTCTTTATCATTCACTCCAGCATCAAAATTTGCTTTTGATGCGCTCTAGCAGTCGTTCCTTCCGGAGAAATTCGTGCACCGTAATCAATATAAAATCGAGGCGTCTAATTTAATTAAATTGGCGACGCCAGTTCTCATCGCATCTGTCGCACAGACGGGAATGGGCTTTGTTGACACCATTATGGCCGGTGGCGTAAGTGCTATCGACATGGCGGCGGTGTCCATCGCGGCCAGTATTTGGTTGCCTTCCATTCTGTTTGGCATTGGGTTGCTTATGGCGCTGGTTCCTGTGGTGGCACAACTCAACGGCTCCGGACGTCAGCACAAAATTCCGTTTGAAATTCATCAAGGCGGCGTTTTAGCCCTGGTGATTTCCGTGCCGATCATCATCGTGCTACTGCAAACCGAAGCCATTTTGGGCGTGATGAAGGTCGAACCGATGATGCAGGAAAAATCTATCGGTTACATGCACGCGATGGTGTTTGCGGTACCAGCCTTTTTATTGTTCCAAACGCTGCGTAGCTTTACCGACGGCATGTCTCTCACCAAGCCAGCCATGGTGATTGGTTTTGTTGGTCTGTTGTTTAACATTCCTCTCAACTGGATTTTTGTTTACGGCAAATTTGGCGCGCCAGCACTGGGCGGCATTGGGTGTGGCGTGGCCACGATGATCGTTTACTGGCTGATGTTCTTCATGCTGCTGTTTTACGTCATCACATCCAACCGTTTGGCGCACATTAAGCTGTTTGATTCGTTCCACAAACCCCAACTGAAAGCGCAGATTCGTCTGTTCCGTCTGGGCTTCCCGGTCGCAGCGGCGCTGTTCTTTGAAGTGACACTCTTTGCCGTGGTTGCACTGATGGTGGCGCCATTAGGCTCCCTCGTGGTGGCAGCGCACCAAGTGGCACTCAACTTCTCATCGTTGGTGTTCATGTTACCGATGAGTATTGGTGCGGCGGTTTCGATCCGGGTCGGCCATACGCTGGGTGAAAAAGATTTCCGTGGTGCGGCGATTTCTTCCAACGTCGGTTTGATGGTGGGTGTTGGCACTGCAGTTATCACCGCCACATTGACCGTTTTGTTCCGTGAACACGTATCACTGTTGTACACCGAGAACCCAGCGGTTGTCAGCCTAGCGATGACATTGTTGATGTTTGCAGCCATCTACCAAGTGGTTGACGCCATTCAGGTGATCGCCGCAGGTGC
The DNA here is from genome assembly GCF_043106745.1 of Vibrio sp. CJQ_6. Taxonomy (NCBI): domain Bacteria; kingdom Pseudomonadati; phylum Pseudomonadota; class Gammaproteobacteria; order Vibrionales; family Vibrionaceae; genus Vibrio; species Vibrio sp. CJQ_6. Next base: position 901,545 of record NZ_JBICMV010000008.1, on the reverse strand, counting down.
CCTACGCGGCTACAAAGACATGGCGGCGATTTTCAACCGTACGTTCATCGCCTATTGGATTCTTGGCCTTCCATCCGGTTACATCTTGGGGATGACGGATCTAATTGTGGAACCGATGGGTGCTCAAGGCTTCTGGATTGGTTTCATCATCGGCTTAAGTTCGGCGGCATTGATGCTCGGCCTGCGTCTGTACTGGGTGCAGAAACAAGACGACGACATGCAAATGCATTTTGCGTCCCGCTAAACCCACGAGTTTGAAGGCCAGCAGAACGCTGGCCTTTTTGTATACGGAATGAAGTATAAGGAGGTTGCGTGCGTTATTGGATGATTGGATTGATGGCGCTGTGGATGACAGGTTGCGACTTGGCGCGGCCTGCGATTGAGCGTGATTTTGCCGACTACATTCAACGCATTGCTAATGTTCAGGACGCCGCAGCCATTCCCTTTCCTGACACGCAAAATCAAACCTTACCGGATAAACGCAATCTTCTCATCACCATCGACCCGCTCACCCTTGGCTTACTAGACAGCTATGAACTGCGCAAATGTGCGTTGTTTTCGCTGATCGCAGAACGCAATTCCGTTCTGGGGAAAGTTCAAGATGAATTTCGCCGTTTTGATTATGAATTGGCACTGTTGCACGGCCTCACACGCTGCATCACCGACAACGACCTTTCGCCGAAATTGCGCCAACAATTAAGTGACATCGAAGCAGATAAAATCGACCAATTACCGGCGCAGTGGCACAACTTGTTGTACACCAGCACAGCCATGCGTCAGCAGCTCACCAGCCATGAATGGCTCGAAGGTCATTGGGATACGGCACAGATTAATGAGGCGTTAACCACGTTCTCCGCCATCCATGCGGCCATTGCGCAACAACAACTGGCGGTGGCATTGCCAGTTGTCACGCCTTATCAAGAAGCGTTGGAGAAGCAACCCTTGCTCGGTCAATTGAAATTCTCGCTCGACAATTCGGCGCGCTGGCTGAGTGCGGCCACCCAGCAATTAACTCAACACGATGCCACCATTGTTTGTGGTGCCAACCGTAACCCAACCAAACTCAATTATCTACGCAATGTATTTCAATCTATTTATGTGGAGAAGCTGCAACCTTACCTCGCTAAAATTGACAGCATTTACTTCACATTGGCACCCAATCTAACGCCGTTTGAACCGACACCGTTGAGCGACTACGCCTTTACCATTGTGCAGAGCCACCAAGCATTTCGCCAAGCGATCCAACATCACATGCAATACTGGCAAGCTCTGTTTAAGCGCTGCTCCGTCACGGTGGGTCGTTAACACCATCAGGTGAGTTCACGATATGAATGATGGCATGGCGTTAGTACACGGCACGAAAGCGAACAAAGCGCGCGAAGCGAGGTTTGCCTTCGGCCGTTAAGCCGTTATAGCGGTAAGTGATGAGGCTGCCAATTTCAGGTGGATTCTGACGTTGCTCGTCAGTAAAACCGGTTCCTACGTAAAACTCGGTGCCTTCGTCAGTGCGGACCAGCAACGACCCCATCATGCCTTTGTATTTGCCGTTACCAAATTTATAGCCCATGACCCGCGCTTCAGCATCCTGATATTTTTTCAGCTTTAACAGATCGTTGCTGCGCCCTGCCTGATAATTCGCTGTTACTTTGCGTAACATGACACCTTCGCCATTTTGGTTGATTAACGAGTCTAAATAGTTCAACAGTTCCGCTTCAGAAAGCACCGGTGAGTGCTCGATGTATTTGATGTGCGATGCGGCGGCCTGTTCCACTAAATATTTGAGGTTGTAATAACGCTTGGTGTAATCGCCGGCAGCTTCCGGCATATCAAACAGCATGAAATCAATCTTGCGCCACGCCGTATCAGATGGGGTGTGATCCAGCACCGTCTGCTGCACAAGTGGGAAATGACCTCGTCCAGCCCACAACTCTCCTTCCAATGGATAATCCGGTAGCGGGTCGGTAAACCAATGTGGCGCGTAGATTCGATTGCCATTGCGGGTCAACAGCTGTTTGCCATTCCAAATAGCACGAATACCATCGAGTTTTTCACTCTGCCAATATTCATAAATATTGATGCCATCGTGGTATTCATTGGCTTGGGCGACAGGAACAAAAGCCAGTGGATTCGCAATGGCTGGCGCGTGCTGCGCCGTCAATAACGCCGCAGCAATAAGAGTGAGTTTGAGTTGCATGAGCACGTCCAGATGAGTCAGGGATGTGCTCTATTGTGGAAAGGTTATCGAATGAGGCCAAAAGCGTGAGTGTGACGATGCGAGAGTTATCATGCTTTATCATCCCCAACGCCATGGCCCTGTGTGACAAGTCGCGAGCCGCTTCAAACTTCTTCTTCGTACGTATTAGCAAGGCCAGCCAACACATCTTGATACGTCTCGATCTCACACACGAAAACGACCATTTTCTCTATAAAATTCATCATAAGGCTCCTTGGGACTGAATGTACGCTCTGCCCGCTTTCACACCCATGTCGTAACCGACATCAAGCAGCGGTTTCTTCATGGTTAAGCGCTTGACGGCAAAGTTTTCTGGCGGTGCGATCACGCGAATCGTCGCATCTTTCGGTGGATTGTGAATGAATTCCAACGAACCGTTGTATTTCTCAAAGCGGTGAATGATTGAGTTCGCCACATGAGGATGCTTTGAAAACAGGCGTTTCATCATCCATTCACTTTTCGGTTTCGCCATGTGATAGCTCAGCGGATGCGATAAGATCACAGTGATGTCACGAGCGCCGCGGCGATACGCTTCTTTCACTGGAATTGAATCGGCAATGCCGCCATCGGTGTAACAGCCCCCCGAAAAACATGGCGTGGGTTTGTACACTAGGGGCAGCGCCGACGTGGCTTCGATTGCGGTGGCAAAGTTGTCTTGCGTCACCCGATAGTAATCGGCTTTACCCGTGTCGACATTGGTGGCCGCCGCATAGAAAGGAATCGATGAGAACAAGCGTTCTTCATCCACAGGATAGATGCGGTTGGCTTCATCAATTAACCAGCGAACGTCCACCAAGCTACCACCACGAAGAAATCGACCTGGGTTGTAAAACTCTTTACTGGTCGCGAGTTTGGTGATGACTTGATAACTGCGCAGTGGCTGATTGGAAAGGTAACCCACAAGATTCGATGCCCCAGCAGACACACCCATCACGAAATCATAAGGTCGGTAGTTAAAATCCATGAAGGAATCTAACACGCCGCTGGCAAATATGCCGCGCATTGCTCCGCCTTCTACTACCAGTGCTGTTGTCTCTGCCATCTGCATGCTCCTCTTATCATTAATCTGTGATCAGGATAAGCCTATGCACGCCGAGCGCCAAATGGGTTTTAGTTATTAATCGAATAGGGATTGCATATGTAACTTAATGAACAAGCGTCAGCTCGAGCGCTTGCGCTTGTTTATTGACCGCTGCACGGGGGCAATCCGGACACACCTTGCGGCCGCTGCATTTGTAGACGAGGCAGCAACTGCTACGCACCAAGGTGAGTTGTTGGGATTTTGGATCCAATTTCAAGCTGGATAAGTGTTTGTCTGGCAGATCAAACGCCGCTAACCACACGCGCGCTTGCGTCAGAATTTGCGCGTTGGAATAGTGCGGCCGAAGTTGCTGCAATTTCACCAGACAACTCAAAAGCATGTCAGCTAAGAGATGCTGCGTAAACCCCGGACGAATCCGCACGAACTCGTTCATCTCTGCGCGATATTGTTCAAACAGCGTCGTCAATTGATGGGCCACGCGATGGATCAACTGCGTGCGATTGCCATGCTGCCATTCATGCGGTTCAAAACTGAATCCAGCCACAAACAGCGGACGGCGATATTGCGTCATGCGGGTAAAATCCGGCAACGCTTTTTGTGTGTAAACGGAGAGAAATGACAGGTACACCGGTTGCCAGCACAACAGCCCCCAGGTGCGAGTTAGCCAATAAGCTTGCCCAGCTTCAGGAGACGCGGCTTTGATTTCGTCATAAATTGCGGCAAACGTGTCGCCATTGTGACGTTCAAGCGCAATCGCCTCTTCCCCCGCTTGGGCAACCCCCACACGACCATCCAGATAAGGCGTAAGTTGTTGCGCATAGTGAAACAACGATTCAAAGGCGGCTTGGCTCTGCGTGCTGACCTTATTCATGACGAAGGATGATCCTGAAACTCGATGATGGGGTAAAGCATACAAAGAACCATTCTTGTTTGCAAATCAATATCATTTGCAAGTTACTATGATTTCATCATTCGCCCTAGCCCAGCGCTTGATTGGGCAACAAGCATTCAACGACGCCGATACCCGACAGGTGTTCAGAACGAAAAAAGACCTCACAAGGAGGTCTTTTCGAGATGGCGTTGCGATGTATTACGACGTTTGGCGCGTCTGAATTTGACGCAACTGCGTGAGGTATTTGATCCAGCCTTTCGCTTCATCTGACGGGTCAAGATTGTTTGAACGCTTCGCTTGAATCAGCGCCTCTTCCAAATGGTTAAGCTTGTACAGCGCCCGCGCTCGTGCCAAAGCCACTTGCGGCTGACGATCTTTTTCTTTCACGTGGTCGAGTTCGCTCAACGCAGAGCGGTACTCGCCTTTTTGATTGAGCAATTGGGCGACGTTCCAGTGGTAGCGACGATCAAATTTGGCAGCCAACGTCCAAGTTTCAATCGCGCGATCCCACTCTTTGGCGCGTTGCCAGTAGAAGGCACGCTCGGTGATCAGTTGAATGTCTGAGTCCGCTTCATCGAGTAACTCAATCACACGTGCAGCGCGCTCAGGCACACCATTTTGCGCATAAAGTTGCGCCAACAAACGCAGGTCGTGCTGACTTAACGCCACACCTTGCAATTTAGCCAGACCCAAGCTGCTAAGAGCATCTTTCTTCTGACCGGTACGGAGTTCTAAACTGACCAGTTGCAGCCACCAGTTGCCTTTCTCCGGCTCCAGCGCAATGAGGCGCTTCAAGGTTGGAATGGCATCTTTCCACTTCTCCAATTGAAGCTGAGCACCCAGTTTGACCGACAGTGGCGTCACTTCGTCTGGGCGTTTAAAACCTTCATAACGTGCAATCGCATTGAGTGACTTTTGCCACTGCTGCGCTTGATAATGAATTTGCCCAATGCGCAGCCACAGTTCATACACCTTTTGATCTTTCGGTGCTGACTTGACCAGCTCATAGTAGTGCGGCAATGCTTGCTTGTATTGCTGATTCATCAGCAGCAAATCGGCCAGCATGCGACGCGTCGTCCACCCTTGATCATCAACCAGTTGACCACTTGAAACCGCATCATTCAACGATTGAATCGCCGGTTTCAGTTGCTCGTTTTGCCAATAAAACACACCCAACATTCGCGCAAAGTACGCTTTGTCGTAAGCACGCGTCACCTCAGAATTTTTCAACGTGTTGATGGCTTCCCTTAACTTGTTATCTTGCGCAAGTTGGTTGGCGCGCATCGCTTTGTTGGCCGCGTATTGGCTCAGTTCCGCCGCTGTCGCAAGTGACGCCGAGCTCATCAGCAATAGACAGACGATTAATCGTTTCATCATTTGGCTAATTTAAACTCCAGTTTTACGGTTTGACCCGGCTGAGATACGGCACTGCCATCCAATAGTTTGGGTTGGTATTTCCAGTTTCTCAACGCGTGCATTGCCTCACGTTCAAACATACGACGCGGATTGGCATCAACCACTTCGATGTCGGTCGGACGACCCGTTTCGTCAATGGTAAATTTAAGCACCACATAGCCTTCAACACCCCGCTTCAACGCACGCGGCGGATAACTTGGCTCAACACGATAGAGTGGCAGCGCTTGTTGGTTCACACCAAAGTCACCAAAGGTTGGCGCGCTGATTTCTATGCCATTGATCGCCGTATCCAAACCCAGTGACGGTACGCTGGTTGGCGAAACGGTGTTGCTGGCCGTTGTCTGTTTTTGTGATACCGGTGTTTCTGGCGGCTGTTCCGGGGCTTTCGGTTGCTCCGGAACACTGCGTTGGCGGCGTTGCACATCCTGCTCTTGTTCCACCATCACCATGTTAAAGCTCAGCGATTCGCCTTGCTTAGGTGCTCGCATGCCGTCGTTGTTGACCATCCATGCCATAAAGGCAAACAACCCAATCGAGATGCTTGCGGCAAATGGCATGGCTAACAATAGACGCCCCATTAGCGTTTCTCCGCAGCCAAGGCAATGTTCTTCACGCCCGCGCCTTTCGCCGCATCCATCACTTTAACCACCGTGCCGTTGTAGGCATGTTCATCCGCCTGAATCACCAAAGAGGCTTCCGGTTGTTCCAGTAAGAGATGTTCCAACGTGGCTTGAACGCGCTCCACATCAACCTGACGTTTATCAATATAAATGTCGTTGGCTGAGGTAATGGCCACGAAAATGCCCGCATCTTTCTGCGCCACCACATTGGCCGCAGACGGACGATTCACTTCCACACCGGACTCTCGCACAAACGAGCTGGTCACGATGAAGAAGATCAACATGATGAATACGATATCCAGCATTGAGGTGAGGTCGATTTGCGCCTCTTCTTGTTTCGACTGACGTCGACCGAGTCTCATCGCTGACTCCTTAACGATTTTTCTAATTTCAGTTCAAACAGGCGACAGGTTTTAGCCAAACGCGCGTGCACGAACATACCGGCCAGCGCAGCGACCATGCCTGCCATAGTGGGCAGAGTCGCAAGAGAGATGCCTGACGCCATTAATTTTGGATTGCTGCTGCCTTGGGTTGCCATCACATCAAACACCGAGATCATCCCGGTGACGGTGCCAAGCAGTCCGAGCATCGGACAAATGGCAACCAGTACTTTGATGACGTTGAGGTTTTGTGTCAGTGCGATATGAGCCTGACCAATCCACCCTTCACGAATGGCATGTGCGTGCCACGATTGATGATCGCGGCGCGCATGCCACTGTTCAACCCACTGCTTACGTTGTTTAGGAAACGTGAAGGCGAGATAAATCACGCGCTCCACCACCAACAGCCAACATAAAGCGACGACCGCAGCCAGCCACCAAAGCACTGTTCCGCCCTGAGCCATAAACTCTGACAGTGGCAAAAACAGATTTTTCAGTGAAAACAACCAGTCTGCTTGGTTCATCTTGATTCCTTACGCTGCGTTGCCAACCACGCTAGAAGCTGGCGTCACGCCACATTCGCGTTCCGCTTCTTCCGCGACCAGACCAATCCCCTGTTTCTCCAGAATATTGCGGATATTTTCTGCTTGGGTACTGAGGATGTTGTGCGCCAGCAACAGTGGCATGGCCGCCACAAGGCCAAGCACCGTGGTGACCAGTGCCATTGAGATACCGCCCGCCATTACTTTTGGATCGCCGTTACCAAACTGAGTGATCACTTGGAAGGTCTCAATCATCCCGGTCACCGTACCGAGCAGACCCAGCATCGGTGCCAGTGCAGCCAGCAGTTTCAGCATCGACAGTCCTTTTTCAAGCCCCGCTTGCTCATCCACGACTGCTTCAAGCAAGCGTAGTTCCAGCGCTTCCACGCTGCGGTTTTGTTCTTTGTTGTAGACCGAAAGAATGCGACCCAGCGGGTTGTTGCCCGGTTGATTTGGCGTTTTCAGTTGCGCTTTGATTTTCTGACGTGCGATCGCCAGAACCACACCGCGATACACACCAATGATCAGGCCCACGGCCAGTAGCACCAGAATGATCTTGCCGATCACACCACCCGCTTCAAGGCGTTGTTTTAGCGTCGGTGCTTGTGCCAGTTGTTCAAGTAACGTGCCACGCGATGGGTCAAGAACCACAGGCGCGGTGTCACCTTGTGCGATCGCCGTGAGTGAAGACGACGTTGGGCCGTTATCAGGCTGTTTGTGATAAGCGATGGCATCTTTACGTGCGTTGTTCCAACTCACGTAACCTTGGTCTGTTACCAAACCGAGCGCACCAATTCGTGTTGCGGACGCACTGTGCGTGCGGCCTTCGCCATCAATGAAGTTGATGTCGTGCGTGCTGATTTCGCCACTGGCGACAATCTGTTCATCCATCGCATGCCACAAGCCGACCAGTTGTTTCATCGAAGGCAGTGATTTGGCCGCCACAATGTCATCAATGACGGATGCGTATTGTTGACGATCTACGCCAGTAACGGAGTGTTCTAGCTCAGCTTTGATCTCTTTGGCGTTTTGACGCACAACGCCAAAAATTTCGCCTAAACTGCCCGTTTCTAAGCGCAGTTTTTCTTCCAAACGCGCGAGGCTGTTTTCATTTTTGCTGAATTGAGCTGACAGTTTGTCGGCTTCTGCTTGCAACGCATTACGTTTGGCAATCAACGCCGCTTTTTCTGCTTTTAGTTCTTGTTCGGTTTTCTTGAAATCCGCTTCGCGTTTCACGTTGTGTGTTTGCTCTGTGCGGTTTTCCGTTCTCGCTTGTTGCACTAAGTCTGTCGCGGCGAATGTTGGCGCGGTCAGAATCAGGCTCAGCCCCATCACAGAGACAAGTTTATTCAAGGTCATTATTTTGCCTCCGCTTGAGTCAGCGATACAGGAAGCGTCAACAAGGTGGGTGCAATTTGTTGATTCGCCAGGTTGTAAGCCGTATCGAGATCGGCTTTATTACTGCCGCTCACCGCAGACCACTGTTTCTGTGTTTGATCCCAAGACCAGTACTGCGTGGCGTTCAGGTTACGCGCAATCAGCGACACGCGGCCAAGGTAAAGAATATCTGCTTTCACCGCATCGTTCTCAGCCAGTTGAATGGTGTCTTGGTAAACGCCCAGCTTCGAACCGTAATCCATCTCAATTTGGTAGGCTTCTAAAATACGACGGTATTTTTCTGCATCGCTGACATCTGCACGTGGCATCAGTGCTTTGAGTTTTTCGATGCGGTCTTCACGAGCCGTCAGGCGAATGGGTTTATCTTCGCTCAGGTTGGTTTGCAGCCCATCAATCATTTGGTACATCAATGGCACAATGCCTTGACGAGTTTGATTGATTTCGACGATTTGCTCTTGAAGGCTGGTGATTTCGCTGTCTTGGCTTACAACCAATGAGGCCAAGTGGTCGCGGTAAACGCTGAGGTTTTTGACCTCTTCGTTCAATTGTTCGATTTCCGATTGCAGTTCCATCGCGGCGGCCGAGCTTTTGTCGATCGTGCGCTGGCTGGATGCAGACGCTGCATTGGTTTTGTTCTGAATGGCTTTCGCATCGTCCAGAGTATTGGCATAAGCTGGAAGCATGGTCGCTGCAGAAAGCAGTACTAGGCTAGGTTTTAAAAGGTTCATCATTGTAATCATTTACCGCGTGAGAATGCGAATATGTTATTGATAAAAGCTCTCATTATCAACTAAGTTTGCCATTCTATCCGCTTTTCCTGCTGGCGACAATCACGCGATGAATAATGATCGTCTATGCGTTATCTTCCGTATGCCCTTTCACGTGTATAAAAAGGATAGTGTTATGAAATTGTTGAAATTTAATCTATTCGTGGTGTTGATGATGTTGCTCGCGGGATGCACCGGAACGCCGGATAAAGTGACGCCGGTCGGCCATTTTGAGCTCAATCGATACTTAGGAACGTGGTATGAAATTGCGCGACTCGACCACAGTTTTGAGCGGGGTTTAAACCAGATCAGCGCCACTTATTCACGCAATGACGACGGCAGCGTCAAGGTCATCAATCGAGGCTGGAATGACCATGCGCAACAATGGCAGGAAGCCGAAGGCAAAGCCAAGTTTGTCGCCTCACCGGACATCGCGCATTTGAAAGTGTCGTTCTTTGGCCCGTTTTATGGCAGTTATGTGGTGTTTGATTTGAAAGATGATTACTCGTTGGCGCTGGTCAGCGGCTACAACACCGACTATCTATGGCTGCTGTCACGCACACCGACCATTGCCGACAATGAATTACAAGCCGCCCTCAAAAAAGCGCAGGCGGCGGGCTTTGATACCTCAAAGCTGATTTTTCCGTTCCAGAAAGCCAAATAACCACACCGATTTGAGCACACTTTTCGCTTTGAGCTTGGCGACACGCCAATGGGTCGCCGGGCGAACCGGCGCAGTATCGATTAGGTGCTGATACGCCGCTTCATCAAACGGAATGTCCTGACCATGCGCGAGCAATAATGTGTTGGGGGCAAGATCCAAAACACGTTTGACCGAGCGGCGATACTGATTCGGATAGAAAATCGGAAAGGGAGAAATCAACCGCTTCTTCACTTCGACAATCAAATCGGCCACATACAGGATGCCCTGTTCAGCGTGATACACCGACAAATCGCGGTCAGTGTGTCCTGGCGTTTCTAACACCTGCCACTCATCAAACCCGGGGATGGTGTCACCGTCAGACACACGAACGTCCGCCAGTAGCTTACGGGCAAACCATAAGCGGCGCTTGGGGCTGCGCAGGCGATTCGCCATCCAGTGTGCGAGCGCCAAATCGGTCAGGTACATCAACACACCCTCCCAACCTTGATACCAATGGGTTGCCTTATTGGCCGACACGATGTGGCAGCCCGTCAACTCGCGCAATTTGTGCGCGCCGCCCGCGTGATCAGGATGCATGTGAGTCACGACAACGGTCTTGAGGTCACTCAGTGGACGCTCAAGCGTCGTTTCGATAAAAGCTTGAATCATCGGCACGTCGGCGCGGCTGGCACCATCAAGTAACAGCAGTTTATCGGGGTATTCGGCGAGGTAGATGTTCTGAATGTAGCCTTTAAGAGTATGTAATTTCACGCGTTTCCTTTGCTGTTCTATCCATTCCTTGGATGGAGTAAGCATAGCAGCCTTCGCAGCGCTGGCACGTAAAAACCGCAACGGGCGAGCAAAAATACTCGCCCGATCAAATTAGTAGCTCAATCCCGTCGATTTGGCGACGTTTATCATGTTTTCTCGCAAGTTGTCTGCAATCGACACCAGCGTCTGCATTTCGGCATCGGTAAATGGATGAATCAGGATTTTTTCCACCCCATTTCGCCCTACCACCGCAGGCAAACTCAGCACCACATCGTTGAGGCCATATTCCCCTCGCAACAAGGTACCTACTGGCAGCACAGAATGTTCGTTGATGGTCACCGCCTGAATAATACGAAACACACTGGCCGCGATACCGTGCGTGGTGTTGTTTTTACGTTTGAAAATTTCATAACCCGCCTGTTTGACAGACTCCAACAACTCATCGGCGTCAATGCGGTCAAGATGGTTGGCATCACAGTAATAGTCTGCGGCTTGTCCGGCGATACTGATTAAGCTTTTCGGGGTAAAACAGTGACTACCGTGTTCACCCAGCACGTAACCAAACACGTTTTTCGGATCGAGATTGACGCGCTGGGCGACAATGGTCATCAAACGCGCGGTATCCACCACGCAACCTGCCGAGATCACCCGGCCCGGGCTGTAACCGGTGTTGGCGACGATGCTGTGCGTGACAATGTCACAAGGATTGGTCACGACAATCAACACCGCTTTCGGAGCAACACGCTCAATTTTTTTCGCGATATCCACACCAATTTTGCTATTGATTTCAGCCAGATCCATCCGTGACTGGCCTTGCTGAATTTGCGCGCCAGCGGTGATCACCACGATGTCGGCACCAATCAGCTCCAGATAATCGTCCGTGGGCACAATGCGGGTATTTTTAGAAAAGGTCAGCGCCGCCGTGTGGCGAAAATCGAACACTTCCCCTTCCGCGCGCGCCACATCGCGGTCCAATAAAATCAGTTCACTCACACTGCCTAAGGTCAACAAGTAGTTACAGATCCCAACCCCAACAGCGCCTGCCCCAATCACACCTATTTTCATTTTCTTTCCCTGATAAAAACGACAATAACGTCCAGTGATGTTACTAATCTTAGCAATCTTTGTTCCAATTATATTTTGTATTTTTCTCATATTCTGGCGTTTTGAACTGAGATATTGCGCCTTATTAGGTCATTCATAAGTATTTATGCGCTATCACTGTGCAATCGTCCGATAAACCACAGCCTGTGATGCCGCGCACGCGATCCATAAATCTTTCATCGGAATGAAATTTAACGTCCACGGATGTGACATATTTCTTCGCCACCATAGCGTCAAACGAAACAAGAACAGTCTCGTTCGAAACTCAACAAGGGAAAACACAATGAATAAGCTATGGTTAGCGGGTCTGCTGTCAGCAACCTTTTCAGGATCCAGTTTAGCGGCAACAGAAATCACGTGGTGGCACGCCATGGGCGGTCAGTTGGGCGAAACCGTGAACAAGATTGCGTCCGATTTCAATGCATCGCAGAACGACTACAAAATCACGCCCGTTTATAAAGGTGAATACACTGAAACATTGACGGCCGGTATTGCGGCATTTCGTGCGGGCCAATCACCAAACATTCTTCAGGTGTTTGATGCCGGCGCAGCAACCATCATGAATGCGCCGGGTGTGGCAAAACCCGTGCAAGACATCATGATCGATGCGGGCTATTCATTTAACGCCAAAGATTACCTGGCGGGCGTGCGTAACTTCTATGCCGACAACGATGGCAAAATGGTGGGCATGCCATTTAACTCTTCAACACCGGTGCTCTACTACAACAAAGACATTCTGAGCACCGTAGATGGCGAAGCGCCAAAAACGTACGAGCAGCTTGAAGCGCTGGCAGCGAAGCTGAAATCCAAAGGTTACGTGGCATTTTCTCAGTCACACACCCCTTGGATCATGTTTGAGAACTTCAAATCGCGCCATGACCTGCCTCTTTCTGATCACAAGAACGGCTACGAATCACTCTCTTCTAAGCTGATGTTCAACACCCAAGACATGGTGATGCATTTCAAGAAACTCAAAGAGTGGTCGGACAAAGGTTACTTCAAATACTACGGCAGTAACTGGGATGCAAACCAGACGCCATTTGAACGTCAAGAAGTGGCGATGTGGATGGGCTCTTCGGGTTCATTCGGCGGCCTGCGTAACCGCGTGACCTTCAATTTGGGCACCACATACCTGCCTTACTGGCAGTCGCTGAACGCCAAAGGCACACACACCTTTATCGGCGGTGCGGCGCTGTTTGCGCTTAATGGCCATCCGAAAGCGGAAGACAAAGCGGTCGCGGCCTTCTTCGCTTATCTCACTCGCCCGGAAGTGCAAATGTACTGGCACGAAACCACCGGTTACGTGCCCGTCACCAACGCGGCTTATGACATGACCAAAGCCTCCGGGTACTACACCAAGCAGCCGGACGCAGAAGTGGGCGTGAAACAGCTGAGCCTGGCATCGGGTGAATGGACCAAAGGCTACCGCCTCGGTTACTACCCGCAGATTCGTGAAGTGATGCACCGTGAATTCGACAACATTTTCGCAGGTCGTGCTTCGGTTGAAGCGAGCCTGAACAAAGTCGAAGACGAAAGTGAAAAACTGCTGAATCGCTTCGCACGCACCGTGCAATAACGCGCTCGCCTGCTTATTCACCAGAGTAAGCAGGCTTTCTTTTTGATGCTGTTTTCGCTTGCGCGAAAAGTAGCTAACCCAACCCCAAGATACCGGGAAGTTGTTCGCTTCACCGGATATTCTCGGGGTTAAGCATTACTGGAAAGAGTCGTGGAACGTCGACAACAATTTTTTCACTCACCACTGCCTTATGTTTTGCTGGCGCCTCAAATCGTGATCATCGCGATCTTCTTCGTGTATCCGGCGGCAAAAGCAGTTTATCTCTCATTCATGCTGGAAGACCCGTGGGGCATGTCCTCCACGTTCGTCTGGTTTGAAAACTACCAGATGCTGTTTCAATCGAGCGACTATCTGGAATCACTCGGTTTCACCGTGCTGTTTTCGGTACTGGTCTCGTTTTTGTCACTGGCCATCGCGCTGCTGCTGGCCGTCAAAGCCGACAATGTGATTCACGGCCAAGGCTCGTACAAAGTAACGCTGACTTGGGTGTACGCCGTCGCGCCAGCCGTCGCGGGCATCATCGGCGGATTTTTGTTTAACCCACACATCGGTGTGCTGACCGATTTCTTCGCCAAAGTCGGTTGGACATTCAGCGTTCAAACCGACCCGTTCGATGCCACTTTTGCACTCGTTTTGGTGTCGGTGTGGAAACAGGTCGCGGTCAACTTCGTTTATTTTCTTGCTGGATTGCAGTCAATTTCTTACGCGGTCAAAGAAGCAGCCACGCTTGATTGCGTTAGCGACAGCAAACGCTTCTGGACAATTACCTTTCCGCTGTTGGCACCAACGGGCTTTTTCCTCTTGGTGATCAACCTGACGTACGCCTTTTTCGAAACGTTTGGCGTGATTGACACCATGACCAACGGCGGCCCCGGCGGCACCACCACCTCGCTGGTGTACAAGGTGTATCGCGACGGGTTTGTGGGAGCTGATTTGGGCGGCAGTTCGGCGCAATCCGTGGTGCTTTTGCTGCTGGTGCTCGGCCTGACATTCATTCAATTCCGCTTTGTTGAAAAGCGCGTGCACTACTGATGGACACGATGTTTAAGGAATGACTATGAAAAGCAATAAACTGTCGGATCACGTGATCCTGATTGCCGGCGCACTGTTTATGCTGGCGCCGATTTGGCTGATTTTCGCCAGTTCGACCCACAATCCGAACACCATCATCAGTGAAGGTCTGCAATGGAGCATCGGCGATAACCTGTCGGCGGTGTACGACGAAGCGTGGAATAAAAGCCTCGGCTTTGCCGGTAACGTCACCGCCAGCACCATGATTTTTAACTCGATGGTGATGGGGCTTGGCTTTGCGATTGGCAAAATCATCATCTCGATGATGGCGGCGTTTGCGCTGGTTTACTTTCGTTTGCCGTATGCCAGCGCGTGGTTTTGGCTGATTTTCGTCACGCTACTGCTGCCGCTGGAAGTACGCATCATCCCCTCTTATGAAGTGGTGTCCGGCCTTGGCATGCTCAACAGTTACACCGGATTAATTCTGCCGTTGATTGCGTCGGCAACCGCGACCTTCTTCTTTCGTCAGTTTTTTAAAACCATTCCTGACGAATTGCTGGAAGCGGCGCAACTCGATAACGCCGGGCCAATTCGATTCTTCATCGATATTCTGTTTCCACTCTCAAAAACCATGATGGCGGCGATTTTTATCATCATGTTTGTCGTCGGCTGGAACCAATATTTATGGCCCATCATGATGACCACCGATGAGCACTACAACACCATCGTGATGGGTATTAAACAGATTCTGAACAACATTAATGAGACCAACCTGCCCCGCTATGACTACGCCTTCGCCATGGTCATTCTTGCGATGCTGCCGCCGGTTTTGGTGGTGGTGGTGTTCCAGCGTTGGTTTGTGAAAGGACTTGTCGAAAGTGAAAAATAATTCCGTGATGCATTTAGTACACAGCGCAGCGCGCAAGGAGCAGGACAACGTGATGCTCGATATCAAACAACTGGTGAAAACCTACGAAAACGGCCACCGCGCAGTCAAAGGGGTCGACTTATCGATTCAGCAAGGTGAATTCATTGTACTGGTTGGCCCGTCTGGCTGTGGCAAGTCATCCATTTTGCGCTCCATCGCCGGGTTGGAGTCAATCAGCAGCGGCGAAATTCATTTGGGCGGCCGTCGTGTCGATAATGAGAAACCCGCCAAGCGCGACATCGCCATGGTGTTTCAGAACTACGCACTCTACCCGCACATGAGCGTGTACGATAACCTGGCGTACGGGCTGAAAAATCGCGGTGTGGATAAAAGCACCATCGATGAGAAAATTCGCAAGGTCGCTAAAACGCTCAAGATTGATGAATACCTCGATCGCAAACCGTCGAAACTTTCGGGCGGTCAGCGCCAGCGTGTGGCCATGGGCCGTGCGATTGTGCGCGATCCGCAGCTGTTTCTGTTCGATGAACCGCTCTCTAACCTCGATGCCGCGCTGCGCGCGCACATGCGTCTAGAGATTAAAAAGCTGCAACGTGAATTGGGCGTCACCAGTGTGTATGTGACGCACGATCAGGTTGAAGCAATGACGCTGGCCGATCGCATTGTGGTGCTCAAGCAAGGTGAAATTGAACAGGTCGGCACACCCGCTGAAGTGTATCACCAACCCGCCAGTACCTTTGTGGCCAGCTTTATCGGCAGTCCGGCGATGAACTTTCTGCCCGCGTCGCTGAAAAACGGTCGCTTGCATGTCGCCGGACAACAGTGTTATCTGCCCGAATATGATGGCTTGAGCGCCGAATCGATCACGCTCGGCATTCGTCCTGAGCATGCGCAACTCAATTGCAGCGAACACACGCTGTGCTTTGAACTCGATATCAACGTCGTCGAACCGCTGGGGCCAAATCAACTGGTGCATGGCCGCATCATTGGCTTGGAAAGCGAGCGCGATTTCATTGCCGTTACGCCGGAAATGGCGCTGCAGATCCACGATCCACTCACGCTGTCGGTGACACCCGACAACCTGCATCTGTTTGATGAACATGGCAAGCGACTCTGCCCTGTTTCTCTGGCTCAACGCGCGATTGCGTAAGGATACGTGTGAGTTTATCGACCCGACAAAAACAGATTCTGGCGTATTTGCAACAGGCGCACGGCGTGCTCTCTAGCGCGCTGTTGTCTGAACGCTTTGATGTTTCGGTGCAAACCATTCGCAAAGACATGAACGATTTGAGCGACAAAGGCATGGTGCGCCGCGTGCATGGCGGGATTTCGCTCCCCAGTGCCAACGACAATCTCTCCTTCACCAATCGGGAGCTGATCAATCTCTCCGCGAAGCAGAAAATAGCGCAACGCGTGGTGGACCAATTGCCCGAAGGCAGCAGTATTTTTCTGGGCATCGGCACCACGCCGAAACATGTGGCGCACGCACTGCTGGATCACCCGGGGCTGACCGTGGTCACCAACAACATCAACGCCGCATTAACCTTAAGCCGCAACCCCAACATGGCGATTCACCTCGCGGGCGGCGCGGTTCGCCCGTCGGATGAAGATACGGTCGGCGAAGCCACCACCCACTTCTATCGTCAATTTAACATCAAGATTGGTATTTTCGGTGTGGGCGGTTTGAACGACAAAGGTCAGTTGCTCGATTTCACGCCAGAAGAAGCCCATCTGACTCGCGCCATCATCGAACAGAGCGAACAATGTTGGTTAGTTGCAGACAAAACTAAATTGGGGCGCTATGCTCCGGTGGTTAGCGGTAAACTGTCTGAAATACAACGACTCTTTGTCGATCTCGCCACACCTGAGATGACACAATTGTGTCAGCATCATTACGTCGATATGGTCGTGGCGTAGTTCGCCAATCTCAAAGCTTAAGGAAGCGTTATGTCTCCGATTATTGTGGGTCACCGAGGCGTGGCCGGAACTTTCCCGGAAAATACCCGAGTCAGCGTACAGGCTGCGATCGATATGGGCCTCAAGTGGGTCGAAATCGATGTTCAGCCCACCCAAGATCATGTCCTGATCGTGTGTCACGATCACACCATCAACCGTTGCAGTAACGGCAAAGGCCGCGTCGATGCCTACACGTTGGAAGAACTGCGCGAATTTGACTTCGGCGGCTGGTTTGACACCAAGTTCAGCGGCGAACCCATCATGACGCTGCAAGAACTGCTCGAACTGGCGGCTGCCAACGATTTAGGGTTGAACATCGAAGTCAAAGTCGACAATCACGATGTGGCGCAAGTGGCGTCGCAACTCAAAGCGCAACTGGATCAAAGCCCGTTGGCGCAAGAGAAGATTCTGCTGTCGAGTTTCAGTCATGACATCATTCGCGAACTCCACCAGCACTGCCCGGGTTATAAGCTCGGCGTGCTCAGCGAGCGATTGTCTGCCAAAGACAAAGCGGTCCTCAAAGAAGTGAACGCATTCAGTGCCAACTTAAATTACCGCTGGTTGACAGAAAAGCATGTGCAAACCTTGCGCCAAGACGGCTATCAAATCTGGTGTTACACGGTCAACGATGGCGATAAGTTTCCTTTGCTCAATCAAGTGGATGCTATTTTCTCCGACAGGCCAAGTCGCTTTATTTAACGTCAACACTGTCGAACACAAAAATGCCCGCGTCATGCGGGCGTTTTTTTTTCAACGATCATCACTGATCAGGCGCTGGTGACTTACGCAAACAGCGCTTTATCCACCTTAATCACCATTTTGCGTACAGGCATCGGCTGTTCGTCAGTCGCAATCAACGGACGATGAGGTTGACCTGGGTAAAATACGATGAAATCGCCCGCTTGAATGGAGACAAACAGCTCATCATTCAGTTGTTCACTAAATGCCAAGTCACGATCATCGAGCATGTCTTCATCCAACGCATCAAATGGCGTAAGGCTATAACCAAAGGTTTCGCGGCCTTGCAGCAAAATCTGCACGTCCAGATAACGGCGGTGACACTCCGATTTACGCTGCGCAAGATGTTGCGTGTGGTCGTTCATGATGAAGAAAAACGCGCGCTCGCCATCCAGCTCATGACGGCCGCTTGCCATCGGCGTGCCCTCTTTTTCTGCATCGGCCAATTTAGCCAGCGCTTCGCGAATCAACGTAAGGAGCTTAGGTGATAAACATTGCGCAAATTCAAGTTGTGAAGTCTTACCAATAAACACAAGAATGGTCCTTTATTTGTCGTTTCTGCCATCTATATTACTCTCATATTCCGTAAGGGAAAATGAAATTTAAAACATTGTTTCAAATAATTAGAACTCTGTACTGACTGGTAGAATCTGTTTCTTGTGCCGTGTTGCATAGAATCGCCGCCTTTCGTGCGATGAGCACCATAAACTCTGTGGAAAACAACATGAACATCACTAGCTCGCTGTGGATTTGGATCCCATTGATCCTCGCGATTCTTGCCGCGCTGTGCAAACAACGCCCGGCCGCGCTGACTTTATTGGCGGTGACTTTAGCGGGGGCGTGGCTGGGCGATAAGCTCTCCACTCTCGCGCTATTGATCAGCCTGCTTGGATTAGGCTTAGGCGCTCTCATTCCCAAGCTCACCGGTTATAAACACACACTGGCTTGGTGCGGATTGCTGCTGTGGTGCGTGGCATTGATGATTCACGCCCTCCCCGGCTTTGGCAACACACAAGTTCTCGATAAGGTGATTTCCGGCCCGATGAGTATGCCGTTTTCGCTCTATCTCAACATCGACAAACCTTTGGTCTTCTTTGCGCTTTGGCTGGCATTTCCAGCGCTGCTAGGCACGCAAGCGGCCCCTCAATGGCGAAAGACGCTATGTGTTTTACCGCCACTGCTCGGGTTGTTGTTGGTCGCTTGGGTTTTAGGCGCTCTGAAACCCGAGTTTTCGCTACCGGATTGGCTGTGGCTGTTTGCGCTCAACAACCTGCTGCTAACGTGTGTGGTTGAAGAAGCACTGTTTCGCGGTGTGATTCAGCAAACATTGACACGCGTGGGCGGCACCATCGTGGGCATTTTGAGTGCAAGTCTGCTGTTTGGCTTAGCCCATGTGGCTGGCGGATTGCTCTTGGTCATGTTCGCCGCATTGGCGGGTTTGGGATATGGTTTGGCGTATCACTGGAGTGGCCGACTCTGGGTCGCGGTCCTGTTCCATTTCGCCTTTAACCTCACGCATCTGGTTTTCTTTACCTACCCCGCATTAGCGCGCTAAATCAATGAATGCGTTAAGTAAATTAATCAGTTAAATAAAACGCCCTGGGTGAAAAACCAAGGGCGTCATGATGTTATTGAGTATCTGATGGTGAACGTTTCTTGCGATGACGTAGAAACCAAGCGACTACGCCAACGAGCGCAATGACGGCGAAGGCCTGCATCTCATAATGCTTGATGTTGCCAATTACTATTTCCAGCGTATTGCCAAACAGATAGCCCAATACACCCACAGTAATCGCCCAGAAAGCCGCGCCAATGACATTAAAAATCAGAAAACGCAGCGGCGGCACTTTACTTGCCCCAATCAAAAACGGCGTGACCGTACGCAAACCGTACAAAAACCGAAATCCTAAGATCAGTAGAATTTGGTGTTTATCCAGCAGTTCAAACACACGCTGAGATTTTTGTTGCCAATGGGGCCGTTTGGCCAACGCTTGTTTGCCCTTGATTCGGCCGATGTAGTAATACAGTTGATCGCCAAACAAGGTACCTGCAAACGCACACACAATGACCCAAGGCAACTCTAAATAGCTCCGATGCGCAGCAAAGCCGCCTAAAACCAGAATGGTTTCCCCTTCAAAAAAGGTCCCGGCCGCAATGGCAAAATAGCCATAATCCGAAATCAATTGTTCTAAAGACATATGTGCGCTTGCCGCTCCCTTTTCTCAGTCTGCTATCGCTTAATAGCACTTAATCATAGGGGCGTTCAATATCAAATCGTTCCATGATTTTAAATATCGTCTTCTTCAACAGATTTTTGAGGTAGTAGGTGTGAATTTTGGCATCGATGATGGTGGTGTCATCGTCATGAGCAAGGGTATGAATTCCATCGCTGTAAGGCGCGACCGGATGCAGTTCATTGACGTAGGACTCTGAATAGTCTGTCGGCGTCAACGTGTTGATTCGGATCACCAACAAGCTTTTGCCATAACCGCCATCGCAGTTTTGTCCAAAGCGATACAGATCGCCTTCATGTTTTAAGATGGCGCCACCATTTCGACCGCCACACACATCGCGACAAATGGGAGATAATGGATGCTCTTGATACGGTCCGGCGAACTCATCGGAGATAAACAGATGCTGCGTGAATGGATCGCTGGCGCCAGAGGTGAACAGATACCAATATCCTTGATGTTCCACCACGGAGGTATCCACATAATCGCCACCAGACAGCAGCGCCTGATGCCAAACGAATTGTTGGGTCGCACGGTCAAACCGATACAGCGCCACTTCACGGCGATCGCTGGTTTCCGGAATGGCGTAATAGTCACCCTGATGTTCCATCACCAACGGATACGATTTATGCCCACCGAGGGCATTGATAGCATCAAAAAAAGGGTATTCTTTTCCGGATAAGTCGAAACATTTGAGTTTGCCCTTACCGCGCAGATAGTCAAAGACTTCGCAGGCAAGGTACTGTTGATGATCGAGTGTAAATAAGAACGGGTCGGCAACAAAATCGTAGTGCTGAACTGGAAACCACTCCATATTGTTCGGCTGAACGCCCATGGTAAGCACCTCATTGAGGCTTTGATGCACGATCCCTATGCGCCATTGTTCCAATTCAAACATTTTGCTGTGCAGCGTTTTAATGGCAGTAAGCACACTTAATTCCCCATATTTGGGTGTCAGCAAGGCCGTTGTGACCCTGCGACACATGACGCGAACATTATGGGAGCCATTGTGCTGCAATGCAACTAAACCCTTATCAGCGCGAAGGTTATTTCTAACCAATGATACAAAGTTTCCCGCTACTGAGAATCTGGCTGGCGCTCTGGCGCGGCTTTGATAAAGCCGGGAATATGACGCAAGGACTCACTGATTCGTGCAATTTGTGGATACGGCGTCATATCGACGCCGAAACGCTCGGCATTATAAACCTGCGGCACCAAACACACATCCGCCAGCGACAGTTCGTCGCCGACACAAAATGCCCCAGCGCGCGTATTAAGCTTCTCTTCAAACGCAGTAAACCCGACCTGCACCCAGTGACGATACCATTCGGCTTTTTGCGCATCATTCACAGCAAGTTCGCTGCTGAGATACTGTAAAACGCGCAGGTTGTTGATGGGATGAATGTCCATCGCAATATCGTGCGCCAACGACAACACTTGATATTTCTTATGCCCGCTTCTTGGGATCAAGGGCATTTGCGGATACACATCATCCAAGTATTCGATAATGGCCAAAGACTGTGACAATGTCACTTTTCCATCAACCAAGGTCGGCACTAACTCACTGGGGTTTAATTGATGATAGGCAGCGCTGTGCTGTTCGCCGCCCTCTTTGACCAGATGCACCGGACAGTGTGTGTATGCCAATCCTTTGAGATGAAGCGCAATCCGCACTCGATACGCGGCCGATGATCGCCAGTAGCCGTAGAGTTGACGTTCACTCATAAATCACCTGCTTGGGCGGTAAATATTGCACCACACGCTGTTCAATGCTGCCAAAGATCGTTTGTCCGTTGTGATCAAGCATCTCCAGTTTAATGGTGTCATCAAACTTCATGAAGGGTGTTGCTGGCTGACCATCGCGAATGGTTTCGATCATGCGTACTTCTGCAATGCAGGAATAGCCGACGCCCCCTTCAGCAATCGCAGTACCAAAATCGGTGCCTTGCTTATTCGATACGGTGCCAGACCCGATGATCGCGCCCGCACCTAACGGACGGGTTTTCGCCGCGTGGGCAATGAGTTGTGGAAATTCAAACGTCATGTCCACCCCCGCACTCGGGCAACCAAACGGCACACCGTTATAGGTCGACAGCAGCGGCAGCGTCACTTTTCCCCCATCCCAGTGTTCGCCCAGTTCATCGGGCGTGACAGCCACAGGCGAAAACGCCGACGACGGTTTGGATTGGAAAAAGCCAAACCCTTTGGCCAGTTCGCCGGGAATCAGGCCGCGCAGAGACACATCATTAACCAGCATGATCAAGCGAATCGCATGCGCCGCGTGTTCCGCATCTGCGCCCATCGGCACATCGTCGGTGATCACCGCCACCTCGCCTTCAAAATCGATGCCCCACGCTTCGCTTTCCATCAGGATATCGTCTTTGGGGCCGAGGAAGGCATCGGAGCCACCTTGATACATCAGCGGATCAGTCCAAAAGCTTGGCGGCATTTCAGCACCGCGCGCTTGACGCACCAACTCCACGTGATTCACGTATGCAGAACCGTCGGCCCATTGATAGGCGCGTGGTAAGGGCGATTCGCACAGCGTCGGGTCAAACTCCATTTCGTTATACAGCTCCCCCTCATTGAGCGCCTGATACACTTCATCGAGCATCGGTTCGTTCATGCTCCAGCTGTCCAGCGCTTGCTGCAGATTCTCCGCAATCTCCGGCACGGCAATGCATTTGGTTAAATCGCGGCTGACGACCACAAGCAGCCCGTCACGGGTATGATTTTTTAGCGTCGCTAACTTCATTGTCTATCCTTATTATTCTTTGACTGCTTTCCAACTGTAGACGTACTCGCGGTTTTCCACCTTTTGCGCCGCTTCACCAAACTGTAGTGCATGACGCGTATCAATCATCACAGCCACTTCATCGGTGAATTTTTTCTTGTATTCCATCCCAGCTTGAAACGCTTTCGGATGGGGGCCGTGGGTGAAGCCGGCTGGGTGGAAAGTCACCATGCCCGCTTCGATATTGTCTCGGCTGAAGAAATCACCGGCGTGGTAGAACAGCACTTCGTCGTAATCATCGTTGTTGTGGTAGAACGGCACTTTGAGCGCGCCCGGGTCGCTTTCAATCGGACGCGGCACAAACGTACACACCACAAAACCAGCACCGACAAACGTCGTGTGCGCAGACGGCGGCAAATGGTAGCGATGCGACATCAACGGGCGAATGTCGCGCCAGTTGAGTTTGACCACCGCCAAATCACCGTGCCAGCCAATCGCATCCAAGGGGTTAAACGGATAGGTAATCACACTCACCTGCTCATGGCGTTTGACCTGAACCTGTGTTTGCTGCTCGGAATACTGCGCTTTAAACGCGTCATTGATGCTTGGCACTTCCAACACGGCAGGATCAAACACTGCATGATTGCCGACAATGCCTTTCTCCGGCAGCGTGTACGCCGCGTCAGTGTTCTCAATCATCAGCAGAAACAGCGGCTCTTGCGGTTCTAAACGCCAGTTGGTCGAGCGTGGGATCAACACGTAATCCCCTTCGCTGATATTCATATGGCCGTAATCGCAGTACAAATTCGCTTTGCCCTGATGAACAAACAGTAAGTCGTCGCCATCGGCGTTGCGCACTAGGCACTCCATCGGCTGCGCCAGCTTCCAGACGCGAACCTTCACGTCCTGATTGTGCAACAAGTGCGGCACACACCAAGGGGAAAGCTGCGAGGCTTCAGTAACGTGATTGAAGTTAAACGCGCGTGGGCGCAGTTCGCCCTCCCACTCGCTCCAACCTGTCGGGGCATGTTGATGATGGAAGTGTGCCGCTGGGCCGAAGAAACCGCTGCGGCCCGCTTCACGTTCATATATTGCGTCACTCGGGAAATCGGCATGCGCCTGTTTGGAGCATACCCCTTCCCGGTGCGGGAAGGTCATCCACTTATGCATCGCTCAATACTCCTCGACGAATCTGATCTTCTTCAATCGATTCAAACAGCGCTTTGAAGTTGCCTTCGCCGAAGCCTTCATTGCCTTTACGTTGAATGATTTCAAAGAACACTGGGCCAATCACGGTTTGAGTAAAGATTTGCAGCAGAATACCATCTTTCATCGGCGCGCCGTCAATCAGAATGCGCAACGCTTTGAGCTCGTCGACATTCTCAGTATGGCCTTCAACGCGCGCATCGACTTTCTCATAATACGTATCTGGCGTTGGCATAAAGTCCATGCCACGTTCGCGTAGTGTGCGCACGGTTTGGTAAATATCGTCGGTACTCAGTGCAATGTGCTGAATGCCTTCGCCGTTGTATTCACGAATGAACTCTTCAATCTGTGATTTATCGTCCGAGGATTCATTGATCGGAATGCGGATTTTGCCACACGGCGCGGTCATCGCACGGCTCACCAACCCGGTGAGTTTGCCTTCGATATCAAAGTAGCGAATCTCACGGAAATTGCCGATGCGCTCATAAAAGCCAGACCAAGTGTCCATGTGGCCTTGTTTCACGTTGTGCGTGAGGTGGTCGATCACCATCAAACCCGCTTGGGATTCCTGCATGCGCGCGGCAGCATCGTCATAAAAGTGGAAGTCGACATCGTAAATGCTGCGATCGCCGTAACGGTCAACAAAGTACAGCAAGCTTTCGCCAATGCCGTAAATCGCTGGAATACTCAGTTCCATCGGGCCGATTTCAGTTTTGTACTCCTCTGCGCCGTTGTTTAACGCATGTTTCAGCGCAGACGCGGCATCTTCGACACGAAAAGCCATGCCGCAAACGGATGGGCCGTGGATTTTGGCAAACGCTTCGGCTTGGCTACGCGGCTGCGCATTGACGATAAAGTTGATGTCGCCTTGGCGATACAACCACGCTTCTTTGGAACGATGTTTGGCAATTTCAGCAAACCCTAACGAAGAAAACAGCTGCTTTAGATCGTCAATACCTTGGGGATCTGCGGCCGTGTACTCGACAAATTCAAAACCATCGGTACCCAATGGGTTGATGTTGGCGCTCATGCTCTACTCCTTCCGTTCAGTTGTCTTTTTGTTGTCAACTAGCTGTTGTTAATTAGTTGTTATAAATTTGAATGAGCGCGCTTTAAAAAGATATAGAGGAGCCAATCATTGCCCATCATCTGTCGACCAGACGCAGTGTAACTTTTTTATTACATTCATTACCTTCATCTAATATCAAAGGTATAAATTAATAGAATCGTGGTAAAAATGCTCAATTACTCATTGATATAAAATAATAATTTTGTTGAATAAGTGATTTTGGCGAACAAAATATCAGCAACATTCAACAGTACACAAATGCGTACAGGGTAATCTTGACGTTACAGAATCGTTAAGCAAAACGAGGCGCAGACAAAATTCTAACAGTGTAAAAATTACGCAATGTTCAAATATAACCCTTCGTGATTTGAGGTCGTTCACTTATACTGCGCAAGCATTTGGTTGCATGTATCATTTTTAAGACAAATTTCATTTATGTTAAGACGACTTTCCAAACAACAAATTCAATGGATGAAACGGGCTCTGGCCATCATCCTGTTGCCTTTACCTATTGTCATTTCTGCGGCGTATCGTGCAGGCATGGAAAGCGTCGACAGCAATTTAATGAACATGGCCAATTCATACGTTTCTCGCATTGAAGTCATTATTAATGAACTGAGAAGCGAAAACGAAAAAGCGCTTTATAACCCGAGAAATTGCGAAAAATTGCAGGACGACCTGCTGTTTGAGAGCATTTTGCGGGAAATGTTGATCGTCAACGATGGGACGATCACCTGCTCGTCCAAGCGTGGCGAGCTGAATCGTGACATCAGCCGCTATTATCCGAACGGTCAAATCAAATCGAATGTGGTGCTGTTTGATTTGGAAGGCGATCCTGCAAAACGGACGCTGTTGGTTATTGATGCCGATGCGCACGACACGACCCACGGCGTGATCTCTGTGGTTGAAAAAAACTACATTGCCGGACGTTTGGGTTATCACACCGACAACCGAATCAAGAAGCTAGCCTTTAAACTTCACGACACAACGTACCCATATAACGCCAGTTTCAATACCGTCAATCGCAGTGTGGTCGCCAAGTCCGATCGATACAGCTTTTTGTTAATGCTGGAAGCCAGCGATCCTTATGTCACCGAGCGATTAACCTTTTACCTATTGGGTGCGCTTCCGGTGTCATTCGCTATCTCCGTACTGATCACCATTCTGCTGTTTTTCTTCGGTGGGCGTTCCTCTTTGGTGGACGACTTACGGAAAGGGCTTGAACGGCGCGAGCTGTTTATGGCGTACCAACCTGTCGTTCGAAGTGAACCCTGTGAAATCAAAGGGTTTGAAGCGTTAGTGCGATGGGTCAATCCGAAGTTAGGCTTTGTCGGCCCGGATAATTTTATTCCCATTGCGGAAGAGTTCGGCCTCATCAATAAGCTGACGGACTATGTGTTGGATAGCGTCCTCCGTGATTGGAGCAAAGCGAAATTGATTGAACGTCATCACATGGGGGTGAATATTCCCCCATCCTATTTGCTTGATCCGGTGTGCGTCGAAAAACTGAAGCAGTACGCAAAGGCATACAAAGACATTAACCTGCAGTTGATTGCCGAAATCACCGAACGTCAGTTGCTGGATGAGCAAGGCCAACAAGTGCTGCATGAACTGCGCAACAGCGGCATTCTCGTTGCGATTGACGATTTCGGTACCGGACGTACCGCGCTTTCCGTATTGCAGAACATTGAGTTCGATTTTCTTAAAATCGACAAATGCTTCGTCGATACCATCGGTGTGGAGTCGGTCAATGCGCCGGTGCTGAACGCCATCATTGATCTGTCCCATCAACTACAGGTCGAAATCGTCGCCGAAGGCGTCGAAACCAAAGTGCAATCGTGTTATCTCAAAGAGAAAGGCGTGCAGTATCAACAAGGCTATTATTATGCCAAGCCGCTCTCGTTCTCGGATGCACTGCTTGAACTCGACACCTGCTGTTTACGGCACGACCCTGACGAATGTGAGTGCGTGGCCTAAATCGCCATGTTCTTAAACCGTCATAAAAGGCCAGTGTGATCACTGGCCTTTTTTACGTGCTTTATTGATTTAACTCAGCACAGTTCGCAGCGATTCCATGCATCGTATGGCCACTGTTCCCTACGAGGTATTATTATGAGTCACATCCACTCGCAGCGTCTGATCGACAACTTCCTGCAACTCATTCAAATTGATAGTGAATCTGGCAACGAAAAAGCCATTGGCGAACACCTGTGTGAGCAATTGGGCGAACTGGGTTTTACGGTCCACAAATTGTCGGTTCCTGAAGCGGTCTCCAACGGCTTCAACATTTATGCTCGCCTCGATGGCACCTTAGCGGACAGCGTGGTATTGAGCTGTCACATGGACACGGTCAAACCGGGCATCGGCATTGAACCCATCATCGAAGATGGCATCATCCGCTCAAAAGGCAACACCATTTTAGGGGGCGATGACAAGTCCGGTATCGCGGCGATTCTGGAAGCCGTGCGCGCACTGAAAGAACAAAACCGTGCCCACAAAACCATTGAGATTGCGTTCACCGTGCATGAAGAAGGTGGCTTGAAAGGCTCACAAAACTTCGACATGAACTTCATTCAATCCACCAAAGCGGTGGTACTGGATACCGGCGGTCCAATTGGCACTATTGTCAAAGCGGCACCGGGTCAACAGAAACTCACTGTAACCATCAAAGGCAAACCTGCGCACGCAGGCCTTGTGCCAGAAGATGGCATCAGTGCCATCAGCGTAGCGGCCGACGCGATTACCCAAATGAAACTGCTGCGTATTGATGAAGAAACCACTGCCAACATCGGCATGGTGAATGGCGGTCAGGCGACCAACATCGTGATGCCAGAGCTGACCATCGTCGCCGAAGCGCGTTCGTTGAATGATGACAAGCTGGCGGCGCAAGTCGAGCACATGATTTCAACGTTTGACACCGTGGCGAAAAAACATGGTGCAGAAGCCGTGATTCAATCGACTCGTGCTTACAACGCTTTTGTACTGGACGAAACGCATCCGCTGATTTGCGAACTCAAAGCAGCGTTTAACGCCATGGGCATTGAAGCGAAAACCAAACGTACCGGTGGCGGTAGCGATGCCAACAACTTCAACGAGAAAGGCTTGACCACGGTGAACATCTCGACTGGGATGGCCAAAGTGCACACCACCGAAGAGTACATCGCCGTCGATGACTTGGTAAAAGTATGCCAATTCTTAGAAACTTACCTCAGCCTTGAAAGCTAATCGGTAAACGCTTCAACCTTAAAAAACAAGGGCGTCTCAAACTCAATTGAGACGCCCTTTTTCCGTGATCAATCAAATGAACTACCGAAACAGTGAATCACCGTTCGAATTGAAGCGACGTCACGCTCAACTCAACATTTCATCGGCCACATTGGCGGATTGGGGAATCGTATAACCGATCGAGCGTTGCAAGTAGCGCTCTAACAGCTCGCGATTAAAGATCGGCTCCTCAACACCACTGCCCTGCAAAAACGCTTTCACGTGACTGCAATCCCATATATATGTGTCTTGGTAGAGCTGCACGGTTGATTGCCCGCCCGTCATGTTGTCTTTAAATAGACTCAGCAGCGGATACAATGGCGCATCGACATCCTCTTCCCACTGCGCGAGCCACTCTGTGAATGGCATGCGTTTAAATTGTAGGTTGAACTCGTGCTCCAGTTTTTGGAAGAAGGCTTCCAACGTCAGGTTATTTTTCTGCTCATGAATGAGGTTGAACTTGTGCCCCAACGCCTCTGGATTACGGGTGATGACCGCAATCGACTGCGTCATGTAGTCGACGGTGGTTAACCCTTCTCGCAGATCGCGCAAGATCGGCATGGTTTTGCTTTCCAAGCAGGTTTTCACCAAACGTCCCCACCATTGATAATCCGCACTCGCCCCCGATTGACTGTGGCAAGTGGCGTAACCAAGGCGGAACGTCATCAACGGCAAGCCGCGTGATTCAGCCAGATCCGCAATTTTCTCCATCACCCATTTACTGCGCACATAGCCGATATCGGTGATCACCGCCGGCAAGTTCTGATCGATGCTGTCATCTTCGCGCATCACCGTTTTCCCTGTATGCAGGTGTCCCCAACTGTAAACGGAGATGGTCGACAGCAACATCAGCGGTTTGGTGCGGGTCGCGCCAGCAAACCGAATAATTTCGCGCAGCCCTTGCACGTTATCGCGCTTCATCCACGAATAGGGTTGAATGAAGTTTACTGCGCTGGCCGAGTGATAAATGATGTCGGTGTCTTGGCACAATTGCTGATACACCTCTGGCGACAGCGCGAAATTCGGCTCAGCTAAATCCCCAGCCAGCGGATGAACTCGCTCCGCTTGCTCCGCCGACAACCCTACGGCATGGCGCGCCAAGGTGTCGCCAATGCGTTTGCGCGCTTGTTCGTCACTGTGGCTGCGAACCACGCAATAAATGTGCGCCGACGTTGTTTTTAACAGATCCGCTAACAGCTGTGAGCCGACAAAACCGGTGGCGCCGGTGAGGAAAATCGTGCGTGGCGCGGTGATCTGCTCAGCACGCCAATCGTTGTTGAACACGATGTCATCCGAGAGAAACACATCGTCTTGCAAAATACGCAACGGCTCGCTATCTGCAGTCGGTGGTGTTTCTTTGCTACGCTCTTCTAATGTCTGCGCCAGCGTGCGAATGGTCGGTGAGTCGTAAATATCACGTACGTAAGCACGTGTGCCCGTTTTCTGGGTGATGGCCGTGGCGAGTTTGGCCGCCATCAACGAATGGCCGCCGAGGTCAAAGAAATTGTCATCCGCTGACGCAATCGTCACGCCCAACAGTTTTTTCCAGATTTCGGCCAACACCGCTTCAAGCCCCTGGAAGACCGCATTGGATTCGTGCGCCACTTTGGCGTGGTAACTCGCCAGCAGCGCGGGTTTGTCAGTTTTGCCATTCGGCGTTAATGGCAAACGCGGTAAAATTTGAATCGCCGCAGGCATGAAATAGTCCGGGAGCATCTCTGTTAATTTGTCGCGCAACGTCGCCGTTTCCACGCCGTCTGCCGCCACAAAGGCGAGGATTTTTTTCTCACCCAACGACGCTTCATCGGTGACGAGAGCCACGGCTGAAGTTACCCCTTTCACTTGCAGCAGGACGCTTTCAATTTCGCCCAACTCAATTCGGTTCCCACGAATTTTCACCTGATCATCCAAACGCCCCAAGAACTGAATCCGCCCATCTGCCAATTGACGCGCGCGGTCACCACTGCGATACAAACGCGTATTCGGCACCGAAGGCGCGGTAACAAACGCTTGATCGGTCAATTCAGGATTGTGAAGGTACCCTTTAGCAAGCCCCGGTCCGGCAATAAAGAGTTCCCCAGGCTCCCCTTTGGGCACGCGCTGCAATTGCTCATCTAAAATAAACACCTCGGCGCCTGCAATTGGGAAACCAATGCTCGGTTCTGGATTGTGGGTGACGCATTCCACCGGGTTGCATGTGGCAAAAATGGTGGCTTCCGTTGGCCCATAATAATCGACCACTTGGTAAGGCACTTGGCTCAAATTAAGCGGACTGAGTTTTTCACCAGCGGTGAACAAGTAACGCAGCGCCAGCGTATCGGGCTGCGGCTGACCGACAAACTCAGCCACCATCACCGTGGGCACAAAACCGTGTGTGATGTCGTTTTTGGCAAAGAACTTCAACAAACTGGCAGGTTGTAAGCGGGTTTCTTCGTTGTCTGGCAACACCAATCGCGCCCCACACATCAGCGGCGACCAAACCTCCCATTGCGCGACGTCGAAACTGATCCCCGCAATCAAGGAACTACGACTGGCGGGCGTCATGTCGAATTCATCGTTATGCCATTTCACTAAGTTGTATAAGGACGCATGCGACACCATCACGCCTTTGGGCACGCCCGTGGTGCCCGACGTAAAGATCACATAAGCGGTACTGTCGGCGGCAATCGGCACTGACGTGAACGTATTTGCGCTGCTTTCTGTCTCGCGATCGATGGCAATCACCCGTTTGTCGGTGTCGCCAAGGATGGAAGAAAACGCGTTGTGACTCAAGAGGATCACCGGTGCATGGCTTTGCTCGGTAATGTTAATAATGCGCTTTTGCGGGTAATGAATATCGACGGGAATGTAACTTGCCCCTGCTTTTAAAATGGCCAAGATGCCGATGATAAATTCCGGGGTTCGCTGCGCGATTAAAGGGACAATGTCGCCAGACTGCACGTTGTTTTGCTGTAGAACGCCACACAATGCGTCACTTCTGTGGGCAAGTTCCTGATAAGTTAAATGTCGATCACCGTGGCTCACTGCGATGCTGTTTGGGGCCGCTTTTACCTGTTCAGCAAAAGACACTAAAACATTACACATCTTGTATCCTCCATGAGGTCATTTCAGATGGAATGACCATAACGTATAGATAATTTTGTCAAAACCAGACGAATCTTTTGCACACATCCTGTACAAAAAGTGTTCTCAGCTATCCTATGACCACGGCAATTTTATGACAAGCGTTTCATATTAATATTTAATAAATAAATTCTTACAATATTTTTTATTAATTATATATCAGTACGTTATCGAAATAAGAAATCGATCATTTCCAAATATTCAGATGACATGATGATTTTGCGTGAAATCAAGTCGGTGCAGAAACAGGCCGAATCAGGCCAATTTACTGATGAGAGGAATACTCGAACAATTCGTTGAAATAACAGAATATTATTCGAAGGACGTAATGAGCAAAGGACGGGAAATAAAAAACCCGGTGAGATCACCGGGCTTTGTTCAATCGCATGAAGGAGTCACTTCCGTGACGGACTGCCGCGTTGCGAGCCGTGCCATGAGCACGAACAAGATGATCAGAATCGGCTCGCGCAGTGTGCTCAACGCCAACGACCATGTGCCACTGGATGACACGAACGTTGCGGCGTAACTCACCAGCTCATTGGCGAGCAGTAACGCCATAATCACAAACAGCAGTTGTCGAAATGACATCGCATGGGTGTTGGCATCTCGCGTCAGCATCACCACCACGGTCATGACCGCTAACACGACCAGCCAAGAGGTGAACACAGGCATCGGCCACAAATACGTGACCACTGCGGCGATCGCCGTCAAAGTGAGCCACGGCCCTCTTGAGCACAGCAAGCGATCCACCTGAATTTGCGCTTTTTCATCCAGACGCACAATGTGCCATGCAACCAACGCACCCAGCACCGCACCGACCAACATATCGACGATAAACGCGCTGCCCGAATAGAACTTGGATAACGACAGCCACAACACTGACACCAGTAGCGCGCCTGTACTTTTATTCCAGCCCAGTTTTTCATTTTCCAGTAGCCAGAGAATGCCTAAACACACCCACACCGCCAACGGTAAACTAGGGAAGCCGTGACCCGAACTGCTCACCAGTTGAATCGATGGCATGTACGCATGTGGGCGCGGCAAGGCAAACCCTTGCTGAGCGATCAAGCACACCAGCGAAATCACCGTGACAGAAAAGAAAGCTTTGTAGCAAAACGCGCGGCCACTTTGCCAATAGAAAAACGGAAACAGCAACAGCCCCAGCACCGGTGATGCCAACGCACCGCTGACCAAAATCAGTTCGCTCAACGCCGTTTCAACCACGTGCGGCAAACTTGCCACTGCGTATTGCAGCGCAACAATCCAACCGATTTCGGTTTGATGTAGCGCGGGAGCCGCTTTAATCAGTTCAGGCACCACATTGGTTGACTGATTGGTCGCGTCCTTAAATAGCGTTTGAATATGCGCCCACTGTTTGGGGAAACGATATTGGCTGTCTGCAATTCGGCTCGGATGCACCAACATCGCTTGTGACACTTCAATGCCGTAATGCGGTGCAAACCATACTGGCAATTCATACCCGCCCCAGCGATTGATGTATTGATACACGATGATGTCTGAATCGCTGACGCAATCATAAACGGCGGCACTTTCGGTATAACCCAGCAGTTTGCCGACCGTCACCACCAAGCCTGTTTCTTCCCACGTTTCACGTTGCGCCGTCAATTCTGGTGATTCCCCGCCTTCAATGGTGCCGCCAGGCAGGGAGAGTTGTTTGGTAATGATCTCGTCGACCAACACAATTTTGTCGTCAGCTCGAACAAGGCACAGCGCCCCTCTTAAATGCTCGGGCGCGACTTGGGGAGCGGCATACGTAAAAAACGACGCCGCGAGAGAAATCACTAAACTGAAGCCGAGTACTGACAATCGCTTGTACACACTAATAACCTATTATCACAAAGGGTCAGCCACCTAAGAACGACGCACTGACTTTCTCAACCAATGAATATGATGGGAAAAACCGACATCCTGATAAAATAATTGTGCTTCCTTGTTAAAATCCCAGACTTCGACAAACACCTCGGCCACGCCATACTCAACAAACGTTTGCTCTAAACGAGAAAACAGTTGGCGTGCGATGCCTTGTTGGCGGTATTGCGGCATCACGTAGAGCTCATCAATACTGCCCATCGGCACAGGCTTACTGACCGATGAGACTAATTCACTAAAATACCCCGTAATGAAACCGACGATCTGGGTATCGACTTTCGCCACCAGCACCAAGCAATCCGGATTTTCAATATAGCGCGCGATACTCTTTTCCTGCTCCACCTCTTCTGCCGTTTTGAAATATTCCGGGCAGGCGCGATGGTGTTCATCGTGCAGGTCGAACATCAATTGATTCAAAATTTCTAAATCTGCTATTTGGGCCGCTTGGAGCGAAACTGATGACATTTTTGTGAAGTTAATCAAGAAGTCTTGAGGAGATTTTATAAGATCGTCCGAGAAAAAAACATCGTGGTGTGATGAGTTTTTATCGCGAAAAGCTAAGTATTGAGATTAATACTTGAGAAAATAAAACAAAAACGCCGCAGAGCGGCGTTTTATTCAATAGAAACTTAACGTTTCCCCGGCTTGCGTAACAAAACCAAAAGCGGAATCATCACCACACAGACGTACATCATGAAACGGAAATCCTGCAAATAGCCGAAAATATAGGCTTGGCTGCTGACCATGCTGTTGACTTCAACCAATCCCGCCGTGCTCGAGATGTCATACACCCCTTTCTGCACCGCCTCTTGCAACGCCGGATTGAACAGATTGATGTGCTCGGAATAGACCGCATGGTTAATCTGCGCGCGGTGCGCAAGATAAGTCACCACCACCGAAATACCGATGCTGCTACCAATGTTACGAATCAGGCTAAATAGCGCCGTTCCTTCATTGCGATAGCGCGGTTCCAATGTGGAGAACGTGAGCGTCGACAGCGGCACAAAGACCAATCCCAGCCCCAGCCCCTGCACAATCCCGGTATGGATGATTTCCCAACGTGTGACGAATACTGAAAAGTGCGTCATTTCCCACAACGAGAAGATCATCAGCAATAACCCAATGGTGATCAGGTAACGCAAATCCACTTTGCCCGATAACCGCCCGACGATCATCATGCCGACCATGGTGCCAAAACCGCGTGGCGTGAGCAGTAAGCCAACATCCAACACCGGATAATCCATGAAGTTTTGCAGGAACGGCGGCAACAATGCCATCGTCGCGAGCAAAATCACGCCCATCATGAAGCCAAACAACAGCCCGACCACAAAGTTGCGGTCTTTGAACATGACCGGCTCTAAAAACGGCGCTTTGGCAGTAAACATGTGCACGGTGAACATGTAAAACGCCAACACGGAAATGCCCGCTTCAATGACGATCTCCATACTGGAGAACCAGTTCTGCGATTCGCCGCGATCGAGAAACATCTGCAAGCACCCAATCGCAAGGCCGAGCAGCGCAAAGCCAAACACATCAAAACGCCGACTGGGGTCTAACTTGGTTTCTTTCACAAACGCCGCAATACCAAGCCACGCCAGAATCCCAAACGGCACGTTGATGTAAAACACCCAGCGCCAGTTGTAATACTCGGTGAGCCAGCCCCCCAATGACGGGCCCAGAATCGGCCCGACCATGACACCCACGCCCCACATCGCCATCGCCGAACCATGTTGTTCGGTGGGATACGTGTCGAGCAGCACCGATTGGGAGAGCGGCACCAAGCTCGCGCCGAAGATCCCTTGCAACAAGCGAAAGAGGATGATTTGTTCCAGCGATTGCGCCGCACCACACAGCACCGACGCAAACGTAAATCCAACTACCGAATAGAGAAACAGACGCTTACGACCAATGCGCGCCGCGATAAAACCCGTCAGGGGCATCGCAATTGCGGCAGCAACGATGTACGACGTCAGAACCCACGAGATTTGATCCTGCGTTGCACTCATGGCGCCTTGCATGTGCGGCAGCGCCACGTTTGCAATGGTGGTATCGAGTGCCTGCATGATGGTCGCAAGCATGACCGACAGTGTAATAAACCCGCGTTTACCGCTGTCATCACTCGCGACAGGTGTCGCATGACTTTCCATCTGAGCGCCTCAGCCTTACAGCGACAGATGACGTTGATGTTTGGTATCAACCGTCACGACGGCGCTTAACCCTGCACGCAGTTGCGGCGCTTCTGGGTTAGCCTCAATACGGATACGAATCGGCAAACGTTGGGCAATTTTCACCCAGTTGCCCGTCGCATTTTGCGCCGGAATGATTGAGAATTCAGATCCGGTTGCTGGGCTTAGGCTTTCCACTACGCCATGCCATTTGAAATCCGGCGCGTAGTCGACATTAATGTCCACGTCCTGGCCAACCTGAACGTGTGTCAATTCGGTTTCGGTAAAATTCGCTTCAATCCAAATATCCGAGGCTGAAATCAGCATCATCGCCAATGTGCCCGGTGACGTGTATTGCCCTTTCTCGACCACTTTGGTGACCACACCATCTGCGGGCGCGTACACATTCACGTGTTGCAGATCGTTTTCCGCTTTTTCCAGAGCTGCCAACGCCGCACGATATTTCGGATGCAGTTCCACTGGCGCTGTCACATCGCCGCCTAAGCTCTCTTCAATTTGCTTGAGTTCTTTTTTCAGTGCGTTGACTTCAAGTTCCACGACCAAGGTTTTCTGGCGCGCCGAATCAAACTGAGATTCAGAAATGTATTTTTTCTTCAACAAGTTAAACTGACGCGCTTCTTCTTTTTTAAGGTATTCATGCTGACTTTTAGACACCTCAATGTTCGCCAGTTTGCTCTGGTATTCCGCCTTCAAGGTGGTCAGTGAGGTGCTGACATCATTAAGATTGGCGCGCGCCTGTGCCACCGCGATGTCGTACGAGGTTGGGTCGATTTGCAGCAGCAACTCGCCCGCTTTGACATGTTGGTTCTCTTCCACCGGAACATTGATGATGCGCCCGGAGACTTCCGCAGTAATTGACGTTTTATCAGCTTTCACATACGCGTTATCGGTTTCCACATAACGGCCCCCATGCAGATAGACCGCCACGCTTCCCGCCACCGCCATGATGGGCACCAGAAAAAGCAGTACGGTCCGCTTGGTTTTGCGACGTGGTTTGGATACAGGTTGGGAAGGTGTCTGTGATTGTTCGTGAGACATACAAGATATTCCTGATACGTATTATTTATTTGGAGAGATTGCTGTGAATGTGTTCCAGCGTACTGATGAATTGCTCGCGCGCTTCTGGCGTTAAACCTTGTAAGGCTTCATCCCAAATGCGATTGCTCACGGCTTTAATTTTCACTAACTGCGCCTCAGCATCAGGCAACAAATGAATTTGATGGGCACGGCGGTCTTTGGGATCAGGACGACGTTCAACCAACCCTTCGTCGACCAACGAGTCGATCACTCGCACCAAGCTCATCGGTTTGATTTCGAGGAGTTCCGCCAGCTCCACCTGCTTGATGCCCTGATAACGGGCGATCTGTGACAGCGCTTTGGCTTGTGCAATGGTGAGGCAATTCGCCCCCGATTCTTCCTGATACTGTTTCCGTACCAGACGCATAACATCCCACAGTAAATAGCCAATGGATGGAGCCGTCATAACTTCGCCTTTTGATTTATGTTATTCATCTTTCTCAATGCGTGGTTACATTTAGAAACAAGTTAGGCATATAGTAAGCTTTACTTACTATATGTAAAGCCTACTAATTGAAATAAATAATGAGTATTTGCATAAGTTGATAAATTTCAGGTAATTATCCATATATATTTTGAATACATATGATGAATCGTATGCGGCAGGTAAAAAAATGCTCCGCGAGTGCGGAGCACAAAGGGTCAAAATGAACTGCGTTTCCCCTAGTTTCCTCAAGCCGCATGCCAGAACGTTCTCACGCGGCTTGAGCACAAGCTACACCTTAATGATGCAGCACCTTTTCCAATTCGTTGAGGCTGGTTGGATCGTCAATGGTGGATGGAACCGTGTAACTTTCTCCATCCGCAATCTGGCGGATAATGCGGCGCAAAATCTTACCTGAACGGGTTTTGGGTAATCGCTCCACCACCAATGCGTGTTTAAAACACGCCACCGCGCCAATTTGACTGCGCACGCTGCTGACCAATTCGGTTTCCAGCGCCAGCGCATCGATCTTCACGCCATCTTTCAGCACCACGAGTCCGAGTGGCAACTGCCCTTTCAGTTCATCGTGCACGCCGACTACCGCGCATTCCGCCACCGCAGGGTGCGCGCCGACGATCTCTTCCATTTCACCCGTCGAGAGGCGATGACCAGCAACGTTAATCACATCGTCAATGCGACCCATGATGAACAGATAACCGTCTTCATCGAGATAACCGCCGTCACCCGAAACGTAGTACCCCGGAAATTGCGACAGATAACCGGTCTCAAAACGGTCGTGGTTGCGCCACACGGTCGGCAAACAGCTGGGCGGTAACGGGCGTTTTAACGCCACAAAACCTTGTTGATTGGGTGGCAGCACCTCGCCGAGTTCATTGAGGATCTCCACTTGATACCCCGGAATCGGCTTGGTCGCTGAACCCGCTTTAATCGGCATCAGTTCAATGCCGGTCGGATTGCCGGCAATCGCCCAGCCCGTTTCGGTTTGCCACCAGTGGTCAATCACCGGCTTATCGGTTTTTGATTCCACCCATTCTAAAGTCGGCGGATCCAAACGTTCACCTGCCATAAAGATGGTTTTCACGCTCGACAAGTCATACTTTTTGAGGTGTTCCCCTTCCGGATCTTCTTTTTTGATGGCGCGGAAAGCCGTTGGCGCTGAAAACAGCGCGGTCACTTTGTATTCCTGACACACGCGCCAGAAAGCACCCGGATCCGGTGTGCGCACTGGTTTGCCTTCGTACAAAATGGTCGTACAGCCGTGCAGCAGCGGTGCGTAAACAATGTATGAGTGCCCCACCACCCAACCCACGTCGGATGCAGCCCAAAACACGCCATCTTGTGGCATGTCATAAATACTGCTCATCGAGTACTTGAGCGCCACCGCATGACCGCCGTTGTCGCGCACCACGCCTTTCGGTTTACCGGTCGTGCCCGAGGTGTACAGAATGTATAGCGGGTCGGTCGCCAACACGGGCACACACGCGTGCGGTAGCGCACTTTGAATCAGCGTGTTCCATTCCAAATCGCGTTCGCTGGTTAAATCGGCCGGGCACTCCGGACGTTGATACACCAACACGTGCTCAGGTTTCCAGCGGCTATCCATGATCGCCTTATCCACCAAGGGCTTATAAGGAATCACTTTATTGACTTCTACGCCGCAAGAGGCCGTCATAATGACTTTGGGTTCGGCGTCTTCAATTCGC
This sequence comes from Vibrio sp. CJQ_6, assembly GCF_043106745.1. Lineage (NCBI taxonomy): Bacteria > Pseudomonadati > Pseudomonadota > Gammaproteobacteria > Vibrionales > Vibrionaceae > Vibrio > Vibrio sp. CJQ_6. The sequence goes on along the minus strand of NZ_JBICMV010000008.1, from coordinate 862,642 downwards.
ACCGCCAGCTCGTTTGGCGCAAAGCCACCAAATACCACCGAGTGAATGGCGCCCAAACGTGCACACGCCAGCATCGCCATCGCCGCTTCGGGGATCATCGGCATGTAGATAATCACGCGATCGCCTTTGGTAACGCCCTGCGCGGCCAACATGCCCGCCACGCGCGCGACACAATCCCGCAGCGCGGTGTAGCTGTAACGCTGCTTTTTACCCGTCACCGGCGAGTCATAAATCAGCGCGGTTTGATCGCCACGACCCTGCTCACAGTGGTAATCCAACGCCAACCACGAGGTGTTGAGCAACCCATCCGGGAACCAGCGTTCAATGCCGTGTTCGTCTTTTTGCAAAATGGTTTGAGGGAATTCAAACCAGTCGATGTTTTGGGCTTGCGCTTTCCAGAACGCTTGCGGCTCATCCTTAGCCCATTGATATTCCTTTAAATATGCAGACATGGTGCTTCTCCTTGATTGTTCTGGCTTAGCCGTGGTTGATGGTTTCTGCGGGCACGCGCACCCAACCTTCCATCAAAATACGTGCGCTGCGACCCATCACGGCTTTTTCGACCACCCAACCTTGCGTCGTTTCGCTTGCACTGGCGCCAATTTTTAATGTTCCCGAAGGGTGACCAAAAGTCACCGACGTTTTCTCTCCGCCCCCGGCGGCCAAATTGACCAACGTTCCTGGCACACACGCCGCGGCAGCGATGGCAACGGCAGCGGTTCCCATCATGGCGTGATGCAATTTGCCCATCGACAACGCGCGCACCAGTACATCGACATCACTGGCTGCAACGGGTTTGCCGCTGGATGCGGTGTAGGTTTGCGGTTTGGAGACAAAGGCAATTTTGGGCGTGTGTTGACGGGTTTGCGCTTCGCTGAGGTCTTCAATCAGCCCCATTTTCAGCGCGCCGTAAGCACGAATGGTTTCAAACATCGCCAGCGCTTGGCTGTCGTTGTTAATGTCATCCTGTAGCTCCGTGCCCTGATAACCAATCGACGCGGCATCGACAAAAATCGTCGGAATGCCCGCGTTGATGAGCGTGGCGTTCAATGTGCCGACGCCCGGAACATCAAGATCATCGACCAGATTTCCGGTCGGGAACATAGCGCCTTCCCCATCAGCCGGATCCATAAAATCGACCTGAATTTCCGCCGCTGGGAACGTCACGCCATCAAGTTCAAACTCGCCCGTTTCCTGCACCAAGCCATCTTTGATCGGCACATGCACGACGATGGTTTTGCTGATATTGACCTGCCACACACGCACCGCAACCACGCCGTTGTGAGGAATGCGCTCGGGCGCAATGAATCCGGCGTAAATTGCAAACGGGCCAATCGCCGCCGACAGATTACCGCAGTTACCACTCCAGTCGACAAACGCTTTATCAATCGATACTTGTCCAAACAGATAATCGACGTCGTGATCCGCTTGGGTGCTTTGCGACACAATCACGGTTTTACTGGTGCTTGAAGTGGCGCCGCCCATGCCATCAATCTGTTTGCCGTACGGATCCGGGCTGCCAATCACGCGCATGAGTAAGCGATCGCGCGCCGCGCCCGCCACCTGCGCCGCAGGCGGCAGATCGCCCAGACGGAAAAACACCCCTTTGCTGGTGCCGCCACGCATGTACGTCGCAGGCACTCGGGTTTGAGAAGACTCTCGGTTTTGAAAAGATAGGGGCTGAGACAGCATCTCAGCCGTGGTCCATGGAGAAGTTGTGCTGACATTGCTCATTGCATCACTCCTTCTCAGCTCGCCAAAAAGTCTTGTGCAAAACGCTGCAGCACACCGCCCGCGTGATACACATGCACTTCATCGGCGGTATCTAAACGACAAGTCACCGCGACATCCAGCTTCTCGCCGTTTTGTCGCGTGATCACCAGCGCCAAATCGCAGCCCGGCTTGATGTCACCCACCACGTCGTACAGTTCGGTGCCATCGAGTCCCAATGTGAGGCGATTCACGCCCTCTTTGAATTGCAATGGCAACACACCCATGCCGACCAGGTTGGTACGGTGGATGCGCTCAAAGCCTTCGGCGACAATCGCTTCCACACCTGCTAAGCGCACGCCTTTGGCCGCCCAGTCACGGGAAGAGCCTTGGCCGTAGTCGGCGCCCGCCACAATGATCAGCGGCTGTTTGCGCTGCATGTAGGTTTCAATCGCTTCCCACATGCGGGTCACTTTGCCGTCCGGTTCGATACGCGCAAGCGAGCCTTGCACCACGTCGCCATGCGCTTTGACCATCTCATTGAACAGTTTCGGGTTGGCAAACGTTGCACGCTGCGCCGTCAGGTGATCACCGCGGTGCGTCGCGTAGGAGTTAAAGTCCTCTTCCGGCACGCCCATTTTCGTCAGGTATTCACCCGCGGCGCTGCTGGCTAGAATCGCATTCGATGGCGACAAATGGTCAGTGGTGATGTTGTCACCCACCACCGCCAATGGGCGCATGCCTTTCAGCGTGCGTTCACCCGCCAGTGCGCCTTCCCAATACGGCGGACGGCGAATATAGGTACTCATTGGGCGCCAGTCGTACAGCGGATTGCTGTTTTGCTCGGCGTCATCGAGTTTAAACATCTGAATGTAGACTTGATTGAACTGCTCCGGTTTGACGTGCTGATTCACAATCGCATCAATCTCTTCATCGCTTGGCCAGATGTCGTTGAGGTAAATCGGCTTCCCGTTGGCATCATGCCCCAACGCATCGCGCTCAATATCAAAGCGAATCGTACCCGCCAGCGCATAAGCCACCACCAGCGGTGGCGAGGCCAGAAACGCCTGTTTGGCGTAGGGGTGAATCCGACCATCAAAGTTGCGGTTGCCCGACAATACGGCGGTCGCATACAGATCGCGATCGATGATCTCTTGTTGGATGGTCGGATCCAGCGCGCCACTCATGCCGTTACAGGTGGTACACGCATAGGCCACAATACCAAAGCCCAACTGTTCCAGTTCAGGTAACAGATTGGCTTCTTCAAGATACAATTTGGCGACTTTGGAACCCGGCGCAAACGAGGTTTTCACCCACGGTTTACGCACCAAACCCAGTTCATTGGCTTTTTTCGCCACCAAGCCAGCTGCGACCACGTTGCGTGGGTTACTGGTGTTGGTACACGAGGTAATCGCGGCGATGATCACAGCGCCATCGGGCATTTCGCCCGCTTTCTCTTCCCATTTTCCGGCGATACCGCGCTCAGCCAGTTGCGAGGTGGGCAAGCGGCGATGCGGGTTCGAAGGCCCAGCCAAGTTACGTTCTACTTGGGAGAGATCAAACTCCAATACGCGTTCGTATTGCGCCGTCTCCAGCGCATCCGCCCACAGGCCGGTTTGTTTGGCGTACTGTTCAACCAGCGCCACTTGTTCGGCGTCGCGGCCGGTCAATTTCAGGTAGTTGATGGTCTGCTCATCGATGTAGAACATGCCCGCGCTGGCACCATATTCCGGAGTCATGTTGGAAATGGTTGCGCGGTCGCCGATGGTGAGCTGTTTCGCCCCTTCGCCAAAAAATTCGAGATAAGACGACACCACGCGTTCGCCGCGCAGAAACTCAGTGATTGCCAAAACGATGTCAGTGGCGGTAATACCCGGTTTGCGTTTGCCGGTCAGTTTCACGCCGACGATGTCCGGCAGGCGCATCATGGATGGGCGGCCTAGCATCACGGTTTCGGCTTCCAAACCACCGACACCAATCGCGATGACACCAAGAGAATCGACGTGCGGCGTGTGGCTGTCGGTGCCGACACACGTATCTGGAAACGCCACGCCGTTTTTCAGTTGCACCACGGGCGACATTTTTTCCAAGTTGATCTGGTGCATGATGCCGTTGCCAGCAGGAATCACGCTGACGTTTTTAAACGCGGTTTTACACCATTCGATGAAGTGAAAACGGTCTTCGTTGCGGCGATCTTCAATCGCGCGGTTTTTCTCAAACGCATCCGGTTCAAACCCTGCGTGTTCGACCGCAAGCGAGTGGTCAACAATCAGTTGCGTTTCCACCACCGGGTTCACTTTGGCCGGATCGCCGCCCTGCTCTGCGATCGCATCGCGCAGGCCAGCCAAATCAACCAACGCGGTTTGGCCAAGAATGTCGTGACACACCACGCGCGCCGGATACCAAGGGAAATCAAGGTCGCGTTTGCGTTCAATCAGTTGTTTCAGGGAGTCTGTCAGTGCTTCGGGTTCGCAGCGGCGAACCAAGTTTTCAGCCAGAACGCGCGAGGTATAAGGCAGCGTCGCGTAGGCACCGGGCGCAATTGCGTTGACTGCTTCTTCGGCATCAAAATAACTGATATTTGTGCCGGGTAGCAGTTTCCGGTATTGGCTGTTCATATCGTTTTGAGTGGTCATAGTATCCATCCGATTCATTACTATTCCCTTGCCACTTAAAGCAGCAAGCGTGTCGCAAGCGCTTTAAGTTGTTTGGGCGTCACAACCGTGGCAGGCAAATTCGCCCATCAGCGAATCGCAAATCCATGATGACCGCGCTCATTCGCACGGTCATTGCTGAGCGAGTTAGCCGCGTTTTTCAATCGGCAACCATTGCTGATGATCCGGGCCAACATAGTCCGCACTTGGACGAATGATGCGGTTGTTCGCACGCTGCTCGTACACATGGGCAGCCCACCCCGTCAAACGGCTCATCACAAAGATGGGCGTGAACAGTTTGGTTGGAATCCCCATGAAGTGATACGCCGAGGCATGGAAGAAATCGGCGTTACAGAACAAGCCTTTTTCACGTTTCATCACCGCTTCCACGCGTTCAGAAACCGCATACAAATGGGTGTCACCGACTTTTTCGGACAGTTCTTTTGACCAGCGTTTGATCAGGGCGTTACGCGGGTCGCTCTCACGGTAAATCGCATGACCAAAGCCCATGATTTTGTCTTTGTTTTCCAGCATGCGCAGAATGTTTTGTTCCGCTTCATCCGGCGTTTTCCAGTTCTCAATCATCGCCATCGCCGCTTCGTTCGCGCCGCCATGCAGCGGGCCGCGCAGCGTACCGATCGCGCCTGTCACGCACGAGTGAATATCAGACAACGTGGAAGCACAGACGCGCGCCGTGAACGTGGATGCGTTGAACTCGTGCTCTGCGTACAGAATCAACGAGCAGTGCATCACTTGCTTGAACAGATCGCTCGGCGCCTGGTCGGTCAGCATTTTCAGGAAATAACCACCGATACAAGCTTCGCTGGTGTCTTCGGTATCAATGCGCACGCCATCATGGCTAAAGCGATACCAATAACAGATAATGGCTGGGAAGAGCGCCAGCATGCGTTCTGTCGCAGCGAGCTGCTGTGAAAAATCGTGTTCAGTTTCCAAGTTCCCCAGCATGGAACACCCGGTACGCATCACGTCCATCGGGTGCGCGTCCGCAGGAATACGCTCTAGCACTTCTTTCAATGCTTGCGGCAGGCCACGCAGACCAATCAGACGGGTTTTGTATTGATCCAGTTCAGCTTGCGTAGGCAAGTGACCGACGAGCAGTAGATGCGCGACTTCTTCAAATTGCGCATGATTTGCCAGATCCGTGATGTCATAACCACGGTAGGTTAGACCGGTTCCGGTTTTACCAACCGTACATAAAGCTGTGCTTCCAGCGCTTTGGCCACGCAGGCCTGCTCCGCCTAATTCAGCTTTCTTTGTCAAAGACTGAGGCATGTAGAACTCCTTTTCTTGCCGCGCTTCGGATCCTATTGAATCGGCCTCATTGGGCCAGCTTAAGCTCGATGGCGCAGCGGTTTCACGTTATTGGGTGTTCCCCGCCTGACACATGATCCGGTCGGGGCCTGTTTCTTTCCGATACTATTTTCTTTCCGAATTTATTTTTCTTGGGCTTCGTTTTTCTTTGGGCTTCCTTCGTTGAACCTTGTCGAACCGAGGTTCAACGTCGCCTACTTTCCTTCCGAAAACAGCTGATCCAGCTTGTCTTCGTAATCATGGTAATTGAGGTATTCATACAGCTCTTTACGCGTCTGCATTTGACCAAGCAAGGCTTCCTGATTGCCCATCTCCAGCAGGTGGCGATAAACCATTTCGGCCGCTTTGTTCATCGCGCGGAACGCACTCAATGGGTAAAGCACCATATCCACGTTCGATTTGGCTAAATCTTCACAGTTATAGAGCGGTGTTTGACCAAACTCAGTGATGTTGGCCAGAATCGGCACATGCTTACCGGTTGCCGAATGCAGCGCGGTCGAGAACTGCTCGTACTGTTTCAGTTCGGTCATCGCTTCTGGGAAAATCATGTCAGCGCCCGCTTCTACACACGCAATCGCGCGCTCAATCGCACTGTCCATGCCTTCTACCGCCAGCGCATCGGTACGCGCCATGATGACGAATTCCGGATTGTCACGCGCATCCACCGCCGCTTTCACGCGGTCAACCATCTCTTGCTGGCTGACAATCGCTTTGTTGGGTCGGTGACCACAGCGTTTCTGCGCCACTTGGTCTTCCATGTGCACCGCTGCGGCGCCAGCTTTTTCCATCGCTTTGATGGTACGCGCAATGTTAAATGCGCCGCCAAAACCGGTGTCGATATCGACCAACAAAGGCAAATCACACGCGTTGGTGATGCGTTCTACGTCCACCAGCACGTCGTTGAGTGTCGTGATCCCGAGATCCGGCAAGCCATAAGACGCGTTAGCGATACCACCACCCGACAGATAAATCGCCTGATGCCCCAGTTTCTTCGCCATCATGGCGCAGTAAGGGTTGATCGTGCCAACAATCTGCAACGGCTGATTGGTTTGAATAGCGAGCCTGAACTTCGCACCCGGACTTAAGCTCATGGGATTCTCCTTAATCTTGGGCTTCGTTTTGTATCTGTTTTTCGATTAGGCGACGACTACCTGAAATGTGTCGACGCATCAGCATTTCTGCCAGCTCTTCATCGCGATCGCGAATCGCTTGCAGAATGAATTTGTGTTCTTCCAACGCTTCAATCGGACGCGAATGAGCGCGTGGCGATTGATAGCGGTACATGCGCAGCAAGTGGTAAAGCTCATCGCACAATAGCGACACCAGTTGTGTGTTGCGGCTGGCTTTAATAATGCGGTAATGGAAATCGAAATCTCCTTGCTGGTGGAAATACGACGCGCCATCAACTTGATCGATGTGCGCCGAATGTGTCGACAATAACGTTTCCAGCCCAGCCAGTTCGATTTCAGTAATATTGCGCGCCGCTAAGCGTGCCGCCATGCCTTCCAGCGCTTCACGAACCGCGTACAGTTCCAGCAATTTTTCCGTGGAGAACTGAATCACACGCGCCCCGACATGCGGAATACGTTCAATCAACCCCAACCCTTCCACACGCATTAACGCTTCACGCAGCGGGCCGCGGCTCACTTGGAAACGCTTGGCCAGCTCGGGTTCCGAGATTTTACTGCCCGGCGCCATGCCCCCTTCTACGATCGCTTCGATCAAAAATTCGGTCAGGCTTTCTGATTTGGTATGTTCTTTCTCGCCTGCCGCGCGCTTTTTTAATTCAGTCGTCATCATCTCATCTTCTACAAAGTGGGTAAGCCAAGAAAAGTCATCCAACGATGAAGGGCTTACCAAAGGGTTAAACTTAAGATAGACGATCAAATTGTCGACAATCAAGCAAATTGTCGACAATTTAGACTAAGGTCGTAAGCAGACCTAATAGGGAGATTTGAGAGGATTTAAAGTGTGAAGAAGGACTGATATTTCTTAGGTGTCAGTGCAATACGACTTTTAAAACTACGTTGAAAGTGAGCTTGATCAGCAAATCCTAAAGCAAGCGAGGTGTCGACAATTGTTTCACCCTGCTTCAGTAACTGTTTGGCGCGTTTGATGCGTTCATCCATGAGGTACGCATGGGGCGACAGGCCATAGTATTGCTTGAACGTGCGGATCAGATGATACGGACTCACGCCCACCTCAATGGCAAGCGCATCGAGACCAATCGATTGATCGATTTCATCAAACAGCCGCTCACGGGCGCGCAGCAGATAATCCGGGGCACGTTTACGCTGGGTGGCAAGCTGGCTGCCGTCGGTCACCACCGCCGACGGCGTATACAATCGCTCGATGAATTCATACATCAAGGTATGCGCAGACAAAGCATCTTGCTCTTGCAGGAGAGCGGCAAATAACTGTTCAAACTGAAGGCTGAAATCGGCGCGACGTTCAAAGTCCGAAATAAAGGCGTAGTAATCCATCTGGCGGCGCCCTAATACCTCTTGCTGCATCTGCCCCATCCATAATGTGTCGACAAATAGCATTCGATACGACCATTCGCCCTCATGTGGGTTGCACGAGTGCATGTCGGCAGGATTGATGGTAACCACATCGCCACTGCCGATTTGATGCTGGCGCACGTGATTGTCATAGCGCGCTCTGCCGCTATCAATGATGCCAAACGAAAATTCGTCGTGAGAATGCTTTTGATAACAGACATGCGACCACTTGGCGATACGCGCTTCGACCTGCGGCAGCGCCGTCGGGCGCATGATGTTACTGCTTAACGATGTTGACATTCCCTATCCTCACATCCAGATGATGATCATCGACCCACAGAGCATCGCCGCCAAAATGAGTTGAAACCAGCGTTGACGCCGTGGTGAATTGAGCCATTGCGCGACCGATTGACCGAGCACTGCCCACACCCCCACACCAATAAAACAGATCACCAGCGACAGCGAGCAAAACCATCCCAATGCCGAGTGCGTGTTCACCTGATTCAAAACATACAAGCTAACCCCGGAACTGGCAAAAATCCACGCTTTTGGGTTGAGTAATTGTATCAAACTGCCTTGCACAAACAGCGCTTTCATCGCCATTTGCGGATTGGAGTTGAGCCCCAAATCCTTAGCCAGCAGGATACGTACGGCCAAATAGAGCAAATACAAACTGCCCACCCAACGCATAACCGGCACCAGCAGCGGGATGCCTTGGCTCATTTCGCCAAGTGCCACGCCACAGATAAACACCACCAACACGTAAGCCACGGAGGCACCCAACACATGGATGGACGCTTTGCGCCAGCCAAACTGCGCGCCCGCGTAAGTCGCCATCACATTCACCGGTCCTGGAGAGACCGCCCCAACAAAAGCAAACAGCGCCATTGCGCTTAATAAAGAAACCATCATCCCGTCCTTTCGTGCGTTTTCACGGGGTGATAGTAACCAGCGGGAACGGGAGAATATTGAACAAAATTGCGCAGGGCGATGCGGGCGAATGTGCCGTGAACTTTATGAACATAACTCCCTTTATGCCCAATAATGTTTTTATCGCCGCTTTAGAGACAAACCATTAACACATTCTTAACCTACAATAACACGGTAGCAAACTTCTGCCCTGCTACCGCGATGATAACGATAAGCGTCATACCTCTGGATGATGCACCTACATAAGGAACGTGAATATGTTGAAGCATTTCAAACCGACCCTCGCAGCGTCGCTGCTTGCCGCCACCTTCTCTTTCTCTGCTCTGGCAGCGGATCTGGAAAAAATCCACTTTCTGATCCCCGGCGGTGCAGGCGGAGGCTGGGACATGACTGCCCGTGGCACCGGTGACGTGCTGATGAAAACACACCTGATCGACAATGTATCCTATCAAAACCTTTCGGGCGGCGGCGGCGGTAAAGCCATTGCACACCTGATCGAGACGGCTGATCGTCAAGAAGACACCTTGATGGTGAACTCAACGCCCATCGTGGTGCGTTCGCTCTCCGGCGTTTTCCCACAATCGTTCCGTGATTTAACCCCAGTGGCAGCAACGGTGTCCGATTACGGCGCGTTCGTGGTTGCGGGTGATTCCAAATACAACAGCTGGGAAGAAGTGGTTGCCGACTTTAAAGACAACCCACGCAAAGTGAAAATCGCGGGCGGTTCTGCACGCGGCAGTATGGACCACCTTGTCGCCGCAGCGGCATTCAAAGGCCAAGGGCTCGATCCAAAAGAAGTGCGTTACATCGCCTACGATGCGGGCGGTAAAGCGATGGCAGCCCTGCTGTCTGGCGAAACGCAAGTTCTGTCCACCGGCCTTGGTGAAGTGCTCGAAATGTCGAAAAGCGGCCAGGTGAAGATCCTCGCAATCACCGCCCCGAAACGCTTGGACGTTGCGCCAAACATTCCAACCTTGTCTGAATACAACAACCCAACTGTGTTTGCGAACTGGCGTGGTTTCTTCGCAGCACCGGGTGTCAGCCAAGAGAAGATTGATGAATGGAACGTCGCGCTGAAGACAATGTATGACACAGATGAGTGGAAAGTGGTTCGTGACCGCAACGGCTGGATTGACAGCTACAAAGCGGATAAAGACTTCTTCGCTTTCCTCGAAGATCAGGAAAAGCAGATGGGCGACCTGATGCGTGAACTGGGCTTCCTCAAATAACGCTGCGTTTTCTCCACAAACAACGGAACGGGCAACCGAGTGTTGCCTCGTTCCAGCACTTTTGCCGCAGACGAGCGAAAAATTACTCCTTTGTTTTGGTAGATGTTTTGACTAGCAGCAATCCGTTTACCCTTAGTTAATTCCTTCGTTAACTCCGCTTGTCTGCGGCCTTTTCTTCACCACTACCTGATGTCATGGAGTTGGATATGTCGGATCTGCCAACCAAATTATTCAGCAAGGAATATCTCCTGTGCCGCGATCGCGTCGGCGCGATGATCTTTCTTGTCCTTAGCCTGTGCTACGGCTATCAAAGCACACTCATTCCTATGTTTCCCGGCGACGAGTACGAACCGTTTACCGCGCGCACCCTCCCGACCCTGCTCACTTACGCCGGTGTCGGCTTGTCACTACTGTTGTTAGTGGTTGGTCAACCGGACAAAAAGAGCGGCGCAGTGATGTCGTTCAACTGGAAACTGCTGATTGGCTTTTTGGTGCTGATGGCGCTCTACGGCGCAGGATTAACCTATCTTGGCTTTGTGCTGGCGACCGGTTTCTTCCTCATGGCAGGCTTCTACATTCTGGGTGAACGCCGCAAATCGATTCTATTCGGTGCATCGTTCCCGTTTGTGATCGCCTTTTATTTACTGCTGACTCAAGGTTTGGATGTATATCTGGAACCGGGTCTGATTTTCACGCTTTGGTAGGAAAGGATTATGTTAGACGGAATTTTGCAAGGACTGTCGACTGCAGTCATGCCTTTTAACCTGCTGATGGTGATCGTCGGCTGTTTCGTGGGAACCTTCATTGGGATGCTACCGGGCCTTGGCCCTATCTCCGCCATCGCGTTGATGATTCCGATTACTTACGGTCTGGAACCGTCATCCGGCCTGATCCTGATGGCGGGCGTGTACTACGGCGCCATTTTTGGCGGCTCCACGTCATCAATTCTGATCAACGCGCCGGGCTGTTCATCGACTGTGGTAACCGCGTTTGACGGCTACCCGATGGCGCAAAAAGGCCAAGCGGGTAAAGCCTTGGCACTGGCGGCGTATGCCTCATTCACGGGCGGGACACTGTCGGCCATCATGCTGTTGGTCGCTGCACCTGCACTGGCTCAGGTTTCTCTGAGTTTCCAGTCGGCCGACTACTTTGCGTTGATGCTGCTGGGCTTATCTGCCGTGGCCGCGTTCGCGGGCAAAGGCCAAGTGATCAAAGCGTGGATGATGACCATTTTGGGTTTGATGCTCTCAACAGTGGGTATCGATAAGGGCGTGGGGGTAGAACGCTTCACCTTCGGCCTCACCGACCTGATGGACGGTTTTAGCTTCCTACTGCTCGCCATGGCAACCTTTGCTTTAGGCGAAACCTTGATGGGCATTTTGAAACCTGAATCCGACACGCGCGATGAAGAAAACAGCAAGTTGAGCAACATCGGCAGCATGAAAATCACCAAAGAAGAAGTGCGTGAAGCGGCGCCTGTGTCGATTCGTTCTTCTATCCTTGGCTTCTTTACCGGCGTACTACCGGGCGCAGGCGCAACCATTGCCGCCTTCCTGAGCTACGGCATGGAACGTAATCTGGCGCCGAAAGACAAACGCGAGGAGTTTGGTCACGGCTCCATTCGCGGCCTAGTTGCGCCAGAATCGGCCAACAACGCAGCGTCTAGTGGCTCATTTGTTCCGCTACTCACGCTGGGGATTCCGGGTTCAGGCACCACGGCGATCATGCTCGGCGCACTGCTTGCTTACGGCATCCAACCCGGCCCACGTCTGTTTGTCGATCACCCGGATGTGTTCTGGTCCGTCATCATCTCGATGTACGTGGGGAACATTGTGCTGTTGATCCTCAACCTGCCGCTGATTCCGTACATTTCGAAGCTGCTGGCCGTGCCTCGCACCGTGCTGCTGCCGATGATTCTGTTCTTCTCCATCACCGGTGTGTATCTGGTGTCGTTCAACACCATGGATGTCTTCATCATGCTGCTTGTCGCGATGGGTGCGATTGCGCTGCGCTTGGCAAACTTCCCGCTCGCGCCGTTATTGTTGGGCTTTATCCTTGGCGGCCTGATGGAAGAAAACCTGCGCCGTGCACTGATGATTACCGACGGCGAGCTGAGCTTCTTGTGGGAACGTCCAATCACGCTGGCGTTTACAGCCCTGTCGGTGGTGATTCTGGCCAGTCCAATCGTGATGATGGTGGTCAACAAACTGCGTGGCAATTCAACCTCATCAAAATCCTGCAATTCAAATAAAGCACACGAATAATTCCGTGAACGTGATTCAGCCCGGCCAATTGGTCGGGCTTTTTCGTCTCGCCGTGTGACACACAAAGCGTTGCCGCAGACGCAACTTGTTCACGTTTCCCCTGACTTTCCCGCCGAGTGTGTTACCCTCCCCGCATCAAGAAAGCGCCCTGCCAAATACATGGAAATCAATCCCATGACCGGCAGCGTGTCTCCATTCAAATGAAGTGTGACGCCGTGAAAACAGAAAAAAGACCCGTGAACGACCATGCGATGTACCACGCGCATGTGTACTTTGATGCCAACACATTGGCGTTTGCGACCCGCTTGTATGAGCGCATCGGACAAACATTCCCACTCCAACTCGGCAGGCTGCATCAACGTCTCGTTGGCCCGCATACCATGTGGAGCTATCAGATTTTGTTCAGCCATGACGATTTCGATCAGTTCATTCCGTGGCTGGATCAGCAACGCGGCAAATTGAGTGTGTTGGTGCATGCCGATACCGGCGATGATTTGGCCGATCACACCACGCACGCATCGTGGCTGGGTGACGCGGTTGATTTGGATTTGAGTCAGTTTTAGACGTCATGCAATGAGTTTGACGATCATGTCGCGGACAAAAGAAAAATAAAAATAGAAAGAAAAACCGCTCCCGAGGGAGCGGTTTTGAACCAGCAGCAACTGTGTCGTTAGTTTTACTTTTTATTGGCGTACTTCATCGAGTCCAGTGCCACCGCGAAGACGATGATGGAACCCTTGATGATGTATTGCCAGTAAGGGCTGACCCCAATGTACGTCATACCGTAGTTAATAACGGTAAAGATCAAAACCCCCGTTACCACGCCAGCGATGCTCCCCACACCGCCCGCGAAGGACACGCCACCAACCACACACGCTGCAATAGCGTCGAGCTCGTACAAAAAGCCCAAGTTGTTGGTTGCGCTACCGATACGTCCCGCTTCCAGCATCCCCCCGAATGCATAGAAGACACCTGACAATGCATACACTTTCAGCAACGTCAGTGGCACGTTCACACCGGATACTTTCGCAGCTTCAGGGTTGCCCCCGACCGCAAAAATGTTTTTGCCGAACACGGTTTTGTTCCACAGAATCCACATGAACACCGTCGCAATAATGGCGTAGAAGGTGATGTAGGAGAACCTGAACCCGCCGATTCGAATAAAGCCTTGGGTGAATGCCGTGAAGCGGTCATCAAAGCCAGCAATGGGTGATGCGCCAACCGCGTCGTAGTAAAGCGAGTTGATACCGTACACGATGATCATTGTGCCCAATGTGGCGATAAATGGCGTCACTTTGAGGTAAGCGACAATCACACCATTGACCAAGCCAATGATGGCACCGATCAGACACACGCAGATGATAACAGCAATGATGGGCACTTCACCAATACTTGGGAACACCTTGTTCACGTTGTCGATGGATTGAAGCAAGGTCGCGGAAATCACCGCAGCCAAACCCACCTGACGACCAGCGGAAAGGTCGGTGCCCTGCGTGACGATCAACCCCGCAACACCCAGTGCGATAATAATGCGCACGGAGGACTGAGTCAGAATATTACTCAGGTTACGAAGACTTAAGAAGGAAGGCTCCTGAATCACGATCACGGCGAGCAATACAAATAATACTGCGTAGATCGCGCCTTCTTTTAAATGCTTTAGTGCAAAAGATTTAACTGCATCCATAATACATTCCCTAGAGGTAACGAGAGGCTAGCTCTAATATTTCGTTTTGTGTGGTTTCTTTGGTATTGACAATACCTGCGGCACGACCGTTACTCATCACTAAAATACGGTCTGTAATTCCTAATAACTCTGGCATTTCAGAGGAAATAATAATGATGCCTTTATTTTTCTTCGCCAGTTCCAGAATCAGTTGGTAAATTTCGAACTTCGCGCCCACATCAATGCCGCGAGTCGGTTCATCCAACATTAATATTTCAGGTTGCGTTAACAGCCAGCGACCAATAATGACTTTCTGTTGGTTACCGCCCGACAAAGAACCGATCGAAGTTTGATGCGATGGCGTTTTCACACGCATGGAGTCAATCACCCACTGCGTATCGCTCTTCATTTTTTTGTCGCTCAGCAGACCATAAGGAGTTTTGTACTCATCGACGTTGGCCACCAGTGAGTTGAACGTAATGTCCAAGTTACTGTAGATGCCCGTCGAGCGACGCTCTTCTGTCACCAATGCAAACCCGTTGCGAATCGCTTCATGGGCATCGCGGTTTTTCATCTCGCGGCCATGGAGTTGAATATGCCCTTCACTGCGTTCGCGCACGCCAAAAATGGTTTCGACAATGTCGGTTCGGCGCGATCCCACCAGCCCCGCAACGCCCAAAATTTCGCCAGCGCGTAGGTCAAACGAAATGTCGCTGATCGACGGCTGATTCAACGCAGTCAGGTTTTTCACTTCCAGAATGACGTCTTTCGGTGTGTTGGTTTTTTCCGGGAAACGGTGCGTCAGTTCACGGCCCACCATCATCGCGATGATCTGATCCATATCGAGGCCTTTCAGCGGACGCGTTTCCACCCACTGGCCATCACGCAGGATCGTGATTTCATCACAAATGGAGAAGATCTCTTCCATCTTGTGCGAGATGTACACCACGCCACAGCCTTTCTCTTTCAGCTTGTTGATGATGGTGAACAGGTGATTGACTTCTTTTTCCGTCAGTGAGGACGTGGGTTCGTCCATGATCACCACTTTCGCGTCATAAGAGAATGCTTTGGCGATTTCCAGCATTTGCATTTGCGAAACCGATAACGTGGCAACTTTCACTTTCGGGTCGATATGAATATCGAGTTCTTCGAAAATAGCTTTGGTATCCCGATACATTTTATCGTGATCGACAAATAAGCCTTTTTTCGGATAACGGCCAAGCCAAATATTGTCCATCACTGAACACTGTTTTACTTGGTTTAATTCTTGGTGCACCATGGAAACGCCAGATTCCAGGGCCTCTTTTGATGATGAGAAATTAATATGCTTTCCTAAGAAAAGAATATCGCCTTCATCTTTTTCATAGATTCCAAACAAACATTTCAACAGCGTCGATTTACCCGCACCGTTTTCTCCCATCAGTGCATGGACGGAATGCGGACGTACTTTTAAATTGACGCGGTCCAATGCTTTTACGCCTGGAAATGATTTGCTCACGCCTGTCATTTCTAACAGGAATTCATGTGTTTGATCGACCATGACATCACTTTTCTGTTTTTAAACGAGAACCAATAAATATCGCTTAGATACATATTCCCGACGATGAACAAACGAAACCTGACCTCATGCCATCGCGCATGATCTGTGTGTCGTTTGATTGCATCGTGGGTAAAGGTGATTGGTTACAGTGGTATTGGGGAGCGCGCATGCCCTCCCCCAAATCCGTGCATTATTCGAGGGTCGATTTATCCACGCCCACGTAAGGTACACGAACCACTTTGTTCACCATTTGCCATTGGGTGCCTGCGGTTGGCTCTTTGCCTTCCGCCAGGTTACGCGCCAGTTCAAAGGTCGCTTTGGCTTGTGAATCCGCGTCATTTAGCACCGTACCCGCCATGTCACCTGATTTCACCAGCGCCAGCGCTTCGCTCAGCGCATCGACACCAAAGACTGGGATTTTCGCACCCGCGCCACGCAGGGCTTCAACTGCCCCCATCGCCATGCCGTCGTTGTTCGCGATGACCACTTCGATCTTCGCACCGTTCGGGCCAGACAACCATGCATCCATCTTGTCTTTTGCCATCGCGGTATCCCACATGCCGGTATCCATGTGCAATTGTTCGGTTTTGATGCCGTTTTCGTTGATGGTTTTCACGGAATAGGTGGTACGTGCTTCCGCGTCTGGGTGGCCTGGTTCGCCTTTCAGCATCACGTATTGCAGCACGCCGTCACCATTTTTGTCCCAAGATGGGTTTGCTTTCCACTGCTGAGAAATCAAGTCACCTTGAATGATGCCAGACTCTTTCGAGTCCGTACCGACGTAGAATACTTTGTCGTAACTTGCCATCGCATCCGCGCTTGGTTCTTTGTTGTAGAACACCACGGGTACATCGTCCATTTTCGCCTTTTGGATGATGGTTTTCGCGGCCGCTGGGTCAACCAAGTTGACAGCTAACGCTTGCACACCACGAGCCAGCATGACATCAATTTGGTCGTTCTGCATCGATTGGCTGTTTTGAGAGTCGTTCATCAGGATGCGAGTGTTGCTATCTGCTGCTGCTTCTTTCTCAATCGCTTGACGCACGACCGACATGAAGTTGTCGTCGTATTTGTAGATGGTAAAACCTACGGTGGTGTCAGCCATTGCTTGAGAACCGAAGCCCATGCCGGCAGTCAGCATCGCGAGTACAGTTAACTTTCTCATTGAACAAGTCCTATTTGTTGTTTTGTTATATAGATGTAGGGGACAAACGTTATCGAAATGCAACTTGCATGGAAACGTTTACTTGGCCAAGTATAGTGAGCAAAAGGACAATTAATGTGAAGCAGTTAATGTTTTGGTTGCAATCGCATCCAAATGTAAAATTTTGTTTAAATATTTTGAAGCTAATTACAAATAAGAGCCGCCAACGTAACACAGTGTAACAGCGAGATCCGGTTCTCTTTTTCGCAGGGGGTCATGATCGAATTTTTCAGACGAAATGAGACGGCCATGACGCAGGATTAAGTAAACGTTTACAATGTAGCGCGAGTGCAATCGGGGAGCAAGCCGCTCCCCTTGAATTTGCGACACTGCTTAACGAAATGCCAAGGTGAATTGATAATAATAATGACGTTTGAGCAGTTGATATTGCAGATGAACGCTTGGCGTCCAAGAGTCGTCGCCGCCAACCCCCATGTGCTCGGCATCCAACCGTACCCACAGTTTGCCACTGGGCTGTAGCTCGTGAGTATGGCGCGCGTTGGCAACAGCTTGCGCGTCATAACGGCTGACCGACAAATGGTGCAGCCCAGTCACCGTAAAGCCACCCACCACACTCTCTTTCACATCGCAGCGCAACCCACTGTCGCTTGGGAAAATATAGGGCGTGTGCATCTCGGCCACCGAAGCTTGATAGGCGCCGATGTGCGCCGATGTTTTGCGATCCGGATAATTCTCATGCGGGCCTCTACCAAACCAACGGACATCGTCAATCTTATCGGCCAGCGCCAGTTCAATCCCCACACGTGGTAATGACGGCAATCCAGACGCAGTTTGCACATCCACGCTGAGTCGCACTTCCCCATCGGCATAAATGTGGTACTGCCATTGGGTGTGAATCACGGCCATGCCTTCAAAGCTGTGGACATACCGCACGTCAATCCAACAGCAATCACTCAACTGGTGGTGACGAAACTGCACGCATTCGCGTTTTAAGTGCGGTAAACCCATGGCATCCCAGCGCGCAATCCAAGAATTTGGATCCACTTTATTGGCTTCACTGGTGCCAATGTCGTTATCCAGCGGCGCGCGATAAAAGTTGTCTCGCAGGCCACGCGTCAGTTGCTGCTCACCATTCACCCACCACGCATCGAGTTCACCGGTTTGCGTGTCAAACTCAATGGTTTGCGTTAGGGCATGAATTTTCAGGCGGTTCAGCGCATTTTCAAGTTTCGGTACGCCCGATAAATTGCCCTGCTCAAGTGGCAAACCAAACACACCCGGCAACTCAAACTGCTGACACGACACCGCGTGGCCGCGCGGTGCCCACGAGGTATCGTGCGCCAGTTCGACACGCACGTTGAGGTGATAATCCAGTCCGATTTTAGCAGGCGGCAGTGTGTCAGCCAGTACAAACGTCGCATCGCTTTGCGGTGCCAACGTGAGGTCACACTCACCGTGAGCAATGGGATGGCCTTGTTCCGTAATGTGCCATATCAAACGCTCTTGGGGCGTCGTAAACAGGTTCTCACTCACCACACGAATGGTGAGCGGCTCGGTGCTGACCAGTTCAATCTGATGAAATTGCTGCGCTTGCTTGGCCTCATATAAGGTTGGATGCACGCTGCGGTCAGGGAAAATCAATCCATTGATGCAAAACTGGCGATCGTTAATTTCGTCGCCAAAATCACCGCCGTACGCCCAGTATGACTGACCATGCTCATCTGTGCGGGTTAAGCCTTGGTCGACCCAATCCCAGATAAAGCCACCTTGCAGGCGCGGATACTCGCGAAAAGCTTCCCAATACTGATGAAAATTACCCAAACTGTTGCCCATGGCGTGAGCGTATTCGCACAGAATCAGGGGGCGCTGCTCGCCCGGCATACCAATCCACTTTTTCAGCGCCAGTTTGGGGGTGACCGCCGGATCAGAAGCCAGCCGCTGATCGGTGTCCACTCGCGCATACATCGGCGCAATGATGTCCGTCGCAGCGGTGTCGGAGCCGCCGCCCTCATATTGCACCGGACGCGACGGATCGCGTTGTTTGGTCCATTGATACAGTGCGTGATGATTGGCACCAATTCCGGATTCATTGCCTAGCGACCAAATGATGATAGACGGGTGGTTTTTGTCGCGTTCGACCATGCGCGTCATGCGGCGCGAAAAGGCATTCAACCACGTGAGATCATCGGCCAAACGGCACATCGGGAACTGACCATGGGTTTCAATGTTGGCTTCATCCACCACGTACAACCCGTATTCATCACACAATTCATACCACATCGGGTGGTTGGGATAATGGGCGGTGCGCACTGCATTGAAGTTATGCTGCTTCATCAGAATGATGTCTTGGATCATGCTGTCACGGGTCATCACATGACCCAATTCCGGATGATGTTCGTGGCGGTTCACACCCCGAATCAGTAGCGGCTGCCCATTGACGCGCAGGACACCGTTGGTGATATCGACCTGACGGAACCCAACGTCGTATCCTTCGCAATCCACGCATTCGCCCGCGCTGTCATGCAGCGTCACCACCAACCGGTAGAGGTACGGATCTTCAGCGTTCCATTGACGCGGATTCGCCACCAGCACTCGGTGCTGGGTGCGTTCCTGCCAAGCGCCCTTTTCATCGACGATCTGTTGTCCGGTAGCCGCGTGGCGTTTGCCAAACACACTCTGGCCTTGGGCATCAAATAGCTCAATGGCCACTTGATACGCCGACGTGCATTCACTCAGCGACGTGGTGACGTTGAGTGAGGCGTCACGAAAACAAGCATCCAACTCGGTCTTGATCTCGACATCTGCAATTGACACCTTTGGTTTGGTGGTGAGCGTCACATCGCGAAAAATGCCACTCAGCCACCACATGTCCTGATCTTCTAAATACGAGCCATCTGACCAACGCATTACCATCACCGTCAGTTGGTTATCCCCTTCCGTCACATAGGAGGAGAGATCAAATTCTGCGGGCAAACGGCTGTCTTGTGAGTAGCCCACCCATTCGCCATTGCACCACAGATGAAACGCTGAGTTCACCCCATCAAACGTGATGACGTAACGCGATGCTTCGCTGTGCTCATCCAGGCTAAACTGGGTGCGATAAATGCCGGTTGGGTTATCTTGCGGCACATACGGCGGGTTATCTGCAAACGGATATTTGATGTTGGTGTATATCGGTTTATCGAATCCCTGACATTGCCAGTTGCCCGGAACGGCGATATTCGCCCAATCAACATCGTTGAAATTTGTCTCAATCACCGCAGAGGGAACGCTTTCAGGATTGGTGTACAACGCAAACTTCCAAAGGCCGTTTAACACCCGTTGATTGGCAGATGGCTGCTTTGTTCGCGCCGCCTCTTCGCTGTGATACGCATGCAATGGCGCATGGGCGTTCAGTACGTGATGATGTGTAACGTGTTGATTTTCCCACTCTCTCGCTGAGATAACCTGAGCAAAAGTTCTCATTCTTCAAAGTCCTGTTGTATTTGATTACCGGTCCGATTTGGTTTGAGCATGAAGTGCCGGTTTATTTGGTAACGTTTACAAAACACTCTAGCGCTGGCACAAAAACAAATACAGTTCACGTCACTGTATCTTTGCTCTTCATCACCAACTTTGCCAATTCTTGCGCGGATACAGCGGTCATGTTGAATCCGGTCACGCTGCAATTACAAAATTGGCGCGCCAACATGAATTTGCAAAAATAATAATTGGCATATGCTAATTATTGGCGCAAGATAAAGACCACTTCATTCATTAAGGAGCTGAGAGATGCTGTACGCGCTGCCTGTTCAAAACCAACGTCTGAGTAACCATTTTTCTAAAGCCCCGCAGTTTCTGCTGTTTGAGAGTGAAACGGGGACCAAACAATTAATTGAGACGACGCTCGATCGCGATGAGCGCCACACGTCTTGTGGCAAAAAGAACGCGTTGCTCACGCTCTTGCAACAGCATCACGTGCAAGCGGTGGTGGTGCGAAACATTGGCGAATCGATGCTTCGCCATCTGTTTGCGTCAGAAATGGCTGTGTTTTCCAGCCCTGCCCTCAATGACCTCGACCAATTCACGGAACGCAGCCTCACGCCCGTGACCAGCATGAGTTACGCGCGCCCTTCAATCAATAAAGCAAAATCGACGTGCGGAGGACATTCAGGATGCGGTCATCAGGGATCGTGCTGTCATAAACCGGCGCCAGTCACTAAACTCAAACCGAGTACCTTAGAAAAATTACAGCGTGTGCTAAAGATTCACCGCTAAGGACAATCGATGACTTACCTACTCGCTTTTGGTCTGTTTCTCATCTTGGTGGTGTTGATGAGTATCGGCGTATTGATGCGCCGTAAACCCATTCAAGGCAGTTGCGGCGGCTTGTCGAGTGTTGGTGTCGACAAAGTGTGCGATTGCGACACCACCTGCGATGCGCACCAATCGAAGCTGTATCAGATCCAAGAACCCAGCGACAAACCCTAACACAACCCCGCGATGGCGACGATTGACGTCCATCGCGGATTCGATTTTCAAAAATTTTTTGAAAGTCCTTCAAGCTAAACACTCTTTTTCCCTATTCATCAAGACGTTATCTTTTGGGCCAATCACTGTCCAATGAGAACAATCCATGAATATTACTGCTCACGCAAAATCTCGTTACTCGACGAAATCGTTCGATGCCACAAAGCGCATCAGCGATGAACACATTGAAGCAATTAAAGAGCTGATTCGTTTTAGCCCATCCAGCACCAACTCACAACCTTGGCACTTTATTCTTGCCAGCACAGAAGAAGGCAAACAACGTATCGCCAAATCTGCGCACGATCGTTACATCTTCAACGAAGCCAAAATTCTGAATGCGTCTCACGTGTTGGTGTTCTGTGCCAAAACCAACATCGACGAAGAGTACTTGCTCAATCTTCTTGAAGTGGAAGACCAAGATGGCCGCTTTGCCAACGCAGACGCCAAACAAGGCATGCACAATGGCCGCTCGTTCTTTGTCAACATGCACCGTTTTGACCTGAAAGATGCACAGCACTGGATGGAAAAACAAGTTTACCTGAACGTGGGAACCGTTCTGCTGGGCGTGTCCACTTTGGGGATTGACGCCGTGCCTATCGAAGGGGTCGACTTTAAAGTGTTGGATGAAGAGTTTGGCCTGCGTGAAAAAGGCTTGACCAGCGTAGTGGTGGTACCACTGGGTTACCGCGCAGAAGACGACTTTAATGCCAAGCTGCCAAAATCGCGCTGGCCAGAAACTGAAATCATCACGGAGTGCTAACATGGCAACAATACATTTGATGGCTGAAATCAAAGCCAACCACGGACAAGAGGAAAATCTTGAACACGCCTTGCGCGCGCTGCTTGAGCCATCACGCAATGAAGATGGCTGCTGCCAATACGAACTGTTTCAAGATGAATCCATTCCCGGTTTGTTTGTGATGCAGGAAATTTGGTGTTCTGAAGCGGCATTGGCTCAACACGAACAAACCGAGCATTTTCAGCACTTCGTGAAATTAACCCAAGACAAAGGCTGGATTGAATATTTGCAGCCACGCCAGCTTAAGTTCCTCGCTTAATCTCGCTATTCTCTAAGCGCCGTTTTCATCCCCTCAACGGAAATGGCGCTTTTCATCGCCAATCAATTATGGTGTGATACGCCCAGCTATCGCCACTTGCGACACGACATGAAAGCGTTAAACGATCTCAATATTTTCGTCGAAACCGCTCGTCAGGGCAGTTTCTCTCAAGCCGCGCACAGTTTAGATGTGACGCCGGCAGCCATCAGTGCCACCATCAAACGTTTAGAAGCCCAGTTGGGATTCGCGCTGTTTGTCCGCTCCACGCGCAGCTTACGCTTAACCCATGAAGGCGATATTCTGCTGCAAAAAACCCAAACGGCGCTCAGCACCATTCAAGAAGGGCTCGATCAAATCGCGCAAGCGCAAGGAGACATTTCCGGCACGCTCAACCTCTCCGCGCCGTCCGATTTTGGCCGCAATCAACTGCTGACATGGCTGGATGAATTTGCCGAACTGTACCCCAACATTTCGATCAATTTGGATCTCTCCGACGGCATCACCAACTTGTATCACCGCCCGATCGATTTGGCGATTCGCTACGGCACACCGCCAGATTCCAACTTTGTCGCATTGCCCATTTGCACGTGCAACACGCGTATTGTTTGTGCCAGCCCCGACTATGTGTCGAACAAACCTGCCATCGCCAAACCCAGCGATTTACTGGCGCATCACTGCCTCTGTTTTATGCTGTCTGACACGTATCACAACCGATGGACGTTTTGGAAAGAGGGGGAAACCGACACGGTGGTGGTGAAAAGTAAACGCAGTGCGAACGATGGCGATGTGGTGCGCCGCTGGGCGATCAATGGTCGCGGTGTGGCGTACAAATCCTTGTTGGATGTGAGTCAGGACATCATTGATGGTCGACTGGTGCCCCTGATGCCCGATTGGCAATCGGAACCGTGTCCGGTCTACTTGGTTTGCGCTGACAAGCGCTTGCTCAATCACGCGACGCGCGCGCTGCATCAATTCCTTCAGGCGAAATGTGAACAGCGCATGCGTCAGGTGAAAAACATCATCTCCCAACGTTACAGTCAGGTGATGTAACGGCGGGCCTCATCGTAAACGGGCCAGCACGATTTTCTGGTCCAGCTCGTGATGCCATTCCGTGTAATCCATGCCTTGCTCAAACACATATTCGGTCACGAGGCTGCGCACGCACTCAACCAGCGTCTTGGCGTGCCAAGGCTTTTCGAAATAGCGATCAATGCCAGCCGTATTGATGGCATTGATGGTGTCGGTGTGCGTCGCTTGCCCTGTGAGCAATACTTTTTTCGTGCCTCTGAAACGCGAGTCTTGCGCCACTTCCGTGAGCAAATCAACGCCCGTTTTACCCGGCATCACGTGGTCAGAAATGATCAGCGCAATGTGTTCTCCCTGCGCATCGAGATCGTCCATCAAATCGAGCACTTCATAAGCCGACTCACAATCTTCAATGTTCAGCCAGTTTGCCAGCGGTTCGAGATCTTGTAACACCGCGCTCAGCACTTCTCGCTGGTCATCGACGCAAATGATATTAAGCTTCTCCATAGTCATCCTCGACAGGTAGTTTGATCCTAAAAATGGTGGTGTCGTGATTGCTTTTCACCACAATCGTGCCGCCGTTACTAGAGACAATCCGTTTCACGATGGCGAGCCCCAGCCCCAAGCCAAACGACAAGCCGTCTTTCTTGGTGGTAAAGCTGGGTTGAAATATCTTTCTTCGAGTTGCCTCGTCAATTTCTGGGCCGTTGTTGGCGACCGTAATGAAGAGCCGCTGTTTGCTGTATCGAGTATGAATATCGATGGCCGGATCAGCGGTGGTCTGCATGGCATCGCAGGCATTTTTGATGATGTTGACCCACACCTGAACCCACTCCGTGACCGAGCCTTTGATCACCGGCAGAATACCCGGACGCATGCGCACCGACACGCGGCGTAAGTCGCTTTGCAACAGCGCCAATGCTCGGTTGAGCGTATCGTTCAGATCGAGGTCTTCATCTAAATTGATTTCTGTGCGGCCAAGTTGCTTCACCGACTTCACAATGCCTACCGTATGTTTAGAAGCCAAACGCAAGTCGTGCAAGTCGCGCCCCATTTGCCAGTAGCGAATCGCCAAGTGCGGGTTCTTCAACCAATGGGATGACAACGCCTGTTCTGGCACCGCACGTGCCAATTCACGCGCCACATTGCGCGGCAAATGATATTGCTGCTCAAAACGCAAGCCCCGTTCGCGCGCTTCGCTAGATGACACTTTCTGCCCATGCATTAAGCCAAAATCAAAAAATTGGCTCGCTTCGGGGTGTACTTCTTCCAACAGCTCTAAAAACAAGGTTTCTAAGCGTTCGGTTTTGCTACTCACCACGCCAATCGCGTTATTCAACTCGTGCGCAATCCCAGCAGCCAGTTGACCCAAAGTCGTCATCTGCTCGGCGGTATGCAAGCGCTCCAAGGCTTTTTCTTTGGCAACCGATTCCTGCATCGCGCGGCGTTGACGCCGATTCAGCTCGGCAACCATCACCGGCATGAATTGCGTGCTGAGCGGTCCGTAATCGGCTTCATCGACCACTGGCGTGCGGCGATCGATCCAGCCAAGTTCCACCTCACTTTGCGCCACTACCGTTGACGATGCCAACCAGTTGCCCGAAAAGAAACTGTGCACCCCGATGAACGCGCCTTGCGACGCGGAAAAAACGCGAATCGACTTGCCCTCTTTCTCTTGATAATGGCCCGTCAACTCCCCCGACCGCACATAGTAAAGGCGGTCGTTGTAGCCGTTTTGTTCCAGCACCACCGCACCACTGTCAAGGCGCAGCGTGCGTTCCGGGCTGGAGAAATAGCGCAAAACCAATGCGTGCATCTGTGTGTTCATTCACTTAACCACTGACTGTGTCTCACGGACGTTTCACCCTGGTGCGTTCACCACCGATCGTTAACCAATGTGGCCCAACACATGCAGCAGCCACACCATCACAAAGCTCAGCAACACGCCAACTACCCCTAAGATCACGCCGATGCGTGCCATTTGGCTACTCTGCACATGGCCCGTGGCGTGTGCCAGCGCGTTAGGCGGCGTACTAATTGGCAGTGACATCCCCAATGATGCGGCAAAGGTCACAACCAGAATCAGGGTCACTTCGCCGCCAAGCGGCACCAGTGAAGCCATCGATGCGCCGAGTGCTGCCATGATCGGCATCAGCAAGTTGGCAGTCGCCGTGTGTGACATAAAGTTGGCCATCAGCAAACACAAGAACGCGGCTCCAAACAGCACCACATAGGGCGAGAATTGATCAAACGGAATGCTGTTCACCATCAATTCGGCAAGGCCCGTTTTGTCGAGCGCCAATCCGAGCGCGATACCGCCGGACACCAACCACAGCACGTCCCACGAAATTTTCTTCAAATCTTCTTTGTTGATGATGCCGGTCACCGAGAACACTGCGACCGGGATCAACGCCACCGTATACGAGTTCATGCCGTGTAGCGAACCCATCAGCCACATGATGATGGTGACGGCAAACGTCGCGTACACCACGAGCGCTTTCGGTGTTTTCAGGAATTTGCCTTTGATGCTGAGTTCAATTTGGGTCTGCTCCGCTTTATACATAAAGCCAATCAGGAACCACGCCAGCGTCATCAAGATAATCACAAACGGCACACCAAACGCCATCCATTGACCAAAGGTAATCAGGTTTTCGCCCACCAGATATTTCAGCGCAATGGCGTTCGGCGGCGTGCCGATTGGCGTACCAATCCCACCAATGTTGGCTGCCACGGGAATACACAAGGCAAACGCAATGCGACCTGGGTCTTTAGGGCCAAAGACTGCAATAACTGGCGTCAGAATTGACAGCATCATGGCGGTGGTTGCCGTATTCGACATAAACATCGAGAACACGCCGGTGATCAACATCAGCCCAAGCATCACGTATTTAGGATTTTGACCAAACGGCTTGAGTAGCACCCGCGCCAAGTTGACGTCCAAGCGATATTTGGTCGCCGCCATGGCCAAGAAGAATCCCCCCAAAAACAGCATAATGATCGGGCTGGCGAACGTCGCCATGATGTCGCTGTAATGCAATAAGCCACCAAATTCCGGCGCCGATTGATTCAAGCGAAACAGCACCAAACCTTTGTCCGACAACATCAATAACTCAAGCACAATGATCACCACCGACGTGGCATAAATCGGAATCGGCTCAAACACCCACAGCAAGGCTGCCAGCAAGAAGATTGCAATCACCCGTTGCTGAATGATGGTAAGCCCGTCAAAAGGAAACGCGCTGAGGGGCAACGCTAACACCAACAATGGCACCATGATGGGGATAATGTATTTGAGGTAGTGACGAATCATAAGCTCTCTTCCTGAGGGTTTAGCACGGCGAAAAAAACACCCTGCCTTGAATCAGATTTTCCAAACGAATGGATTCATTATCAGGCAGCAAAAAACAAAAGTTTGGCGTTAGATCAATGATTAACGGCACTTTGAAAAGCAGTGCTCAAAAGTGCGTTCCAGCTAGCAAATATCGCCCTTTTCGCGGCCGTCAAATAAATGAAACGGCGGCTTCTATTCACCACACATAATTTGGGGCATAATCGCTGCGCCTCCTGTTTCATATTTATTTTTGGTGTCTATGTCTTTGAACAAATCCCCGGTGTTGCTTGCTGTTGGTTGCCTGTTGTGCGCCATGGTGACCATTCAATCCGGTGCGTCGATTGCAAAACAGTTCTTCCCGGTCGTCGGTGTTGGCGGCACGGTTGCACTGCGCATCGCGCTGTCTGCGCTCATTCTGGTGATGATTTTCCGGCCTTGGCGTTTGCGCCTGAGTGTGCCGCAATGGCGTGCCATGTTGGTGTACGGTTTAAGTTTGGGCGGCATGCAGATGTCGTTTTACTTTGCACTGGAACGGATTCCATTGGGCATTGGCGTCGCGCTCGAATTCACCGGCCCCTTGATGCTGGCGTTGCTGTCATCCCGCCAAAAACGTGACTTCATCTGGATTGCCCTTGCTGTGGCGGGACTGGCATTGCTGCTGCCGGACATGTCTGGCGTCGATGCGCTCGATCCGATTGGTGTGGCACTGGCACTGGCGGCCGGGGGTTGCTGGGCAGGATACATTTGGTTTGGTCAGCGCGCGGGCTCGGTGGGTTCCGGCGGCGCAACCGTGGCGATTGGCTTGTCCATTGCCGCCGTGATTTACTTTCCGATTGGCGCCAGTTTAGCGACTGGCCCGCTGTTTACGTGGTCGATTTTACCCATGGCATTGACCATCGCGGTGCTGTCGAGCGCCCTGCCTTACAGCTTAGAGATGATGGCGCTGAGCCGTTTATCAACACAGCATTTTAGCGTGATGATGAGTTTGGAACCGGCCATTGCCGCTATGGCAGGCTTAGTGATTTTGGGCGAAACACTTGCTTGGTCGCAATGGGCAGCAATTTTGCTGATCATCAGCGCATCGATGGGCAGCACGCTCTCTGCGACAAAAAGGAAAGTCGTTATTACGCAGGAATAATCGTGACAACGTGCGGTTGTAAAAGCCTGCAACCGCTTCTAAACCCGATAAAAAACCGGCGCTGAGCCGGTTTTTTATTAATCGTTGTGTTGGCCAATTTTGACCGTGCCATCGGTATGAAACCACAAGGCTTGTTGGCGGCGGCGCCCCAGCAGAATGGGGCCATCATCGTAAAACAGGAAGTTTTTCCAATGACGTTTGAAGACCGACCATTTGGTCTCAATCACGTTGTATTTTTCGTAGCAAAAATACACGGTCACGTCATCTTGCCAATCCATGTGATCCAAAATGGCTTGGGGCAGCGCGGGGTCATCACTCTCCCACTCGCTCATCCAATCCACTTCCGCGCACCAGTTACTGGCTTTGCTTGGCCAATCCTGCGAACTAAAACGTTCTGCGTCCGGACTTTGTGGGCTTAAGTTTTCTTTCCAAAACTGCGCGGCGCGCATCTGGGACATGGGTTTAATCTGTTCGAGGTCCTGCGCCGGAACGGGCATAGACTGATGAGTAAAAATCCATTTTCTTTGGTACTGATCCAAAGGCAAATACGACATGAAATGTCCTTCAGGCTTTAAGCCAACCTTGTTCGGTGGCATGTTCAATCATTTGCTGTGCGTATTCCCACAGCGCATGTGAACCCTCGTCAATGCGACGGTTCACGGTCAGTGCTTGTTGGCGAGACACGCCATTTTCGATCCAACTCTGGCCCTGATTGTGATAATTCAACATCATCGGGATCAGGCGATCCAGCGCTTTGGCAAACTTGGCGTCCGCCGATTGTGCCGCTTCAAATTCACGCCACAAGCCAAACAGTTCTTCGCCTTGGTCGGCAGGCAACATACCAAACAGACGCTGCGCGGCAGCGAGTTCTTTTTCAGCTTGTTGTGCAGACGCGGCGGTATCGTAAACAAAGGTGTCGCCCGCATCAATCTCCACCATGTCGTGCATCAACAACATCTTGATCACGCGGTGAATATCAACGGGCGCGTTGGCGTGTTCCTGCATCAACAGCGCCATCATCGCCACATGCCAGCTGTGTTCGGCACTGTTTTCCAATCGGCCATCGGCACTTTTCACGCGTGTACGACGCAACACCGTTTTGAGACGATCCAATTCCAGCACTAAGTTCAACTGCTGCTGCATTCGTGACGGCATGTTATTCCTTCCAGTTGGGGTTCACCAAAGCGGTGAGGTTGTGATCCTGCCATTGACCATCGATCAACAGATAATCTTTGGCATGACCTTCAATGACAAAACCGAGCCGCTGCAAGACCGCTTCACTGCGAGTGTTGTGCGGCATGTAAGACGCCATCACGCGATGCATCTTTTGCTCATTGAACATGTAATCGCACGCCATCTTCAGCGCGCGTGTCATGATGTGTTTTCCCTGAGCGTGTTCAGCCAACGAATACCCCACATTGCACGCATAAAACGGAAAGCGTGAAATGTTACTAAACGATATCGTGCCCAGCATGTCATCGCTCTCGGCATCGATAATCAACAGATAAAACCCCAGCGCCATTTTGTGCAATTCTTGCAGCTTAATCAGGCGTTGCTGCCAGCCTAGCTCTGAGAAAAACGCCTCTTCACGCTTGGGCTCCCAAGGTTGGAGGTAGTCACGGTTGGTGATGAAATAGTGCGTGATGCGCGCAGCGTCATCAAAATCCGCCGTGCGCAAAATAATCTCACCATCCACTTTGTAGACATGACCTGAGGTGTTGTATCCATCCATTAGCGTTTCTTAATCCCGTAATCACGCAGTTTATTCGCCACCGACGTGTGCGACACATTGAGGCGCTTCGCCAATTTACGACTCGACGGGAACGATTGATACAGGCGATCCAGCACCTGCGCTTCGTAGTCCTTCATGATGTCGTCGAGCGAGCCGTCCAAATTGATGTTGGCCGTGCCCGTTGCCACCGTTTCAAGCTGTGGCAAATGGAAGTAATCGACCGTCAGCAAACCATCCGGCATTTCCGTCAGCGCGCGCAGCACCATGTTGTCCAACTGACGCATGTTGCCCGGCCATTGATACTGTGCCAGTTGATCGAGCAAATCGTCGGCCAGCTTCGGCTTCATCATGCCCAATTTGTTGCTGTGTTTGGCAATGAACAGTTCTAGCAGTGGTTGAATGTCGCTCGGGCGCTCACGCAATGGTGGAATGCGCAGTGTCAGGACATTGAGGCGATAAAACAGATCTTCGCGGAATTTTCCGGATTCAGCCAGCTCCGCCAAATTGTGACGTGTTGACGCAATCACGCGCACATCGACGTGCACTTCGTGCTCTTCTCCCACACGGCGGAAGGTGCCGTCTTGCAAGAAACGCAACAATTTGATTTGCAAGTGGGGGCTCATTTCTCCGATTTCATCGAGAAACACGGTGCCGCCATTGGCTTGCTCAAAAATGCCTTTGTGACCCTGCTGATGGTTAAACGAACCGGGCGCATGGCCAAACAGTTCAGTTTCCGCCACATCATCCGGCATGGACGCGCAGCTCAACACCAAAAATGGTAAGCCTGCACGGTTGGAGCGATTGTGACACGCACGCGCCAACATTTCTTTGCCCGTACCAGTTTCCCCTTCCAGCAACAGCGGTTGATCAAGCATGGCGAGTTTTTTGGCGTGATTCATCAACGCTTTGTGGCGGTTTGATACGCCAACAAAATGTTCGAAGCCGAGGTTGTTGTGCAGCGGCAAGTGATCGTTCGCCACCACATGCGTTGACGCCGGGCGAATGATCATCATCGAGCTCGCCAACGTTGACTCTTTCGACTCCCCGGTAATGTAGACCGGCATCAACTCCATCACGTAATCCAAGCCGTCCAACACCACGTCTTCACGCACGCGCGCTTTACTGCCATCCACCCAACGGGCGAAGTTGAATGCGGGCAGCAATGTCGATGCATGAACGCCGATCATCTCTTGCGACTCTTTGTTAAACAATGAAAGCGCAGCGTGGTTTGCCATGTCCACCGACCCTTTGAGATCGATAGCAAGCACCGCATCCGGCAAATTGTTGAGTAGCGAAATCAGTTCGGTGTTGTGGCGTTCAATGGGCATGAACTGGATTTTACGAACATCTTTGACACCCGGAATACGACGAATTTCCGCCATCAGCTCGCTGAAGGTTTCAAAATCAATGTCAGGGCAGTTGAGGTAAATAATGCCGATCACATCGATTTCAATTCCACGTAAATCGATGTTTTTCGAAGCGAGAATATCGAGCAGTTCTCGGGTTAACCCGAGCCTGTCTTCACAAGAGACTTCAAGACGCACTGAATGGTATCCTAATCAGAAAGTGTCACGAAAAGTTGACAGTAGTTTCTATCAAGGCCTTTAGGGCGTCAAGCAATCTCTTGTTTCAGGTCGCACTTTCGCTTATTTGACGGTAAGCGCCGTGACTTTTGCCACGATTTGTTTGCGAATGGCGCTCAATTTAACCGCGCGCTCTTTGTGCCACGGCAGTGGGCGCAGTAACGACATCGCTTTCAAGCCCAGCCGCGCAGTCAAAATACCCACGCCCAATCCCTGCCCTGCGCGCGCAGAAATTTTACCGGCTAAATCCATCGACAGCAGATCCATGCTGGCATCAATTGCCAGCTCACTCGCACCCGCTGCCGCCATGTTCACCAGCACCGCTTTAAACAATTTCAAACGCGACCAATACCCCAGCTCGACGCCATACAAATCGGCGAGCTGATCAATCATTTTGAAATTGCGCCACGCCACCAGCAACATATCGGCGATCGCCAACGGGCTGATGGCCACCAACGCTGCGGCTTCGGTGGCATGTTGCGACACCAGTTGGGTCGCCTGTTTGTCTTGTTCGCTTAATACCATCGCGTCGTACATCTCCAGCACTTCAGCATCGCTGTGGCTGCTGTCGAGGCTGCTCTGCCAACGTTGATAAGCCGGGCTTTTGGTTTGAATGCCGCTCGCTTTGGCAATCTGCTCACAGAACGCCTGACCATGTCCCACCGCATCGGTGGTGATCAGCGCCTCAGCCTGTTCTTGCACCGAGAAATGGTGGCGTAGTTTGCGCAGTTTCCACAACTCTTTTCCCATTGCGCTCACGCCAAGCCCCGCCAACACAGAGATGAAACCCGCCCAGCCCAAGCTGAGCCAATCGGCACTTTGAATCGACGTCACCACATTATCGATGGCCTGCCACGCCACTAAACCGGAAAATGTACTGAGCAGCGTCACGGCAAACCACTTGCGCCCCCGTTTGGGGCGAATCACTTGTTCTAGCTGCGATTCCACGGCTGTTTCGCTCTCTTCCGTCACCGTGGGTACAAACCGCTCGGTGGAAGCAAACTGTTGCTGCGCATTCAATTCGACGTGAGGTTCATCTGCTTGCAGCGGCTGACTGAACACTTGCTTCGTTTTTAATTCGCTCATTTCAGTTTGTCTCCAATCAAAATGTCTAACGCTTTATCCAGACGAATGTGTTTGCAAGGCTCGTCGCTGCTGTTGTCCATCGGGCGAAACGCCGTGAAATCAAATTGGCTCTGTTGCCAATAGTTCGGATTTGGCAGCTTTTTCGGGACATCGCCCGGATAAATGGTGAGCGCGTCCCCTCCCAACGTGACCCCTTGAATCGCCGAGACTTTTCCGTGAGGCGTCTCGATGTAGCCCGATTGCGTTGCGCGCACCGACGCCATGCTGATGCAGGTCATCTCGATGTTTTCATATGCGGCATGTTGCCACGCGGGATGAATCATCTGTTGCAGCAGCGACACCATATTCGGGTGCTGATCCGGTGTCACGTGGTCAGCTTTGGTCGCAGCAAACAAGACTTTATCGATTTTAGGTGCAAACATGCGGCTCAACATGCCACTGCGGCCGTAGCGAAAACTCTGCATGATCTGCTCAATGGCGCTGCGCATATCCATAAATGATTCATGTCCTTCATTGAGCGGCGACAAGCAGTCCACCAACACAATCTGACGATCAAAGGTGGCGAAATGATGTTTGTAAAACGCCTTTACCACTTTGTTTTGGTACTCTTCATAACGCTGTTTGAGCAGCGCAAGCATCGAGTGCTTCACTGTTTTGCGGTCACTGCTGATGTCGCGACACGGAAAGAACTGCAACACTGGCGCGCCTTCCAACTCACCGGGCAACACGAAACGCCCAGGTTGCACCCAATGCAACCCTTGATCTTTGCACTGATGCAGGTAATCGGTGTACAGCTCAGCAATCTGCGCCAGCGTCTTTTCGTTCGCTTCCTGATCTAAATCGAGCGTCTCCAGCGCCGCCAGCCAAGGTTTCGCCAATTCAGCACGCGTGCCATGCAGCGCATTAAACTGCTGCGCAGACCACGTCGCGAAATCGAGTTCCAGCAGCGGCAAGTCCAATAGCCATTCGCCCGGATAGTCGATGATGTCGAGATAAAGCGTCGACGTCGCGCTGATGAGTTTGCGCGTGCGGCGCTTGCTTTGATACTTGATCGCCAACCGGATTTCGCTGACATCGCGAGTCGGCACCGGCCATTGCGGCGGCAGGCTGTGCAACTGTTCCATCGCTTCGTCGTACCCAAAGCGCGGCACCATTAAGTTGGTCTGCGGCACTCGTTTGGCGCCAATGATGCGCTTGTCACGCGCGGCGGCCAGAAGCGGCAAGTTGTCGTGCGTTGAGGTGTGCAAAAGCTGATTAACCAGAGAACTGATAAACGCCGTTTTCCCGGCGCGAGATAGCCCCGTCACCGCCAAACGCACGTGAGAATCTAAACCGCGATGGATCAGGTCCGATACTTCTTGGCCAATTCGCTTCATTCAAGGTCTCCACTGGAATTCAATCACTGATATCGAGCATGGTAGCTGCTGTAATCTTAATACGAGATGAATAAAAAAGCCCCTGAATAAAATCAGAGGCTTAGTATTCGTTTGTTGCGATTGATTCGGTCTAATCTTCTTCAATCAGCTTGTAGATCACAAACAACGAAATTTGCAGCAAGACAAACAGAACACAGGTGATCGTAACGTAGTTATTATCAAAGATACTGATCCCGTGCAAAATCAGGTCGTAACCAAGAAAAGCTCCCACCACAACCGCAATCGCGATTTGCAGGATTCGAATAAAGCGAGGCATGTTGCTCTCCTGACGTTTTTAATAAGTGACTTAAGTATGATAGAGAAAGAGTATATAGAAAAAAGGTGCTGCGGACGCTGCACCTTTGTCATTTATTTGCTAAGAGTTGCATTACTCGGATCACAGACCCGAGCTGTAACGCTTATTTTGCTGCTTCAGCAATTTTAACTTTCCACGTATCTGGGCCCACTTGGTGTGCGTTGACCCCTTGCGAATCGACCGCAACCGTCACAGGCATGTCTTCAACTTCAAATTCGTAAATCGCTTCCATCCCCAGATCTTCAAACGCAACCACGCGCGCTTTCTTGATCGCTTTCGACACGAGATACGCTGCGCCGCCCACGGCCATCAGGTAAACCGCTTTGTGGTTTTTGATGGATTCAACCGTTGCTGGGCCACGTTCTGCTTTACCAATCATGCCCATGATGCCGGTTTTATCAAGCATCATGTCAGTGAATTTATCCATACGAGTCGAGGTCGTTGGGCCAGCAGGACCCACCGCTTCGTCACCCACCGCGTCAACGGGGCCCACGTAGTAAATGAATTTACCTTTGAAGTCGACGCCTTCTGGCAAGCCTTCACCGTTATCGAGCATGGTTTGAATACGTTTGTGCGCCGCATCGCGACCCGTCAGCAATTTACCAGACAGCAGCAACGTTTCGCCGGTCTTCCATTGTTGTGCTTCTTCAGCCGTTACCGTATCTAGGTTGACGCGACGTGTGTTTGCGCCCGCTTCCCACGTGATTTGTGGCCACTCTTCCAGTTTTGGTGGCTGCAGATCCGCAGGACCCGTGCCGTCGAGCGTGAAGTGTACGTGACGCGTTGCCGCACAGTTCGGAATCAAGCACACCGGCTTCGATGCCGCGTGCGTTGGTGCGGTTTTGATCTTCACATCAACGACTGTCGTCAAACCGCCCAGACCTTGCGCGCCAATACCCAGCTTGTTCACACGGTTGAAGATATCCAGACGCAGCTCTTCTTCTGCGTTTTGTGGACCGCGTTCAATCAGTTCTTGAATATCGATGTGTTCCATCAATGATTCTTTTGCCAGTACCGCCGCTTTCTCAGCCGTACCGCCGATACCAATACCCAACATGCCCGGCGGACACCAACCTGCGCCCATGGCTGGCAGCGTTTTCTCCACCCATTCAGCAATGTCATCAGACGGGTTCAACATCACCATCTTGGTTTTGTTTTCACTACCGCCGCCTTTCGCTGCGATCTGAATTTCCACCGTGTTGCCCGGTACCATGTTGATGTGTACCACGGCTGGAGTGTTGTCTTTGGTGTTGATGCGTTTGCCAGCAGGATCCATCAGTACCGATGCACGCAACGGGTTATCCGGATTGGTGTAAGCCTGACGAACCCCTTCATCCACCATCTGCTGAACCGTCATGTCGGTCGAGTCCCACTGAACACCCATACCGATGTTGACGAAACAGGTCACGATACCGGTATCCTGACAGATAGGACGATGGCCTTCTGCAGACATACGAGAGTTAATCAGAATTTGGGCAATCGCGTCTTTCGCGGCCTGACTTTCTTCACGGTGGTAGGCTTTTTCAAGGGCTTGGACAAAGTCCAGAGGGTGGTAGTAAGAAATGTACTGAAGTGCATCAGCGACACTGCTGATCACATCCTGCTTGCGTATTACCGTCATTGCATGCCTCGTTATCATTATGCTTCCATGGGCTGAGGCTTGAGAGAATTGCGCGGCATGTCCGCGGAGCCAGAAGGCGAAATTCGACCGAACATGAGCACGTCTATCAAGTAGCAGCTTTTCGTTGGAGTTTTATGATACTCTTGCTTTCCTCAACACGCTACGCAGTGAACTGTCTCTTTGTCACAATTTACACAAATGAATAACAACGAAAAATCCCCGATTCAAGCCAAGCCGCTCACTTATCAACCGGATCTTGCCAATCAGCTGTTTTCTAAGGTCGAACATGAGCCTTGGGCGATGTTACTCCGTTCTGCATCCGAGACGCATATCGACAGTCGCTTCGACATTTTGGTCGCGCGCCCGCTCGTCACCCTGACCACATTTGGCGAAGAGACCGAAGTGCGTGAACCTAGTGGCGTGACATTGTCACAAGACGATCCATTCGACCTCATCGCAACGCTGCAACAGCATTACTTGCCAGCACTCCCCTACGACGACGATCTGCCATTTATTGGCGGCGCATTAGGTTACTTTGCTTATGATTTAGGCCGTCGTGTTGAGCGCATTCCCACCTTGGCAGAGCACGATCTGACCGTGCCGGATATGGCCATCGGTTTGTATGAATGGGCGGTGGTCGTCGACCACCACACCCAAACCGCGCGGCTGATTGGTCAAAACATTGCGAGCGCGGATGCGCTGCTTGAAGCCCCCACGCCAACCCAAGCCAATCCCTTTGCGTTGACGTCACCGTGGCGCTCTAACATGACGCCGAATAGCTATCGAGAAAAATTCATTCAGGTGCAAGAGTACCTGCGTTCGGGTGACTGTTACCAAATCAACCTAGCGCAGCGTTTTCAAGCCCATTACCAAGGCAGCGAATGGCACGCCTATTTGAAGCTTGAACAGTTTAACTTGGCGCCATTTTCGGCCTTCATTCGTATCGAACAAGGCGCGATTTTAAGCGTGTCGCCAGAGCGCTTTCTTCAGGCGCACGAGCGCGCAATCGAAACCAAGCCAATCAAAGGCACTCGTCCACGCAGCGATGACCCCATCATCGACGCTGAGTATGCGAAAGCGCTGGCAGCGGCGGAAAAAGATCAGGCCGAAAACCTGATGATTGTCGATTTGCTACGCAATGACATTGGCCGCGTGGCCAAACCGGGGTCTGTGCATGTGCCAAAACTGTTCGACATCGAAACCTTCCCGGCGGTGCATCATTTGGTGAGCACCATTCGTGCCGAGCTGGACGCACAATACAGTTACGCCGACCTGCTACGCGCAGGCTTTCCGGGTGGCTCCATCACCGGCGCCCCTAAAGTGCGAGCCATGGCCATCATTGAGGAATTAGAACCGCATCGCCGCAGCGCCTATTGCGGTTCGATTGGTTACATCAGCCGTCATGGCCGCATGGACACCAGCATCACCATTCGTACGCTGGTCGCGCAACAACAACAGTTATATGCATGGGCTGGCGGTGGTCTGGTCGCCGACAGCCAATGGGAAGCTGAATATCAGGAAACGCTGGATAAACTCAGCCGCATCCTTCCGGTATTGGCCGATTAACTCAACCATTTATTGAGAATGGCATCCAGCTCGGTCGCAGTATACGGCTTGGTCAGGATGTCATTCATGCCACACGCCATACAACGGGCGCGCTCTTCTAGTGTGGTGGCCGCCGTTAACGCGATGATGGGCATCCCAAAGCCGCTTTCCCTCAGCCTTTCCGTGGCATCAAAACCATCCATCCCGGGCATACGACAATCCATAAAAATCAGATCGTACGGCTTGCTTTCCACCGCTTTGATTGCCTCAATGCCATTTTCGCAGTTGTCCGGTGTCAGATTCACCTTTTTGAGCATCTGATTAATCACCAACTGATTCATGCGGATATCATCGACCACCAAAATGGCGCGCTCAGGTAACGGCGGCTTTTGCGAGCGCGATGGGCGGCCTTCGTATATCGGCACACGAGCATCTTGCGTGCCGACTTGCAGTGGAATGGAGACAAAAAACTCGGTGCCTTCCCCTTCGACGCTGGAAAAATCGATGCTCCCGTTCATCAGCTCTACCAGATTTTTGCAAATAGCCAGCCCCAATCCCGTGCCTTCGTATTGGCGGCTTGATGAACGATCAACTTGGGTAAACGGGTCAAACAAAGTGTCATGAGCCGCCAGCGGAATGCCAATGCCGGTATCGCTGATGCGCAGCAGCAGTCGCTCATCCACCCAGCGCGCCGCCACCGTCACCGCGCCTCGATGGGTAAACTTGATCGCATTACCGACCAGATTAACCAAAATCTGATTAATCCGTTCAACATCGCCAATCCAATAGGTTGGAAACTCACCACGCGTGTTGACCACAAACTCGATCTTTTTCTCATGCGCTTTGGGGGAAAAGATGCCGTTGAGGGTATGTTCCAAATCTTGCCAGCGAAACTGAGTCAGGATGAGTTGCATCATGCCAGCGTTCATTTTGCTGAAATCCAGCAAATCGTTGATGATGACGCGCAGCATGTCGCCCGAATGCTGAAGGTTGGTTAAATAGCTGAGTTGCTCTGGATCGAGCGGCGTATCCGACAGCAGCTCGGCGCTGCCAAGCAATCCGTTCAGTGGCGTGCGTAGCTCGTGGTTAATCATCGCGACAAACTCTTTGGTCGCCTTTTCAGACTCCTCCGCCCGTTTACGCGACTCATCTTGGCGTTTCATGATCAACTGGCGGCTCAATGCACTGCATAGCAACTCACCCACCAGCGACAACTGCTTCACAATGAAATCTCGCTCGATGTTGTCGGGATGAGTGGCAAACACCAAATGTCCCGCAGCAAGGCGTTCGACCATCAATGGCAAGCACAAATGATCGTGCTGCCAGTGCGGCACTTCCACATAAGGTTGAATGGTCGCAAGTTCCGAGACGCCCAATTGATTGTCCACTAAGCCATCGACTTGATCGGGAGACAACTGCAGGAACACATGCTCAATCACTGGGCTTTGCGTCAAGCGTTCAAGCAACGTCGTCAACAGCGCGCTGTCTAACGTTCGTGACAAGAACGCCCGCCCAAAATAAATCAGCGTGGAATCGATGTGCTCTTCAAACTCAAACTTATGCAAATCCTGCGATGTCTGTTTCTGCAACTGCTTCAGAGCCAGGTTCAACTGTTGGTTGGCGTGGTAGAGTTCATAACTCTTCTGTTCGAGCAACTTCTCAGCTTCTTTTCGCGCAGCAATTTCCCGTTTGAGTTTCCTTTCCATCGGAGACTCAGGACTCATGCGTTCACCTATTCCATTTGCGTGACCGTAAACCTGACACAGCGGTTGTCGTCGGTTTGGGGTTCCATCACCACATCGATTTTTTCACCGAAGTAATCCGCGCAGCCTTGCAAAAGCCCAAGGCAAACATGGGACATACACCGTGCGCTCTGGTAATCGAACGTCACTGCGGTGGATGATTCATCGATAAATTCAAACTTAGGTGGTTTGGCATCGGGGTAGAGCTTTTTCACTTCCACGTGTATGTAGTCCTCCACGTGGCGAATGAACGCAAAGCATCCGTTGACCTGGGACAGATTGGCCGACGCGGGTACCGTGCGATACAGCGACTGAAAAACACTGGCGCCGAACACGCGTTGCAGCTCATTGGCATCGATCCCCGTCACCTGACTGAGCTCAACAATGAGTTTCACTAACGCTTGATGATCGTAACTGCCTACCGACGTATACACACCCGAATCTTTTGCTTGTTCAAGAACTTGGTCTAATACCGCTAAGCCAAATTTATCTTCAACCAGCTCGAGAAACTCAGTAAAAATAATTCCTTTCATATTATTGAGCTATCCTTAAACTAGGCTCATAAAAGCATGATTCATAAAGTTTAGATTTTCAAATCACCGAGGGAGAGAATCATTTTGCGTCGTATTAGCAAAGCCGAATTAATTCAGGGTTTCCAGTTGAAAACGCCTGTAGGTTATCACGCAGAATCGCTCCATCGCGTCGCTCACCTCGCCTCACGTTCCTTACGAAAAGCATCCGTTCTGATTGGTTTTGTGGAACGTCCGACCGGGTTAAACGTGGTACTGACCAAACGCGCCGCGCATTTGAAACATCACCCCGGTCAAATCAGTTTTCCCGGCGGGAAATATGAAGAAGGCGACGGCACGCTGTATCAAACAGCCATGCGCGAAGCGCGCGAAGAAATTGGGATTTCGGAAGATCAGATCCAGATTCTGGGGCAATTGCCTGAACTGGTCACCGTCAGTAAATTCGCTGTAACGCCGGTGTTAGCATTCATTTCGCCAGATTATAGAAGCCGCATCGATAAGAACGAAGTGGAAGAAGTATTCGAGGTACCGGCCGACTTCCTACTGGATCGTCGACAACTGTTCAGTAACACCTTTCAGATAAAAAACACCCCGCACAGGGTGTTCGCCATCCCATATAAACATCATTTTATATGGGGTATGACAGCACAAATCATCCAATCCCTACAAAAACATATAAATGGTGGTCAGTAACCCCAAACAACCTAGTGGTATTAGCCTTTTGCTAACAGGTTGCCTACATTTTGCACCCCTTGCGCAATCGTTTGCTCTGAGTTTTTCTCATCCTTCGACATACTCGGATAACTTTATCTAATCCATTCCGTTAACATTTTTTACATGTAGCACAGTTTTTTCGTGATCCACGATGTGTTTTTGACATATCATTCAATAAGCGCAGATAATTCATGATTTAGATCTATTTTTCGTAGGAGAAAATTCTGCAAAATTGCGCTCGACTTATTTCCTGTTCCCAAAATGAGT
This sequence comes from Vibrio sp. CJQ_6, assembly GCF_043106745.1. Taxonomy (NCBI): domain Bacteria; kingdom Pseudomonadati; phylum Pseudomonadota; class Gammaproteobacteria; order Vibrionales; family Vibrionaceae; genus Vibrio; species Vibrio sp. CJQ_6. The sequence goes on along the minus strand of NZ_JBICMV010000008.1, from coordinate 822,041 downwards.
AAAACAACATGAATACAACAACTACGGTTTCGTCTACCACACAATCTGCTGGTAAATGGACCTATAAAGATTTCGTATGGTCTCTGTCGCTATTCGGCACCGCCGTTGGTGCAGGCGTGCTGTTCCTACCTATCAAAGCAGGTGCGGGCGGTTTTTGGCCATTAGTTATTTTAGCCCTTATCGCTGCTCCAATGACGTGGTTCGCTCACAAAAGCTTGGCCCGTTTTGTTTTGTCTGCGAAAAACCCTGAATCGGACATCACCGACACAGTAGAAGAGCACTTTGGTAAAACTGGCGCTAACCTTATTACCTTTGCTTACTTTTTTGCGATTTACCCTATCGTGCTGATCTACGGTGTTGGTATCACGAATACGGTGGATTCGTTCTTGGTTAACCAAATCGGCATGGAATCTATTCCACGCTGGCTACTGTCTGCTGCGCTGATTTCAGCCATGACAGCGGGCGTTGTGTTTGGTAAGGAATTGATGCTGAAAGCAACCTCTGCGATGGTTTACCCACTGGTATTCATCCTGTTGGCGCTGTCTGTCTTCCTGATCCCAGAATGGAACACATCCATGATGCAAGTGGCACCTGATTGGTCTGCTATGCCAGCAGTCATTTGGCTTGCGATTCCAATCATCGTGTTCTCATTCAACCACAGCCCAATCATCAGCCAGTTCACCAAAGAACAGCGCATGCAACATGGTGAAAATGCCGTTGTTAAAACGGACATGATCACTGGTGGCGCAGCGATGATGCTGATGGGTTTTGTGATGTTCTTCGTTTTTTCTGTGGTTCTGTCTTTGTCACCAGAAGAGCTAGCGATGGCACAAGCGCAAAACATCAGCGTTCTGTCTTACTTGGCCAACATCCATGCATCACCACTGATCTCTTACTTAGGTCCAATCGTGGCATTTGCGGCAATCACATCAAGCTACTTTGGTCACTTCTTGGGTGCACACGAAGGTCTGGTTGGTCTGGTGAAATCTCGCAGTGCAATGCCAGTTAGCAAAATCGAGAAAATCTCTCTGGCATTCATCGTCGTCACCACTTGGATCGTCGCGATTGTTAACCCAAGTATCCTTGGCATGATTGAAACCATGGGCGCACCAATGATTGCTGCAATCTTGTTCCTACTGCCTGTATTCGCAATGCAAAAAGTGCCTGCGATGGCGAAGTACAAGACTTCAACACCAGTGCAAATTTTCACAGTTATTTGTGGTCTTGCTGCCATTAGTTCTGTAATCTACGGCGCTCTTTAATCTCGGCCTCACGCATGAGTTTAAAGCACAGAATATAACGATAATAAAGAGCCTCCCTTTTCTAAGGGGGGCTTACTTTTGAGGTAATCAATATGATTAGTGTATTTGATATCTATAAAATCGGTGTCGGTCCTTCGAGCTCACATACAGTCGGACCGATGAAAGCGGGTAAGCAGTTTATTGATGACCTGCGTGCAATGGGAAAATTGCGCGACATCACTAAAATCACCGTGGACGTTTATGGATCATTATCACTGACAGGGAAAGGTCACCACACTGATATCGCAATCATCATGGGCCTGGCAGGCAACTCGCCAGAGAAAGTGGATATCGATGCAATTCCGGGCTTCATGGCTCGCGTTGAAGAAACTGAACGCCTTCCTGTTGGCATGCACTGTCATACAGTCTCCTTCCCTCGCGAAGGCGGCATGAATTTCCACAAATCGAATCTGTCACTGCACGAAAACGGCATGCAGATCCACGCGTGGATTGACGATGAAGTTGCTTACTCGAAAACTTACTACTCGATCGGTGGTGGTTTCATTGTTGACGAAGAGAACTTTGGTAAAGCGATTGAATCTCCGGTTCAAGTGCCTTACCCATTCAGCTCTGCTGAAGAACTGGTTCATCAGTGTAAAGAAAGTGGCCTGTCGATGAGTACACTGGTCATGGCAAACGAAAAAGCGCTGCATTCGGATGAAGAAGTACGCACTTATTTTGCCAACATCTGGCGCACCATGCGTGAGTGTATGGAACGCGGCATGAGCACTGAAGGCATTCTGCCTGGGCCACTGCGCGTGCCTCGCCGTGCGGCAGCACTGCGTCAACAACTGCTGACATCTGAAAAAATCACCAACGACCCAATGGCTGTGGTTGACTGGGTGAACATGTACGCTTTTGCCGTGAACGAAGAAAACGCTGCCGGTGGCCGCGTGGTGACCGCACCAACGAACGGCGCTTGTGGCATCATTCCTGCGGTTTTGGCGTACTACGACAAGTTCATCCAAACCGTAACCGAAAAAGATTACATCCGTTACTTTGCGGCTTCTGGCGCAATCGGTGGTCTGTACAAGCAAAACGCATCCATCTCTGGCGCTGAAGTGGGCTGTCAGGGTGAAGTGGGCGTTGCCTGTTCAATGGCGGCTGCGGGTCTGGCTGAACTGCTGGGTGGTAGCCCTGAGCAAGTGTGTATGGCGGCTGAAATCGCGATGGAACACAACCTTGGCCTGACGTGTGACCCGGTTGCCGGTCAAGTGCAGGTGCCATGTATCGAACGTAACGGTATTGCAGCAGTGAAAGCAATCAACTCGACCCGTATGGCACTGCGTCGCTCTTCTGCGCCGCGCGTGTCTCTGGATAAAGTGATTGAGACCATGCTGGAAACCGGTAAAGACATGAACGCGAAGTACCGCGAAACGTCCACAGGCGGTTTGGCAGTGAAAGTGATCTGCTAATCCCCCACCGGAACAAAATTGAGCCCGATGCCCTGTCATCGGGCTTTTTTGTGCCTGCTTGACGAATCTTTACTTAGTTTTACTCACTAACGACTTGTTTCAAATCGTGATCCGCTTATAAATAGTCATCATTATCACCATGCAAAAATGGGTTTGTTTTTAGTCTCATGTCAAAACGTCTTATGAAGAAAAAAGTCATTGCCATCGCGTTAGTTGGCCTTTTTGCAGCCGGAGCTGGCTACTATTTCTATCCAAAAGAAACGCCACCGAGTTTTGCAACCGAAACGGTCTATCGTGGCAAGATTGAAAATACTGTGCTGGCCACCGGGATGCTGCAAGCGTCCAAATTAGTTGCTGTGGGTGCGCAGGTCTCCGGTCAAATTGAGAAACTGGCCGTTTCGCTGGGCGATGAAGTCAAACAAGGCGATTTGGTGGCTCAAATTGACAGCCTAACCCAACAAAACTCGCTCAAAGAAGCCAATGCGTCGCTCAATAGCATCAACGCACAAATCCGCGCCAAACAGGCGCAAATTCGCCAAGCGCAAGCCGAATACAATCGTCAAAAAGGCATGTTGGCAGACAAAGCCAGCTCCAAAGCCGACTATGAATCCGCGGAAGCATCGCTTGAAGTTTATAAAGCAGAGCTGGAACAACTAAAAGCCAATTTGGAGCAAGCCAAAATTACCGTGGACAGCGCCAAAGTCGATTTGGGCTACACCACCATTCAAGCGCCGTTTAATGGCACCGTGGTTTACAGCGCCGTCGAAGAAGGCCAAACCGTGAACGCCAATCAAACCACCCCCACCATCATCGAACTGGCTCAGCTCGACAAGATGACCATCAAAGCGCAAATTTCAGAAGCCGACGTGGTGAATGTGAAGCCGGGTCTGCCCGTCTATTTCACCATTTTGGGGAAACCGAATAAGCGTTATCACGGCACATTACGCGCCATTGAACCGGGCCCAACCCTGATGGATGGGGATGATAAAGATCTGTCCGTGAGTGATTCAGAAGCAATTTACTACCACGGCCTGTTTGAAGTGGATAACCCAGATCGCGTGCTGCGCATTGGCATGACGGCGCAAGTCTCTGTGATTTTAGATAAAGCCGATGACGCGCTCTTGGTCCCTGCGCAAGTCTTGATTCGTCAACCGGGGCGCGAACAGAGCTATCAAGTACCCGTGCTAGTCAATGGCAAGGAAGAGATGCGTGATGTGACCGTTGGCATTAATAACAAGGTCAACGCCGAAATCACGTCTGGTTTGAATGAAGGCGATCAAATCATTTTGGGCATGCCGGGTCAAAATGCCTCCTCATCGAACCGTCGCATGGGCCCACCGGGGATGCGTTTCTGATGACACAAGCGTTACTTCAAATTAATCACGTTTACCGCCACTTTGCGGCAGGCGACGAGACGCTGACCGTACTCAAAGACGTCAACTTGACGATTGAGCGCGGTGAGATGGTCGCGATCGTCGGCGCATCCGGCTCCGGTAAATCGACCCTGATGAATATTCTGGGTTGTCTTGATCAGCCCAGCACGGGCGAGTACTGGATCAACGGCCAAGATACGTCGACTCTCGATTCCGACGAACTGGCACGCCTGCGCCGTGAATACTTCGGCTTTATCTTTCAGCGCTATCACCTGCTCGGTGATTTGACGGCCCTTGGAAACGTAGAAATTCCCGCCATTTACGCTGGTTACGACAAAACATCGCGCCAAGAACGCGCCACCGCCCTGCTCGGCCGTTTGGGATTGTCTGATCGCTTGGATCACAAACCGAACCAACTCAGTGGCGGCCAACAGCAACGGGTGTCCGTTGCACGGGCATTGGTCAACGGTGGCGATGTCATTTTGGCTGATGAGCCCACCGGCGCGCTCGACAGTAAAAGCGGCTCAGAAATGATGCAGCTCCTGCAAGAGCTGCATCAAATGGGTCACACCATCATCATCGTGACGCACGATATGAAGGTGGCCGAGTACGCTGACCGTATCATCGAAATTAAAGATGGTGAGATCCTCAGCGACACCGTCAACAAACCAGCTCAAGCTGCGACAAACTTCGACGCCGTCAAAGACCCCAAAGCCAACACGGCGTTTTCTCGCAGCCGCAAACTGCTGGATGATTTTTGGGAAGCGCTCAAAATGGCGCTGCTCGCCATGTCAAACCACAGATTGCGTACCTTCTTAACCATGTTGGGCATCATCATCGGTATCGCCTCCGTGGTGTCGGTGGTGGCGCTCGGGAACGGCTCACAGAAATCCATTCTCGACAGTATCTCCTCCATGGGGACCAACACCATCGACATCATGCCCGGGACCGGATTTGGTGACCGGCGCTCCGGGCGAGTCCGCACCTTAACGGCGGCGGATGCGAATGCGCTATCCAATCTCTCGTTTGTCGACAGCGTGACGCCCACGCTGAGTACGTCCGTGACGATCAAATACGGTAACCAAGCCGTCACCGCCACAGTGCAAGGGGTTGGCCCAGACTTTTTCCGCGTGCGCGGCTATGAGCTAAGCGATGGTCAATACTGGGATCAATCGAGCGTGCAAGCCATGGCGCAAGAAGCCGTGATTGACAACAACACCCTGAAATCCTTGTTCCCGAATCAAGACCCGATTGGCGAAGTGATTTTCGCAGGCAATCTGCCGGTGCGCATTATTGGTGTCACAAAGGCCAAAGAAAGTGCGTTCGGTAATAGCGACTCGCTCAACATCTGGGTACCCTACACCACCGTCAGCGCACGCATGATGGGTCAGAACTATTTGAACCGTATTTCGGTTCGCGTGAATGACCATACGCCGAGCGATGCCGCTGAACAGGCGATCATCTCCTTGCTGAAAATGCGCCACGGCACGCAGGATTTCTTTACCATCAACACCGATACCATTCAGCAAAACATTCAGAAAACCACCGCGACCATGACGCTGCTGATCTCCGCCATTGCGGTCATATCCCTGATTGTTGGCGGCATTGGGGTGATGAACATCATGCTGGTGTCGGTCACAGAACGGACGCGTGAAATTGGGGTGCGTATGGCGGTGGGCGCGAGACAAAGCGACATATTGCGCCAGTTCTTGATTGAAGCGGTTTTGGTTTGTTTGTGTGGCGGGACGATCGGTATCGGGGTCGCCTATTTAATTGGTGCGCTGTTTGCCACCTTTGGTAGTAGTTTTTCTATGATTTATTCAACCACATCCATTGTGTCTGCGTTCTTGTGTTCCACCCTGATCGGCGTTTTGTTTGGTTATTTGCCTGCGAAAAATGCAGCGCAACTGAACCCAATTGACGCCTTGGCACGGGAGTAACCCTTCATGAAACGCTATCAATATTCGACCATCGCTTTGTGCGTCTTGTTGGCAACAGGCTGCGTGGCGCGCTCCGAACTACCCGAGCAACAGCTGGATGTGCCAGCGCAATGGCAAAACGGCCAGTCACAGCCTCAAGAACAAGCCATAAGCCATTGGTGGACCAGCTTTGGCGATCCACAACTCGATGGTTGGATCGACCAAGTGCTCGCATCCAACAGTGATTTAGCGCTGGCCACCCTCACACTGCGCCAAGCACGCTTAGAAGCCGGTTTAGCCACCAGCGATACGTATCCGGATGTCTCCGGCACAGTGTCGGCAGATCGCTCCAAGCCACTCGATGGTGGCGACAGTTCGAAGAGTTATCAAGCCAGTCTGAGTGTCAGTTATGAGTTGGATCTATGGGGCAAATTGTCAGCCGCCAAAGACGAGGCGATGTGGACAGCGCTAGCAACACAACAAGAGCGTGAAGCCACAGCGCAAAGTTTGGTCGCAACCACTGCGCAGCTGTATTGGCAGATTGGTTACCTCAATCAACGGGTCGAACTGAGCAACAATGACATCAACGATGCCCAAGAGACGCTCGCACTGACTGAAAGTCAGTATCGTCACGGGTCGGTGACGCGCCTGAACGTGCTTGAAGCGCAGCGCACACTGGCCGGGCTTGAAGCAACACATCGCGACTACCTGCAACAACGCACGGAAGCAGTGAACGCGTTTGCGATTTTGTTTGACCAGCCGCCGCAAGACTTGGCATCACGCATTCCTGCCCTACCCAATTACGCCGTTCCTGCGGTGGAAGCGGGTGTGCCTGCCGATGTCTTGAGCCGTCGTCCCGATGTCAAACAAGCCTTGTTCGAACTGAAATCAACACTCGCCGCCAAAGATTACAGCGACACCAACTACTTCCCATCGCTCACGCTGACGGGCGCGTTGGGCGGTTCGTCAACCGAACTGCGTAAGTTGCTGAGCGATCCCATTGGCTCACTGGGCGCTGACCTGACCATGCCGTTTCTGAATTGGAATGAAATGCAGCTCAATCGCGACATTGCGCAAGTGAAATATGAATCAGCCATCATCACTTATCGCAAAACACTGTATGCCGCTTTCCAAGATGTCGACAATGCGCTGTCCGCCAAAGAAAACTACGCGTTTCAGGCCGAGAAACTGCAAAAACAGTACGACGCAGCAGCAGAGGCCGCCCGCATTTATCAAAGTCAGTATGAATACGGCGCGATTGAGATCACCACCTTGCTCGATGCACAGGAAAATGAACGCAGCGCTAAAGCCTCGTTATTGGAAAACCGTTACAACCAATTGGTGAATATGGCGACGGTCTATCAGAGCTTAGGGGGTGAGGATATTATTCAGGAATAATTCATTCTTTCGTTGAGTTATTGATTGATAAAAACTCACCTAACGTATGAGTACCAACGCTTTTGTCCGATCACGATGATCATTTCAAAAGCTTGGTACTCAACACATGTTTAAGAGAGATGCGTCACAGTGTTCCCAATTATTATTATTATCTCTGTATTTTACGCCTCTTCGCTGTAGCCACTTGTTTTATGGCGTGATTACATCCACCTATCGTTTTCCCCCTCCCCCTTATTGACATATAACCTGAATATATCCTGTTCATTTTATTTACACTCAACGACCATCGTCATTGATTCGTCAACGATTCGTCATTTGACAAATACGGTTCATAAATTATTTTTCGATGTGATATTCATCCAATAAATATCAAAAATAACGATTCACATCAGAACTAAGGAATTGTCTATGCGAATGAAAACGTCAGTAATCGCATTGGGGCTGTTCAGTAGCCTCACACTGTACGGTTGTGGAAGTGATGATTCAGAGGAATCCACCACCAGTTACAGTGTCAAAGCGATCGATGGTTACTTAAACGGCGCTCTGGTCTGGCTTGACCTAAATGAAAACTTCCAACTGGATGAAGGTGAGCCAAGTGCGACCTCCCAAGCTGGCGGGGTCGCAACACTCGATGTTGACGGCATTGAAGATCCCTCGATTTATCCGGTCGTCGTGCAGGCGATCGCCAACGAAACCATTGATGAAGACACGGGCAACGCCATTGTCACAGGCTTTACCATGTCGGCTCCCCCCGGTGTCGCTCAAGTCACCCCCTTGTCGACCTTGGTGCATCTTGAAGTGAAATCCGGCGGCTCGGCCGACATTGCCGCCGCAACCACCAAAATCGCCGATCAACTTGGCATTAACGAAGCCGACGTTCTGTCTGATTATGGAACCGACAGCGGCAGTAAAACGGCGGCTTTCGCTGCGCGTAACTTGGTGTCATCGCAATCCATTCCAGAATCACCCAGCGAACTCAATGATGCCGCCAATGACACCGATGGCACCAATGAAGTCCTCGACAACGCGGCAGAAAAATCAGCCACGATTAAGACCACCGTCGAGTCAAGCAGTGAAGAAGAGTTGGAGAACATTTACCTCAACAGTGCCGGTAATCTCGACGAAGACTCCGACGGTGATGGATTTCCAAACGCCGACGACGATTTCGACGACGATCCATTGGAATGGCGCGACACCGATCAGGATGGTACGGGCGACAATGCCGATACCGATGATGATGACGATGGCGTACTCGATACAGACGATGCTTTCCCACGCAACGGGGACGAAACCACAGACACTGATGGTGATGGCATTGGTGACAACGCCGACCCCGATATTGATGGCGACGGCTACCTCAACGAAGACGATGATTTCCAAACGAACCCACTTGAGTGGTTAGACACCGACGACGATGGCACCGGAAACAACGCTGACACCGACGATGATGGCGATGGCGTGCTCGATACGGAAGATGACTTCCCACTAGATAGCAGCGAAACCACCGATACCGATGGTGATGGCATTGGTAACGAAGCCGATACCGATGACGACGGTGATGGCGTGCCTGACGTGATCGACGGCGACGCCTTGGATCCTGACGTTGGCGCCAGTGATATTGGCCAGATCATTGCCTACATGGCTGAGCAAACCACGCTCTACGCCGTGTATGCAGACGAAGACGACAACGACGTGATGCGCGTTTATAGTGAGCAACTCGATGTCAACGGCACCATGGCGACCATGACCACACAGACGGTTGTGAAAGCCAACAAAACCGAAGTCGACGTCGATATTGGCAATTCTGATTGGTTGCTGACATCGTCAGGCTGGGCGACGCAAAGTGGTGAATACACCATCGACTTTTCCAACAATCTGTTAGTCGCTTATCCCACCGATTATCCTGACATGAGTTATTCGCTCAGCGGCAGTATTACGTCACTGGTCGATGAGGTGATTGCAGAGAGTGACTTTGATTGGGATGAGTATACCGATGAGAGCGCCACCTTCCCGGCCGATTCTTATCTGATCAAACTGGGGTTAACGCCAACACAAGATACTTACTACTTGTGGGATTGGACCCCGTATTTGCATGACAACCTCAATAGTGATAGCCGCAATGACATCACTGCACTGAGCGAGTTGATATTTGACACGCTGGGGGCCAGCTCGGTATCCACCGGAGAGTTCCAAGGCATGAGTATCGGCGAGGACATTGCGGTGAAATTCGTCGATGATAGCAGCAGCAAAACCGCGCAATACTACACCATCGATTGGGATTCAGGCTTTGCCACACTCGTTGCGACCGGCACCTGGTCTTTGGAAACGGTCAACACCGAATCCTTGTTGCTGTTTAGCGTTCCGAGCGCTGCGCTCACCGCGTTTGGCGATGATTTCGATGAACCAACGGCGGACATGTTGGTCAGCGTGTATGATGGCGCCGTTTACATCGGGAATCACGAAACAGCGGATGTTTTGCTTGAGAAAGAAGACATCGTACTGATCAGCGCCGCAGCGAAAGAAGCGTTGATTAACGCCGCCGACATTCCACTCACCCAGTGCAACGAAGGCGATTCGGACGGTACCTCCTCTGTGGGAATGACCGAATTTGAAGCCGCGATCGAAAGCTGTTACGGGGCGAGCCCAATCACCACTGAGATGGTAAGCGGCCAGAACTTCCATCGCATCCGTGGTGACGGGAGTACGCGTGATTACACCTTCAATGCCGATGGTTCGCTGACGGTTTACAAAGACAGTGTTGAGTCGTACACCGCCTTGTGGACCATCGAAAACAACTACGTCAAGATCACGTATGAAGGCAATACCGAGGAGAGCTGGTATTGGGCGCTGGTCGATTACAACGACACCAACTGGTCACTGAAATTCCTTGAGACTTATCTCGAAGACACCACACCCATCACTGAAATTTGGGCGGACACGGTGAGCTTGGTGGATGTGGGAAGCTGCGTGATTGAAGAGGGTTTGGAGAAAACCTACAGCGACTTTGTTGCGACCTTGAGCGCCTATGAGCAGTGTCACGAAGGGCTGCCAAGTATTTCGACAGCCGACCTGGATGGTGCTGAGTTGTATCGCGTGAAGTCCAATGGCGAAACGCGACTCTATACCTTCGTTTCAGATGGCACCGCAACGTACTACAAAAATGGCGTCGCACGTTCGAGAACCTGGTCGATCAATGACGAAGGATTCATTGAAATTCGGTATTCCGACACCGGTATCGATCAATACCTGGCGCTGCTGGATGAACCAGAAAACGATGAACTCCAATTTGCCGTGTTTGCTCCGGACGACAGCGAAATCTGGCTCACCCAATACACCAGCATTGATGGCTATCCCGACATTGAAGAGTGCACAACGGGTAACTCTGACTACGATGAGAATGATGATCCAATCACCACCTCGACCTATGCAGAATACACCCAGTACGTGGACGATTGCTTGGCAACAACAGGCTCTGGTGCCGCATTCAGCAGCGACTTCATGGAACAGTTGCCACGCAGCATGAACACCACTTATGACGGCGAAGTTGAGTCCTATACCTTCAACGCGGATGGCGCCACAGGCACCTACAGTGAAGGCGCTGAATCCTTCAACTTTAGCTGGAGCGTTGACGATGAGTTGGGCGAGTTAATTGTCACGTTGAACGTCAATGGGCAAACTTACATTGATAATATCCGTATCGTCGATTCCGATGGCGTTCAGTTCTCAATGAAAGTGCTCTCGCGCTCAACTGAGTTGGATGGCACCGATGAAACCAGTGGCGGCGATCTGTGGACGGGAATTTATACATTTGAATAATTCCCCCCACACGCCAACATAAACGATAAAACGCAAAAGCCGCCCGATTGGGCGGCTTTCTTCATTGACTTATTGTTGGATGAAACGCAACAGGTCTTGATTGATTTGGTGTTTATGGGTAGTACAAATGCCGTGTGAGCCACCTTGGTAAACTTTCAATTCTGCATGAGGCAGCTGCGCCGCGGCCGCTTGACCACAGGTTTCAAACGGGACGATTTGGTCGTCGTCGCCATGAATCACCAAAGTAGGAATGGTCATCGCTTTCAAATCTTCACGCAAATCCGTTTCAGAAAATGCTTTCACACAGTCATACAAGGCTTTGATTGACCCTTGCATACCCTGACGCCAGAAGCTGTCTCTCACCCCTTGCGACGGTTTAGCGTCCGGGCGATTGTAACCGAAAAACGCTTCGGACAGATCGCTGAAGAACTGCGAGCGGTCCTCTTCGACACCGTGACGAATGCCATCAAACACTTCAAGTGGCACGCCATTTGGATTGAATTCGGTTTTCAGCATGATGGGGGTAATCGCACCAATTAAGACCGCTTTGGCCACACGTGCAGTGCCATGACGTCCAATGTAGCGCGCCACTTCGCCGCCGCCAGTGGAGTGACCCACATGGATGGCATTTTTAATATCCAGATGCGCCATCAATTCAGCGAGGTCATCTGCATATTGGTCGAGATTGTGACCTTCCCAAGGTTGTGACGAGCGGCCGTGGCCACGACGGTCATGCGCAATCACGCGGTAACCCTGTTGTGCAAGAAACAGCATTTGATCTTCAAATGCATCTGAGCTCAACGGCCAACCATGACTAAACACAATCGGTTGACCTTCACCCCAATCTTTGTAGTAAAGCGATGTGCCATCTTTTAAAACCAAGTAGCCTGAGTTGTTCATCATAAATCTCCACTTAAATCGTAATACATCTGTTTTTGTTGTCGTTGTTGTTTTGACAGGGCTCATGCTGCGCCTAAAAACCCTACGTGTATAACGGAATTAATCGATGGGATTAATGAAAAAAATTCTCAGACCTTGTGCCATGGATGTGAATATACTCTTTCCCCGTATGCCTGCTTTAAGGACATCACCTCATTCGTGAAGCCCGCTTTTGCCGTCACTGAATGCCACGTGATAGTCACTTGATGCCAGTGGATAAGAAAAGCAGACACAAAAAAAGCCAGTCGTTAATAGACTGGCTTCGTCGCAATTTGCTCAGGGCTTAGGCGTCGCCGCTGTAGATACAACCTGCGGTGCAGGTTTCTTTAATTTCGACTTTGCTCAGCAACGGCAAGCTTGGCTTGAGCTGTTGCCAAATCCATTTCGCCAGCACTTCGCTGGTTGGGTTTTCCAAACCGTCAATGTCATTCAGGTAGTAATGGTCGAGACGATCGTAAATCGGCTTAAACGCAGCCTTGATTTCAGCAAAGTCGACCAACCAACCCGTATGAGGATCCACGTCACCTGCAACATACAGGCGAACCAAAAAAGAGTGTCCGTGCAAGCGACCACATTTATGGCCTTCCGGCACGTGTGGTAAATGGTGAGCTGCTTCAAACATGAACTCTTTGTAAATCTCGGTTTTCATCTTGGTTCTCGGGCTTTCAAAAGAGACGCAATACTACGGAATCTCGCTCTGTGAGACAAGTCACTCCATCAGTAATTCCACACTTTCGAGTACGCATCGCGCTCTTATCAGCGTCGTAAATATGGCACCGATGTCAAATTTTTGAGCGCAATGTTGCTGCGTCACATTTCTAAAAACCATATTTTGTTTGTGGTCACAGTAACTTAAGTTTCATTTTTGCACTACTTTACTTTAACGCTATATTCACATCGTCAACCCTACATTAAAAACTATAAGCGAATCATGAGCTCAACCATTACAACTAAGCTTTTGTTGACCCTAATTTCCGTTTTCGCCATGGTGTTGGCTGGCTCAACCGCCTACCAATATTGGCAACAGCGCGATCTGATCAACTCCGTCCTCAGTGAACAGTTGCACGATAAAGCGAGCAACTATTTTGACAGCCTCAATATGATGATGCTCACCGGCACCATGGCGCAAAAAGAAACATTGCGCCAAAAGGCGTTAGCGCAAGATGGCATTGAACAAGTGCGTGTGTTGCGTGCTGACGCTGTCAGCAAGTTGTATGGCCCCGGACAGGAAAACCAAAAACCAGTCGACGACATCGATCGCCGCGCGCTAGGCGGCGAATTCATCCTTGAGCCCTATGAGGCCGACTGGGGCAAAGGCATTGTGGTTGCCCTGCCGATGAAATCGAGCGAAAGCTATCGCGGCACCAACTGTGTCGCCTGCCACATGGCACCAGAAGGTGAAGTCCTCGGTGTGATTCGTCTGGAATACAATCTCAACCACCTCAACAAACTCATTAGCCACCGCACACTGATTGGTGTGGGCATCATGGCCGTCATCGCATTGGTGGGCTTTTTGGTCACCATGATGCTGATTCGCCGCATCATCGTCCGCCCGCTACAGCGTACATCCAGCTTCATGAGCCGCGTGAGCGAGAGCAAAAACTTGTCACAACGCCTTGAGCACAGCAAGAAGGACGAATTGGGACAACTCGCCACCGCCATCAACTCGCTCATGGATACGGTGTCTCACAGCTTGGAACAAGTCCAGAAAACGTCTCATTCGCTCGCCAGTTCGGCAAACCGACTCACGGATGTGGCGCAGGTCACTGACCAAGCGGCCAATAATCAGCAACGTGAAACCGCCGAAGTCCAGATCAACATCGAAGAAATGCAAGCCAAACAGAGTGATGTCGAACAAGCCACCGTCGATGCGTCTTCGCTCATCAATCACACCACATCGGTCGCGCAACAAAGTGCACAACAAGCACATGTGGCCAGTCAAGACATCAAGCATTTGGTCGGCGACATTGAATCGGTGAAAGATAAAATTTCCCAGCTCAATGATCAAACGGGTGAAGTGTCGTCCATTTTGGAAGTGATCAAAGGTATTGCTGAACAGACCAATCTGCTGGCGCTGAATGCCGCCATTGAAGCAGCCCGCGCGGGCGAACAAGGACGCGGATTCGCTGTCGTGGCAGATGAGGTACGCAACCTCGCCTCGCGCACGGCCGAAGCCACCGGCAACATCGAAAAAATCATCGCTCAATTCCAGCAAGACAGTGAACAATCGCTTTCGTCGGTCGACACGGTGTGCGCGCAAGCCCATCAACGTTCAGGCGAGGTGGAAGAGTTGTCTGCGGCCATGACCAACGCAGTGTCGGAAATGCAACAAGTGCTGGCCCACGCGCACAGTATTCAAGAGCAAACGCGCCTCACCACGCGAGTCAGCCAAGATGTGCAGGGCAAGATCGAAGTCATCACCCGTCATGCCGATGACACCTCACAATCGGCCACACAAACACGTGAAATCAGCTTGGATCTCGAACAGTTGTCGCAACGCCTGGAATCTTTGCTCAATCAATTTACGCTTTCGCATAAGAAATGAGCGTTCAGAGCACATTAATGGTTGATGCCAGCGAATTGACAGGTAATATGTCCCGTTGAATCTGTAGAATTCAATCCAACCCAATGTTTCGCTTATTTTTTAAACATTAAGCACATTTTAGAACCGTGGGTGGAGTTTTTACCTCAATGGAGACTATATCAAACATGACTTACGCGCCTGTAAAAGACGTACTTAGCGGTAAGCTGGCAGTAGACAGTGAAGTCACTGTCCGTGGCTGGATCCGTTCGCGTCGCGATTCCAAAGCTGGAATTTCATTCCTTGCCATCTATGACGGCTCTTGTTTCGACCCGATTCAGGCCGTGGTCCCTAATAATCTGAATAATTACAACGACGAAGTATTAAAGCTGACAACCGGCTGCTCTGTCGAAGTAACAGGTAAAGTGGTTGAATCTCCTGCGAGCGGTCAAGCATTCGAATTGGCAGCCACCGACGTGAAAGTGGTTGGCTGGGTCGAAGATGCAGACACTTACCCAATGGCGAAAACCCGTCACTCAATCGAATACCTTCGTGAAGTGGCGCACCTGCGTCCACGTACCAACGTGATCGGCGCTGTGGCCCGTGTGCGTAACTGCCTGTCACAAGCGATTCACCGTTTCTACCACGAGCAAGGCTACTTCTGGGTCTCTGCGCCACTGATCACCGCTTCTGACGCTGAAGGTGCAGGCGAAATGTTCCGCGTATCAACGCTAGACATGGAAAACCTCCCTCGCACAGACGCAGGCAAAGTGGACTACAACGAAGACTTCTTTGGTAAAGAAACGTTCCTGACTGTATCGGGTCAGCTCAACGCAGAAACTTACGCGTGTGCACTGAGCAAAGTCTACACCTTCGGTCCGACGTTCCGTGCTGAAAACTCAAACACCAGCCGCCACCTTGCGGAATTCTGGATGGTTGAGCCTGAAGTGGCGTTTGCTGAACTAGACGACGTGGCGAAACTGGCAGAAGACATGCTGAAGTACGTCTTCAAAGCTGTTCTGGAAGAGCGTCGTGATGACCTTGAGTTCTTCGCTCAACGCATCGATAAAGAAGCGATCACTCGTCTGGAGCAATTCGTTGCTTCTGATTTTGCACAAGTGGACTACACCGACGCGATCCAAATCCTGCTTGATTCTGGTCGTGAGTTCGAATTCCCAGTTGAATGGGGCATCGATATGTCTTCTGAGCACGAGCGTTTCCTTGCTGAAGAGCACTTCAAAGCGCCGGTTATCGTGAAGAACTACCCGAAAGACATCAAAGCGTTTTACATGCGTCTGAACGACGACGGCAAAACCGTTGCAGCAATGGACGTACTTGCCCCTGGCATCGGTGAAATCATCGGTGGCTCTCAACGTGAAGAGCGTCTAGACGTTCTGGATGCACGTATGATTGAAATGGGCATCGACCCTGAGCACATGAGCTGGTACCGCGACCTGCGTCGTTACGGCACCGTACCACACGCAGGCTTTGGTCTCGGCTTTGAGCGTTTGGTGTCTTACGTGACTGGTATGGGCAACGTCCGTGACGTGATTCCATTCCCACGTACACCACGTAGCGCAAACTTCTAATTTGGTTCTAACCGAGATCGAAGTTAGTTTGAATTAAGAAAAGCCTCCGCATGCGGAGGCTTTTTTGTATCTGCGTTTGGCTTGGTTTGGCTATGAGTCGATGTCCATTTTGGCCGCGTAGCGCACGCTCAGTACGCAAATCGCCAACATCACAAATGGGATCGCCGCGGCGGTGTATTCGGTCCAAAACAATCCCGCAAACGACTTGGCTAAAATCAGGTGTGCGAAAATCAGGATCAGCGCACTGAGAATTGCCACGCCAATCAACTTCACTTCGGGTCGAATCGATCTGTTTTTCATCTTTGCTCCTAAGCTAGCAACTGCCCTAACCCATTGAAGCACAGCCGCTTCTCAACTGCCTAGAACAGATCCCAACGATAAAAGCGATACAGTTGATGTCATCTCAATACCTGCTCCACATCGCGCCCCAAACCGAACGAATCGCCCGCACATTCAACACCTGAATGACCATCCGTCATGGTCACTCCGGAATGAGCCACCGCGTTGCGATGAAAGCCTCCCACCTTAATGTGATTTAAGTCACACATATCATGTGTCGGTTTGCTACATTATGACTCCGATTGCAAAGCGCATCGCCTTGATGCGCTCAGACGACTGAGTACATGCCACTGAAGAGAAGCGACCATGAAAACGATCGATGAAAACAAATTGGATTATCGCGGCGAAACAAACGGGATTCATCAATGGAATGCCCCAAGCGGCCAACCTTACTATTGGCATCCCGACTGGCTGCACATTGCTGAAGACACCACCGGACAAAAAGCGCCAACCCCACTCGACATCAAACCCGGACAAACCGCGACCAAACAGCACGCGGTTGCTGCGATTCTCAAACACATCAATCAATGGGCAGCGGATCAGTTCACCAAACATGGCGACATTGAAACGCAAGCACACGAATCTGAATTCAATCTCAAGCGATAGTGCACAATTTAATCAGGGCGGCACTTATACCCACTAAAGTGCGCCCGTTTCTGGCCCATGAATGTGTAAAAATCACGCACAGTGGCCGCCCAACGCCGACGATAACGATTGCATAACAATTTCTTTACGCATCTTTCGACACAACACCTGTATTTCTGAGCATTTCCGTCATTTGCACGCTGCGCACTTTTTCATCATCACATCAATAAAATTTAAAAATCCCTGCTTTTTATCGCAGATTTTTCATCGAAAACGATCGCTTTTTCTGACCTTCAACGCCAAATGAAAATTTTTTGAATTTTTCTGTTACGCGCAGTTGTCACAGGTATTTCAGAAAGGTATAAATACGATAAATTTCGATGAAATTTCCCACCCTCCTTAACTAACATGGATGAGCATTATGTTTGAAAAAGTTGTCGCGGCCCCGGCTGACCCCATTCTTGGCCTCACTGAAGAGTTTAAAAAAGATCCTCGTGCAGAAAAAATCAACCTCGGCGTTGGTATTTACAAGAATGAAGCCGGTGAAACACCAGTTCTTGCGACAGTGAAAAAAGCAGAAGCAGCACTGCTTGAGTCAGAAAAGACCAAATCTTACCTCACAATTGAAGGGACTGCAGAATACGGCCTAGCGGTTCAAAAACTGCTCTTTGGTGCCGACTCTGACATCGTGACCCAAAAGCTGGCAAAAACAGCTCAAGCGCCTGGTGGTACCGGTGCACTGCGTGTTGCGGGCGAGTTCATCAAACGCCAAATCGGCGATGTTAAGGTGTGGATCAGTAACCCGACATGGGCAAACCACCACGGTGTGTTCAACGCAGCGGGTCTAGAAACCGTACAATACGCTTACTACAATGCAGCAGCGAAAGACAAAGACTTCGCTGCCATGGTTGCAGATCTAGAAAACGCCTCAGCAGGCGATGTGGTTCTCCTGCACGGATGCTGCCATAACCCAACCGGTATCGATCCAACCGCAGAAGAGTGGGAAGTTCTGGCGAAGTTGGTGGCAGACAAAGGCTTGCTGCCGATGTTTGACTTTGCGTACCAAGGCTTCGCAAAAGGTGTGGAAGAAGACGCGGCTGGCCTGCGTACATTTGCGAAATACAACAAAGAAATTCTCGTTGCGAGCTCATTCTCGAAAAACTTCGGTCTGTACAACGAGCGCGTTGGTGCATTCACCATCGTTGCAGAATCTGAAGGCGTGGCGACGACTGCATTCTCTCAAGTGAAAGCAATCATCCGTTCAATCTACTCGAACCCACCTGCACATGGTGCTGCAGTGGTAACTCACATTCTGAACAACGCCGCACTGCGCGCAGAATGGGAAGCAGAAGTCACTGAAATGCGTGAGCGCATTCAAGAGATGCGTGAGCTGTTCGTAACCACACTAAAAGACATCGGTGTCACCGCAGACTTTAGCTTCATCGAGCGTCAAAACGGCATGTTCTCTTTCTCTGGCCTGAGCAAAGAGCAAGTGGCTCGCCTGAAAGATGAATTTGCGATTTACATCGTCGGCTCTGGCCGTATCAGCGTTGCAGGCATGACGAAGTCAAATATGGCACCGCTGTGTGAAGGCATCAAAGCCGTCTTATAAGCACCGCGATGGTCATCTGTAAAAGCCGGCAAATGCCGGCTTTTTGTTTTTGTATCATCGGTTCTACGGCGTGTTACAGCGTGGCTTAGTAATTGAAGCGCAGCGTCAGCGCCATTTCATTGATGTAATGCCCTTCCCCATCACGGTAGGCAATAAACCCGCCCAAGGCCACACGGCGAAACAAGGCGTAATCCGCGCGCAACGTCGCGATGTTTTCATCCTGCCACTGATTGCGAATGGCTTCCCCCGTCAAGCTCATCTCAAACTTGGGCGTGACGGCATAACGTAAACCGATATCCGCGCTATACACAAAATCAGTTTCGTTGTCACCCTGTTCGACTCGAATGCGTACCCCGCCAACTTTCACATGCGTCACCAAGTCCAGTTGCTTCGCCAATGACCAGCGATAACCGCCCCCAAAACGCAATTGATAGCGTTCAATGGTGTCGTCATCCGGGTGATAAAACCGAGCGCTATAATCACCAACCAACAACCCATTGGACTCTTGCCATTTATAGCTGACGCCAAGCCCCACACTCGTCACGTTGTCGCTTTCACCCTTCGCATATAAGCCCGTGACACTCCCAGAACTGAGGTGTGCATCCAGATAATCGTATTGCAATGGCAATTGTTCATTAAGACGATGGGCAGACACGGTCGATGCAACAGCGAATAGCATCATGATTCCCCAACGTTTTCTCATCACAGGCTCCTTGTGTCGAACGTCTTCGATCAATCTTAGTCCAAACCGTGCTATGCGACTGCGATATCTTGAGCAATTCTGCGGGAAGACAAAATTTCGTGTAGAATTAATGGTTTCCAACACCGCCAAGCTGTGTCTGTTTGAGAAACATGCACGACGTAACGACAGGAGCCCAAGATGGAAGCCGAACTTTTAGAAATAAAAAACTTCCTCAGCCAATACCCGCCTTTTAGCGATCTGCCCGAGGAGACGCTGGAAGCGATCGCCCACAGCATCGAAATCGCCTATTACCGTCAAGACACGCCCATCATTCGCTTTGGTGATCACATCGAAGACTTGTTCATGGTGCGCAGCGGTGTGGTGGAAGTCTACCGACGCAAAGGTGAGCTGTATAACCGCCTGACCGAAGGTGGGTTGTTTGGACAAATGGGACTGCTGACCAACAACAAAGTCCGCTTCCCGGTGACAGCCATTGAAGATACCTTGGTGTACTGCATTCCCGAAGCGATGTTCCAATCGTTGTATGAAGAGCACGATGCCTTTGCCGATTATGTTGAAGTGCAAGACAACGCTCGCCTGCGTCAAACCGTGTCCAATACCGCCGAGCAAAACGACCTCACCACGGTAAAGGTCAAACGCTTGATTACCGGCGATGCGCCCTATGTGCATAACACGGCAACGATCCAAGAAGTGGCGGTAAAAATGGCGGAAGAAAACGTCTCGTCCGTCTTGGTGATCGACCCGGAAATTTTGCAAGACGAAGAAGATGACAGTCGCCCGCTGATGGGCATTTTGACTGATCGTGACCTATGCCGCCGCGTCATTGCAACCGGCATCGACCACAATGAGCCGGTGACCACCGTGATGACCACGGAAGTGATCTCGCTCGATCACAATGCCTATGTGTACGAAGCCATGCTCACCATGCTGCGTTATAACGTTCACCACCTACCGGTACTGAAAGAACAGACCCCGATTGGGATCATCGATTTAACCGACATCGTACGTTACGAATCGCAAAACTCTCTGCTACTGGTGAGCAGCATTTTCCAACAAAACACCATCGCCGACTTGGCGCAAATTTCAAAGCAGGTGAAAGACAGCTTCGTGCGCATGGTCAACGAAGACGCAAATTCCCACATGGTTGGCACCGCAATGTCGGTGATTGGTCGAAGCTTCAAGCAACGCATTATTGAACTCGCCGAGGAGCATTTGGGCGCTGCGCCGATTCCTTACTGCTTCCTTGCGCTAGGCTCAATGGGGCGCGATGAGCAATTGATCGTGACCGACCAAGACAACGCCATTATTCTCGATGACAGCTACGATGAAAGCGAACACGGCGACTATTTCGCAGCGTTAGCTAAGTTCGTTTGCGATGGCCTTGATCAATGCGGGTATAGCTACTGCACCGGCGACATCATGGCCACCAACCCAATGTGGCGAATGACCCGCCAAGAGTGGGAAGCATGCTTTGCAGATTGGATTGATGACCCTAATCCAAAGGCGCTGCTCAACGCCTCCATCTTCTTTGATTTAGATGGCGTCTATGGCCGTTTGAAATGGGCAGAGCAACTCAACGGATTCATCGTCCGCCGCGCCCGTCGCAACAATCGATTCTTGGCGTGTCTGGCTCGAAACGCGCTCAATCGCACACCGCCGCTGGGCTTTTTCAAAGACTTCGTGATGGAAAAAGATGGCCGCCACAACAACTCCATCAACCTCAAACGTCGTGGGACCGCGCCGCTCGCCGACTTGATTCGTGTACACTCACTCGCCGTCGGTTCGCGCGCGAAAAACTCGTTTGAACGACTGGATGACATTATTGACGCAGGAATACTGCCCAAAGGTCGTGGACAAGATCTGCGGGATGCCTTGGAGTTCATCTCCATGGTACGTATTCGTCACCAAGCCATCGATGTGGAAAACGACATTGACCCAGACAACAACATCGAACCCGAAAACTTGTCGGAATTTGAACGTCGAAATTTGAAAGATGCGTTTCAGATCCTCAGTAACGCACAAAACTTCCTGAAGTACCGCTATCAGGCAAGCAACAGTTTCAAATAGGCAGCGACCATGAAAAGACTTTTTCAAGCGCCCAGCATCGACTGGCCGTACAAATACCGGGCCAAGCAGAATGTGGTCAGTCACCCGTGTCTGCAACGGTTTTATGCAGCCACCCTCCCCGATGGCTACACGCCACTGAGCGAGGTGGAATTCGTGGCGATGGATTTTGAAACAACCGGCCTGAGTGTCGACAAAGACGAAATCATCACGATTGGCTTGGTGCCTTTCACTTTGGAGCGCATTTACCTCAATCGCGCCAAACACTGGACCGTGCGCCCACGTCAAAAGCTGGATGAACATTCCATCGTCATTCATGGGATTACACACAATGACATTATGGATGCTCCCGATCTGAGCGACATTTTTGAAGAGGTGTTGGAACACTTGGCGGGGCGTGTATTGGTGGTCCATTACCACCGCATCGAACGTGAGTTTCTTGACCGAGCGCTCAAGCGCCGTATCGGCGAAGGCATTGAATTTCCGGTGATTGATACGATGGAAATCGAGACGTTAATTCAAAAGCGCCTGACGGCGGGGCTGTGGAACCGACTGCGCGGCAAGAAACCGGAATCGGTACGGCTGGGACAATCACGCATGCGCTACGGGCTGCCCGCTTATACGCCGCACCACGCGTTGACCGATGCCATTGCCACCGCAGAACTGTTGCAGGCTCAAATCGCGCATCACTATTCCCCTGACCAGCTCATTCGCAACTTTTGGCTCTAAACGCGACAACGCATCCGTTCGCATCTTCCCCCAATGCGATAGACAAAGTGCAAATACACAAAAAGGAGCCAAATGGCTCCTTTTTCTTCATTCGCGTTTCAACCTTACAGCTTGAAGCGACGAATTTCTTGTTCAAGTTCAAACGAGAGCTGAGACAATTCAGCTGCTTGAGAAGCCGCTTCGTGCGCTTCTTGAGCCAGATCGTTTGACACATCACGGATGCCTTCAGTGTTACGCGTGATCTCAGAAGTGACCGATGCTTGTTCTTCAGCCGCCGATGCAATCTGAGTCGCCATATCACTGATGTTTTCAACGGCATTGTGAATCTGCGTCAAGCTTGCCGCTGCAGAGTTTGAATCATCCACACTGGTATCCGCCAGCATGCGGCTATCATTCATGATCCCGACAGCTTTAGACGTTGTGCCTTGCAGCGTCTCAATCATGGTTTGAATTTCTTTGGTTGAGGCATGTGTTCGTTGGCTCAGCACGCGAACTTCATCTGCAACCACCGCAAAGCCACGGCCTTGATCGCCCGCACGCGCCGCTTCGATCGCCGCGTTCAGTGCCAGCAAGTTGGTCTGCTCTGCGATATCCTGAATGGTCGACAAGATGGTGCTGATTTGATTGCCGTGCACTTCAAGCTCTTGAATCACACCCGTTGCAACTTGAACTTCTTGCGCTAAGGAGTGAATCGAGTTTTGAGTTTGAGAAACCTGCTTCGCGCCATGAACACAGGCGCTGACCGCTTCAGAAGAATTTTGCGCGGTGTTTTCTGAGTTGTTTGCAATCTCTTGCGTCGCCGCAGCCATTTCATTGATGGCGGTCGCCACCATGTTGATTTCGTCCTGCTGCATGCGAATCCGTGCGCTACGCTCTTCTGCGTGCGCCGCGGTCATTTGCGACTGAGACGAAAGCGATTGAGAGACGTGGCTCAGCTTCATCACCATGGCGTGCATGTTACCAACAAAGGTGTTGAAGTTGGTCGCCAGTTGGCCCACTTCGTCATCGCTGCGTGGTTCAAGACGTTGCGTCAAATCACCCTCGCCCGATGCAATCTCGGCCAGTGCTTTCGACACGCGGCCCAAGTCGCGGAACAGGAAGCTCACCAACCAAGAAACAATCAGCACCACAATGATGGTGATGATGACCGCTGTCACCAACAGACCGGTCAATAATTGCATGTGCGATGCAAACTCAGTGTCTTTGTCCATCTGCACTGCAAATACCCAAGGGGTGTTCGGTACTTTCGTGAAGTAGAAAAACTCGTCATTGCCTTTACGCGTCAGCGTGATCAGTTGATGCGCGGCCGCGGCGTTTTCAATCGTACCCATGGTCAGTGATTTAGAAAAACTGTTCACGGGTTTCAGCAGCAGATCTTTGTTGGGATGCGCCAGGAACGTGCCGTCTTGCGTGTCAATCAGCATCGCGTACGCGTTATCACCCGCATCGATACTCAACACGTCGTTGATCAACTGATCGATCAAGACGTCTGCACCCACCACACCCGCAAACTGGCCGTTCTGACGAACTGGTTCAGCAATAGTCACCAACAACGCATTAGTGATGGCATCTTTGTAAGCTGTGGTGATGATTTGTTTGCCCGCGCTGTTGGCATCTTTATACCAAGGACGCGTGCGAGGATCGTAGTCCGCACGATTACGTTCAGGGTGCGAACGATACATCTCACCCTTTGGCGTACCAAAGAAGATGTCGTCAAATCCGCCCGCTTTACGTGCTTGTTGGAGGAACGGAACAACATCGGATTGGTTCGTGTAATCATTGAACGCAGAGGAAATTTCTTTACGGATGCTAATCCAGTCAGAGATCCCTTTGGACGCTGTTTCAGAGATGGCCACAGCGCGGTCTAGGACACCACGACTGGTTTGTTCTTTCAATTGATCGGCAGACAACCACGTCAATGCACCAGCCATTACGACCACTGCAGACAGACTTGCGCCGATGAGTTTTTGTTTTAATGTCAGTTTCATCGCAATTTCTTGTAAGAATTCGGAACAATTCGTGTCAGATATTAGCTACATTTTGTTGTCGTTGCACGCATTAAGTAAAAATCCGTTCACAATCGATTAAGTGTTTGCTTTCACAGATATTTAACCCGTCAAAAGGCTGACAGACGTCAATTTACAAACCAAAAAAAAGCCGGCCTAAGCCGACTTTTGATTCATTCGATGATTAACGTTCAAACCGCTCGGTTCGCATCCCCAAGATGAGGCTGACACACATCAGCAGCAGTACGATGGTAAAGGGTAACGCGGTTGAAATGGCGCCAGCTTGCAGCGCTTGAACCGCTTCTGTTCCCCCGATCCACAAGAGCGCAATCGCGATCGCACCTTCCATCAATGCCCAGAAGATACGTTGTAGAACAGGCGCATCCAACTTACCGCCAGCGGTAATGCTATCGATCACTAATGACCCAGAGTCTGATGAGGTAATAAAGAACACCAGAACCAGTACCACGGCAATCACAGACAAAATGGTGCCGTAAGGCAGCACATCAAACATTTGGAACATCGCCAGCGAAACATCCGTTAGGCCTTTCGTGCCGAGCTCACCCACTTGGTTCACGACTTGATCCACAGCCAGACCACCAAAGACTGACATCCAGATCAGTGTCACAGCGGTGGGGACCAGTAGCACTGCGGTAATGAATTCACGCACTGTACGGCCTTTCGAAACACGCGCAATGAACATGCCCACAAATGGCGACCATGAAATCCACCAAGCCCAGTAGAATACCGTCCAACCTTGGAACCATGCTTCGTCGGTACGACCATGTGGGTTACTCAATGGAATGATATTTTCAATGTAAGCCATCAGTGTGGTTGGAATTGAAGCGAACGTGACCGCATAACCAATCAACGCCACCAGAATCAGTAGCAAGAATGCCACCACCATGTTGATGTTGGAGATCACTTTGACCCCGCCATCAATGCCGCGAATAACCGAAAAGGTCGCCAACAGTGTGACGCCGATGATGACGATCACTTGAAGGCCAATGCCCGCATCAATACCAAAGACGTGATGAATACCACTCGCCGCTTGCTGAGCCCCTAAGCCCAACGATGTCGCTAGGCCAAACAAGGTCGCCAGCACGGCTAAAATATCCACAATGTGACCCGCCCAACCCCATGCGCGATCGCCTAGGATTGGATAGAAAATCGAACGAATCGATAGTGGCAAGCCTTTGTTGTAGCAGAAAAATGCCAACGACAAAGCCACGACGCCGTAAATGGCCCAAGGGTGAAGCCCCCAGTGGAACATGGTCGCGCCCAGCGCCAATTTTGCCGCTTCTGGCGAATTGGCTTCCACGCCCAGTGGCGTTTCATACCAACCGGTAAAGTAAGCAACCGGTTCTGCCACACTCCAAAACATCAAGCCGATACCCATACCGGCAGCAAACAACATCGACAGCCATGAAATGAATGAGTGATCGGCCACTGCGTCTTGGCCACCTAAGCGAATCTTACCGTAGGGTGACACCACCAGCGCCAAACAGAAAATCACAAAAATGTTACCGGACCAGATAAACAGCCAGTCAAACGAGCCAATGATTTTCCACTTAATGCCATCCAGCGCAGTTTTCGCCGTGTCTGCATCGACCACCAAAGTGGCGAGCAAAAACAGCATAATCAAACCTGCACTGATACCGAATACAGGGTTGTGAACGTCAAACCCCCACTTTTGGACATTGTCCTGCCCGACGGTGTAATCGGTACTGTCGATACTGTACTTATCGATACCTTTCGTCATTTGTCCTCTCTTTTATTGATTCCAGATTGAACTCTATAGCCATGACAACGAAATAAATTCAGTTTCAAACCAGTAAATATATTTCGTACTCATAACTATCAAGCGCACTCAAAGTTGACCTACATTTTACATATCAAGTGGTAAAGATCTACTCAAAGGCGAATTTATGACCCAATTTTCATTAAAAACACTAACGAACGTTTATATATTAAACAAATATAGTATCTAATTAATTCGTACACAAAACATTTCACATCATCCAACATGCCACAAAATAGCGTCAAATCGTCGATAAAAAAGTATGAAGTCAACACTTTTCATCCGTCTTCAAGTGATGTATCGTCGCGCCTAAATTCTCCTCTACGTTGTGGATGACCATTGTGGAAAAACATGAAGAAGTACTGGTCGCAATTCGCCAGATCATCCGAGCCATTGACCTACACTCTAAGAAGCTTAGCAAAAGCGCCGGATTAACCGGGCCTCAATTAATTCTGATGCGTTCAATTCAGGATTTGGGGGAAGTGACGATCCGTGAGCTCTCCAAGCACACGAACATGAGTCAGGCGACTGCAACAACGATTCTTGATCGCCTTGAGCGCAACGGCTACGTCCAACGTATTCGCAGCAGTACTGACAAACGCAAAGTGCACGCACACCTGACTGAGCCGGGCCGCAAGTTGCTGGCTGAAGCACCTCAGCCTCTGCAAGAAGATTTCGTCGAACGTTTCCATCAGTTGGAAGATTGGGAACAGTCACTGCTCCTCTCTTCGGTGCAGCGATTATCAGCCATGATGAATGCCGAGAAGATTGATGTGGCACCGATGCTGGAAATTGGCAGCATCACCAAGCCTGAATAAACGGCGCGGCAACACCATTCCCTTGCGGACATAGAAAAGGTTGGGTTATCCCAACCTTTTTTCGTTTCGGCTCACGACCAGCGCATTCACAATCAGCGGCTTATTCCAACAAACCTCGCTGACTCGCATAGTGTGCAAGCTCTGCGGTCGAATGAATATCGAGCTTGTGTTTAATGTTTTGGCGATGCGTTTCCACCGTGCGATAACTGATGTTCAGCAGGGAGGCAATTTTCTTGCTGCTGTGACCTTGTGCGACCAGCTTCAGCACGGCTTCTTCGCGGCGACTGAGCGGGTTTGGTTTTTGCGCCGAGGGGATCACCTCCTGCGTAAACAGCGTTTGCGTGACGGACTCGCAAAAATAGGTTGAGCCTAACTTGACCGTTTTGATGGCCTGCACCATGTTTTCGGCTGAAATTTCCTTGAGCATGTACCCCACCGCCCCCGCCTGCATGACTTTCATGATGTATTCCCGATTGTCATGCATGGTCAGCATCAACACTTTGGCATTGGGTACCTCTTCTTTGATCAACCGCGTCGCATCAATGCCATTCATAATGGGCATGCTGACGTCCATCAAAATGACATCTGGACGATGCTGCTTGACCACGTCAATCGCTTCCAAGCCATTGCTGGCTGTCGCAATGACCTCGATTTCCGGCTCCATTTCCAACCGGGCCATAAACCCTTCAAGAACCACTCGGTGATCGTCGACGATCACCACACTAATTGGCTTTTCCATACACTAATCCATCCAGATTCAACAGCACGGTGATTTCAGTCCCAAATCCTGGTTCGCTCATCAGCTCCAGTTCACCGCCTAAAAATTCGACTCGCTCTCTCATATTGCGCAGCCCGATACCGCGTTTGACGCGTGCGTCTTTGATTGAAAAGCCCACACCGTCGTCACGAATCATCAATTGCAGCAGACCACCCATTTGCTGAATCATCACACTGACTTGCTTGGCATGCGCGTGTTTCTCAATATTGTTCAGCGACTCTTGTACGACCCGATACAGCGTCGTCGCCACATCAGACTGCAGCCGCGTGCTTGGCAGTGTGTCAAAATGGGTGTCGGCCAAAATGCCGGAGTGCGACTGAAAATCCTCCAGTAGCGTGACGATTGCCGCTTGTAAGCCAATGTCATCCAGCGCACTGGGGCGCAAATTGTGGGAAATTCGTCGCACCTCGTTGATCGCCGTGATCAGCGACTGCTGCGCTTTGTCCACGTGCCCCGAGAGCGTGTCGTCTTTCAGCTTATGACCTAACAGCTCCAAATGACATTTACTCGACACCAACAACTGATTGATACCATCGTGAAGCTCTCGCGCCAGATGTTTCTTCTCATCTTCCTGAAACATCACCGTTTTATGGGCTAATTCTTTGAGGTTTTTATCCGCAAGGCGGTGCTCATGCAGATTAATCGCCAGCGTCAGGACGATGATCACCGCAACGGTCACCGCCAGAATCACCATCACCGAAAAGAAGGTCGTGTCGATGTTTTTGTTGATCGTCGCCTGCATTGCCGCGACTTCCTGACTGACATCTTCGATATACAGACCGGTGCCAACCATCCAGCCCCATTTGTCTAACCATTCCACGTAACTGAGTTTCGGCACCACTTCACCAGAAGAGGGTTTCTGCCACAAATATTGATGGAAACCACCGCCGGATTGCGCCTGAAACAGTAGCGCTTCAATCAGATAGTCACCTTCGCGATCTTGCAGTTTCAGCAAGTCTCGGCCAATGAGTTCAGGTTGTGTGGGGTGAACCAAATTGATGCCTTTCGCATCATAGGCAAAGAAATAGCCGTCAGAGCCGTAACGCAGCTTGGTGAGGACTTTTTTGACTTTTGATTTCGCTTCATCATCGGAAAGGTTGGGATCGTTATAGACGAGTGCAATGGCATCCAACGCCATATCCACACTGTCTTTGAGTGCCGTTTCGCGAGCTTTGATCAGATTGGCGCGAAAGATTTCCACTTCGCGTTCCCCCAAGCTTTTGGCTTGATGGATGGATATCCAGCTGATACTGGCCGTCACCAACAGCAGCGGCAACAAGGTCAGCAGGATCAATTTGACTTTAAGAGGCATTCCTTTCCCCATAAAAAACAGCTTACTGAACATCAGTAAGCTGTTTTACTGTAGCAAGTTGTCAGCAGACTAAGAAACGCGAAGTCAACAACCTCGAATTCGATCACATTCCATAGAAACCCGGGAATACCAAGAGTGACGCCAGCACCAGAATCTGAATGGTGATGAATGGCATCACGCCGCGATACACATCCATCGTGGTCACCGATTTCGGCGCAACCCCTTTGAGATAGAACAAGCTAAACCCAAAAGGCGGCGTCAGGAACGACGTTTGTAAGTTCATCGCCACCAAAATCGCAAACCACGTCATGTCGATGTCCAACAAACTGGCGACTGGCGCAATGATGGGCACAATGATGAAACAGATTTCAACGAAATCGATGAAGAAGCCCAAGATCAGAATCACAACCATGGTGACGATTAAAAAGCCCCATTTATCGCCCGGAATGCTGAGCATCCACTCTTCCACCAGCAAATCACCCCCGGTGTAGGTGAACGCCATGGAAAACGCCGTCGCACCCAGCAGAATCGCAAACACCATCGCCGTGACTTTCACGGTTTCTTTCGATGCATCGTACACCATTCGCCAACTGAACTGACGATAGGCGATTGCCAGCAGCAACGCGCCTGCGCCGCCCAGCGCCGCCGATTCAGTGGGCGTCGCCACACCGGCAAAAATCGACCCCAACACCACGATGATCAGCGCCAAGGGTGGAATCACCGCTTTCAAAGCCTGCACCACTTCTTGAGAGCGGCTCATACTGTCATCGCGTTCAATCGGCTGCGCCGCCATCGGGTTGAGTTTGGCATAAATCAGAATGTAGAGAATGTACGCGCCAACCAAGACTAATCCCGGCCACAGGGCGGCTTGGAATAAGTCGCCCACGGGCACGCCGAGTACATCCCCCAACAAAATCAACACGATGGACGGCGGAATAATTTGTCCTAAGGTGCCCGAGGCACAAATGGTGCCGCATGCTAACCCTTTGTCGTAGTTGTATTTAAGCATCACCGGCAGCGAAATCAGCCCCATTGCCACCACGGAGGCACCAACCACGCCTGTCGACGCCGCTAAGAGCGCGCCCACTAAGACGGTCGAAATCGCAATACCGCCACGCACGCCGCCAAACAAACGTCCCATGGATTCGAGTAGTTGCTCCGCCAGTTTGGTCTTTTGCAGCACCAAGCCCATGAACACAAACAGCGGCACGGCCATCATGACCGTATTTTCCATAATGGATTGAATGCGATATGGCATGAAGGCAAACATCTCGATCCCTTCCGCCCACACACCAAAAATTAACGCAATGCCGCCAAACGTAAAGGCGACAGGAAACCCTAAGAGCAGCGCAAACAACGCCACAAAAAACATCACAATACCGATCATCGCGTCATCCTTTTACTTCGAATCATGGAGGTCTGAATGCATCAGACGTGGATTCACTACTTTGTTGACGGAATGCAGCAACAGCCCCAATCCACTCACCGCCATAAAGAAAAATGACAACGAAATCACCGATTTGATCAGCCAGCGATGCGGCAAGCCACCCGGATCGCCCGACATCTCGCCCAGTTCAAAACTCTCTTTGGCGAAATCAATCCCGAAATACATCACGAGCAGACAAAACGGCAGGAGGAAAATCAACGTGCCGACGACATCGACCATCGCTTGCGCTTTATAAGATAGACGTTCATAAATGATGTCGACGCGCACATGGCCGCCCGCTTTAATGGTGTATGGAATGCCCAACAGAAACACCGCCGCAAACAGGTGCCATTCAAGCTCCTGAAACGCAATCGACACATCGTTGAAGACATAACGCATGACGACGTCATAAACCACGTTGGCCACCAGCAAAATAAACAGCACACTGGCGACCCAACCCCAGAAATCACTGATGCGATTGATCAACCTTTCGATATAAATGAGACTTCTCATTCCTCACTCCCTGGAAAACGGAAAAGTGCTCCGCGTAACGCACGCGTTCGCGGAGCTTGTCGTTATAGTTTTTAATCTGTGCGTGGGATTGGCTCCCAGCGGTCTTACTGCTCGCTATTGAGATAAGCGCGCGTTGAAATATCCGTCCACGCACGAACCTGTTTCATGTAGCTCGCTTGAGATTCCTGAATCTCTTTGGCTTGTGGGTCTGCCGCTGCATGTTCTGCTAGCAGACGATCATTTGCAGCACGGAGCGCGTCAATCACTGCCGGTGGGAAAGTTTTCACTTTCACGTTTGGATATTCAGTGGTGATCGATGCCCAGTTCTTGCCACTTTCATGAACTGACTGGGTATACATGTCGTATGCAGCCGTGCGCATTGCCACACGCAGAATCTCTTGTAGATCCGCTGGCAGACGCTCCCAAGTACGCTTATTCACCAAAAATTGCAGCTCGGTCGCTGGCTCATGCCAACCGGTGTAGTAATACGGTGCGATTTTGTGGAAGCCCATACGCAGGTCAAGTGACGGGCCAACCCATTCCAGCGCATCGATGGTGCGACGTTCTAGCGAGGTATACAGTTCACCCGGTGCGATGTTGGTCGGTTTAGCGCCCACTTCAGCCAGCACTTCTCCCGCAAACCCCGGAATACGCATCTTCAGCCCTTTCAGGTCGTCGACGGTGTTGATCTCTTTTTGGAACCAGCCGCCCATCTGCACATCTGTGTTCCCGCCGGGGAAAGACAGCATATTGTGCGGCTCATACACTTTCTCCATCAGTTCCATACCACCACCGTAGTAGAACCATGCGTACTGTTCTGGCGGCGTCATCCCGAAAGGCATCGAAGTGAAGTAAAGGGTGTTTGGAACTTTGCCTTTCCAGTAATAAGAGGCCGAATGGCCCATGTCGTACTGACCCGATTTCACCATATCAAACACGCCCAGCGGCGCTTTGTGTTTGTTGGCAGAATCAATGCGGATTTGCAGGCGGCCGTTTGACATTTTTTCTGCCATTTCAGCCATGTTTTTTGTTGCATCGCCGAAAATGGGAAAGTTTGGCCCCCACGTTTCGGCCAGTTTCAAACGGTAGACTTTCTCCGCAGCGTTTGCAGAGGCAGAAAACAGAGCGAAGCATGTCGCAACCGCCGCGAGGCCGGTGACAACACGTTTTACAGATTGATGAATCAGACTCATTATTCACGTCCTTTTGTTATTGTTCCTCAGCTCATGCGAGCCATGGGTTCGTTGTCACTGTGGAAGAACTTAACGCAAGAGGAAATGAGCGTGATTACGCATTCCGATAACATCGAAAACAGCGCATACCACCAAGGTCGTAGGTAGAACTACGTAGCTAATCCGCTAAAACTAATGATAATTGGTTGATTAATTGAGAATTAATGAAGGGAAGGTTGAATTGAATAGGATAGAAATACGTAGTTGTTTTTCACCACGTACTTGATACAGAAAGTGATCAAAACTGTGATGAACGACGAATCGTGCCCAACAAAAAGCCTCGGCTAAACCGAGGCTTTTTGCGTACAAACTGTCGTTATCGGCAAAGACACTTAGTTCGCTTTGTAGATAACTTTGTTGCCTGCCAGTTGCTCTTTCACCACAAGATTTTCATCCAGCAGTTTTTTCAGAGCGCCGGTGGCCCAAGAAGCAGCTTTTGCATCTTCTTGACCAGCAGCCAGACCAATCGACTTAGGATTGATGCCTTCTGCATTCGCAACAACGATATCCAGTACCTGTTGCTGCTTTGGAGTTAACGCTACGTCTACTTTTGTCGCTGCTGCAACTTTTTCTGCGACAGGTTTCACGGCCGCTTTCTTTTCAACAACAGGCTTCGCAGTTACAGGCTTTGCTGTTTTAGGCGCTTGAGCCAGATTCGCTACAATCGCTTTAATGCGTTTTTGCAGTTTAGCCTGCACGTTACGCTTATGAGCAAGTCTCATCGAGTATGTCTCCATTTCACTGCACAAGGCGCAGTGGTGAAAATTTGAAGCGCGTTTTATAACAAAATTCGAGTGCCTTTTGTAGGGTGTTGGTCAAGATCGAGGGCAAAAACACGCTTTTCTGTTATGGATGACTACAATTTAACCATGAGGTAAAGTGATCACTTGCCGCACCACTGGGTATAAATACAGAGAAATTTCAGACCATTGTAGCGAGCTGTATGCAAACTGTTCATTTATCAAATCATCACTTCGACCTGAACTCCCCTTACGCCAAAGTCGTGGGTTTTGTCGTGATCGTCGCCACGCTGTTTCTGGTCATTCTGTCACCAAGCTGGCCGCAAGCGCTGATTTCCCTCTTGGCGATGACAACATTGTGCGGTTTGGGCTATTGGCTCATTCGCAAAAGCTGGGTGGGTTACACACTCACGCCGACCCATTTTCAGCAACATCTGTTTCATGGCGGTTGGGTGGTGAAATGGAATAATATCAGCCGCATCGGCATTTGCAGTTATGAGCAGGAAGGCTGGTATCAGCCCTTGCCTTGGATTGGGATCAAGCTAAAGCAATACGAACCTTATCTCGATGGCATTTGTCCGCGCATCGCAACCGAGATTCTGCTCAGTCAACGCGCGCTGCTTTATCTCGGCGCACGGCAGAAAAATCAAGAATCCGCATTTGAAGACATGGTGTTAGACGCTGAGCCTTATTGCGAACGCCACCAAGGCAAAGTGTATAAAGGGTTGATGGCCATGCTGGCCAACCGAATGCGTTATCAGCGCCAATACTATGATTATGATGTGTTTATTTCGGCCAGCGATCTCGACCGCAGTCCTGAGGAGTTTGTTGGATTGGCTCGGCGCTATCTTGCCGCGGCCGAGCCGGAACTGAATCAGTAAAGCGGCATTTCATCCGCAACAAACGGATTGCTTGCACGCTCTCGACCAAAGGTCGACGTTGGGCCATGACCCGGAATGAACGTCACATCGTTCCCCAGCGGCCATAGTTTGGTTTTAATCGACGTGATCAGGGTATTGAAGTCACCTCGAGGGAAATCGGTACGACCAATGGCACCATTAAACAGCACGTCACCCACAAAGGCTAAGCGCGCTTCGTCGCTAAACAGCACCACGTGACCCGGTGTGTGCCCTGGTGTGTGCAACACATTCAGCGTCTGATGACCAAACGTGATGGTATCGCCCTCGTCTAGCCACGCCGTCGGTTCAAACGCCTCGGTCAACGGAAACCCAAACATCTGGCTCTGGCCTTCCAAACCTTGCAACCAGAAGTTATCGTCTTTATGAGGGCCAATGATATCAATGCCGCCAAGCAACGCGGCCAGCGGTTCTGTGCCACCGACGTGATCCAAGTGGCCATGTGTGAGCACCAGTTTGACCACGTTCACACCCAGCTCATCAATCATCATTTTCAGTTGTTTCACGTCACCGCCCGGATCCACCACGATACCGTCCATGGTTTCATCACACCAGACGATCGAGCAGTTTTGCGCAAACGGCGTTACGGGAACAATTTGATATTTTAAAGACATGCTAAACCTTGTTCGAACAACGAATTTGCTCGAACTATGACACTCTCATTCTAATTTGACAAGCTAGGCGCCACGCCACTGGCGAACGGGGCCGGTATCGATGTGAACAAACTGACTCTTGGGATAGTAACCCACGCCGCCCGCTTTTAAGCTCAACGCCGCTTCATGAATTTGTTTGAGCGACACACCATCCAAACGGAAATCAATGGCCTGCCCTAACATGTGAAAGCTCTTCTTTGCCACGCCGGATGACTTCCCGCGCAGCATTTCGTTCGTGGCTGGTGAACGGTAACCGGAAATGATCTGCACTTCAGCTTCGGTGCCCAACACCGCCTGAATGCGCGAAATCTGGTCAAACAGCTTTTTATCCATTTGATGGACTTCATTCTGACGAAAGTCACGACAGATATGATTCAAACGTTGCAATTCAGAACGTACATAACGTTGACCATTAAAATAACAGGTTTCTAATGTTTCACCGGTATGGAGGTTGTTCATGGCTAAAACACGAGGTTTATCGGGATACGAGGCATGGGCAATCCCCGGGACACAAGTCGCAACCACCAAACCAGAACCAGCAAACTTTAGAAAATCTCGACGTGACAGACTCAAAACAGCACCTTTAACTACGGAATTCGATCTTAACAATCCGGCAAACTACCGGACTCCTCCGCGAAGATCAAATGCATAATTTGTGCTAATTCGGTCACATTTTACCGGTCAAATAGCTTACTAATTGACCAGTAAAGAAATTTTCCTTGTGTAATATTTTAGTAAATTTTGAACTGCATCACCCACGGTTGGGTTTGATTCGGTCCAAGCGGTAAATGTCGTCCCGATAGTGCACTTCCCCCCCTTCGTACCATACCGTTTGATAAATGATGTGCACGGGAATGCGCTTCTTCAGCGGAATGGCGCGATTGGCTGCGTCAGGGTTGGGAATCAATTCACTGTGCTTGATGCCCTGCGTCTCCAACAATGCGGTGGCAAACTGATCGGCGTGTTCCACCCGAATACAACCGGAGCTGAATGCACGTGTTGGGTGATTAAACAAATGTTTACTGGGTGTATCGTGTAAATAAATCGCCCGTTTATTCGGCGTGTTGAATTTATACAGCCCCAATGCATTTTGGTTGCCAGCCTGTTGTCGCATGCGGTAAGGAAAGGTTTTCGGATTGACGTTTTGCCAATCAATCAACGCGGGATCAAGCGTTTGGTCTGATTTCCAGCTCTCGATGATATCGATGTGATGACGGCTTAAGTAGGAAGCATCACGCTTGGTCATCGGCAGAATATCTTCCACCATGATTTTGTGCGGTACATTCCACGTCGGGTTCAGAATCAAAGAATCCAACTTGGTCGACATAACGGGTGTCGGGCGTGTGACACGTCCAACGACGACTTTGGATTCAAACACAGGCTTGCCCGAGTACCAATATTTGAGATTATACCCTGGGACATTAACGACAATCACAGTGTCATCCTGAGTGCTCCAAAGCCGCATCCGCTCCGCGTTCAACGCCAAGAGAGCCAAACGCTCAGGAACTTTCATATTGAGCCACTTCAGCGTATCAGGGCCGATGATGCCATCCACCTTCAAGCCATGCATTTTTTGAAACTGTTTGACCGGTTCCACCAGCGAGTTGTCGTACCACGTGACATTGTCACTGATTCCAGCCACATCAATGTTGACCAAAGAGAGTCGCTGGATCAGCGTGCGCCGATCTTCCAATTTATCGCCCGGTCTCTTCAAGCGAGCCTGAACGTACACTGACAGCATTTGTGGCTCAATCTGACTCAAATAGCGATAGGCGCTCACCAACTGACGATAGGCCGCATCTTGCGGTGTATACTCATCAATTAAATCTGTGATGCCATGAATTCCCACCGCGATATGCAGCGCCAGCCTCGCCTGTTCACTGGGCAAGGGTAACGAATGGTTGAGATTGCCTTCAAAAAACCAAGTCATCCCCTCTTGCGGCGCTCGCTCGGCATAACTGAGATAGAGCAATAACGTGTCGGTGGCGAGCAAGTCATATTCAAACCATTCGCCCGCTTCTCGATACTGAACCAAGGCGTGATATTGGCGTTCAAACAAAGGGCTGATGTTGGCGCGACGAATCATATCCAGCTGTTGCTCGAAATGCTGCATCGTGAGCATATCCGTCCAGATGAGTTGGTCATTGTTTTCGTGGTAAAGGCGTTCAAGTTGTTGCGGGTATTGCAGTAAAGGCGTGACCGACGAGCGGCTGTCGACCCAGCCAAGATTGGCAAAGTAAGGTGAGGAAGCCGAAGGAAAACTAAAGAAAATCAATAATAAAACAACAAATGAACAACGCTTCATATCACAATGCCCAAATCACTCGCCAATACATCAAGTATGGCAAAAGAAATGGGCATATGTTAGTTCATCAATGTGTCAGAAATGCGCTTTCGCTTGAGGCGATCACGAATTGCGTCAGAGAATCGCCGACCAGTGGTTGTCCCACTGCACATTGGTCACCGTTTGTTGGGCCGGTTGCGGATATTCACTGGT
This sequence comes from Vibrio sp. CJQ_6, assembly GCF_043106745.1. NCBI lineage: Bacteria > Pseudomonadati > Pseudomonadota > Gammaproteobacteria > Vibrionales > Vibrionaceae > Vibrio > Vibrio sp. CJQ_6. The sequence goes on along the minus strand of NZ_JBICMV010000008.1, from coordinate 785,045 downwards.
CACGACCAAGGCCGAACCGGAGCTGACCTGAAAACGGTCGCCATGAACCACGACACCGGACGCATCTGGCAATGCCGACAGCTCAACCAATTCACGCGTCTCTTTTGACCAAATGCCGTAACAGTTGCCCACAGGCGACGTTGCCAGAATCCATTGATCCGTCGCCGCAATGCTCGCGATGTAATGGTTAAACCGCGCCCACTGTTCCGGCTCCGCCAACAGCGGAATCATGTCACCACCTCGAGTATGCATCGCGACCAACGATGGGTAGTCATCGGGTTGACCGCGATATTGCTGACCACACAGCACCGTCTCACTCCCATCATGCGCCAAATGACGAATGCTGAGATGATGGTCCGGCAAGGATACCTGATCAAGAATCACGCCTTCCGCAGACAAATAAGTCAGGCTTGGTTTCATGGTGGCAATGTTAAGCGGTTCACGACCGTTGGTATGAACACCGCCCACACCAATCACCAAGGTATCATCCGGCATCACAATCACTTCATGTGGGCCAATACCAAAACCGGTCAATTCTGCCACTTTCTGATAGTGATGCGCGACATCATACACACCAATGATGCCTCGGCTGGTGCCTCGCTCCCCTTCGGTCGCAAACAACCATTGTCCATCGTTTGAGTACACGCCGTGACCATAATAGTGACGATTGTCATCTGCTGGGCGTAGTTGCATCATCGCTTGGGTCTGATAATCAAACACCATCAAAAACTCACCCGGCCGGCGACCAAACGCCACGGCTTGAGTCAGTGTCGGGTGAATCGCCACACCATGACCGCGCCCAGGCAGCGGCAATTGGTGAATGGCTTGACCTTGGCTGTTGGCAATGACCGCACTGAACTGATTGCGATTTTTAATCGCGCAACCAATCAGCGCAGGCGTTTGGTTAGGCTGGCTCGCGCAGCCAAAGGGCATCATCGGCGCACAGGCGCCAAACAATGCCGCTTTCAATAGCGAGCGACGCGTTTGATCAGTCACCATCGCTAGAGTTAAACCCGATCACCACACCCAATGCCACAGCCACTTCTTCATGCAGCAGGTATTTCAGTTGATCCAACTTGTTGTACTGAGACAACGCGTCGCGGTAGCCTTCTTTGGTTTGCAGCATATCAAACAAACTTGGTTCCGCAGGCCAAGTGTCAACCAGATTGGCGTATTGAGTTTTCACGCGATCAGCCAGTTCAACCAGATTACGCTCACGAAGTTGCCCATCCAGGCTTGCCAAATAAAGCGCCTGCATCGCTTCTACGTTTGCTTTCAGGTTCAGCATGGACGTTTTCGAACGCCAAGATTCCGAGAAATAGGGACGCGGTTTGCCAACATTGGCCAGTGGGCGTGTCATTTTCGACATCGCATGTTCCAACTGATTCGATAGCAGCGCTATGTATTCCGATTCCCACGTTGCGACGTCCATCGATTTCCAGGGGTTCTGCTGCCACGCTTGCGCAATCACATCGGCTTTATTGGCCAAGTTTTGGCTAATCCCCAACGCCGATTGGCACGCCGATTTCGGTGCCGATGTCAGCGGAGATGTCGCATCGTACAGTAACCATTCCAACGCCCCCAACCCTTGCACGGTCACACTCTGCTGCGCAATTTGCTCAGCACTCCATGCGCGGTCTTGATGCACTAACGCAGCCATCTTGCGACCGGTGGTGTTCTTTTTATCAGGCCAGAATTGCACATTCCAGCTCTGTTCCAGTGCCGCCGCCGGGCCACGCTCCTGCCCTTGCAGCGCCATCCATGCCGTCATGGTTTGATGCCACTGCGTTTTCAACGGATCCGTATCCAGATCGGCCTGTTCACAATAACGGCCAAACGCCTGAGCCAATTGGTCCGCCTCTGTTTTAAAGCGTTCCGCGGATTGATATTCCAGCACGTACACTGGCTGGCTGACATGTTGTGTCTGCTCGGCTTTGGAATCTGGCATCCCTGTGCTTTGACAAGCAGACAAAACCAGCGCGAGTGCCACTGGTGTCATTGATTTAAACGTCATTCTCACACCTATAAAGAATTCAAAAATGCGATCAGCGCTTCACGCTGTTGTTGATCAAATTGCAACACACGATCACGCGACGCTTTCGCTTCACCGCCATGCCACAACACCGCTTCCATTACATTTCGCGCACGTCCGTCATGCAGATAATAGGTATGTCCGTTGACTTCCTGCGTATACCCGATGCCCCACAGCGGTGGCGTTCGCCACTCTTGTGCGCTCGCCAATGCTTCTGGTCGGCCATCGCTCAGCCCTTCGCCCATATCATGCAACAGCAGATCCGTATAGGGATGGATCGTCTGCTCTGACAGCGCGGGAAGGTACGCGCGTTTGGCCGTCACCACCTGCGTTTTGTGGCATGCCACACAGCCGCTGTCATGAAATAACTGTTCACCTTTCATGACTTGTGGATCATCAAGATTCCGTCGTACCGGCACCGCCAAATGTTGCGAGTAAAACTCAACGAAATCGAGAATATTATCGCTCACTTCCGGCGTACCGCCGTTGGGCAAACTGTCGCACAGTGTTTGCTTCGTTGTACAGTTTTCGTGTGGATACAACCGACTGGTTAAACCAATGTCACCATTAAATGCCGCCGCATTTTGTTGCATTAACGAAGGTTGACCAGCTTTCCAGCCAAATCGACCGATGACGGTTTTCTCGGCTTGAACGTCCCATACGCGGTTCAGTTTGCCAGAAATCCCATCACGGTTGAGATCGTGTTCGTCTGCCCACTCAAGCAGTGTCGATTCCGGGATACTTTCAAGCAATCCCAAACCAATCATGGGTGGCGCCACACGCGCAGACAACTGTGTATCTGCATGCAACGGACCATACGCTAATTCAACAATAGACACATTCGGCTTTCTAAGCATCACCGGCGTACCATCGGCAAAGTGCACCGCCACGTCATCGTAGGTGATGTGGATCTGCCCTTCCGGCTTTTTACCCGGCAAGGCAAAATCTTGCAGTTGAGCGCCATACGTTGGCTCTGGCACCACGCCCTCTTTTTCATACAGCGCGTGGTCTTCAGGTGATGTGGCGGGAATGCTCATGCGCACCAGCATAGAGACCGCTTGCGTGTCGTTTTCTTCTGGAGGATGACCCCGGCCATCTTTGATGTGGCAGTTTTGACACCCGTTGGTATTAAACAGCGGGCCAAGGCCATCACGGGCTTCCGTTGACGACGGCGCTGCGACCCAAGGATTGCGAAAGAAACTGTTGCCGACACTGAAATCGAGGCGCTTAGACAGCGGTAAGTTGGAGGCAGGCATTGAATACGCATTCTGCCCTGATTTGGTGGTGCTAGTACCACCGCCAGATTTGGGTTCACCCGCCAGCGCGGATGCCGACATCAATCCAAGAAGGAGCGCGGAGTAATACAACTTCATTCCATTCTTCTCGTGTAATAAAAAGCAAGAAACCCAATCGCCATACATGACAAAAATACGCTCTTTGACACGCTGAGGATTGGGTAAAAAGAGCCCTGCGACGCGGGCTCCTACGATCGATTTTTAGAATTCGTGATCCGCAGTATCTGGGTTCAGGTTATCGATACCAATCACGTTTGCAGCACGTTCAATTGAAGCCGTCTGCGCCACCAAAGCCATGATAGCTTTGTTCACCAGCGCGTTACCCGCTTTGTTGTCTGCCGCAATCAGTTGGTCGAAATGCTGATTGTTTTTCTCTGCCGAATTCACCAGCTCACCCACTTGAGCGCGCGCCGCATCGAATTGCTTCATGATTTCTTTCGCAGCGACGTCATCTTTCTGTGCAACCAAATCGTAAATCGAAGCACCCGTTAGCGTTGAGCCATCTGCACGCGTGTACGTACCGGTGTAGATATTGTAGATGCCTTGCTCGTCATAGAAGTGAGAGTTGTGCGTGTTGTCTGAGAAACAATCGTGCTCATCTTCAGTAGAGTTCGCTTCCAGAGCCACTTTCATGCGCTCACCAGCCAGTTCACCCAATGACAGCGACCCCATGCCAAACAGCATTTTACGCAAGCCATTCGTTGATGAATCCGCCAACAGCGCTTCACGGTAATTGCCTTTCTCTTTTTCAGACCACTGCTTTTCCATCCACTCGAGATCTTGCACCAACAGTTGTGCAGATGCTTTCAGGTATTGAGCGCGGCGATCACAATTGCCATGCGTACAAGCATCACCTTGAGCATAGTCGGTGTATGGGCGTTCACCCGCACCCGCTTGAGTGCCGTGCAAATCTTGGCCCCAAAGCAGGAATTCAATGGCGTGATATCCGGACGCAACGTTAGCCTCAGAACCACCGACCTCATTCAGGCTTGCAATCAGCTCCGGCGTAATTTTAGAAGCATCGATGGTGGTCGCACCAATGGTGATCGACGCGTTGCCAACGATGTTTGCGCTCGCGCCTTCATTACCCAATTCATATTGGTAATCGTCGGACACGTAATCAATCAGGCCTTCATCGAGTGGCCATGCATTCAATTGGCCTTCCCAATCATCAACGACCGCGTTACCAAAACGGAAAACTTCAGACTGTTGGTAAGGAACGCGTGCGACAATCCATGCTTGTTTCACTTGCTGAAGTTTGGCTTCAGAAGGTGCAGCAAGGAACGAATCGATTGATTTCTCAAGATTCTTTGCCGTGGTGAGCGAGTCAGAAAAGACAGCGTGCGCGATATCGGCGTAATGAGCGACCACCTGATCCTGGGTGACAGCGGCAAAACTAGCACTGCTGGCCAGTGCCAGAGATGCTGCGATAGATTGGACTAAAAGTGACTTAACTTTCATTTAAGCATCCTTGTTGAGCATGATTCATTGCTAGTGCTAATTATTATCATTTGCACTTTTAGCCGCGATAATACAAATTTACATTTTTTTTGCAAGCTGTAACGAAAAAAACCTCACCGAAGTGAGGCTTTTATCAACGATTAGCGAAAATTGCTCAGAGTTTGAGCTGATGTTTACCGTGCGCCACTTTAGCTTTCAAGTAGTTCTCGTTGCCTGACTTGATGTGTGCAGCAGTGTGGACGACTTCCACGATCTCGATCCCATACTCTTTCAGTTCACGAATTTTTTTCGGGTTATTCGTCACTAAGCGAATTTTATTGACGTTCAGTGCGTTCAGCATCTGAGCGGCTTCAGCAAAATCGCGAAGATCATCGCTAAAACCAAGATGATTGTTGGCTTGATACGTATCCATGCCCTGACTTTGTAGTCGGTAAGCATCAATCTTATTGTAAAGGCCAATACCACGACCTTCTTGACGCAGATACAAAATGATCCCGCCATGTTCGCCCATTTTCGCGATCGTTTCTTCGAGTTGCTCACCACAATCACAACGCGATGAATGGAATACATCGCCAGTGAGACATTCAGAGTGCATGCGCACGAGTGGAACTTCTTGGGTTTTATCTGCTGACTTGAAAATGACGGCAACGTGCTCTTTATCGGTCTTCAATCCTCTGAAAGACAGGATTTCTGCATCAATATTACTTTTCGCACCTACTTTTAAATCAACTCTGGCTCTTACTTCCGCCATATCTGCACTCACCTGATTCATTACTGGATGCATGCTGGTTATTGTATGCATTCTTATACCTTACTTGTGACTTTACTATGGGGTCTGATACCCCACTTTTCAACGAAAAGATCACAAAACTACTATAAATGTTATATTATAACAATTTGAAATTTGCGCAACAAAAAACCCAGCCTCTTTACGAGTAAACTGGGTTTGCAAAAATTCAGCGTGTTCAGAGCATTAGTGACTTTGGGTTTTCTTCCATACGGCCAATTCAACCCACAATTGTTCTAGCTCTTTCAACTCTTCTGGCGTGAGGATAGACAACGTTGGTTTCGACTGCGGCAGCGTGCACGACTGCAGCGCGCTAATTTGCGCGTAAAAGTCTTTTTTCAACTGTGTAATCACTGAATAGTCCACTGCCTTTTCCTGCTGATTATTATTTGCACTGAGGAAATAATAACATTTTCTCTTTGTCAGTGTTGTGTAAATTTAAATATTGGAATAATCGTCACATTATTTCCGCTAAAGTTAAAAAGAACGCAAATAAAACTCGCCGATCCGTTCACTTATATTTGATCAACAATTCAACGATCGTTTTATTATATATCGACGTAGCATTGCCGTTATTTTATGCACCTAACGTGGAAACCGACAGGCCAAAAAAATGATGATAACCTACTCTTTATAAAGGAAAATTGTCACTAAAATAGAACAACATCACCCAACGTTTATTCTCAAATTAAAGCGGCATAGCGGTATGATCGAAGAACAAAATTGATGATCGTCAATTTTAACAGCGGCATTTTTAAATAATGTTCACCAGCTATATTAAAACCGTTTTATTAACCCAGTGTGCGACTCAACTATTTAATTGCCTTTCTTGAGGATACAAAAAAGCCGGGCTAATTTGCCCGGCTTTTTAATTTGTGAAGCGTTACGCTTCAGAATCACCTTCTGTTGGCGCTTCTGGTGCTTCCGCCGCGTCAACGTTTTCCGTCATCTCTGAACCTTCTTCTCCTTCAAGAAGTTCGGATTCTTCAATTTCTTCAATACGTTGCAGACCAACCACTTGTTCGTCTTCAGAGGTACGAATGAGCGTAACACCCTGGGTGTTACGACCTACTTGACTCACCTCTGCCACACGAGTACGTACCAGTGTGCCCGCATTGGTGATCATCATGAATTCGTCGCCTTCGTCCGCTTGAACGGCACCGACAACTCGGCCATTACGCTCAGAGACTTTAATCGAGACTACACCCTGTGTTGCACGGCTCTTCGCTGGGTATTCCGCCAGAACAGTACGTTTACCGTAACCATTTTCAGTCACAGTCAGGATATCGCCATCAGTCTTCGGTACGATCAGTGAAACCACTTGGTCACCTTCCATTAGCTTCATACCGCGAACACCTGACGCAGTACGGCCCATGGCACGAACTTGATCTTCGTTGAAGCGAACCACTTTACCTGATTTCGAGAACAGCATGATTTCGCTGTCGCCGTTGGTGATATCGACACCAATCAGAGAATCGTCGTCACGCAGGTTCACGGCGATAAGGCCATTCGAACGTACGTTGGAGAACTGATCCAAAGAAGTTTTCTTCACTGTACCGTCACCGGTTGCCATGAAGATGAACTTATCATCACTAAATTCTGTCACTGGCAGAATTGCAGTGATGCGCTCGTTATCTTCCAACGGCAGCAAGTTGACGATTGGCTTACCACGCGCGGTGCGGCTTGCCAGCGGCAATTGATACACTTTCATGCGGTAGGTCTTACCGCGAGTCGAGAAGCACAGGATGTTGTCGTGCGTATTCGCAACCAGAAGACGTTCAATGTAGTCTTCATCTTTCATGCGAGTCGCACTCTTACCTTTACCACCACGACGCTGAGCTTCGTAGTCGCTCAGTAACTGGTATTTCACGTAACCTTCGTGAGACAGCGTGACCACCACGTCTTCACGCGCGATCAGTTCTTCCAGATCAATGTCATGGCTTGCTGCGGTGATTTCAGTGCGACGCGCGTCACCGTAACCATCACGCACAGCTTGCAGTTCTTCGCGGATCACTTCCATCAGACGTTCTGTGCTAGCCAGAATGTGCATCAGTTCAGCGATCTCTTCCAGAAGCTGTTTGTATTCGTCAAGAATCTTCTCGTGTTCCAGACCGGTCAGTTTGTGTAGACGCAGATCCAGAATCGCTTGCGCTTGCTGTTCAGTCAGGAAGTACTGGCCGTCACGAATACCGTATTGCGGCTCAAGCCACTCAGGACGTGCTGCATCGGTACCCGCGCGCTCAAGCATCGCCGCAACGTTACCCAAAGCCCAACCACGTGCAACCAAACCTGCTTTCGCTTCAGCAGGCGTCGATGCTTTACGGATCAAGTCGATGATGTCGTCGATGTTGGCCAGCGCCAGTGCCAAACCTTCAAGGATATGTGCACGTTCACGCGCTTTACGCAGTTCAAAAATGGTACGACGTGTCACCACTTCACGGCGGTGATCGACGAAACATTTCAGCATCTCTTTCAGGTTAAACAGTTTCGGCTGACCATTGTCCAGCGCGACCATGTTGATACCGAAAGTGGTTTGTAGCTGAGTGTTCGCGTAGAGGTTGTTCAGAACCACTTCGCCAACCGCGTCACGCTTACATTCAATCACAATACGCATACCGTCTTTATCTGACTCGTCGCGCAGTGCACTGATGCCTTCTACTTTCTTGTCTTTCACCAGCTCCGCAATTTTCTCGATCAGGCGAGCTTTGTTCACCTGATAAGGAATTTCGGTCACGATGATGGTTTCTTTACCGTGCTTATCCGCCTCAATTTCAGCTTTTGAGCGCATGTAAATTTTGCCGCGGCCGGTTTTGTATGCATCAACGATGCCTTTGCGGCCACTGATCAATGCTGCCGTTGGGAAATCCGGGCCCGGAATGTAATCCATCAACTCATCAATGGTGATGCTTTCGTTGTCAATGAATGCCAAGCAACCATCAATCACTTCCGTCAAGTTATGCGGTGGGATATTGGTTGCCATACCTACTGCGATACCAGAGGCACCGTTGACCAGCAAGTTAGGAATTTTGGTCGGAAGAACCGCAGGGATCTGTTCAGTACCATCATAGTTTGGTACGTAATCCACGGTTTCTTTATCAAGGTCTGCCAGCAACTCATGGGCAATTTTTGCCATACGTACTTCGGTGTAACGCATTGCCGCCGCTGAGTCACCATCAATCGAGCCGAAGTTACCTTGGCCATCGACCAACATGTAGCGGAGTGAGAACGGCTGCGCCATACGTACAATTGTATCGTATACCGCGCTATCACCGTGCGGGTGATATTTACCGATAACGTCACCAACCACACGGGCAGATTTTTTATATGCTTTGTTCCAATCGTTCCCCAGAACGTTCATCGCGAACAAAACGCGACGGTGAACTGGTTTTAGGCCATCACGCACATCTGGAAGAGCACGACCGACGATAACTGACATCGCGTAGTCTAGGTATGAACCTCGAAGCTCATCTTCAATGTTTACGGGCGTGATCTCTTTAGCTAGATCGCTCATAGAGCCATTATCCCTCTATAGTTTGATCGGTATATCCAGACAACATTCAGCGCATGCCAATCTCAGCATGAAACATTGAATGCAGAAAGACCTGAATATTATTGATACTTATAAGGTGAAAAAATATAACACAAGTTCCTAAGCTTCGGCATCACTTTCCCTCCCCTTTTATCAGGTTGTGACCTTTGTTGTGAATCAACTGCTGAGAATTTACACATTCCTCCCATATCCAACTGATAAGCGGTTATTTTTTGTCCATCCATTTGGGAATCAAAGATAACAAGTGGTGCGAAATGACAACGGCGCTATAATGCCCCCTTATTCATGGATGCATAACACAGGCAACGAGTAGCATGAGCAAACCGCAAAACGTCGACCCCAATGAAATCAAGAAATTTGAAGAGATGGCCTCACGTTGGTGGGATCTTGAAGGCGAATTCAAACCCCTTCATCAGATTAACCCACTGCGTCTGAACTATGTGCTAGAACGCGCCGACGGGCTGTTTGGTAAAACGGTGCTCGATGTGGGCTGTGGTGGTGGTATTCTTGCGGAGAGTATGGCCCGCGAAGGTGCCCACGTGACGGGTTTGGATATGGGCAAAGAGCCATTAGAAGTTGCTCGTCTACACGCTCTTGAAACGGGCACGAAGCTGACTTACATCCAAAGTACCATTGAAGATCACGCGCAAGAGAACCCACAGACTTATGACGTCGTGACTTGCATGGAAATGCTTGAGCACGTGCCCGACCCACTGTCCGTGATTCAATCATGCGCAGCGTTGGTCAAACCCGGTGGTCATGTGTTCTTCTCTACACTCAATCGCAACTTTAAGTCATACTTGTTCGCGATTGTCGGCGCGGAAAAGCTGCTCAAGATTGTACCGGAAGGTACGCACGACCATGAGAAATTCATTCGTCCTTCTGAGCTGCTCAAGATGATCGATGCAACACCTTTACAAGAGCAAGGCATCACCGGATTACTCTATAACCCGCTGACCGACACGTACCGTTTAGGCGCAAACGTTGACGTCAACTACATCATCCATACACGCCTGATTTAAGGGGTGTTATACGCTAAAAGTCGATGGTCAAATAGCACACTCTACGATCGATTTTTAGCGTGTTTTTTGTGCTCTAGATTCCACTTTAATCAATCCGGAACACACTAGAGTTTTTACCTAAAGATCAAGATATTTTTTTTCGATCGTGGTTATGAAAAAACCAATCTTGAAATGACGATTTTCTACAATCAATTCTGCTCTTTGATCATCGGTGAGTGGCTACTAACTGTTTTTTTTCAATTTGCTAGTTATCCACAAACTGTCCCCGATCTGTAACTTGCAATACCCCCTCAATAGCACTATCTTGTAATGCGAACACTGATGCACCCCTACATATAGTGTTTATGACACTATATGTAGGGCGAGCTTGATCACAAAGCCGGGATTCACTTTACAAGAATTACACTAAAACACGGCTTTTATCAGTTTTGTTAGGGAAATAAAGCAGAATGAACCAACAACTTACTGTCACCAAGCGTGATGGCCGCAAAGAAAACATCGATTTAGACAAGATACACCGCGTAATCACATGGGCTGCAGAAGGCCTCGATAACGTCTCTGTATCGCAAGTAGAACTTCGCGCTCACATCCAGTTCTACGATGGCATTACCACGTCAGATATTCACGAAACCATTATCAAGTCTGCCGCGGATCTGATCTCCGAAGAGACCCCTGATTACCAATACCTGGCTGCGCGCCTTGCGGTGTTCCACCTGCGCAAAAAGGCTTATGGTCAATATGAACCGCCAACGCTGCTCGACCATGTGTCAGCGATGGTGGAAAAAGGCAAGTACGACAAACACCTGCTAGAAGATTACACTCGCGAAGAGTTTGAACTGCTGAATGGCTTTATCGACCACCGCCGCGATCTGGACTTCTCCTACGCCGCTGTGAAACAGCTGGAAGGTAAATACTTCGTACAAAACCGTGTCACCGGTCAAATCTACGAGAGTGCACAGTTCCTGTACATTCTGGTTGCGGCGTGCCTGTTTGCAAAATACCCGAAAGCGACACGTCTAGATTACGTGAAGCGTTTCTACGATGCGACGTCCACATTCAAGATCTCGCTGCCAACGCCAATCATGTCTGGCGTGCGTACGCCGACTCGTCAGTTCAGCTCTTGTGTACTGATTGAATGTGGTGACAGCCTAGATTCTATCAACGCGACCGCTAGCTCGATCGTCCGTTACGTGTCACAACGTGCGGGTATCGGTATTAACGCGGGTCGTATTCGTGCGCTGGGTTCAGAAATCCGTGGTGGCGAAGCATTCCACACCGGTTGTATCCCATTCTACAAGTACTTCCAGACTGCCGTTAAATGTTGCTCACAAGGCGGCGTTCGTGGCGGTGCAGCCACGGTATTCTACCCATTGTGGCACGGCGAAGCCGAATCGCTATTGGTGCTGAAAAACAACCGCGGCGTTGAAGAAAACCGTGTTCGCCACATGGACTACGGTGTTCAGCTGAACAAGCTGATGTACAAACGCTTGGTTGAAGGTGGCAACATCACACTGTTCTCGCCTTCAGATGTTCCGGGACTGTACGACGCGTTCTTCCAAGACCAAGACGAATTTGAACGTCTGTACGTGAAATACGAAAACGATCCATCAATCAAGAAACGCACAGTGAAAGCAGTCGAGATCTTCTCCCTGCTGATGCAAGAACGCGCGTCGACGGGTCGTATCTACATTCAGAACGTTGACCACTGTAATACGCACAGCCCGTTTGATGCGAGTGTTGCGCCAGTCCGTCAGTCGAACCTGTGTCTGGAAATCGCACTGCCAACCAAACCGCTGGTGAACGTCGAAGACGACAGCGGCGAAATCGCGCTGTGTACGCTGTCTGCATTCAACTTGGGTGCCATCGAAAAACTGGATGATTTCGAAGAGCTGGCCGAGCTGGTTGTTCGCGCTCTGGATGCGCTATTGGATTACCAAGATTACCCGCTACCAGCAGCACGTAAATCAACCATGAACCGTCGTACTCTGGGTGTGGGCGTCATCAACTACGCATACTACCTCGCTCGTCATGGCGTGAAATACTCAGATGGCAGCGCAAACGGCCTGACGCACCGCACATTTGAAGCGATGCAGTACTACCTGTTGAAAGCGTCTGTGAATCTGGCGAAAGAACAAGGCAAGTGCCCTGCGTTTGATGAAACCAACTACGCGAAAGGCCTTCTGCCAATTGATACGTATAAGAAAGACCTTGACCTATTATGCGACGAACCACTGCATTACGATTGGAATGCACTGCGCGAAGAGATCATGGAACATGGTTTGCGTAACTCAACACTGACCGCGCTGATGCCTTCTGAGACATCTTCTCAGATCTCTAACGCGACCAACGGTATTGAGCCACCTCGCGGCTACGTATCAGTCAAAGCGTCTAAAGACGGTATTTTGAAGCAGGTTGTGCCTGAGTTCACTCGTCTGAAAGAGAACTACGAACTGCTGTGGAACATCGGGTCTAACGATGGTTATCTACACTTAGTGGGTATCATGCAGAAATTTGTCGATCAGGCTATTTCCGCCAATACCAACTATGACCCAAGCCAATACGATTCAGGCAAAGTCCCAATGAAGAAACTGCTTCAAGACTTGCTGACCGCGTACAAGTTTGGTGTGAAAACACTGTACTACCATAACACTCGTGATGGTGCGAAAGACGATCAGAAAGATGCGGTGCAACCTGCCGATGACGATTGTGCAGGCGGCGCTTGTAAGATCTAATCAGATTCGAACTTTCCCTTAATGATTTGCATGCCCTTCGCTAAGGCGAAGGGCCAAACGGATGAAGGCACAATGGCTTACAGTACTTTTACTCAGAAAAAGAATAACCAACTTAAAGAACCGATGTTTCTTGGTCAGCCCGTCAACGTGGCACGTTATGACCAACAAAAATACGAAATTTTCGAAAAGCTGATCGAAAAACAGCTGTCGTTCTTCTGGCGTCCGGAAGAAGTGGACGTGTCCAGCGACCGCATCGATTACGCGAAACTACCCGAGCATGAAAAACACATTTTCATCTCAAACCTAAAATACCAAACGCTACTGGATTCAATCCAAGGCCGTAGCCCGAACGTGGCGCTGCTGCCATTGGTGTCTCTGCCAGAAGTCGAAACGTGGATTGAAACATGGTCGTTCTCTGAAACGATTCACTCACGTTCGTACACACACATCATTCGTAACATCGTGAATGACCCAGCGATCGTGTTTGACGACATCGTTGAAAACGAACACATCATTAAGCGCGCGAAAGATATCGCTCACTTCTATGATGACCTGATTCAGATGACGAACGATTACCATCGCTTCGGTGAAGGCACACACGAACTGAATGGTGAAACTGTTCATTTCAGCCTGAAAGGCCTGAAAAAGAAACTGTACCTATGCTTGATGTCCGTGAACGCACTGGAAGCGATCCGTTTCTACGTGAGCTTTGCGTGTTCATTTGCGTTCGCAGAACGTGAGCTGATGGAAGGTAACGCGAAAATCATCAAACTGATTGCACGTGATGAAGCGCTGCACCTGACCGGTACCCAGCACATGATCAACCTGCTGCGCAACGGCATGGATGATTTTGAGTTCCTGCAAATCGCTGAAGAGTGCAAACAAGAGTGTTTTGACCTGTTTAAGCAAGCTGCTGAGCAGGAAAAAGAATGGGCAGAATACCTGTTCAAGGATGGCTCAATGATCGGCCTGAACAAAGACATTCTGTGCCAGTACGTGGAATACATCACCAATATCCGCATGCAAGCGGTCGGTCTTGATGCTGCGTACCCAAGCGCAACGACGAACCCGATTCCATGGATCAACGCTTGGTTGTCGTCAGACAACGTACAGGTTGCGCCACAAGAAGCGGAAATCAGTTCATACCTTGTCGGCCAAATCGACAACGAAGTTCGTGCAAACGACTTCGAAGGTTTCGAACTGTAATGGCAACGATCAAAATCAACAAAGTCGTCAACATTGAGTCGAACCCGTCCAATACGCTGCTGGAAACCATGGAGCAGGCCGGATTAGAACCTGAGTACAACTGCCGAGATGGCCATTGTGGCGCGTGCCGTTGTACCCTCGCCTCTGGCGAAGTCGAATATGTTGGTTTTGCCATGGCATTTACACAACGTGATGAAATATTACCGTGTATCTGTAAAGCGAAAACAGCACTGGAGCTGACGAACGTCAACTACCGGGTGAAAGCCAAACGCGCTTGATCAGCCATGACGTCAAAAGCCAGAGCATTGCTCTGGCTTTTCTGTTTTGCACGCAGGGTCAACACAGTTAATTCATTCGGCGACGCCGCCAAATAAGATTTGGTCTGCCGTCCCCATGGAGACGGACTTATTGGCGATCTCGCGGCCATCATCATCATACAACGCCAAGCGGTATCCCGGATAACTGATGTTGTTATTGTCTACAGGGGCATGCAGCCACAACGACACCACGTCACGATGAACGCTGCCAAGTGCTTCTCCCAAAACCACTTTTTGACTTGCCACCTCATACCAAACCAAAATTCTTGATTGATGGAACATACCAGCCTCCTGCCGACGTAATGGTTCAAACGAGATTTCAGTGTACAAATAAAAAAGTCCTAAAGTCGGCTCATTTTTAAGACAAAATCGGGACCACTTCAGAAATCAGGCGCTTATCATTTAGACAATTTACGAATAGAAAAGAAGGCAGAAAAGAGGTTTGGTAATAAGCAACGAAATCATTTGCTTATTACCTTTTACCGTATGCAGTTTTTATTTATATGCAATTCAGCGATAACAACGCCGATTAACCGTTCAATACATTGGCGGGCAAATAGAGCTCTTTCACCGTAGAGACCGAGCCGTATTTGGCCAGCACCGGTTTCCCAGCAAGGTAACGACGTAGCATATCCGCAGCCACGGTACCAATTAGCTCTTTTTGCTCTTGCGCGCTATACGCACGGTTAAATTTGAGTAGTTGCCCCCACTCGCCTTGAGGCGCAGATAACGCCACGCTGAAGGTCTCATCACTCAACGCGCCGGTGACAATCGCCAAATCAGTACTGCATTTATCTTTGGTCGCCCCCGCTAACGCAAACACGGCCGCGAGAGGATCTTTCTCTCCCAGCCCCGCATCGGTGCGATGGCTCAAAATCCAGCTGTGCCCACTCAGGCGTTCAATCTGTTCATTACTCAACAACCAATTGGACAGCCAACCTTTGGTCGCTTGCTCGGCAATCGACAGCGACAACCCTTTCTCGGCCATCAAGTGTCCAATATGCGCCAACATTGGCTCATCAACGCTGACCACATGTTGCTCAAGGTGAGAATAAATCAGTTGCAGCAGTTTCACCCGTGTCTCTAAATCCTTGCGCGGGCCAAACAACTTCACTTCAATGAATGGCAGATATGAGCGATAGCCCAACACATACCCTTTCGGCAACTGCAACTTATCCAACTTGTCCGAAATACCCGATTCAGAGGTCCCAAACGTGTATATGCGGCTACATTCTAATCCAGCCTGATTGGGAAACAGCGCATGCAAATCGGGCAGAATCTGTTCCGTGACCATGCGTTTGAACTCTTTGGGTACGCCCGGCGTGAAATAGAACCAACACTCATTGATCTGCATTTTGAAACCGCACGCGGTGCCGATCGGGTTATCCAAAATCGTCGCCTGTTCGGGCAACATCGCTTGTTTGATGTTGCTTTCTGGCATCTTCATCTTGCGCTGAGCAAAGAATGCCTCCAGCACTTTCAGCCATTCGGGAAACAGCACCAATGGCTGCTCGGCTGCCTGAGCCGCCGCTGCAGCACTCAAATCGTCCGTTGTTGGCCCCAAACCGCCATTGACGACCACCACATCGCTGTTAAAACTTAACATCATCAGCTCTTCAACCAGCGCTGATTGTTCATCACCCACGGTAGAGCGTTTCGTCAACGAGAATCCATGTTCGAAAAATTCTCGCGCTAACCAAGCGGCGTTGGTATCGGTAATATCACCGTGTAGTACTTCCTCACCAGTACTGAGCATTGCGATTTTCAGCATAACTATGACCTTATCTCCGGGCCTTCTTTGAGGCTATTATCAAGCCACTATATCGTTGATTGGCCTGCTATCTCCATCAGTTTTATGTCAATAAGCGATTTGCTTATTTTCATCCTTAGGACTTTACTAGATAATTGTGATTCTGATCATTATAAAACAACGTCTTGGAGCTACTGTGTCAATTAAAAGCATCACTGCGCTGATGTTATCGCTCCCCGCTTGCGCCAGTGCTGCGCCATACGGGATAAGCCCTCACATCGAACTCTCTTACTCAGCAAACTGTCAGAGCATCAATTGCAGTGATGCCTCTCCGTTGGCATACCGTGCGCGTTCTCCCCTTGCGGTGAATCTTGCTGGCGAGCCAGAACTTCATTTGGATGAACCCGCCTTACCGCGTTACTTGACCATTTCTGACACCAAAGACTGGGATTACCTGAAAGATCAAACGTACACCATTTTGGGTTTAAGTATTGCGACAGTGGGCTTGATGACCTTATTGCCCGAGTCGGTAACGCAATGGGATGAAGAAGACCGCAACCTCAGTGGTCTGGGTAAGAAATGGAAAGACAACGTCTCTTCCGGCCCAACGTGGGATCGCGACGAACATTACCTCAACTACGTCATGCACCCATATTTTGGCGGTGTTTACTACACGGCGGCACGTCATGCTGGGTTTAACGAGTTTGAATCTTTCCTTTACTCCGCCGCGATGTCTGGCCTGTTTTGGGAATACGGCGTAGAAGCCTTTGCCGAAGTCCCCTCTTGGCAAGATCTGTTTATTACACCATTTTTCGGTGCGGTGGTGGGCGAAATGATGTTTGAAGCCGAGCAGAACATTGTCGATAACGGGGGTGAAGTTTGGGGTTCTGAACGCATGGGGAGCTTCACGCTGTTTTTCTTAAACCCCGTGGGCCACATTCATGGCTGGGTGAGCAATGCTTGGGGCGGTTCTGCCGAATTTCAATTTGAAAGTCACCCGTGGTTTGGCAATCAAGACGCGGCTAAATTTGCGCTCGACTCCGGCGCCACGTACGACACCCAGTTTGTGGGAGCAACCTTTAAAGTGACATTCTGATCCGCCTGCCACGACTCGATTTATTGCTTCAACAATTGCAAGATTGAACGTAAAAAAGCGCCCTTCGGCGCTTTTTGTTTTTTACTTTTTATCGCGATCTTCCGTCACGGCCTTCCTGTCACATTGTCGCTTCGTCACCTCTTGACGACTTAACGCGCAACCTGCTGACGCTGTGATTTTTCCCATAATACATGGAATTTCTTATCCGCTGGATGATCCACTCGTGCGTAGGTATGCGCGCCGAAATAATCACGCTGTGCTTGGAGCAGATTGGCAGGCAACACCTCGCAACGTAGCGCATCGTAGTAACTCAGCGCCGACGTCAAGCATGGCATCGGCACACCACTTTGCATCGATTGTGCAGCAATGTGCCGCCAACCTAACAGTCGCTTCGAGAGTTCCGACACAAATTCAGGCGCGAGCAGCAGGTGATCCAACAACGGCTGATGCTGATACGCCTGCGCAATTTGGTGTAAGAAGCCCGCACGAATAATGCAGCCTGAACGCCAAATGCGAGCGATGTCAGTGAAATTCAGTTGCCAACCTTCGGAATCCGACGTGGTTTTCATCAGGTCAAAGCCCTGCGCATACACCACCAACTTGGCGCAATACAAAGCCGATTCCAAATCGCGCAATGTCGAATCCAAGCACGGCTCTGCAATCAACGTCTGCGCGGGCAACTGTTTACTGGCCGTCATGCGACGCGCCTTGTTTGCGCTGAGTGAGCGCGCAAATACCGCCTGCGCCAAACTCGGGGCCGGACTGCCACTTTGCAGGCTGTTGACCGCCGTCCACAATCCGGTTCCTTTTTGTTCCGCGGTATCGAGGATCATCTCCACCAACGCCGCACCAGTTTCAGGGTCGTGCTGCTGCAAAATATCGGCACTGATTTCCATCAAATAGCTATTGAGCACGCCTTGGTTCCAACGTTCGAACACCTGACCAATCTCGGGCGCGGAGAGCGTCATCACATCACGCAAGTATTGATAGGCTTCGCAAATCAGCTGCATATCCGCATATTCAATGCCGTTGTGCACCATTTTCACGTAATGACCCGCACCCGCAGGGCCAAGATACGCCGCGCACGATTCACCTTGTTGATGGGAATCAATCGGCTGACCCGACGCATCCACTTTTGCAGCAATCGCTTGCCACAGCGGTTGCACGAATGTCCAGGCTTCCGGATCCCCACTGGCCATGAGAGACGGGCCGTGACGCGCACCTTGTTCTCCCCCAGAGACGGCAGTGCTGAAGAAACGTAAACGGCCCGTGTATTCTTTTTCGCGACGCTCGGAGTCGGTCCACAAGCTGTTACCAGTATCGATAACAATATCTTGCGGTGACAAACCCGCGTCGAGCAATTGTGCAATCACCTCATCCACTACATCGCCGGCGGGAACCGACAACGCAATCACGCGCGGCGTGTTCAGCAAGCGCAGCAGATGAGTCAAATCGTCAGCGGCGGCAAACGTGCCTTTACCCGCAATGGTACTCAACGAGGCGGCTTCTTGTAAGGTTCGCAGTCGGTTGGCTTGGTTGAGATCATATCCCGCAACCGAGAAACCGTGATCCACCAAATTCAGTGCCAAGCTTTTGCCCATCACACCCAGCCCAATCATCGCAATCTGACAACTCATGATTGCGCCTCCAAAGCTTGCAACGCTTGCGTTAACACCCCATCCAATGATTGAGAGATATCGACATAAATGGCTTCATTGGCGTCGGGCTCGACCAGCGTGTCGAACTGACTTTTCAGCATCGCTTCACCTTGGAAGTAATGATCCGAACGCTGCTGCAAACGCGACCAAATGGTCTCGTAATCGCCCTGCAAATACACAATCACCAAGTCGTCGTTGTTGGCGCGCAAGATGTCGCGGTACGCCGGTTTCAACGCGGAGCAGGCAATCACTGCCCCCGCTTGTTCGATGAACAAACGATTGAGCGTTTGCAGCCAACCCAAGCGGTCATCGTCGGTCAGTGGAATACCTTGACGCATTTTGTCGACGTTATCTTGTGGATGGTAATCATCCCCATCAAAGAATTTCAGGCCCAGCACATCGGCAATTTTACTGCCAATCGAGCTCTTTCCGCAGCCAGAAACCCCCATCACTAATATTTTTTTCGGTTTCATAGGACACATCTTCCCTAAGGCTCCACATCATGGAGCCACTCTACACTCGTTATCGGTTGGTTTATTGCCACCACATCGCCAATTGCGGGAACGCAATGACCAGCGCCAGGACGAAAATCTGCATGAAAATAAATGGAATCAGCGAGGTAAAAATCAGGCCCAAGCTGATGTCTTTCGGTGCCACAGACTTGAGGTAAAACGCCGCAGGGCCGAATGGCGGTGACAAGAAAGACACCTGCATGTTCAAACAGAACACCACACCAAACCAAATCGGGTCAAAGCCCAAGTTACTGATAATCGGCACAAAGATTGGCATGGTCAGCAACGCAACCCCAACCCAGTCGAGGAACATCCCCAGCACCAACAAAATCACCATCATGATAAGCAGTGTGGCCATGGCGCTACCGCCAGACAGGGCCAAAATGGTTTCTTCAACGAAATCGATACCGCCCATCAGGTTATAAACCCCAACCAGCGCGCTCGCACCAATGCCAATCCAGATGATCATCCCACAAGTCCGCATGGTCGCGACGGCACTCTCTTTGAGCATATTCCAGCTCATTTCACGGCGGATGATGGCGCTGATCATGATCCCCACCACGCCCAGTGCTGAGGCTTCAGTCACCGAGGCCACACCGGTATAGATACTGCCCAGCACCACCGCCACCGAAAGTAAAGGGAAGAACAAGGCTTTGAAGTAATTCGGTCGTTGAGTCTCATCTTCCAACTCGTCTTCAAAACTTGGTGCCAGCGCCGGATTCATATAACAACGAATCAGAACATACGCGATGTAACACGCCGCCAAAATAAAGGCCGGAATAAACGCAGCTTTAAACAGATCGCCAATCGAGACGCTCGCCGTCATACCGTAGATAATGAGGACAATGCTTGGTGGCAGCATGGTGCCCAACGCACCACCGGCACACGTGGTACCAATCGCCAGTTTACGGTCATAGCCCAAGCGCAGCATTTGTGGCAACGCCAGAATACCCAGCAGCACGGTTTCGCCACCGATCACGCCCGACATCGATGCAAGCAGCACCGCCACCAACAGCGTTTGTACCGCAACGCCGCCGCGCACTCTACGGCCAACTGATTTCATCGCATCGAACAAATCACGAGCAATACCCGAGTGATCGAGCATTGCCGCCATCAACACAAACATCGGAATCGCGAGGAAGATATAATCCGACGCAAAGCTGTACATGCGGCTGGTCACCAGAGGAATCGCGTCCACCCCAAACCAACCTAGCGTGAAGAAAATCGCGACAAAACCGGTCACGAACGCCAGTTGCATCCCCGTGAGCAGCAGGCCGATCATCATCGCCAGCATCAATACGCTGCCCCACTCAATACCTATCGAAGACAGATCAAACATCGTGTTTATTCCTCAGGGCTTGAATCTCTTGAATCAGATGCAGCACGAACTGCACGACCAGAATCACTAAAGTGATGAAAATAACCGCTTTCAGCAGCGCCGGATAAGGCGGGTTAAATGCAGACCCCGAGGTTTCCAAACGAAACTCCCCCCAAGGGGCAAACCAAGCGGCTTCCACCGTCACGTAAGAGGCATAAGCCATCATGCCCGCAAACGCGAGGCCAACTATGTGATGGACGATGTTGAGGTAATGTTTGGTGCGCTGCGAAACGTGATCGTAAATCAACACCACACGCACGTGTTTGTCGGCCGCCATGGCATAAACGCCACCAAACACAAACAGTGTGCCGCCGACAAACGCGGCAGTTTCATGAACCCAAGTGGTCGGCGCATTGAACACATAACGCATCACCACTTCGTAAAAGGAAATCGCAACCGTAAACAGAAACAGCAAGCTTAGCGCGTTGCCCAGACGCAGAATCCAGCGATCCAGCGCATTTTTCGGCTGCCCGTCATGGATAGACGCAGCAGGAAGCTTATTCTCGCTCATAACGAACTCTTGTTTAAAATGAGAGGGCAAAGCGCCCTCTCGGAAAGAAAGGAATAACCGTGATTACAGTAGATCGTTTTGTTCTAGGAAGGTGGTCACTGAGTCATACACTTTTTGCGCATTGGGTGAGCGTTCAGCAAACACTTTCCACTGGCTGCGTGCAATTTCACGGAATTTCTTGCGCTCTTCATCAGACCAGTTGTGAATGGTAATTTTCGGATTCGCGCTGGCTTCTTTCACCGCCGCTTGGTCCGCAATCTTCAATTGCGTGGTGATGTCGTACGAGAAATCACGAACCGAAGTTTCAAGAATCTGCTGCAGATCCGCAGGCATCTTGTCCCATTTTTTCTGGCTGATAGAGATATCGATCAGCGGCAGCGAGTGGAACCCTGGTTGAACTGGATGCACCGCGACGTCGTTCATGCCCGCTTTTTGGTTGGTGGAGAAAACGGTGTAGTCGGCAGCGTCAATCACCCCTTTGCTTAGCCCCGTAAACACTTCAGAACCCGGCAAGTTCACAGGCGTAGCTCCCGCAGCAGCAAAGACTTGTTGAACCAAACCTTCTGGCGCACGTAGTTTCAGACCTTTCAGATCCGCGACCCCATCCAGCGGCTTTTTCGATACCAAAGATTCAACGCCAGTGGTTGAAGCGCCAACAAAATGTACGCCGTATGGTTTGTAAAGTTCGGTTAAAAGTTCGTTCCCACCGCCGTAGTTCATGTATTGAAGTAATTGAGTGGTGTCAGACCATGCACCAACCATGTTACCCAACAGGCCAAATGCAGGATCTTGACCCGAGAAAAACTCCGTCGCAGTGACATGACCGTCCAGAATCCCCATCTTAATCGCGCTCAGGGTTTCAGTGTGTTTCACCACCGCGCCAACAGGCAGCAAGTCAATGTCGATGCGGCCACCTGACATTTTCTCGACGCGATCCACCCAGCTTTGCTGAATTTGGAAGTTGCGGTCACCAGAGGGATCAGAAGACTGAATCTTGAGTTTGAAATCTGCCGCCATGGCAGACATGGATACCAAACCCGTGACCGCCGCAGCGATCAGTGTTCTTGTCATTGTTTTCATTGAATCGTCCTTAAGAGTTTCACGTAACAAACCGGTTTATATTTTTATGTTACCGGTAACTTGCATCGCGAATGTTACTGGTAACTACCATTCATTGTCCATGAGATCGATCACAGCTTTTAAACAATTATTAACAACAATCTCAACATTGCATAATTTCTGGTAACCGACATGACATAACCCTTTGTCTCTCAAGGTCAAATTTGTGCAGAGGATTGAAGTATTGAAAGTTGCCCATCGTTGTCGTCCAAAAAATTGACTTTCGTCAATCCTTATCGACGCATAACACCTAAACTCAAAGATAGAGTGACCAAGTGAAGTTCGGAGGCCATTATGACTTGTACATTTATTGTAAACTTTGTGGGAACTGCCACGCCGTCCACGATTAAACAACTGGCTGCCATTACGCATGAGAACGATGGTAAGTGGTTAATCAGCAAAGTAAATTTCATTGAAGATCAAGTGGCAGCCGTGATTAAGGTTGAAATGCCGCTTGCCAAAGCAAACGTTGTTAAACACGCATTCCAATCCTACCCTGATTTGATGGTGAATATCGTCGACTGCGATACGCGACCACTCAAAGAAGATACGATTTACCAATTACGCCTCGATGCCAATGACCGTTACGGCATTGTCAACGACATCACTCATGTGTTGGATGGCCAAGGCATCAGCATTTTGGATATGGACTGCCAACGCGTTTTTATTGCGGGTGGTGGTGGCGTCAGCTCCAGCCTATTTACCGCCAACATGGCGATTCGCTTACCACCAGAAATTGACATCGAAGATGTCGCCAAAGAGCTAGAAGCGTTGAGTGAAGACACCCGAGTCATCCTCGAAGCCTAACAGCACACACGAATGTATCATTTCGACGGGAGGCCTTTGGCCTCCCTTTTTCATCAGTGACACCTAATTTTCTTGAACCAGATAACACTCTCGTCCGATTCGTTTGAATTCTCGCACTTTTCTACCACGCTTAATTCGGGATCTCGATTCCAACATTATTCTAATAAACAGCACTCTGTAACGAGAAAGCACATACAACTTTGGCTAGGTAGAAAACATCATGTTGAAGCTCAAAAACATCAAGGTCAGCTATAAGCTGGCAATTATTCTGTTGGTCAGCATCATTGGGTTTATCAGTCTGCTATTCATTGCAGCCACCGCCCTCAAACACAATTTGATCGCAGAACGAGAAGCTCGGCTATACGCGGTCATCAATAGCACCTTGTCCCAAGTGAGTTTTCTAGAACAATCCCTGCCCAAAGACGACGCGCAAAAACAAGCCAAGGCACTGATCAATGCCATTCGTTTCGATGGTAACAACTATCTGTTTGTGCTGGATGAAACGCGAAAAATGCTTGTACATCCACTGCGCCAAGACTTGGTTGGGCAGCAGATGGGCGAACAACGCAGCGGTGAAGATGGGTTCTGGTACACCATGGTGGATTTGGCGAAAGGCGGTCAACATGGCGTGCTCACCTACCCTTGGCAGACCGCGGCCGGTAAAGAGGCCGACAAACTCTCCGCGGTGCATGGATTTGCACCTTGGGGCTGGGTACTCGGTTCCGGCATGTTGTTGGATGATATTGAGCACGCGGTAGAACGCCAGTTTTGGACCATGGCGATTGCGACCTTCGTGGCGATTATCGTCATGGCAGCGTTCGGCGTGGTCATCAGCCGCGCCATTGTACGCCCGTTGGAACTGATCAAAGATTCGATGAAAAAAGTGGCTCAAGGCGATTTAACCGCCACCATTCCAGTACAAGGCAAAGATGAGATTGGTATCGTTGCCACACGCATTAACGAAAGTGTGGCCGCCATGCGCGGGGCATTGTTGGAGTCGGTGAACTCGGCCAATGAAGTTGCTGAAGCGGCGATTCGCATTTCCTCATCCGCGGAAGAGACCAGCCAAGCCGTCGTCAGCCAACGTGATCAGCTCAGCCAACTCGCCACCGCCATGAATGAAATGAGCGCCACCGTGGCCGATGTCGCCGGACACGCCGAAGAAACAGCACGTGATACGCTCGATGCCAGTAACGAAGCGGGCCTTGGCGACAAAGATGTGCATTCCAGTGTCGACAGCATCAAATCGCTGTCTAATGAATTGGAAATTGCGGCCGAACAGGTCAATAAACTGAAAGAAGGCGTCATGCAGATCAGCGAAGTGACCGCCGTCATCAGCGGCATTTCCGAACAAACGAACCTATTGGCCTTAAACGCGGCAATTGAAGCTGCGCGAGCTGGCGAGCAAGGCCGTGGCTTTGCCGTCGTCGCAGACGAAGTGCGCAATTTGGCAAGCCGCACTCACCATTCGACCGATGAAATTCAAACCACCATCAATCGCCTACAACAATTGGCGGTCACCACCGCGAGTGCGATGCAAACCAGTCAAGATTTGGCCTACAGCAGCGTAGAGCGCGCTGAAAATGCGGGCAGCGATTTGTCATTGATAGTGAATCACATTCAGCACGTCAGCGATAAAGCGACCCAAATTGCGACCGCAGCAGAAGAACAAAGCGCAGTGGCAGAAGAGATGAATCGCAACGTCAGTGGCATTAACGACGCCGCATTGGAAATGTCACAAGCCGCCAATTACTTAGCCGAAGAGAGTGAAAAACTCGCCGACCTGTCACGCCAGCTCGATGAGAAGTTGTTGCACTTTAAGCTTTAGATGCCAAACAAAAAATCCACCGCATGCGGTGGATTTTTTCATCAGCGAACGATTATTTAACCGACCACAACGAGAGTGAGCGTTTAAAATCGTCGTAACCAAATTCGTTCAGTTTCTGAATGTCACCGTTGGTGCGTTCACAGTAAACCGATGGCATTTTCAGGCCGTTGAACCAGTTCAGTTTCACCATGGTGTAACCTGCGCTGTCGAGAATATGCAGTTTTTGACCGACCTTGAGCGGCTCATCAAACTTCGCAACGCAGAATTGGTCGCCCGCCAAACACGAACAAGAGCCAATCACGTACTCGTGCTCGCCACTCTCGCTCGCTTCTAATACTGATGCTGGCTCTTTGTAGATCAGCGTGTCCAAACGGTGCGCTTCGGTTGCTGAGTCAACAATGGCGGTTTTCATGCCGTTTTCAACGATGTCCACCACCGTCACGACCAGGTCGGTCGTTTTGGTGATCACCGCTTCACCCGGTTCTAGGTAAAGCTGCACGCCGTGCTTTTCAGCAAAGGCTTTCAGAGCGAGGCCCAGTTTCTCCACATCGTAACCCGGCCAAGTGAAGAAGACACCGCCGCCGAGGCTCACCCAATCCAATGTGTTCAGGTACGCGCCAAAACGCTCTGAAATGGAATCCAGCAGGTGGATAAACGCATCCACATCTTTGTTCTCACAGTTCATGTGGAACATGACGCCATTGATGGTTTCAAAGACCGCAGGATCAATGTGATCGGCTTGTACGCCCAAACGCGAAAACTGACGCGCTGGGTTCGCCAAATCTTGACCCGCATAGCTAACGCCTGGGTTCAAGCGCAAGCCCAATGACGCTTTGCCTTCTACCAAGTGACGGTACGCACTCAGTTGAGACTGTGAGTTGAAAATCATTTTGTCACAGATGTCGGCAACTTCTTTGACGTCGTCTTCGCTGTAACCCACGCTGTAGGCGTGTGTTTCGCCGCCGAAGGTGTCGTGGCCGAGTTTGACTTCAAATGGGCCAGAGCTGGTTGTACCGTCCAGGTACGGTTTGATGATGTCAAAAACACCCCAAGTCGAGAAGCACTTCAGTGCCAGTACCAGTTTTACACCGGAAATGTCTTTCAAGCGTTTCGCAATTTCGAGGTTCGCAATCAGCTTGCCTTCGTCAATCATGAAATATGGGGTTTTGAGTTCGTTTTTTTGCATCGTGTCGGTTCCTAAATGCTGCGCATTAATCGCAACAGTTTCTGAATCTTTAAAATGGAAAAAACAGCCATCACGAATGACGGCTGTTTGTTTCAGAACCAAAAGGTGTTATGCCTTTTAGTCGCTTCGATCAATCAAGAATGTTGATCACCGGTTGGCTCGGTTGTAATTCCTGCACGTTCCAGCTCAAGCCGATCGACGGCATGGTTTCGAGGAACGGGTCTGGGTTGAGCTGCTCCATGTTAAACACGCCAGCGTCAGCCCATTCGCCACGGAAGAATTGCAGCGCAGCCGTGATTGCTGGTACACCCGTGGTGTATGCAATCGCCTGATGCTCAACATCTTTGTAAGCGACTTCGTGATCAGCGTTGTTGTAAATGAATACGCTACGCTGTTCACCATTTTTCTTGCCTTGAACCCAAGTACCGATACAGGTTAAACCGCTGTATCCTGGAGCCAAAGAGGTCGGATCCGGTAACAGTGCTTTCAGAACGTGCAATGGTTGAACCACGGTGCCATCCTGAAGTGCAATCGGATCCGGACTGAGCAGACCAATGTCACGCATGCAGTTGAAGTAGTTCAGGTAACGGTCACCGAAGCCCATCCAGAACTCAATACGTTTTGCAGGAATAAATTCCTTTAGTGAGCGAACTTCATCGTGTGCCATTGAGTACACTTTGAAAGGACCACATTGAGGAAAATCAAATTCCATCATACGAGAGTGGCATGGTACGCGCTTCCATTCTCCCTCTTCCCAGAAGAAAGAGTCGCCCTGAATTTCCAACATGTTGGTTTCAGGATCGAAGTTCGTCGCGAATTTCTTGCCGTGGTCGCCCGCGTTGATGTCCATCACGTCGATGGAATCAATCTCATCAAACAGGTGTTTTGCGGCATACGCTGCAAACACACTCACCACTCCGGGATCAAAACCAGCGCCCAAAATTGCGGTGATGCCTGCCTGTTTGAATTTTTCGCGGAATGCCCACTGAGGATCGTACGCTTCTGGCACTTGCTGGCCTTCAGAGCATAGATCCACCGCAACAGAAGTGTCCAAATAGGACACTTTTGCACGGTAACAGGCTTCCATGATTGGTACGTTAACCCAAGGCGGGCCAGCGTTGATCACCAGATCAGGCTGGACCGCTTCGATTAACGTTACTAGTGCGTCAACATCGTCAGCATTTACTGCTCGCGCTTCTAGCTTCTTAGTAGAATCTTTCAAGTTTTGTTTGCCCTTGATTGATTCAATGATCTTCTCACACTTCTCAACTGAACGAGAAGCAATGGTAATATCACCCAGCACGTCGTTGTTTTGTGCCGCTTTATGTGCGACAACCCAGCCAACGCCGCCCGCCCCAATCTGTAGAATTGACATAGTATCCGTTTACCTTTATTTCGCTAGCTCTTCCGCTAGAGTTTCAATTTTAGCCAGTAAAGATTCGAAGTCCGAAATCTTCAAGCATGGGTTCAAGATTGTGAATTTCAAGGCAGTTTTGCCATCCACAATGGTTTCGCCAAGTACAGCGACACCACGTACCAATGCCTGCATACGAACGACTTTATTCAATTCATCCATATCAGACGCTTGGCTGTTTACTGCGCGGAACAACACAGTAGACAAAGATGGTTCAGCCAAAAGCTCGAAGGCTTTATGCTGACGAACCAATTCGGCCACTTGTTGAGTTTGGTCAAGCAAGTGATCGTACATTGCGCCCATTTGTTTAGGACCCACGTTTTGCATGGTCATAAACACTTTCAGAGCGTCAAAGCGTTTTGTGGTCGCGATCGACTTGTCTACCAGGTTTGGCAGTGTATCGTGTTCGCGGTTCAAGTAATCTGCATGGTGCAGCAGGAACTTGAAGTTACTTTTATCTTTCAGCAGCAATGCGCCACAGCTGATGGTTTGGAAGAACAGCTTGTGGAAGTCCACGCTCACTGATTGCGCACGTTCGATGCCGCTCAGACGAGCTTTATGACTGCTCAGAATCAGCGCGCCGCCGTAAGCACTGTCAACGTGCATCCACATCTCGTGCTGCTCTGCAACATCAGCGATGGTTACCAAGTCGTCGATTGCACCGTGGTCCGTTGTACCTGCCGTACCAACGATCGCAAATGGGATCAGACCTTCCGCTTTCGCTTGTTCAACAACAGCGTTCAGCTTCGTCACATCCATTGTACCGTTTGGTAGCGCGTCAACCGCCAAGATGGCTTTCTCACCCAGACCCATCCAAGAAGCAGACTTCTGAACAGTGAAGTGAGATTTCTTCGAGCACACAATACGCAGTTTGTCCGCGTACTCTGGCAGACCCAGTTTCTGAATCGAGTGACCGCTCAGTTTATTCGCAATCCAGTCGCGAGCCAACATCAGGCCCATTTGGTTGCTCTGCGTACCACCACTGGTGAAGATACCGTCCGCTTGCGCGCCCAGTTCGTACTTCTCACACATCCAGTCAATCACTTTCTGCTCAACAAACGTTGCCGCAGACGACTGATCCCATGAATCCATGGATTGGTTCAGCGATGCGATGATCGCTTCCGCAACAACGGAAGGCATCAGGGGTGGTGTGTGCAGGTGCGCAATGCAGTCTGGGTGCTGAACGATGATTGAGTGCTTCGCAACCAGTTCCGCAGTGTCAGAGATCACGTCTTTCAGCGATGCGTTTTTGTTATCCAGATCAACCGCGTAAATCGCTTCTTCTAGCGCTTTCGGGTCGATGCCTGAATACGGCGCGTTCACTTCTTCAAATACGGCTTTCATTGCAGCAGTGGTGTGGTTCATCACTTGTGAGAACTCTTGGCTGCCCATGTGACCGGTATGAATGAAGTGTTTTTTCCACTCTTGGTTTGCTTGTTCTGGATCTTTCTGACCGCCACCAGCGGCAAGAATCGCTTCTTCCAGTGTGCGCAAGGCGAAGTCGATCTGCTCAAAAGAGATGATCAACGGTGGAAGGAAACGAATCACAGAACCTTCGCGGCCACCTTTTTCAACCATCAAACCACGCTCCAGCGCTGCACGCTGAATGCCCAGAGTCAGTTGAGGTGCCGATTTTGGCTCACCAAATTTGTTCAATTCGCCACTTGGATCTTGAATTTCCAGACCCAGCATCAAACCTTTACCACGTACTTCTGCAATGCAGTTCACGCGGCTTTGAATTTTTTCCAGACCCATACGTAGGTATTGGCCTTTGATGTTTGCCTGTTCAACCAGGTTATCGCGCTCAATGATTTCCAGTGCTTTGGCACCCGAGACCATTGCCAGCTGGTTACCACGGAATGTACCCGTGTGTTCACCTGGACGCCATGTGTCATGCTGCTTGTTGATCACAAGAAGAGACATTGGCATGCCGCCACCGATCGCTTTCGACAAACACAGTACATCCGGTACGATACCCGCTTCTTCGAAAGCGAAGTTGTAGCCAGATTTACCCACACCACACTGGATTTCATCAAAAATCAGCAGGATGCCGTATTCGTCACAGATGCGGCGAAGTTCGCGCAGGAAGAATGCTGGCGCAGGAATAACACCGCCTTCACCTTGTACCGGTTCAACGATGATCGCCGCTGGCTTCATGATGCCCGCTTCGTCGTCGTTCAGTAGACGCTCGATGTAACGGATGCTGGCTTTCGCGCCTTCATCACCACCTAGGCCAAACGGACAACGTAGGTTGTATGGGAATGGCATAAAGTGAACGTCAGACATCAGGCCAGTACGACGTGCTTTGGTATTCAGGTTACCCATCATCCCCATCGTACCGTTGGTCATACCGTGGTATGCACCGCGGAACGCAAACATGGTATTGCGGCCGGTGGTTTGTTTTGCCAGTTTGATTGCGGCTTCTACGGCGTCAGCGCCGGATGGACCACAAAACTGAATCACACAGTTATTACCCAGCTCTTCCGGCAGGAATGCTTTTACTGCTTTGATAAAGTTGGTTTTTGCTTTGGTTGCAATATCCAGCGTTTGGTAAGGCAGACCTGAATCCAGTTGATCTTTCAGAGCTTGGTTGATTTCTGGGTGGTTGTAACCCAGTGCCAAAGTACCTGCGCCCGCCAGACAGTCTAGGAAGATCTGACCGCGCGTGTCTTCAACCAAACAGCCAAACGCTTGTTTGATGGCGATAGGTATACGGCGTGGGTATGAACGTACTTCAGATTCGTGCTCTGCTTGTTCAATCAAAACTTCATCTGGAGTAAGGTCATAAGTACCTTCTAGAACTGGTACTTGGTTGGTAAACATGGTTGCGATAGTGTTATCGACTTCAAAGGCTGTACTCATCTTCGTCCCCTTGAATGGTTAAACCGCTGTTCATTTCTCGGCTGTTCGTTGTTTTTGAGAAATGACAAATAGCAAAACGTTCCGACTGAGTCCTCAGACAAATTCGGAAATACTGCAGGTCATCAGCTTGATGACAAATCACAAAAAAACAGGAATCAAGGTTCGGTTATGCTGCTGTCCTGACGAACAGGGCATAGAGGAAGTACAAAGCTGATTAATGTGTGTAAGTTAAGTGAGTTCAATGTTGGGTATCCCATTCACATGCTGTTCCCACAGCAAGAGTATCCCGTCTATCAGTAAAAGGACTTACTGATACCTACCCTACGTAATGTCCCAATCAGCCTGAATGGTCACTACGCGTATCCCTCGGAAGCACTGTCCGAGATTGCTGCGGAAGTTAACACAAAACGTGTCTCATCCGCAATCATTTTTCTCCACCAAATAACAACTAACTCAACAGGAAATATCACAGTTATCTATTATTCAGAACGTTATAAAATCCAACCAATAGCAAGCCCTTATCGCATGAATAAGGGCTTGATGATTTGCATCCGTTAAACGGTTTCGTTTTTAACTATTTGACTCAGTAATGTATCCGCAGCAGCGTCAGATAACGCCCCCGTGATGTCAAAGATTTCGACCCCGTTATCGATCACAATCGACTGCGTTTGTCCCGAATCGTAGGACACCTGTAAGGTGACATCTTCATCACCGACCACCACTTCAATTTGGTCGAGTAAATCTTCGAAAGTGCCCCCATCCAGTACGGCCGACAAATCAAGTTTGTCTGTGCCCAACTCAAAGTTTTTCACCACATCAATGCTGTTATCCAATGCGTCATCCAACCAAGTGAAAACGTTGGCTTGCGCATCACCAATCAGCACATCATTGCCCGCTGTGGCATTCAGCACAGGTTCGCCATCTTGCGCAGAGAACACATGGTATGACGGCGTCGAACTGTCAGCCTCAAGTGTCACTGTCGCTTCATTACTGAACTCACCGTCCGAGTCAACGGCTTGATACGTGAAGCTGGTGCTATCCACCACGGTTTCGGTACCCGACAAATGCGTCACCACATAGTTTGAACCGGATGAACCATCGTTATCCGAAGCAGTGAAGTCCAACCCAACGACGGGGCTATCTGACGGCGCCGAATAAGTGTATTCGCCATCGCCCAGATAGGTCTCCGTATAGGTGTCTCCATTGGCGAGATAATAGGTTACCGTGGCCGCATGATTGGTATTCAAACCGTCGACACCAAACGTAACGGTATACAACGGGTTTTCATTCAAATCGACATGCAACGTATCTTGCGTGTTGATCCCGTTACCCGATGCCACCGACAGCCCTGTCCCTTGCTGCACTGTGTCGATCAACGTCACTTGTTGCGAGACTTGTTCGTCATTCCCTATCGTTTTGTATGCAGAGATATAGATAACATTGCCGTTATCAAGAACAAATTGATAATCGTCATCAACCTTAACCAATTCGCCATCTTCTGTTGAACCAATGACAACTTCATTGCCTTCTGGAACGAAGGTAATGTTGTCGGGATTGAACAGCACTGGGTCGCCGACTTGATTTGCCACATAAACATCTGCAGCCGTTAATTCTCGAGTCACACCGTTTTCATCGGTATACAACAAGGTCCCACTGTCTGGTAGTGAGGTAATCACGATGCTCAATTGCGTGTCGGTAAAGTCATCATCGACGTCGGAAATGTGGTCGTCCGCTTCCACGTCAGAATCAAACACAATCGTTGTTTCAGAACTCTCTCCCAGCAATACAGTGAAGTCTTCTGCAACCGGTGGCTCGTTCAGGTTCAGCTCTTTAAGCACGACATCTACATCGATGGATTTCACATCACCCAACCCAGCCACTTCAGTCGCGGTTACGACCAGATTGTGAATATTGGATTCTAGTTCATAGTCATTGGTAAAAGCGTTCACGCCATCTAAGGTCAGATAGATAGCGCCCGTCGTTGAATTAATCCGAAACAGCGCTCTATTTTCGCTATCGTAAACATTAGTTTTAATGCTGTAAGATACATTTTCACCGTCAGCATCCGTTGCTGACACGGTGCCAATCACATGTGTCTCGTCACTGTCTTCTTGATACGTAAATACATAGGCATCATCAAAAATTGGCGCGTTATCATCAAGATTCAACTCGTTGAGCTGTACAGGAATGTCGGTAGATTTTTGTTCGCCCAACCCCGCCACTTCTGTGGCGGTCACCACAAGGTCGTGCATGTTCGGCGTGGTCTCGTAATCATTGGAGAACGCCGTCACACCTGCGGCCGTTAAACTGATCGCCCCGCTGTTGGTATCAATTTCAAACAGCGCTTCATTGGCATCGTTATACACATTGGTGGTGATCGAATAGGTCACCGCTTCGCCATCGCCGTCAGTCGCGGAAACAGTCCCAATCACATCCGCATCACTGCTGTTTTCATCATACGAGAACACGTAGCGTGGGCCATCTGGATTATCCGGGTCGTTCGGGTCAAATTCTGGGGCAAACTCATCCAAGTTCAACTCATTGAGCTGCACGGGAATATCGGTAGATTTCTGATCGCCCAACCCCGCCACTTCTGTGGCGGTCACCACAAGGTCGTGCATGTTCGGCGTGGTCTCGTAATCATTAGAGAACGCCGTCACGCCAGCGGTCGTTAAACTGATCGCCCCGCTGTTGGTATCAATTTCAAACAGCGCTTCATTGGCATCGTTATACACATTGGTGGTGATCGAATAGGTCACCGCTTCGCCATCGCCGTCAGTCGCGGAAACGGTGCCAATCACATCCGCATCACTGCTGTTTTCATCATACGAGAACACGTAACGTGGACCATCTGGATTGTCCGGATCGTTCGGGTCGAACTCTGGCGCAAACTCATCCAAATTCAGTTCGTTGAGCTGCACGGGAATGTCGGTGGATTTCTGATCCCCCAACCCTGCCACTTCCGTCGCGGTCACCACGAGGTCATGCATGTTCGGCGTGGTCTCGTAATCATTGGAGAACGCCGTCACGCCAGCGGCCGTTAAACTGATCGCCCCGCTGTTGGTATCAATTTCAAACAGCGCTTCATCGGCATCGTTATACACGTTGGTGGTGATCGAATAGGTCACCGCTTCGCCATCGCCGTCGGTCGCCGAAACGGTCCCAATCACATCCGCATCGCTGCTGTTTTCATCATACGAGAACACGTAACGGGGGCCATCTGGGTTGTCCGGATCGTTCGGGTCGAACTCTGGGGCAAACTCATCCAAGTTCAGCTCATTGAGCTGCACGGGAATGTCGGTGGATTTCTGTTCCCCCAATCCCGCCACTTCTGTGGCGGTCACCACGAGGTCATGCATGTTCGGCGTGGTCTCGTAATCATTGGAAAACGCCGTCACGCCAGCGGCCGTTAAACTAATTGCCCCGCTGTTGATATCAATTTCAAACAGCGCTTCATCAGCATCGTTATACACGTTGGTGGTGATCGAATAGGTTACCGCTTCGCCATCGCCGTCGGTCGCCGAAACAGTCCCAATCACATCCGCATCGCTGCTGTTTTCATCATACGAAAAGACGTAACGGGGACCATCTGGGTTGTCCGGATCGTTCGGGTCAAACTCCGGCGCAAACTCATCCAAGTTCAGTTCGTTGAGCTGTACAGGAATGTCGGTAGATTTTTGATCGCCCAACCCCGCCACTTCTGTGGCGGTCACCACGAGGTCATGCATGTTCGGCGTGGTCTCGTAATCATTGGAGAACGCCGTCACGCCAGCGGCCGTTAAACTGATTGCCCCGCTGTTGGCATCAATTTCAAACAGCGCTTCATCAGCATCGTTATACACGTTGGTGGTAATCGAATAGGTCACCGCTTCGCCATCGCCGTCGGTCGCCGAAACAGTCCCAATCACATCCGCATCGCTGCTGTTTTCATCATACGAGAACACGTAACGTGGGCCATCTGGGTTGTCCGGATCGTTCGGGTCAAACTCTGGAGCGAACTCATCCAAATTCAGTTCGTTGAGCTGCACGGGAATGTCGGTGGATTTTTGATCGCCCAACCCCGCCACTTCTGTGGCGGTCACCACGAGGTCATGCATGTTCGGCGTGGTCTCGTAATCATTAGAGAACGCCGTCACGCCAGCGGCCGTTAAACTAATTGCCCCGCTGTTGACATCAATTTCAAACAGCGCTTCATCGGCATCGTTATACACGTTGGTGGTGATCGAATAGGTCACCGCTTCGCCATCGCCGTCAGTCGCCGAAACAGTCCCAATCACATACGCATCACTGCTGTTTTCGTCATACGAGAACACGTAACGTGGGCCATCTGGATTGTCCGGATCGTTCGGGTCGAACTCTGGGGCAAACTCATCCAGATTTCGTTCACTCAGTTCCACAAGGACACTGGTTGTGTTCTGCTCACCTAATCCGTCAACTTCTGTCGCGGTGACAATAATGTCATGCACGTTAGGCGTTTCTTCATAATCATTAGCAAACGCAGCAACACCGGCAGCGGTCAGACTGATTTCACCACTCTCTGCATCAATCTCAAACAGCGCATTATTGTCGGAATCAAACACATTGGTGGTAATGGCGTAGGTCACGCTTTCCCCCTCTGCATCGGTGGCTTGCACCGTCCCGATCACGTCGCTATCCGAGCGATTTTCATCGTAACTGAAGCTGTAACGCGGTCCTGCATCATTGTCGGGATCATTGGGGTCAAATGTTGGTGGCGTATCAATCACGGCAGAAACGGTATCACTCACCAGATCAACCAGCGCAATACTTTGGGTTGATGACAAACCCAAGCTTTCTAATCCTTGGGTTTCAAAACTGGTAGACGCCAACACTTCATCGCCAGTCCGGTTTACCGTACCTGATGCGGTAGGACTCGACCCATTTTGGCCCCCGGCAGCAGTTGCCAAATCAGGGTTTTGGGTCGGGTCGACACCCAGTTCAATTTGTTGAAGGATCTGGGCAATTTCACCATCCAAATTGGTCGGTGCGGCATTGCCAGGATTGACTAATTCTGCGGTGACGGTCGGTGATGGATCGTCGCTCACTTGCACGACGACATCGCCCGGTCTCAAAGGTTCACCAGCCGCTTGCTCCCGAAACTGACCCTGACGATCAATGATTAAGGTTACGTTAGCCAACATAAATGGAGTTAGGGTTCGAGTACTCATGAGCGTATGTCCTTTATACATGCGATGAGGCGTCCGGCCCCACTGACCCAACACCCGGTTCACAATTTCTCATGATTTAAAGTTAGTGAGACCGATATTGACACGCAACTCAATAAGTAGAGCTTAAACTCAAAAATTCACTAAGGTGTCAATAACTAAGGGAATTAATCATTGGTACTTTTTTGAACTAATATCTCATATTGATAATTTATCTACTAAGCTTCCAGTAAACTTATGTTTGCCTGTGAACGCTCCGACGCTGACCTTTCGCATGATGATCGGAAACGCGAGAAGCAACAGACCCATAAAAACCATAGGAGCACCCCTGTGAAACGGAACATTCCACTTCTCTCAGGATGTTTGTTGTTTTTGCCGCTTCAAGCTTCAGCCCAAACGTTAGAACAGGCTGTTGCGCTTGCTTTAGCAAACAATCCTGAAATCAAAGCCAGTTACAACCAGTTCGTCAGTAGCGCGAAAGAAAGCGATGCTTCTGGTGGCGCCTACTTACCGACGATCGATTTAGATGCCGGGATCGGTTACGAAGGCATTCGACCTGCTTATACAGTGGGCCGAGACGATACGGATCTGACTCGAAAGGAAGCCAGCATCATCCTCAACCAACTTTTGTGGGACGGTAACGCCACGCTCAACGACATGGATCGCACAGCAGCGGAAGCTGAATCCGTTCGTCTACAACTTCTTGATGATGCGTCCAACATGGCGTTGGAAGTCACCAAAGTCTACCTCAATGCCGTGAAAGCGACGGAAGTCTTGGCTCTGTCAGAGAGTAATCTGGCGGTGCATAAACGAATTTATCGTGACATCAAAAAACGGGTTGATTCGGGTGTCGGCTCGACGGCGGACTTAACGCAAGTCGAAGCGCGGATCGCCAAAGCGCAAGGCAACTTACTTGCAGCGCAAAACAACTTGTTCGACACACACACGCAGTTCCGGCGTTTAGTGGGACAAGAGCCGCTGGGCCTGCTCTATCCGCGCGCGGATGTGTCTAAAATCCCATTGTCTTTGTCTGATGCACTGGTGGAAGCGTTTGATAGTCACCCTGTCATTCAGATTGCAGCCGCAGACGTCGACTCGGCACGCTTTCAATACAAGCAGTCGAAAGGCACCAACTACCCAACGCTCTCTATTGAAGCCCGTCAAACATGGCGAGACGATGCGGGCGGCTATGAAGGTGGAGCCAGTGAAACGGTGGCCATGCTGCGTCTGAAATACAACCTGTATAACGGTGGCAGCGATAGCGACCGCAGTGAAAGTGCTGCATACCAACTCAATAAAGCAAAAGATTTACGTGATAACGCCTATCGCGAAATCGAAGAAAGCTTGCGTCTGTCTTGGAGTGCGCTCGACTTAACACTGCAACAGAAAAACTTCCTCGCAGACCATGTCGATTCTGCCTCGCAGACGGTCATTGCCTACGAGAAACAGTATCGAATCGGCCAACGTACGTTGCTGGATTTACTCAACACCGAAAACGAACTGTTTGAAGCTCGTAAAGACTATCTCGACGCAAACTACGCCGAGCAATACGCCAAATATCGCGTGATGAACGCCATTGGTGTGTTGATCGATGCCCTGTTGGTGGATGTTCCGGAAGAATGGACACAGAAAGTGGAGTACTGATATGACGACTAAACTCTTTTCAATCTCCATACTGGCGAGTCTGTTGACCTTTCCGGCGTATGC
This sequence comes from Vibrio sp. CJQ_6, assembly GCF_043106745.1. NCBI lineage: Bacteria > Pseudomonadati > Pseudomonadota > Gammaproteobacteria > Vibrionales > Vibrionaceae > Vibrio > Vibrio sp. CJQ_6. The sequence goes on along the minus strand of NZ_JBICMV010000008.1, from coordinate 747,632 downwards.
CAACGATGAGTATGACTATATGGAGGCGCCGCAAGCGAATCAGATTGCTGATTTGCAAGATGATGACAGCGATGGTGTCGTCAATGCGCGTGATATTTGCCCAGGTACACCGTCTGGTGCAGAGATCGATAATGACGGCTGCGGCGAAGTGATTCGAAACTCGGCGAAGCGTCAATTGCACATCCTGTTCGCCAATGACTCGTATGAGATAAACCCCGTGTTTGCCGATCAAATTCAGGCCATGGCTGAATTTTTGAAAACCTATCAGAGTGCTTCCATTGAGATTCAGGGTTACACCAGTAAAGTGGGGACCAATGAATACAATCAAGAACTTTCACAAAAACGCGCTGAAGCGGTGGAAAGGAAACTACTCTCTTATGGCATCTCGCCCAAACGCGTGCGCATCATCGGTTTTGGTGAAACACGTCTGTTGGATGACGGAGATACCAACTCTGCGCACGCCGTAAACCGACGTGTGACGGCCACCGTGGTTGGCCTAAAAGAGAAAGTGGTCGAAGAGTGGACGATTTTCTCGACCTTGAAAAAGTAGTCTTTCCAACATTCGACAATGGTTCTAAAAAGAAAAGGCCCCGAACATCGGGGCCTTTGTTGATTCTATGCATCCGGTCGAATTACTGAGCGGCTGTTTTTGGTAGAGACATTCTCAGCAGGACGTAACCAAGAATGGCGGCGGTCGTCGAGCCCATCAGAATACCCAAACGTGCGTAGGTATCGTAGTCGGCATGTGCACTACCAAATGCCAGTGATGAGATAAAGATCGACATCGTAAAACCAATACCACACAGGATAGACACCGCAAAGATATGCTTGAAGTTAATGCCTTCTGGCAACTTCGCCACACCCAATTTCACGGCAGCCACACTGAAGCTGAAGATACCCAGAGGCTTACCAACCAACAGACCCAACGCCACGCCCAGAGGCAATGTTGACGCAAGACCAGACATCGACACACCGTCCAGTGAGATCCCTGCGTTTGCAAAGGCAAACAGAGGCAGGATAGCGAATGCAACGTACGGATGCAGCGCATGTTCCATGTGTTTCAGTGGTGAATGCTCACCGGCTTTGCCTTTCAGTGGAATCGCGAAACCGATAACCACACCCGCAAGTGTTGCGTGGACGCCAGATTTCAGTACGGCTACCCACAAAATCAGACCCACAACGGTGTATAAGCTGATCTTCGTTACGTGTTTTGCGTTCATCACAAACAGCACGGCTGTCATGATAAATCCGACCACAAGCGCCATGGTTGACAAGTCGCTGGTGTAGAACAGCGCGATGATGACAACCACACCCAAGTCATCAATGATGGCCAATGCCAGCAGGAAGACTTTGAGGCTCACAGGGACACGCTTACCCAGCAATGCCATAATACCAAGTGCGAATGCGATATCCGTCGCCGCTGGGATTGCCCAGCCTTGGATCGCTTCTGGATCGCCTGCGTTAAATAGAACGTAGATCAGTGCCGGTGCCAGCATACCGCCCACTGCAGCAATCGCTGGGAAAATCGCCGTTTCACGGGATTTTAATGCACCTTCCAATAATTCACGTTTGACTTCGAGGCCGATCAACAGGAAGAACACCGCCATCAGGCCGTCGTTAATCCAGTGAGATACCGACATACCCATCACGTAACTGTGCAGTACGCCTTGGTAAACGTCATTTAAAGGAGAGTTGGCAATTGTCATAGCGACCACTGCGGCAATCACTAGGATAATTCCCCCGGCGGACTCCAATTTAAAGAAGTCACGAATCATATCAGTCATTTCATCGTCCTTATTGTTATGTTAATAAACGATACTTAAGAATAGGCAAATAGTGTAGCCACTCGCAGATTGGTTGAAAAATCGCTTGTAATGAAGCTTAGCATCGGAAAAACCGAACAATTAAAGCCAATGGTACGTATATTCCGTCGATAAAGGCCGAAATATAAGTATAGGAAATAAAACGCTACATTTTCGAACGCGTACATAACAAAACGGGAACCACTGAGTGGTTCCCAATAAAATATAACCCATGTTTGATGTATAGCTCATGTTTGATGGCGACTCACGTTCGCAAACATGGTTCAGTAACCGGTTAACTGCATGAAACCTTTAGCGCGATGTGACCCCACGGCGTAAATCGGGCCTTCCCAATATGGCAGTGCAAACGGCAACCACAAATGTTGATTGAGCACGCTGGTAGAGATGTTGATGTTCTGGCTTGGAATTGAAATATGCCATTGCAGCGGCACCGATTTCCCATTCGCAAGTGACGTTAAGTGCACAGGCTTGATCTGAATGTCAGACTCTTTCAGCGCAATCACCTTGCCATCCTTGGTCGACAACGTGCCAAACACGTAAGGCAGTTGCAATGAATGGCGGTAACGACTGACGGTCAACGTGGTACTGTCATCAAGTTCCAACACAAACCAATCCCAACCTTGTTGCCCTTCAGCCAACAGGCCACTGCCCCACTCTTTACTCACCCACGCTGTTCCTTCAACCGTCACTGGTGGGGTATTTTTACTCAGTTGGAGTTTGCCACGCACTTGAATGAAAGGCGCTTGAATGTTGTAAGATGCCACTGGTAATAAATCGTGTTTGGTTTGATACCCTTTATCGCCCGGCAGCACGTAAGGACCTGACGCGGTCATTTGCAGCAACAGCGCAAAGGAATCGGTATTGACACTCAATAGTCCCGGTAGCGGCCCATTGCCCAGTGAGCGCCAATTCCAGTTATCGATCCACAAACGAAACGGCTGGCTATTCATGCCCGCTTGACCAATACCACCACGCGCAATCCGCTGTTCGCGCCAAACGTGGTCACGCGTCGAAATCACGGTGTGCGATAAATAAAGCTGAGGACTTTGCCAACCGATGGTGTTTCTGTCGTCATTGGCGATGCGGAAATAGTTCCATTGCACGCCGTAATGTTGGCCATTTTCGTCCGTCACGTTGGCGAAGAAATGCCACCATTCATGTTGAAACTGGGGATGAAATGCAAAATCGCTAGGCAGCGTCACCGGATGATTCGGTAAAACCGGCTCGTACACCTGATGGCGCTGCGAAGTGAGCGTCGAATGAAGGTCATCGCCGTGACTTTCCTGTTTCTGAGTAAAAAACAGCAAGTACGTCAGGTAGCCGATCAACGCAATGATGCCCACACACACCAGCGTTGCCGCCGCTAACTTCATGTTTTTCTTCAGCGTCTTCATTACAGCGCATCCCTTAACGACTTCATCGCTGACTGTCTCACCAAGCGAATCACGGGCAGTGCGCCTGCGACAATCAAGGCCAACATCGACCACAAGGCCGTGCGCGCATACGCGCCTTGGATCAGTTGCAGTTCCATGGTCCATCCAAACGACTGACGAATAACCACATCAACCACCAATTTCGCTAGCGCGATCCCAAGCGGCATCGCAATCAGCAACGCAATGGCGCCGAATACAAACAGTTGCAACGCGCCGATGATCACCAACTCTTTGCCGGATACGCCCAAACAACGCAGCAGCGAAATATGACGCTGACGAGACACTTCTCCCGCCAAGGTAGCAAAGAAGATACCGCACACAGCGATCAAGAGCGTGATGTTACCCAGTGTTCCGGCAATAGCAAACGTGCGGTCGAACACGCGCATCGCCTGTTGATGGATGCCGGTGTTATCAAAAATACGTTCCGAGTCGAGGCGGAAGACGGTATCCAAACGTTTCTTCAGTCCTTCGCCGTGAATGCCTTCGTGCAGTTTGACTGCCAAAGCGACATTCCCTGTGCCCGCAAAGGCGTACAGCCAGTTGCGATGCGACATTAGCACCTGATTGTACGGGTTGCCGTAATCGTAATAGACGCCGACAACCAGCCAGCCCTGCCCCAACGGCATCGACAAATCGATGTAATCGCCCGGGCGAATGCCCAGTTTGATCGCCATCGATTCACTGATCATCACGCCCCGCGAATTGTGTAGATGATACCAATAGTTTGGCACGCCCAACTTCACCGTCAGTGAATCCAGCTCACCGTCGGATGCGCCGGTACTGACGACCTGCAACACCCCTTTGTCGGTGGAGAAGTCTTTCTCCCAGCGCCACCACACATCTTGCACTTCAGGTTGCTTGATCAGCCAATCACTCATGCGCGATGCCGAGCTGTTGGTTGGATAAAGATACACATCCGCCGCCAAACGTTGTGTCAGCCATTTTTCGGTGGTGTCGCGGAAACTGCCGACCATGGTTTCGACGCCAATATTCGCCGCCATCGCCAACATGAATGCCATGGTTGCCACACCGCGGTAACTCATACTCGCCGCTGCATCAGCAAAGAACCAACGCACTTTGACCCAACGTAACGTGTAGGAAAAACTAAGGAACACTTTCCAGATCAAGAATGGCGTGACCAGCGCGGCACTGAGCAACATCAAAGCAATAATCGCAAAACCCGAAGATTGGGTTTTCGGCGCTTGGTAGACTGCAAACGCAGCAATTCCCAAGCCGCACGCCACCAAAGCCTGCAACGTAAACTCGGAGCCAGCAAAACGTACCAGAGAAAGACGCGTCGTCAAACGCACCGGCTGTGAGCGTAACAAGCGAATCAAAGGCCAAGCGCACGAAGCAAATGCACCGAAAATTGCCATGAACAGACTGTAACTGCTCCACGACCAATCCCAACGAATCGATAACCCAACGTTCGCTTCATACAGGTTCGCCAAACTCGCCGATACGGATGGAATGAGTTGATTGGCCAGAATCAGACCAAACACGTTCCCGCACACCCAGCTCAAAACAACGAGGCCAAATAGCTCAATCGACAAAGCTTTCGCTAATTGCCAACCTGACACACCGGTTTGGCGCAAAATTCCCACCAGCGGCTGACGCTGAATCAACGAAAGTGACATCGCTTGATAGAAGATAAACAACCCCACCAAGAAGGAGAGCATACCCATCGCGGTCAGGTTCATGTGAAACGCGCGAGTGAGTGATTCCAGCTCTGAGCGCGTGCTGCGCACCAATGTCATGCCGTTGGGCAGCGAATTTTTCAGCGCTTCTAGTTTTTCTGGCGGCATGTCGCTACACGCAATCACCGATAGACCCGCGCTTTTCTTCAGCATCCGCACCAGTGACAAATCGGCGATCACGCGCGTGCCGTTGATCAGGTTATTGCTGTCAATCAATACGGGGCCGAGTTTCGAGCCGTCATCCAACTTGATAAAGTCACCATTCGCCCAACCTTGGATGGAGGCAAAATCTTTGCTGACCATAATCGGATACGGCGGCGTCATCAACGCCAGTGTGTGCATTTCACTCAGGGTTTTGCCATTGCCAAGCGGCAACATGGCCACCGGGTCGATGCCGATCAGCGTCATGTCCACGCCAGATTTGGTGGTCAAACGATAGTTATCAAACGGGGCACATTGAATAAAGCCATCACGGCGTAATTGAACGTAGAAACCTTGCGGGATTTTATTGGCCGCGTGTTTGGTACGAACGCGATAAGGTAATGGATTGGAGAATAATTTTTCGCCATGCTCGTAGCTTTGACGTGCATGTTGGTTAATGGCGGTCACGCCCACCAATAGCGAAACGCTGAGCGTAAGTCCCAGCCAAACAAGAAAGATCTGCAGTGGGTAGCGACGGTAATGCCCAAGTAGTGCTTTAACTACGGGCCATAACATGAAGTTGTCCTCCCTGGAGACGAATGCAACCTTCCATGTGTTGCGCTACTTTTTCACTGTGGGTCACCAACAGTAATGTGCACTCCAGTTGCCTTGCCAACGAGGTTAACAGACGCATCACCGCTTCTGCATTACGCTCATCCAAACTTCCGGTCGGTTCATCGGCAAGCAAGAGCGTCGGTTCCATATACAGCGCACGCGCAATGGCTGCACGCTGTTGTTGTCCACCAGACACCTCTTCAGGATAACGTCCCAGCAGCGGCATGAGATCGAGCGCGGACAGGATTTGACGCCATAACCCCTGATCTTCCGGCAAGCCTTTGAGCTGACGGCAGAATCGGATGTTGTCGGCAATGTTCAGGGTGGGAAGCAAGTTAAACTGCTGAAAGACGTGACCGATGTTATTACGACGAAAGGCAGTACGTTTGTGTTCGGCATTATTATGCATGCCAAATCCGGGAAACCAAATTTCACCAGAATCTGCGGTATCCAGCCCGGCAATCAGGTTGAGTAGCGTGCTCTTGCCCGAGCCGCTCTCGCCCATCAATGCCAACTGATCGCCTTGATTTAACGTCAACTGCGCTCCCTGCAATACAGGGTGGAATTCATCGCCATCCACATAGCCTTTGGACAGGTCTATCAGCTGTAACATTAAATCGCTCGTCGTCATTGGAAAGTGGACTGAGAATCTACACTAAATCCCTTTCAACAGGAAGTAATTTGGATATCAGATCACAAAATATGCACTTAAATGCATTACAAAATGGTTTTACGTCTAGTTTTCAATCAAATTGCGCATCCACTTCTTGCTTTTCATGCGCCATATTGACCCAAACCATTTCACCACTTCTTCTGTTAAAAACAGTAAATAGATCCATTCTGGTTTCGCATGGAGATAAATTGCTGCAAACGCCGCCAAAGGAATGCCGATCACCCATTGTGCGATCATGTCTTGGCCGAGGCAGAATTTTACATCCCCACCCGCGCGCAGTACCCCCACGATAATCGTCATCGGAATCGAGCGCAGCACAATGCCCAAACTCAAGATCATGATGAATTCTTCAGCCAACTCACGGGTTTCAACCGTTAGAGCACTAAACGAGTTGAGGATCGGAATTTGTACAACAAACAGCAGCATCGCCACCACAATTCCCACGCCCAAACTGAGGAAGGTGATCCCCAGCGCTTGATAATAAACAGCCTCAAAATTCTTCGCGCCAAGTTGGTTCCCCACCAACACCGCCGCCGCATTCGACATACCAATCAGCAAACTCAGAGAAATAGATTCAACGGGCGTCATCACCGACAGCGCCGCCAAGCCTTGCACGCCGGTTTGCCCCATGATGGCGTGATAAGCAAACAAGCCCCCTGCCCAGCCGAGGAAATTAAAGGTGGTCGGCAGCGAGAGCTTAAGAAAACGCGCAATGGTTTTCCACACTATCACGGCGCGAATGTCACCAAGGTGGAAGGCCAACAAGTGATGTTTACCGTAGAGGTAACCATACAAGGTTGCGACTTCAATCAAACCACTGAGTAGCGTCGCAATCGCCGCGCCCTGAATGCCCATTGCCGGAAAACCGAACTTCCCGAAAATCAAAATCCAGTTCAGGAAGACGTTGGATAAAATCCCAATGCCGCTGAAGAAGGTGCTGATGCCCGGTTTGTGCATTGCGCGCAGACCAACGGCCATACTGCTGACGCACGCCACCGCAAACATGCTAAATGACGTGATCACCAAGTATTGCGTGCCCAGTTCGTTGACTCGCGCCGAATCAGTTGTCAATCCCATGATCTGAGTGGGGAAGATTAAAAACAGCGCCACGGTAAACAGGGCAAAGAACATCGAGACCAACCAAGTCAGTGCGGTACTTTCACGCACACCTTGCTTGTTCGCTGCACCCCAATACTGCGCCGTCAATAAGGCGCCGCCGGTGGTCACGCCCACCAACATAATGGTGGTGACAAACGTCGCGCGCGCAGCCACGCCCACGGCGGCAATCTCTGCTTCTCCCAATTGGCCCAGCATTAATACGTCGACCAGACCACGACTCGAAAACATGATGCTTTGCAGGCTGATGGGCAGCGCAATCGCCACTAAACGGCGGAAAAAATCACCCCGAGTGTGATGTAAAACTTGAGAGATAACAGACAACAGACCACCTCAAAGGCAAGAGTTTGATAGCAAGGGGAAAAATGAGCAGCTATTATACGCGTATGCTCATAATCACACCACTCCATTCAAAGGATGACGAATGAAGAAAGTTCTCGTGCTGGGTGCGTCCGGCTATGTTGGCTCTCAACTGCTGCCCCTGCTACTGGCAGAAGGGTACCAAGTCACTGCAGCGTCACGCCACACCGACTATCTCACCATGCGCATTGCGCCCCATCCTCAGCTCACCATCACCCCATTGGATCTTGCCGATGAAGCAGCCACGCTGGCGCTGGTGCCACAATTTGATTTGGTGTTTTTTCTGGTTCATGGCATGGCACAAGGCCATGACTTTGTCGATTACGAACTTTCACTCGCGCATCACTTTAAACACGCGCTCGATCAAAGCGAGGTTCAGCACGTCATCTATTTGAGTGCCTTGCAACCACACTCGGGTCACTCCGAGCACTTGCAAGCACGGCGTGAAACCGGCGATATTTTGCGCCAAAGTCAAGTACCTGTGACCGAGCTGCGCGCCGGCGTGATCATCGGCCCCGGTTCGGCGGCGTTCGAGATCATGCGCGATTTTGTCTATAACTTACCGGTTTTGATTGCGCCCAAATGGGTAGATTCCAAAGCCAACCCAATTGCGCTGGCAAACCTCAATCATTACCTGCTCAATCTAGCGAAAGAGACGCCAACCACACATCAGCTATTTGAAGCAGGTGGCCCGGATACCCTCACCTACCGCGAACAATTTCGCGTGATTTGCGAATTGGCGAAAAAGCCGTTTCGCCTGTGGTCGACCTCACTCCTCACGCCGCGCATGGCGTCGTACTGGCTTGGGTTGGTTACCTCAGTGCCATCGAGTATCGGTCGTGCCTTGCTTGACGGCTTATCACACGACTATGTCGCCCATGCAGAAGAGATTCAGCAGCGTTATCCGCAACCGTTGATCAGTTATTACGATGCGACCAAACACACCATTGATCAGGAAGGGGTCTTTGTACGCACCGAAGTGTGGGGCTTTGATCCCAATGCCCTCAACCGTTGGCAACCGGGTTTTGGCTACTACCCCAAACAAGCGGGAGCCACCATCACCACCGACGTGAGTGCACAGCAATTATGGGCGGTGATTCGTACCATCGGTAGCCGTGAAGAAGGATATTTCTTTGCCAACGTATTGTGGCGCACGCGCGAGTGGCTCGATCTGTTCTTCGGCGGTGGCAAGCCAGTGCGCCGCAGTCCGCCGGGGCCAGAGTTGCAGGTAGGAGATTTTATCGACTCATGGAAAGTCATTCGCAGCGAACCCAATCGCTTTTTGTCGCTGTTCTTTGGCATGAAAGGCCCGGGGCTGGGGCGCCTTGAATTTACTATCAAAGAGGTGAACGGCAAACGCGAGCTCAACGTCACCGCGTGGTGGCATCCACAAGGTTTTCTGGGCTTGTTGTATTGGTTTGCCATGATGCCCGCGCATCTGTTTATTTTTAACGGCATGGTGAAAGCCATCGTGAAAAAAGCGCAACAAAAAAGGCGCTGAATCTCAGCGCCTTTTTCTCCGATGTTACTTTTTATCTGATGTTACTTTTTACCTGATGTTAGAGGAATGCCGCAAAGCGTTCCTTCAATCGACCCCGTTCATGTCAATCCGTGTCGAACATCAGCTTGTTTGGGCATCAGTCCGCTTTGAATGACAGCGGAATTTCCGCCACCTGCAGTCCCATATTGCCCGGGTAAACAAGGTATTCACCGTGATATTTCACGTTGGATTTATAATCGGTGCGCTTGTGCAGCATGAATCCGGCCGCTGCCGCTTTCTCAACAAACCCAGCATGATGACCACGGACAAACCAGCTCATTGGTTTGGTCAGCAGTTCCCCTTCAAAACAGGACTCACATTGTGCAGCGCACAGCGCCAGTGAGTTTTGTCCATCCGTGAAAATCTGCACTTTGCCACAGTTCACCAGCGGCTCAGAGGTCGAAACTTCCCAACCGTCCTGCTCCATCGTGTCGAGGAACTGCTCGATTTTCTTATCGGTGATGGTGTTGTCGCGTGCGTCATTAAAAAACGACGCGTAATATGCGGAAATACGTTTGAAGGTAAACAGCAATTCAGATTGATTGCCTTTAGAACGCCCTGCTTTCTGCCAGCGCGTGAGATCATCCACCACACAACGATGGAAACGTTGGCCTTTAAGTGCCTTGGTTACCCAATGCACCAAAAAATGATTATTGGCCACTGGTGCATTCACCAGCTTGCCTGAACGATGTTCAGCATCTAACTCTGCCAATGCCGTATTGACGACATTCTGAATTTCCAAGTAGTAATCTGCCACTACGCTTTTCTTCCTAAGATCCAATAAAAACTTGCTGATAATACCGAACATCCGGCCATCACGAAAACCATTGGCCACGTCACGTCACCGGGCATCGCGGCCACTAGCGCGCCCACCAGCGACCCCGTACCAAAGCGCAACGTTCCAGCCAAAGAGGATGCCGTTCCCGCCATGCGCGGGTAACCACTTAATAATAGCCCCATGGAGTTACTACCAATGGTAGAAATGGAGCCGACAAACAGCACCACAAACGGCACCGTGCCCCATAATCCTACGCCCATGAGCCAACCGACGAACAAGCCAATCCCCGCCAGCAACTGTACGAACAAACCAAAGCGCAGCATGGCATGTGAACCCACTTTCTTCACCACGCGGCCATTGAGGCTGGTCATCGCAATCATGGCGACAATGTTCAGGCCAAACAAGTAACCAAACTCATTCGGCGTGACGCCATAAATATCGATGTACACAAACGAACCGGCTGTTAAGAAGGCAAACATACCGGAGAACGAAAACGCACCAGCGAAAATCAGCCCCATCGCTTCGCTATTGCGACACAGTTGAACGTAGTTTTTGATGGTGCTTTTAAAATGCAGCGGCTGACGATTTTCGGCAGACAGCGTCTCCGGAATTTTCCAGAACACCATCGCGATCACCACCGCAGAAAAAATCGCCAACGCCCAGAAAATTGAACGCCAGCCAAACCAAACCGCTAAGTGCCCGCCGATCATCGGCGCCAACAGCGGTGCTAACGTCACCACCAGCGTCACAAACGACATCGCACGCGCAAAGTCTTCGCGGTCGAACATATCACGCACCACCGCCTGAATCACCACTGCCGCCGCCGCGCCAGCAAACCCTTGCGCTGCACGAATCATGGTTAACGCATCAATGCCATCGGTGGTCGCACTCACCATGGATGCGATGGCAAACAGAAGAATGCCGCACAGCATCACCGGACGACGGCCGTAACTATCGGCAAGGGGGCCATGCAAAAGTTGGCCGATAGCAAACCCGGCCGTATAGGCCGTTAACGTAATTTGAACCGCGCCGGCACTGGCACCGAGATCGCGAGCAATCGCCGGCATCGCGGGTAGATACATGTCGATCGCCAATGGGGTTAACGCGCCAATCGCGCCAAGCACCACAAACAACAGAAAACCGAGCTTCGAAGCATCATGCTGAGGGGAAGCAGTATTCGAGGTCATAAATCTCCACTTTGATAAAAATACGAAGTGCGACAACAAGGTGCCGCACTTCGATCATTGAGTAAACGCGTCACAGATTAGGGAAATACGCGTAAACTTCTAGTTCTTATTAGGAAACAAACTATTTCCTAATTTACCTTTTGTTTCCTGACAGAGTCATCAGTTACTTCCAAATGGACGCCACTTCCGCTTCCGTGAGGTAACGGTATTCGCCCGGTTCCAAGGACTCATCCAGCACGATCTCGCCCACGCGCTCGCGGTGCAGCGCTTCGACTTTGTTTCCGAGCGCCGCAAACATGCGTTTCACCTGATGGTACTTGCCTTCATGAATGGTCAGCAGCACTTCGTTTTCATCAGCGTTGACCAATTCCATGTGCGCAGGCAGCGTCAGTTCACGCTCGTTACGTAGCTCAATCCCATGAGCCAATTGCTCAGCGTAATCCGCTTGCACCGCATCGGCCAACCACACACGGTACGTTTTGTCGCACTTGTGCTTCGGCGACGTAATCCGGTGAGACCACTGGCCATCATCGGTGATCAGCACCAAGCCCGTGGTATCCACATCCAAACGACCCGCAAAATGCAGGCCGCGCATATTCACTTCATCGAGCAGAACAAATGCCGTTTGGTTAAAGCCATCTTCATGCGAGCAAACAAACCCTTCCGGCTTATACAACATAATGTAACGTGGCCCCGTCAGAGACAGTTGGCGCTCTTGCCATGCCACCACGGATGCTTCCGTCACTTGGACTGAACCGCTTTTTTGAACTTTACCATCAACGGTTACATCGCCACTTTTTAGAATCTGAGTGGCTTCTTTTCGTGTGCTGCCCAGCGCATCACACAAGAATTTATCTAAACGCATGAATACCTCATCTGCTTGAAGTCGGGTATTATAGCGGGCTGACACCAAATAGTTGAACTATTTCACCGATATTATCGCTGGCCCGCATGTACACACTTCGCCCCTATCAAACCGATTCCGTGAAAGCAGTGATCCACTACTTTCGTCAACACGCAACCCCCGCTGTGATTGTGCTACCAACCGGCGCTGGTAAAAGTTTGGTGATCGCCGAATTGGCGCGCTTAGCCAAAGGTCGCGTGTTGGTGTTGGCACACGTGAAAGAGTTGGTGGAACAAAACCACGCCAAGTACGAAGGCTATGGCCTCAAAGGCGCCATCTTCTCAGCAGGCCTTGGCCGCAAAGAGACCGATCAACAAGTGGTGTTTGCCTCAGTACAATCGGTGGTACGCAACCTCGACGCATTCAAAAACCAGTTTTCGCTGTTGGTGATCGACGAATGCCACCGCGTGCCAGACGAAAAAAGCAGCAGCTATCAAAAAGTTATCACCCACCTGCTGGAACTCAATGCGGGCATGAAAGTGTTGGGCCTGACCGCCACGCCGTATCGTTTGGGCATGGGTTGGATTTATCAGTACCACACGCGCGGTTTGGTGCGCAGCGAAGAACCACGTTTTTTCCGCGACTGCATTTTTGAATTGCCGATTCGTTATCTGTTGGATGAAGGATTTCTCACCCCAGCGCGGCTGATTGACGCGCCCGTACTGAGCTATGATTTCTCGCAGTTGAAACCTGCCAACACTGGGCGTTACAAAGAATCCGACTTGGATTTGGTGATCGAGCAGTCAAAACGCGCCACACCGCAAATTGTCGCGCAAATCATTCAACTCGCCGCCGACAAACAAGGCGTGATGGTCTTCGCCGCCACCGTGCGCCACGCGCAGGAAATTCTCAGCTTGCTGCCAGAGTCGGAATCCGACATTGTGATTGGCGATACGCCATCGCCCGAGCGTGATGCGATCATTCAACGCTTCAAGCAACGGGAGTTAAAGTTTCTCGTCAATGTGTCGGTGCTGACCACCGGTTTCGATGCGCCGCACGTGGATCTGATTGCCATTTTGCGCCCCACCGAATCGGTCAGCTTGTATCAACAAATCGTCGGGCGGGGTTTGCGCCTTTCGCCGGGGAAAACCGAATGTCTGGTGCTTGATTATGCGGGCAACACCTACGATTTATATCAGCCGGAAGTTGGCGATCCCAAACCCGATTCCGACAGTGAAATCATCACCATTCCCTGCCCGGCTTGCGGCTTTAACAACAACTTTTGGGGCAAACTCGACAGCAACGGTTTTTTGATTGAACACTACGGCCGCCGCTGCCAAGGGTATTTCACCGATGAAGAAACCGGTGAGCGCGAACACTGCGGCTATCGCTTTCGCGCCAAATACTGCGGCGAATGCGGTGCAGACAACGACATCGCAGCACGTATTTGCCACGAGTGCGATGCGACGTTGGTGGATCCCGACAAAAAACTCAAAGAAGCGCTGAATCTGAAAGATGCGTTGGTATTTGAGTGCCTTGAAATGGATTTGTCGGTGTTGAAAGACGACAAAGGCAAGTCCCAACTCAAAGTGACCTACCGCGGAGACAACAACGCGCAGGTGCATGAGTTTTGGTCGCTCACGACAGCCAAACAAAAAGCCACGTTCAAAGAGCGCTTTGTGCGTCCGCATTTGGCCGACAAACACCGCCCGTTCGAGGAAGCGTCGCCCAGCAAAGTGGTCAACAATCAACACCGCTTTCGCCCGCCCCAATTTGTGATTGCCCGTAAATCGGGCCGCTTCTGGAAAATGCGTGACAAAATCTTCGCAGATGAACTGAGTTAATCGCCGCAACACGGTTGATTCACTTTCTATTCATTTTCATTTTTATATACTGACGGCATGTGACTGAACAGGTAGCTAATATGTTGAATCGACACATGAAAGCGTTCGCATGCCTTGCTCTTTGCAGCAGCCTTTCTCTGCCAGCTTTCGCGGGCGACGATGTATCGCATGAATTTATCCAAGACGCCTACAAAGAAGGGGCGCGCGTCAAAATCGACGAAGACCAAGACGAAGTGTTTGAAGCCGTTCGCCAAGGCAAAATTCGCCCGTTTTCCGAGTTGTATGCCGCCATCGACCAACAGTTAAATGGACGCGTCATTAAGGTAGAACTGGATGAAGACGATGATGAATGGGTTTATGAACTGAAACTGGTTTATGACAATAAAGTGATTCGTGTGGAATACAACGCCGCCACCCTTGAGCTAATGTCTATTCGTGGACGTAACGTCCTCGACGTCATCAAAAAATAGAGTAACATCATGAAAATATTGGTAGTGGAAGACGACGCTCGCCTGGGTGAACAAATCATTGCATCGCTTGAACAGACCGGCTGGGTGCCCGAATTGTCGCAAGACGGCATTGATGCGCTTTACCGCGCCACGTCTGAAGAATGGGATGTGATTGTCCTCGACCTTGGCCTGCCCAAACTTGATGGGTTGACCGTTTTGAAAGGCATTCGTGATGAGAACATTAACACGCCGGTGGTCATTCTCAGCGCGCGCGATACCTTAACCCAGCGAGTGGAAGGGTTGAACGCAGGGGCCGACGATTACCTCACTAAACCATTTGAAATGGTGGAACTCATCGCGCGCATTCGTGCGCAACTACGTCGAGCATCAGGCAACGCCTCACCGGTAATGCAAATTGGCGATTTGAGCCTCGACACACGCAGCTCCAAAGTGATGTGGCGTGGACAAGCCATCAACCTCACCGCGTTGGAATACAAGGTGGTCGCCTACTTTATGCATAACCCCGAAAAGGTCATTTCTCGCACTGAGTTGGTGGAGCACATTTACAAGCAAGATTTTGATCGCGACTCCAACACCATTGAAGTGTTTATCGGCCGAATTCGCAAAAAGATCGCGCCGAACATCATCAAAACCGTGCGCGGTTTAGGGTATCAACTGCATGCCGAATAGAACGTCGCCGTTCAAGCGTCTCAGCCTCAAAAGCCGCTTATTGTTAGCGGCCACGTTGTGGCTGAGTGCGATGATCCTATCTGCCGGTTACATCATTCCCAGCTTGGTGAAAGACTATCTGGTGTCAGATGTCAAAAACCAGTTGCGTCTGTCGATGGACGAAATCACCGCCAACCTCGAAGCCAACAATCGCGGCAGTTTGAGCCTTGCGATTCGTTTGTCTGACCCTCGATTTTATCAACCCTACAGCGGCCTGTATTGGACCGCTAGTGTCGGCAGCCAAGAATTGCGCTCTCGCTCGTTATGGGATAAAGCGCTGACCAAGCACGACCATGGTTTGAAAACCACCTATCTGGGCGCAAAAGATGAACCGCTGGTCATTTTAACGCGCACGGTGTACTTGCCCGAGTTTTCCAACCCGATTTCGATTGTGATCGGTGTTGATGAAGCCCCCATTATGGCGACCCTAAACCAAGTTGTGAGCCAGTTATGGGTGATTTTGGGCATGCTGTTTATCGGTGTTTTGGTGTTAATTTCGGCGCAGATCTCTTGGTCGTTGTGGCCATTAGGTAAAATGCAAAAAGAACTGGTGGCGCTGCGTAAAGGGGAACAATCGGGGCTGGATGAAACCTATCCGAAAGAAATTTCACCATTGGTGAACGATCTCAACGCCCTGCTGTTTCATTATCAGGAGCTGCTTGAACGCGCTCGCAATCATGCAGGCAACCTCTCACACGCACTGAAAACGCCGCTGTCGGTGTTAAAGAACGAGGTGGCGTCATTGCCGCCAGAGCAACGCGACACCTTGCTACAGCCGATTACGCAGATTCAAAACCAGATTGATTACCACCTTGGCCGCACCCGCATGGCCGGTTCAGCGAATATTCTGGCGGTGAAAACTTGCCCCGGCGAGCGGGTCGATCGGATTGCCATGGCCTTCGATAAAGTCTACGCAGAACGAGAGATTGTGTTGGTCAACGAACTCGACTCTGACGTCGAAGTTGCCGTCGACGCCACTGACTTTGATGAAATGGCGGGGAACCTGTTGGAAAATAGCTATAAATGGGCGCATTCGCTGATTCGCGTGCATAGCCGCATCGTCGATAAAAAATGGGTTGAGATCTGTATCGAGGACGATGGCCCCGGCATTGACGACAGCAAACTTCATGACGCAGTCAAACGCGGCGTGCGCCTCGACGAAACACAGCCCGGCACCGGATTGGGCTTGAACATTGTGAGTGAAATGGCGCACAGCTATCAGGGCGCGCTCACTCTTTCACGCAGCAAGCTGGGCGGATTGTCCGCCGTTTTAAGGCTCAAACAACCGACTTTGTGACGCCCTTGCACCCCATATCCTCGTGATTGTTTGAGGCAACGGGCGCGGCGTGATTGTCGCCCCCAAAAGCCGTCTTGAAACAGAGCGAGGTGGTGAAAGCAGCAAACATTGGTTAAATCCACGCCCAACAGCGTGTTTGCCCATGTTTTTCTATTGCCGGAAGCGCATTTGAATGGTAGTATCCGCGCTCGTTTTGGTGCTAACGCTTTGTTGACATCGAAACTTTACCACGGTGACAAGGTCGCATTGTCGCTGTGACATGACTAATTTACTAATTTGAGAGTAAATACTATGAAATTTGAAGCAGTAGTACGTACTGAGCTAGGTAAAGGTGCGAGCCGCCGCCTACGTAACACTGGCAACTTCCCTGCTATCGTTTACGGTGGTGAAGCTGCGCCAGTATCAATCACTCTGAACCACGATGACATCGTGAACCAGATGGACAAACCTGAATTCTACGAAGCAATCGTTCTTGTGATCGATGGCGCTGAAGTTAAGGTTAAGCCACAAGACGTTCAACGTCACGCGTTCAAGCCAAAAGTTGAGCACATGGACTTCATCCGTATCTAATTCCCTACCAAGGAATTAGTTGGATTAAATCCAACCTTTTGCATATATAAGACAATCGGCCTTACCATCCGAGAATCTAGAAATTCGAAAGCCCGATGCTACCAACATCGGGCTTTCACCGTTTCTGGGCTCCCCAAATAGGCACGGCCCACCTCACCAATCCCATCGCTTTTCTCACTACCCTTTCTTTTTTCTCTAACGATAGCGCTTCATGGCCGACCGGTATTCACTGGGGCTGACGCGTTTATACGCTTTAAACTGGCGATTGAAATTGGCTTGGTTTGTATACCCCACCTTATCTCGAATCACATTCACCGGAACATCGGTATGAGCGAGCATGTCGCAGGCCACATTCAAACGAATCTTCTTGAGTCGCTGCGTGAAACTTTCATTGAAATGATCCGTAAATAAACGTCGTATGCTGCTTTCACTTAAAAACAGATGCTCAGCCAAATCATTGAGTGAAATATTTTCGCCAAAGTGCGCCATTAAATAGGTTTCGATTTTCTCAATGTTGCTGTTTGTTCGGCGTTGCGCTTTGCCTGAATGCGTCACCATGGGATTGATTAATCGAATCGTTTCCTCATCTTCCAACATCAAACACAACGTCTCAATCAGCCGTGCCAATTGTCGAGCGGGCGGCAGTTCCAGGACATCGGCCAATAAAGTACAAACCTGCTCCCCGGTTTGCGGCGAAAACTGTAAGCCTTGCTGGGCATTTGCCAATAACTCGTTCAGCGCTGACAACTCGGGGCATTGGGCGATCAACCCCTCCACCCATGATTTTTGAAACCAAATGACGTGAGTTTCACACAAATCATGAGCATCAATCAGTGCGTCGGCATAAATGGTGTGCGGCAATCCTGGGCCAATCAGCACCATGTGATTGTGGTCAACGTCACTGGCGTAGTTGCCGACAAAACATCGTCCGATGAAGTTGCGATGAATGGCAATTTCATACTCATGGTGACAATGCCACCCGTAGCTTTTACTCGCTTCACGGAGTTTTCGATAACGCCATGACACACCAATCCGCTGTGGAACGCGCTCTAACTTCCCCTTCATACATCACTCAAAAAGTATTGATTAACCCACAATGAAGCGGATGTTAGCAAAACATAAGCGAAAAGTATTGATCATCAGGCGAATGTAACTCCTGCACCGTTACATGGCACCATACAATGCACCTCTCACAAACAGGTCAGGAGGTATGCGATGCACGCACTATTACAACAACTGAAACAGATGCTGATGGACACCCGAAAGGAATGGCTCAATGAGATGGTCAGCAGATACCATTTACCCCAAGACGGACTGTGGAAATATTATGGTTATCAATCACCAGACGATCTGGCGCGAGATCTCAACGAGCAGGATGAGTTGCTTGAGCATGAACAGCGCCTATTCGACACCTAGTGTGCGTGAAGATGTGGGGAGAAATGGTAGAAGATGTGTGAACTGAATGGTGAACGTGCCGCTAAACATTAACAACTCGCCACCATTGAGAAAGCAAGTTGCTAATTTTGATGCGGTTGCCAGCGCAGGCTATACATCCGGCATTCGGCGATCAACGCACGAATGGCGGGGTTGTGCTCACTGGCTCGGTTCATCAACAAATAGATGCCGTGAGACTCAGCCATATCAGGCGCCAACGGGTAAAACTTCAAACCAATTTGCGTCGAAATATCAGCGAGCCGAGATGGTAACAACGCCGCATAATCACCAGAGCGCAGCGCAAAACTGAGCCCGAAGATGCTGGAGAATTCAGACTGCACCGTCACCTTCCCGCCCAACTTGTCAATGACCTTATCAAATGCTTCACGCAGACCAAACCCTTTGGTAAGCGTCATAAACGATTGCTGAAGCAGGTAGTCCGCTTGAATGGGAATTTGTGCGGGTTGCGGTTGTTCGCTGGTGGCTGCCACCGTGAAACTGATCTGATCATCAAACAGTTTCATCGCGGTGTAGCTGGCATTGTTTTCGAGGTGATGGTCGCCATAAATCATCAGCACATCCAGTTCGGAACGTTTCAGGCGGTCGACCAAGTCCGTGTTTGAGCCGGAATGGAACTCCAGTTGTACATCTGGTCGCCGCTCGCGATAAGCTTTGAGCAAATGCGGCACTAAATCCACGGTCAGCGAATTAACGGAACCCACTCGGATTTTCTTCGGCGTAATGCCGGCCGCAATTTGCGTGTTATCAATGGCGCGCGACAAGTCGCTCAGCGCCGACACACACTGCTGATACAGGATCTTGGCCGCATCCAACGGCACCAAGCTGCGACCACGTTTTTCAAACAGCACGCATCCTAAATCTTCCTCCAACGCGTGAATCGCACGGTACACAGACAACGTATTGATCTCCAAGGCTTCTGCGACTTGGTTCATGTTGGTCTGTTCCATGTAATGAATGAATATTTCCAGACGTTTGATGGTAGTTGGGATGCGTCTATTCATGCCTTCTCACAGATCGAAAGGGGGATTGATTGGCAACTATTTAGCCATATTTGCGCATCAGCGCAGCCAGATTATCAAGGCTTTCTGACTCAACAGCCACCGAAATAGTATCCAGCATGCTGGCCTTACACAAGCCTGTTAGCACGCTGCCGGGTTTCATTTCAATCGCCAAGGTCACGCCACGCTCTTTGAGCATCGCCACCGTTTCCCACCAATGCACTTGGCGCGCCATGTTGTGAGTCAGGTCGTCACGAATGCGCTCAAGCGGAACTAGCACGCGGGCGGCATTGGCACTCACATACGTGATTTTTGGCCGTTGGATGCTCACCTGATCAAACGCTTGAGCAAATTGCGCAGCTTGGTCTGCTAGCAGTTGGCAGTGTGATGGCACATTCACTTTGAGCAAACGAGCGCTGATTGCTTGCTTGGCCAGCGCCATCTCGCACACCGCTTGAAGTGAATCCACGCGACCGGAGATCACCACTTGAGATTCGGTGTTGATATTGGCGATATACACCACATGCCCCGCTGCCCTCGCCGCTTCCAGCAGTTGCTCTAACACCGGCAAAGGCAAGCCAATCACGGCTGCCATCGCGTACCCTTGCGGGTATGCGCGCGACATCAATTCACCGCGGCGAGACACCAAATCCAGCCCATGTTCATATGTGATGATACCCGCACTGATGGCGGCAGGAAATGCACCAATCGACAAGCCTAATACGTAATCAGGCTTGATCGCCATCGCGCGTAGAATTTCGGCATAAGCGTAACTACAAATGGTCAGCGCCACTTGCGTGTTTCGGTTATCCAGCAAAGCGGTTTCGTTGTCGAGTTCCAACACATTTTGGCCGAGATGGTCACTGGCACGAGTGAGCAGCGCTTGGCCGATGGGAAACGATTGAAGCTCGGTCAACATGCCGGCTTTTTGCGTACCTTGTCCTGGAAAAGTAAACAGTGTAGCCACGAGAAACTCCTTAATAGTGAGGTTGCCAGGGCGTGTGAGTGAGATACGGTCCTTGCTGGCTTTTAACCAAAACGCGGCCTTCCCCAACGACCCATTCGCTCATCGCAAAGGCGCCATACGGCGTTTCGATTTGAATATCGGGTCTTTGGTCTCGTTGGGCGAGTTGCAATGCAATGTCGCGACACGCATCTCGATTGAGTGGCGTGGCACTGACGACGCGTAAATCGATGTCGCTGTGGTGATTCGCGGTATTGATGCCAGTGGCTAACTCAAACCCCAAGCTACCGGTAATCCCCCACCTTAAATGCGCTTGCGCCATCACTTGAGCCACCTGGGAAAGCGTTGCCCAATGGGGTAAAGGATGAACAGCGTTGCGATCATGCCAGCGCTGCTGATTGACGATCTGTTCGGGTGTCAGCACACGCAGCACAGACGCTGCGTTCACATAACTGGCATGGCGCTGCGAACGGTTGCTGCCTCGCAATCCGACCGCGATGCGACCAACAGGTGTCGGTTCTCGTCTAACGACTACAGGACGCAGTTGGAGATCTTGACGATCAAACCACTCAGGCAATGTGCCATCATCGTCCAGATCGGTCACCCATAATAAATCGTGTGGTTGAAAGACGAGCGCCATCATGTCACCCCTTATAGCAGGAAGTACATAAACAGAGGCATTGTGATTGCAAACAGAATCGTCGACAGCAGCAAAGTGCCTTCTGAATCTTCGTCTTGCACGCCAAAGCCGTTGCCAAACATCACGCCAAAGAAACCGGTTGCCAGTGCGATAAGGAATACCGAAGCCGCAAGCAATGTCGCAGGCAGTCCCAATACGGATGCAATCACGAACGCAATCGCTGGCTGCACCAAGTTTTTCAGCACGAAACCGAAGATCACCGCGCCATTCACATTCAGTTTACGTGCAGACACAATCAGACCGGTCAGGAACAGTGCGCCGCCGCCCGCAGCAGTTGCCAGCGGTTTAAGTGCGTGCGTCAACAGTTCTGGCATGGTGGTGCCCAAGCAAGAGAAAATCGTACCCAGAATCGGCCAAAGCACGATTGGATTTTTCAGTGCTTTGATCAGTAATGGCACAATCAATGAACCCATCGAGGCTTTTCTGTATTCGGCCTTGGTCTCTTTTTCCAACACCATCAAAGTCAGTGGTGAAAGGAAGATGGAACCGCACGCAATCGAAATCGCCACGTTCAGCGCGATGTCACTGCCGCTCGCACCTGTGATGGTTTCACTCAGAATTGGCACACCCAGTGCGGCGTAGTTTGGCAGTGAAATGGTCAACGCATAAACCGCAGCTTGAGCCGGTGCTTTATTGAACCATTTGCGAGCCACATAATAAGTGAATGCCCACAGAATCCACATCGCCAGAACCAAAATCACGATCAAAGGCAGTTTTGCGATAAAGCCTGCCATCGGCGTATGCCAAGTTGCAGTGAAGAGAGCGGTTGGTAACGCAAAACGCATCACAAACACATTCAATACCGCGACATTTTTATTGTCCGCAATTTTGCGGTAGCCACAAAAATACCCCAAACCCAGCACAACAAAGATAGGGGCGATGGCGTTAAGTACAGCGTGAAACATAATTTTTTACCTTAAAGGGCAACGCAGCCCGGAATGAACCAACGGGCCACGCTGCGGTTTAAACGATTACCAGACTTTCGCCATTTGTTGACGAACGGCCAGTGACGCACTGCGGTTTTCGCTATGAAGACGACCTGAAAGATCCCGGTTGGTGTCTTTGACAATGTCATCCAGTGCGAGAGCAAGCATGCCTGCAATATCGTCAACGTCTTGCGCATTTGGCGCTTCGGCATTCTGGACAGCAACTTTCTTCCACAGCAAACCCAGCGTGCTGTAGTTTTGAATGTCATAGGCCATCGGCGGAATGGTTGCAGCCAGTTTTTCCAGTTCAGCAACCGAGCGCAAGGTGATACGCGCTGCCGACGCTTTGCCCATGGCGTGAACCATGCAGCCTTCATCATCCAAAGCAATCAGTCGGTTCGCTTGGTAACCGTGCGCCAAGAAGCCACCAGACATCGCTTTGCCCACGATAAGGCCAATCACTGGGTGACCCGCACGACGCGCTGTCGCGTAAGCATTTGCCGCAGCAGCCAACGCTTGGTGAATACCATACGCTTCTTCACGACGACCGTACGCTTGAGAAGGTACATCGATCACAGCCACGATCGCGGTTTTGTTCACGCTGTGTTTGTCTTGGTCAACCACGTCGCGGATCGCTTTCGCTAAGTTCCACCCTTCCAACAAGCCCACTTCACCGTGACGTGCGCGAGGGAATGCGTTGTGTTCATCCGTTACCACCGCGATATAACGTGCGCGTTGGTCACCGATAGTATCATCAACCACTTGGACTGATGGCGTGTAACCGTCGGCAACGTTGCCATTGGCGGTTAAGGCATGAAGCCAAGTCAGACCACGATTACTCATTGGATTCTCCTTTGGCAAAGTAGTGACGAACCAGTTCTGGCGTCGCTTGTTCTGCTTTATTCATCTCGGCAAAGACCGATAGGAAACGGTCAACGTGTTCACAGCGCGCACTTTCAGGCAGCGGCTGATTAATGATGTGCATCACTTCACTACGAATTTGCTGCGCATCATCGTCGGCAAACACATCTGCAAACGCCGTTGCAAAACGTGCTTCACCACCGGTCATCGACCAAATGAACGGACGGTTACGAGAGTCGTACTCATCAATGCCCGCTTCTTGTTCGATCACTTGAGGACCATTTAGCCCCACACGCGCTTCTTTGGTCACAATCAATTTGCTGCACAAACCCGCTGCAATCGACATCCCTCCGAAGCACCCCACAGTACCGGCAACCACACAAGTCACAGGCACGTATTCACGCAGAGCAATAATGCCGGAATGGATATCCGCAATCGCAGCCAAACCAAGGTTCGCTTCTTGCAAGCGCACACCACCCGTTTCCAGCAGCAGAACCACTTGGGTTGGGTTACCCGCTTGCGCATCCGCTAAAGCCAGCTCCAGCGCAGCCGCCATTTTGGCACCGGATATTTCACCAATCGCACCGCCTTGGAATGTGCCATCAATGCCAATCACGACACTAGGTTTGCCATCGATGGTGCCTTTTGCCACCACGCAACCATCGTCTGTTTGTGGCACGATGCCTTGCGGCACAAGCCATGGCGAGAATGAGTGGTATTCATTACCCAAAACTTCACGAAATGAACCTTGCTCGAGGATGAATTTCGCACGGTCGCGAGCACCCATTTCAATAAATGAGATGGTGCCTAGGGGCGTTGCCACCGGGGCTGACGCATCTGCAGTGATTTGTTCTAACGCTTGAATCAAGCGCAAGCCAATCACACCGGGCGTGGCACCAAAGTCATTGATGGTGACTTTCATGGCCGCTTTTTGCGCGTCCAGTTGACGGTCAAAAATCGCTTGCCATAGCGGTTGACGGTTATCGACGGACGTCATCACATCGATATCAATTTGAGTATTGTCGGTAGGTTCAAGCAAGATCTCTAGATCGCCTGAACCGACGTTACCTACACGGACCATCTTACGAATCGATGGTTGTCCCTGATAGGAAAAATGCAGTTGTTCCATAAGTGGAACCTCCCAATTATTTGGATAATTCTGAGTGTTCAACCCAGTCAACAAACAGAGTGGCTGCCAACAAGTCTGCAGCACCGCCCGGAGATGCGTTTAACGCAATCATCTCGTGGTCTAATTGCTCCAACATGGCGTAGCCTTCGCGAGTGCTCACGCCGCCTGCACTCAAAATGGCGCGACTGCGGCTTTGCAGCAGGTGTTGCCCTGCGAGCCCCGCTCGACTCAACACACAGGTGTCAGTCAAATGCGCGGTCAACGCCAGCAGCGCGTTGAGCCTGGCTTCTGTTTCTGAATGGCCCAGTAAACGACTAAGACGCAAAGTAGGCAGAGCATGGTCAGTGATGGCCGGGAAGCCGAGCTGAGCTTGTTGTTTAGCCCCATTCACCTGATAGTGATTGCTGGCGCGCTTCCCTTTACTGAACGTCGTGGGGACGTGTCGGTCTTCCAAGCTGGCAATTTCACCAGCGAGGGCGCACAACTGTTCAGCCGTGCGAGGCTTTGATGACGAAACCCGCGCTGCGGTACTGAGTAAACCCAATGCCCAAATTGCGCCGCGGTGTGTGTTCACGCCGCCGGTTTCAGCCATCATCGCGACTTCTGCGTCACGTCCGAGCGCGCCAATTTTTTCACGCAACCAAACCGACACGGGTTGTTGTTCCGCTGCCGCGGCCATTTGTGAAAAATAAGGCCCCAGACAAATCGCAGAACGCACCATCAGATCAACGGTCAGGTCGGTATGCGCCCCCGTATTGCGGGCATCCACCAAACCCGGTTTGGGTGTCAGTGTCACTTCAGCAATCAGTGCTTGCTGGGCAAGCGTGCCGATCACATCACACATCGGATTGGATGAGATGGTTCTCTGACGACTTTGCATCGTGATCACCAGCTACGGTATTTGGCTGGTGGCTGGTACAAGCCGTCAGACCATTTCACAAGGTCAGACACGCTTTTCGCCGCCAAAAGTGATCGGTTTGCATCGCTGCGTTTGATGCCAAGATCTTCCGGTGTGACCACTTTGCCCGCATCGCGTAACGCTTTCACACGTTCCGCTGTGACTCGTTGACCAAATTCAGAGACACCAGCCACGGCTGCGATCATTGCTTTGCGCTCTTCTAAATCTTTGGCCATGTAGAGATAAGCGATGCCTTCTTCAGTCAGCAAGTGGGTCACGTCGTCACTGTAAATCATGATTGGCGCAACAGGCATACCCGCTTTCTTCGCCACATCCACAGCATCTAGACGATCAACAAAAGTCGATTTCGAACCGTCTTGGAATGTTTCTACAGCTTGCACCACCAGCTTGCGGCCTTTTACCACGTCATGCTGTTTTTCTTCTTCGGTGATCATGTTGAGCCATGCGTCCGTCGCGTGACGGCGACCGCGTGGGTCATGTCCCATGTTTGGCGCACCACCGAAACCAGCTAAGCGACCATGCGTGACAGTTGAAGAGTTACCTTCTGGGTCCATTTGCAGCGTTGAACCGATGAACATGTCCGCGGCATATTGACCCGCGAGTTGAGACATGGTGCGGTTTGAACGCATCGAACCGTCTGGGCCGGTGAAAAATACGTCTGAACGAGCACGAGCGTACTCTTCCATCCCCAGTTCGCCACCAAACGAGTGCACGGTTTCTACCCAGCCAGATTCAATCGCTGGAATCAGCGTTGGGTGTGGGTTGAGGATCCAGTGTTTGCAGATTTTGCCTTTCAGGCCAAGCTGTTCACCGTAGGTTGGCAACAGTAACTCAATGGCGGCGGTGTTAAACCCGATGCCGTGGTTGAGGGTTTGCACACCGTGTTTGGCGTAGATGCCTTTAATCGCCATCATTGCCATCAGGATGTGTGTGTCTTTAATCAGACGCGGATCACGAGTAAACAGAGGCTCAATATAGAAAGGCTTGTCGGCTTGAACAATGAAATCAACCCAGTCTCCTGGAATATCCACGCGATCCAAGTCATCGGTGTTTTCAACAATTTCATTAACTTGTGCAATCACTAAGCCGTCTTTAAATGCTGGCGCTTCTACCAGTCCGGGGGTGTCTTCTGTTGATGCACCAGTGTAAAGGTTACCTTTGCGGTCGGCTTTGTAGCCACACACCAATGCTACATTGGGGATCAAATCGGCATACAAGCGCGCGTACAGTTCAATGTAAGTGTGAATCGCACCGATTTCTAACAGGCCATCCTCCAGCATTTGTGCAACACGCACGCTTTGTGGACCGGCGAAGGCAAAGTCTAACTTCGTGGCGATGCCTTTTTCGAAAATATTCATATGAGAGGGCAAGCTGACACTTGGCATGATCATATGAAGATGATTAATTTTGTCTGGATTGACTTGTTCAAGAACACGGGCCAAGAAGTCCGCTTGCTTTTGGTTATTGCCTTCGAGAACAACGCGATCGTTTGGTTTAATGAGCAGTTCCAGTGCTTCAACCATGTTGTCAGTTGGCAGCACTTTCCCATCAGCCAAGGACGCTACCGCTTCAAGACGCGCTAGCTTCTCTGCTCTCTTGGTTGTCCATTGTTTGGTAGACATTAAGACACCTTCTTGTTGAGATATGAATACACGTTACCGAGCAAACAACCGCTTCGCGTTGAACCTCAGTAACTCTGTGAACCCATCATACAAGTCTGACCGAATCGAAAAATCTGCACGAATGAACGCTCTATATACAAAAAGTGATAATGTTTTGATGTCGAGAAAGCACAACACGTGACGCGCTCATTTTCTTTTCACTTTTTGTTGAAAAGTAGGTTGACCTGTCTAAAGCTTCATAGTTTATCGTTCACTTCATCAACGCAGAGGATCCCAAGTTCATGTATCAAATTTCAGAGTTAGCGCAGCACGTCGGCTTGAGCCGTTCCACGTTACTCTATTACGAGAAACTGGGATTAATTACTGGCCGGCGACAAAGCAATGGTTACCGAATCTATTCGGAGCACGATCGACAACGCATCAAACTGTTGCAGCAGTTGCAGGCCGGTGGGCTTTCGCTCAAAGAGTGTCAAGCATGTTTAGAAGGCAACATCGATAAACCAACGCTAGAAGCAAGGCTTGCGATCCTCGATGCGGCGATCACCGAAAAGCAGTCCGCAAGAGATCTTCTCGCCGCCTTACTTGGCAAGAGTTCAATGCGGCCATGGCATCAAAGCGTTGAACAAAGTGCGCCAGCGGCGCATTTAGAGTGGCTCATGAAACAAGGATTTAGCGAAAAAAATGCCTTGAGATTGAAATGGTTGTCCAAAGACATGAATGAACACGAACAGTACATGATTGATTTTGAGTCGATTTTCCAAGGCCTCGACAGGCTGGGTCCCGGCGATGACGCTGACAGTTTACGCGCTTTGCAAGCACTGCCCCGTCATGACGGCAACTTATTGGAGATTGGCTGCGGTAAAGGGCCCACCACGCGCTTACTGGCACAGCACACCGCTTTCGACATTACGGCACTGGATAACGATGAATACAGCCTCAGTTGTTTGAAAGAAACCGTAGCAGGCCATCCATGGGGCCATCGAATCGAAACTTGCTGCGCCAGTATGACCGACATGCCCTTTGCTTCGGCACAATTTGATGCGCTTTGGGCAGAAGGCAGTGCGTACATCATGGGGGTTCCGCATGCTCTGAAAGCTTGGAAACGCTTTCTAAAGCCTGAAGGCTACTTGGTTCTCAGTGATTTAGTGTGGCTGACCCACACGCCTGATGCCCAAGCCGAGCAGTTTTGGCAGGTTAATTATCCGGGGATGGTCACCGAGAACCAGCGGCTTAAAGAGGCAAAAGCGGCGGGTTACGAGGTGGTGGAAAGCTTTCCTCAAAGCGCGCAGGCATGGCGCAACTACTTGGAGCCGCTCAACGCAAAACTGGCGCAACTCAGCGAGGCAACGTTGACCTCTCAAGCACTCAACGATTTACGCCAAGAGCTGCACATTCACCAACACTATTTAGGCCAATATGGCTACCACATTTGGGTATTAAAAAATAAAGGTTAATCATGAACATCAGACCAGAAACACCTGCTGACATCACCTCGATTGAACAGGTCACTTATCGCGCATTTGAAAACCACCCGCACCACGAACCGGGCGCGAAACCGACGGAACATCGCATCGTCGCGACACTGCGTGAGGCAGGCGCGCTGTCGCTGTCGCTTATCTGCGAAGACGACACTGGCATCATTGGGCACATCGCGTTCTCTCCGATTCACATTGATGGTGCCGCATGTGATTGGTACGGATTAGGCCCGGTCTCGGTGGTGCCAGAACGACAAGGGGAAGGCATCGGTGGCGCGCTGATTCGTGAATCACTGTCCGTGTTGAAAGCCCAAGGCGCTCAGGGTGTCGTATTGCTTGGCGAACCGCAGTACTACCAACGCTTTGGTTTTCAATCTCAGCCCAACCTGACCTACCCTGGCGTGCCTGCGGAATACTTTATGGCGCTGTCGCTGGCAGACGCCATACCCAGTGGTGAGGTAACTTATCACGCCGCATTCTTTACACATTAATCGTTCGCTGTAAGCGTCAACGAAGGCATGTAATCAGGCCGCTCAGTGAACCACGGAGCGGCCTGTTTCAGAGCATGTACAAAATTTCAGGGCATCTAACAAATGTCAGGACATACCCCACATATCAAACTCGGTTACGACGCTACGCGGCGGTACTCACTGTATTGTGCCTGCCAAAACGCCTCATCAATGCGTTCCAACAATCGCTCTTCCGTTCTGTCGGGTGCTTTGCCCTGCGCCACCGCTTGTTTCGCGACCGCCAGTGCAATGTGGCGCGACACCGCTTGAATGTCGCTCAATGGTGGCAGCAATCGGTCTCCCCCCGAGCGCATCGGCGACATCGACGCCAGCGCGATGCTGGCTTGTTGAAGCATCTCATTGGTGACGCGATTGGCGTTGGCACTGATGACCCCAAGCCCCACACCGGGAAAGATGTAGCTGTTATTACACTGCACAATCGGATAGCGCTGGCCGTCATACACCACATCATCAAACGGACTGCCGGTGGCTATGATCGCCTTGCCTTGTGTCCAAGTGACAATATCGGCGGGTGTGGCTTCCACCCGGCTGGTGGGATTAGACAGCGGCATCACTACCGGACGCTCACACCCGTGCGCCATGGCTTCAATCACCGTTTGGCTAAACAAGCCGGGCACGCCCGTCACGCCAATCAGCACATTCGGTTTCGCTTGCTGCACCACGTCCAGTAAGCTGATCGCTTGGTGGTCATCCAGCTGCCACTGCGCTCTCAACGAAGAAGGCTGCGCCAAATTTTTCTGAAACGGCAGTAAGCTGGTCATACTTTGCTCCAGCAGTCCCCAGCGATCCACCATATAAATCTGGCTGCGCGCCTGCGCTTCAGGCACCCCTTCCGACACCATTTGTGCGATCACCGCTTCGGCAATCCCGCACCCCGCAGAGCCCGCACCAGCAAACACGATACGCTGCTTGGAGAGTGGCGTCCCCGTCACATGCGCCGCCGACAACAAGGTGCCCACCGTCACCGACGCCGTGCCTTGAATGTCATCGTTAAAACAGCAGCACTGATCGTGATAACGGTTCAGCAGTGGCATCGCATTGGTTTGCGCAAAATCTTCAAACTGGATCAGTGCATCCGGCCAACGTTGGCGAATGGCGTTCAGACAATCGTCGACAAACTCATCATACAGCTCACCCGTCACGCGTGGATGACGCCACCCCATGTACATCGGATCAGACAGCAGCGCTGAGTTGTTGGTGCCAACATCCAAGACAATCGGCAAAGTGTGCTCTGGGTTGATCCCGCCACACGCGGTATACAACGCCAACTTGCCAATGGGAATGCCCATCCCGCCAATGCCCTGATCGCCTAAACCGAGAATGCGTTCACCGTCAGTAACCACGATCACCTTCACCTCGGTGTTGGGCGCATTATTGAGCAGCTCGTCCAAATTATCGCGATCGGCGAGACTCAAAAACAAACCGCGATTGCGACGATAGATCTGCGAGAATTTCTGACACGCATCCCCCACCGTCGGCGTGTAAATGATTGGCATCATCTCTTCAATGTGCTGATTGAGCAGCCGGTAGTAGAGCGTTTCGTTGGTGTCTTGAATGTTGCGCAGATAAATGTGTTGATCCATGGGCGACGCAAATACCGAAAACTGGTCGTACGCACGACTAGCCTGATCGTCGATGGATTCAATATTGGCTGGCAACAACCCCATCAAATTAAAGCTTTTGCGCTCTTCCAGAGTGAACGCGCTGCCCTTGTTCAGCAGCGGCGTATTCAACAACGTGTTGCCCGCTTGGCGAATGAACATCTTCTTAGCCATGCGTGACCTCCTCGCGATACAGCGCAATCGCTTCGTCGATGAGTGCGTCGTTGCATCCCAAATAATGCTTAGGTTCGCACGCGTCCTCAATCTCCTGCGCCGACAAAATCGCCGCCACGCCTTGGTCTTGTTTTAATACGGGCACCAAGTCGCCTGATGCCGGGGCATTGGCAAGCGCCGCTTTCACTTTGGCGTAGCCTTCTCCGCGCCCCACTTTTTCTGCCGCTTTCATCATCACCGCCTCCGACATAATGAAACTGCGCGATGCAGAAAAATTCGCTCGCATCTTGGGCGCATCCACAATGAGGTTGGCGATCAGGCGTTCGGCACGTTCAAGGGACGTGGCGACCGCCAACGACGCTTCAGGCACCAAGCTCCAGTTCAACACGCGCATCGAAGCAGAACGCACATCGTGCTGGTCCATCAAGTTTGGCGCGCCGCTGGCATACATCCACCCCATGCGTGACAGCGTTTGAATCATGTTCGCCGCCCGCGGGTTGGCTTTGTGCGGCATGGTGCTAGAGCCACCGCCCGCTTCGCCTTCACGCACTTCACCCAACGAAGCGCGCCCCATGGTTTCGGTATCGTTGGCGATGCGGCATAACGTGCCATGAATGAGGGCGAAAAACTGAATCAACTCGGCAATGTGATCCAAACTGGCGTTGTTGAACCCTTTCGGCTCTTGCAGCGCGAGCCGATGAAACAGACGCTCACGAACCACCAACCCTTGTTCACCAATCGACGACAAATTCCCCACCGCGCCGCCATACATGCCGACGGTCACACGCGGATACAGCGCATCCAAACGCGCCACATGACGCGTGATTTCTTGCAGGTAACCGCTGACGTGCAGCCCCCACGTGGTGGGCAAGGCATCCATCGCATTGGTGCGAGCGACCATCACGGTGTGTTTGTGATCCAATGCCATCTGCGCCAATTGGTCGCCCAGCGAAATCAACTGGCCGCGCACAATATCGAGTGTCTGCTTCACGCGCATCGCTAGGCTGGTATCAAGCAGATCCTGCGTGGTGCATCCCCAATGGAGATATTTCTTCACCGCGTCATCGCCCCGATCGGCCAATTGTTCCACCAGCGGTTTGATCGCCATGCCGACGATTTGTGTGTCTTGCGCCAAACGGGGCCAATCGATGTTCTCCACTTGGCACACCTGTTCAATGGCCGCCACCGCAGAGTGTGGAATGATCCCCAGTTCCGCCTGTACGTTGGCAATCGCAACTTCAAACGTTAACCACGTGCGAATTAAGTTTTCATCAGACCACACCTGCTTCATTTCTGCCTGCGTAAACAGCGGTGAATAAAGCATGGAGTCGAAAACGGAAGTATTTGAACCTTGCATATCAACTGTCCTACGCGCCGATGAATGTGATGAGAAGTACTGTGGCTAAGCCGCCCAGCATAGGAATGGTGGTGCGTTTCACCAACTCAATCGGCGGAATACCGGCCACGCCTGCACACGCAATCACCACCCCGGCCACTGGCGAGAATGAGCGGAAAATCCCCGCAGAAAGCTGCATTGGCATCGCAATCGCCGCAGTGGCAACACCCACGTTGGCCGCGACGTCTGGTGCGAGGTTGGAGAAGCTAAAGAACGCAGCGTTGCCCGAACCCGACATCAGCGCGGTCACGCCAATAATCGCCACCAGCATCACCACCATCATGGTGTAACCAAAGCCCAAATGATCAGCCACGCCGAGCATGCCGGAGATAAAGCCAATCGCGCCCAAGCCCACTACAAAGGTTTGCGCCGCAATGATCAGCGACACCACGCTGGCAAACACATCGCCCATCCCTTGCAAATAGACTTTGAGTGACGCTGCCACCGCCTTGGCATTTTTCGAATACAGGTAATCACACAACATGGCCACCGCGAGGCTGAAGAACATCGCGGTCACCACGTCGATTTTGATCGATGTGATGGCAAATTTACTAAAGGTCAGCAACAGCACCAACGGCAATACAGGCAAAATAGCAAACCACAATGGTGCGTCGCGCGAGGTGTCTTCTTTAGCTTGAAGTTCATAAGAAACACCATTGACTTCATCACGCTTATCAAACCATTTCTGACAAACAAAATGCAGCAGTGCAATCACCAGCGCCGAACAAATCCCAACGAACAGTTGGTGCTCCACAAAGTACGAGGCCGCATCAATGCCAATCACTTCCGCCGCTTTGTTCGATGCACCAGATGCGGGGCCTAAATCGAGACATGCCGTGGTCGCAAGCACCGCCGCAACAGAGGCAGGCGTGCAACCAATGCCAACCAACACGGGATAAAGCGCGACCAAAAGGAGCATCGCCAAACCGACCGCGCTGGGGATAAACACGTTCAAGAACTGGCCGAGAATGTAGGCTAACGCGAGAATGATGTAAGGGTTGTGAATCGCCGACAGCGGTTTGGTCGCGACTTTAACCAGTGCGTTTGCCGCACCGATATGCCCCATGTATTTGGAGAAGCCACCCACGGCCATGATGATCAACCCCAATTTCGCCAACGTTGACGATGAGATGCTTTTAATCACAAGGAAGAAATCGACGACCGTGGCACCGGATGTGCTGACGCCTTTCGGCAAAAATTCAGCGCCACCAGCAAGAACGCCGACCAGCATCATCAAGATACCCGAACCAAACAAGATGGCTTGTGTGTTGTATTTTTTTACGATTAGAAAACCTGCCCCAAATACAATTGGCAGAGCGAGCAGAGCGACCATAAGTTTCACCTTTTTTATAGTATTACGTCGCTTACATCTTGTTCCGCCCATGACCTAGACAATATGGGAATTAATTATTCTCTAAAAAAAGTGTGAAGCGATGGGTATATCATCGCCTCACGAGCCCATCAATTTTTTATTTACCCAAAATCCTGCGTTTATTTTGAATCAAGAGGTTCATGTATCACATACGATAGCGACATCGATCACACACCAAAGGAAAAAATCAGTGCTCCATCAGGCATTGAGGCTCGAAAAACAGGGGCAATGGGAATCGTTCTTTCCCAGTCCCACCGTCTAAAACAACATACAAAACATTGAAAAATAAACAATATAAAAACCACCCAATTCGAACCCAAGCCGTACTCATGGCGGGAAATGACATTTCTCATCGCAGCGAAAAACAGGGGCTGTTCGCCGCCAAATATTTATGTGGGTCACATTATTAAACTTCTATTTCTCATTCATGTTGGCATTTATTCTCAACACTCATTTAAAAATATCGCCTGCAATAAATTAACCCATCAAATCCAATTCAATTTTCGACCTTCATCAATATTTCGTTAGGGAAGATTTAATTCCCTTATTCATTCATGACGCGCGTTATTACGATGCATTTGTTTCTTATAACAAGCATGGAATACGCATA
Organism: Vibrio sp. CJQ_6; assembly: GCF_043106745.1. Classification (NCBI taxonomy): domain Bacteria; kingdom Pseudomonadati; phylum Pseudomonadota; class Gammaproteobacteria; order Vibrionales; family Vibrionaceae; genus Vibrio; species Vibrio sp. CJQ_6. The sequence continues at coordinate 713,804 of NZ_JBICMV010000008.1, read as the reverse complement.
ATGATAAAAAATAAACATCTATTGACTCTGCTACCTACCCTCTGCATCGCTTCGTTTGTTCAGGCACAAACCGTCTATGACGATGAAACCAATAAGCTGGATATTTATGGTCGACTCGAAGGTCAGGTGGCCAAAGGTGACGCGAGCTTCGCCGGTGAAAACGACTGGTTGGGGCGCATGAATGGCCGCTTGGGCTTCAACATGAGTCGTGAACTGGATGCGATCGACAACAGCCGCGTGGTCGGCAAAATTGAATGGCAAATTCGCACTGAAGTGAACGATTCACGCTTGGATGAAGGCGACGATCTGGAAGCGCGATACAGCTATTTAGGGATCGAACACGATGATTGGGGCATGGTGATCTTTGGCCGGACGAAGAACCCGCTCTATCAAGTCATGAAAATGACCGACAAATATAAGAACTACACGCCGGGCATTTATAACTTCGGCGTCTCGTCTATCGACACATCTTATAAATACAATCGCCAAGATGCCACGCTGCAATATAACGCTGAGTTTGGCATGCATGAAATTCAAGCCGCTTATGTGATGGGCAATGGTGAGAATGATCGCCTCGACCACGCCATGATGGCCAGTTATCGCCTCAACTATAAAGGCGACGGCTTTAAACTGTCACCCGCCATTGCGGTGAGCCAATTTAAGCGCCATGACGACAATACCGACACCAAACGCAAACAGCACGACCAAATCATGGCCGGGGTTGAGTTGTCACTCAAAGGGTTCGCATTCGGTGTCACTGCCGACTACGTCAAAATCGATCTCGACAGCGGCGACGAAGACAAATACTTCGGCATGGACACCATCGCGTCCTATCAATGGAAACGCTTCAAAGTGCTGGCTGGTTACAGCTTCCTCGATCAAAAAGATGAAGCCATTTACGAGAAAGAAGATTGGCGCGTGGAAGGCCAATGGACGTTATCTCGCGGAACGTACTTGTCGCTCACCTACGCACGTGAACTCGCGGCGAAGAACGAAGACAGCGATGACGATGCAATCACCCTCGGCCTACGTTACGACTTCTAAGGAGTACACATGAACCCTCTCATTCAAACGTCGCTGCTCGCAGCCTCGCTGGCACTGGGCAGCCTCGCCGCCCACGCCGATACGTTAATCGCACCGTCACCCACCGCCAAAATGGATGGCGACAACAAGGTGGTGGCGATGTATGGCAACTCCTACACCCATTACAACAACAACTTAAATACCCGTTTGCGCGATTTAACCCGTTCATTACTGCCCAATCAGGCCGAAGGATACAGCTACCGCGGCATCACCATTTCCAGTGGTCAGCTCGGGTGGCATGAACCCAATCTGCGGTTCCAAAACGGCTTAAAATCGTGGGATGTTGTGGTGTTCCAAGGCAACTCCATGGAACCCATTTCGAAGAAGAAATCATCACGAGACAACTTCGAACAGGCAGCCAAATCGATGGCCAAGATCGCGCATGATGCCGGGTCTAAAGTGGTGTACTTCATGACATGGGCGCAAAAAGCACGTCCGGAGCAAACCGCAGCGCTGTCTAAAGCGTACAAAAAAGTCGCCAAAGAGACCGGTGGGTACGTGGCGCCGGTGGGGTTGGCATTTCAACGCAGTTTGAAACAGCACCCAGACATCAACCTCTACCACAGCGACGGAAAACACCCATCTCTGGAAGGCACTTATCTTACGGCATGTGTGTTCTTCGCCACACTCTATAACCAGTCGCCTGTCGGCGGCGCGCTGCCAGTGGATTCGAACATGACCCCAGCAACCGCTCAGCAGTTGCAAACCGTGGCGTGGGAAACGGTGCAGGCGTTTCACGCGGATCACTAACGCAACCGGCGGCAATGGTTTCGTCTAATCAATGGCGTCATCTGGTTAATGGTTTCGTCTAACCCATAGCGCCGCCCAAATGGTCTTCTTGTGTCCCACCACACCAGAAGACCATTTGTTTTAGGGCGATCACCTTTCGGGTAAGCAAACACAACACAGAGCACACGCTGTGTTAATCTGCGGCGACATGAGGCAAGCGGTGACTGAGTTTTATGAAAGATCCTCTCGATTTAACCACCTACAAACGGTTGGCAGAACAGCTCAAACCGTTTACCGAATCTGAAACGTTACTTCATTCATTTATTGTCGAACATTTCGAAGAGCTCTCTTACTACGGCATTATCGATTTGGCGCAAAAGGTGAAAGTGAGTAAAGCCACCATCGGGCGCTATCTCAATAAGCTTGGATACACCGGCTACGCCGCATTTAAAAGCGCCCTGACGCAAGATCAGATCGCCCAAACCTTCGTCGCCCCTATCGAAGCCAATAAAGCACGCGCGATGGTTCAAGGCACCGATACCAAAGAAGAAGCGTCACGCTATATTGGTAACGTGAGTCTGCTGATCGATCAATTTGCCGCAGAATTGAAAATTGATGAGTTGGAAGCGCTCGCCAAACGGATTGCCGACAAACGCCGCACCATTTACGTGGTCGGGCCCGCATCATCGCGAGCGCTGGCCATCCATTTCTCCACCCTCTTGAAATATAATCGCTCGGAAGTGGTGTTGCTGCCGTTAGATAAAGGTGAACTACCCAAGGCGTTGCTGGGTATTAAAGAAAATGACGTGTTGCTGGCGTTCTCGTATTACCGATTCAACCCAGTGGTGCTGGATATCACCAAATACTTTCACAGTAAAAAAGCCTACGTCACGGTGGTGACCAACACCTATTCCAACCCGTACGCCATCTACAGTGACGCGCAATATGTGCTGCCGAGTGACGTCGATTCGATCTTCCACAGTCGAACCATTGGTTTTTTGTTCGTTGAATTGCTGCTGTTTTTGATTCAGCGTGAGTCGCGCAACGATGATAACTTCGAAGAACTGGAAAGCTTGTTCAAGTTCTTCGGCACCTTTTCATCGCTTGAGTTTAAATAGCGCTTCCCTTCACGCCGCATGATAACGCCATGAGCAGGTCCCGCGCCTGCCTCATGGCCTTGATTGCCGGTCCTTATGACTCGTCGGCGGCTTGCTCGGCAAGGGCGTGCGCCCGCTGAATTTTCATCGTAATCGCATCAATCAGCACTTCGGCTTTGCGTTGATCACGCACGTAAAAGCGCTTCACCACTTGCCCTGAATCATTGTTGAGCTGCACGATGTACCACTCGTTTTGGCGATACAGCATCGGCGTCTGCAATGCATTGAAATAGAGCTGCACGTTTAAGCTTCTCTCTTTGGCGCGAATCGCAACGCCCCCAACGGCCACACTGCCGGAAAACGTCGAGTGGGATGTTGTGATCGTTTCGCGCACCACACCGTCATCCAGCATCAGGTACTCTTCCGTCACGACGATGGTTTCTGGGCGAAGGTTGACTGGCTGCGCCATGATGACCTCTTCAATGATCACATCCGGCGACTCCATCAATGCGCCGGGCTCTGGCGTATAAGGAATAACGTGAGTACTGCAGCCGCTCAGCACTAGCAGGGTAAAACTGACCAGCCAATGTTTGATGGACATCCCGTGCTCCTTTCTCGTAGTCGGCAATGACTCGACTATAAAGCACTCGTAAGCAAAATACTGCTTCTTGTGCTGCGGAATTTATCTAATCTTGCTTTAGGGACAAGGGAATTTAAACATTGCCGCTTGACCTTCAACTTCACTTTAACCTTAGGATAAGCATCACACCCAGCGTAATTGAGGACATCCTGTATGCAAACCATCTTAGGCGCCAACGGTCAGATTGGCCGCGAGTTAGCACTGAGCCTGAAACGCGACTTTACCAGCGAGATTCGTTTGGTCAGCCGCCACCCACAAAAAGTGAATGATTCAGACCAACTGATGGCTGCCGACCTGCTGGATCGCGCACAAACTTCGCAAGCAGTAGCGGGCTCTGAAATTGTCTATCTCACCGCTGGTCTCCCCATGGATACACAGTTGTGGGTGGAACAATGGCCGGTACTGATGCGCAACGTCATTGATGCGTGCATCGAACACGGTGCGAAGTTAGTCTACTTCGACAACACATACATGTACCCACAAACGGCCGCCCCGCAACGAGAAGATGCACCGTTTGAACCTTATGGTGCCAAAGGCAAAGTGCGGGCGCAGATCACCACCCTCTTGCTTGATGCCATGCAGCAAGGCCAACTTGACGCCATGATTTGTCGCGCGCCGGAGTTTTATGGCCCGGGGAAAACCCAAAGCATCACCAACAGCACCGTCATCGATAACCTCTTAGCAGGCAAAGCCGCCAAGCTATTTATTCGCGATGATGTCAAACGCAGCCTGATCTACACGCCAGATGCCAGCCGAGCGATGGCTCTACTGGGCAACACGCCCGATGCGTATGGTCAAACGTGGCATCTACCTTGCGATGATGAACGCCTGACGTATAAAGAATTCGTCCAGTTGGCAGCGAAAACCTTTGGCGTCAAACCGAACTATCGTGTCCTCAAACCTTGGCTGCTCTGGATCGCGGGGAAATTCAACCCAACCGTGCGCGACGCGGCTGAGCTGCTACCTCGCTATCACGTCGACAACGTGTTTATTTCCGACAAGTTTAAGCGCCGTTTCCCCGAATTTACCGTGACACGTTTTGAACAAGGATTGGCAACCATTGCGCAAGAGCGCCAAGCATCCTAAACATCAAACCCAAACCGCCCCCGAACTCACACGGGAGCGAGCAGAGCCGATTGGAGAAGATTCGATGACCACCCAAACACCCACTAAGCGCTGGATGATTTACGGCGCCTACGGCTATACCGGAGAGCTCATTGCCCGCGAAGCCGTCAAACGTGGCCTAACGCCTATCTTGGCTGGGCGAGATGCAGAAAAAACTGAGCGGTTGGCACAAGCACTTCACTTGGAAGCAAGAGCATTCGCCTTGGATGACGACGCCCTTGTGGTGGAACAACTACAAGATTGTGCATTGGTTCTTAACTGTGCGGGGCCATTTTCGTCCACCGCCCATAAAATGATGTCTGCATGCTTAAACGCCTCGACCCATTATCTGGATATCACAGGCGAGATTGACGTGTTTGAATGGGCGCAATCACATCATTCACACGCCCAAGCGGCCAACGTCATTTTATGTCCTGGTGTCGGGTTTGATGTCATTCCGACCGACTGCGTGGCAGCGGCCTTGAAAGCGGCATTACCAGACGCCACACACTTAAGCCTTGGGTTTGACTCTCGATCCAGCTTTTCTCCAGGCACCGCAAAGACGTCCGTCGAAGGCTTGGCACAAGGAGGGAAAGTTCGTCGTGACGGTCGCATCATCAACGTACCGCTCGCCTACGAGGTACGAACCATAGATTTCGGCGATGGCGAAAAACCCGCCATGACCATTCCTTGGGGCGATGTTTCAACCGCTTATCACACCACGGGGATTGAAAACATCGACGTCTTTATTCCCGGCTCGCACGCCATGATCGCCAATGCCAAACGCGCCAACTATCTGCGTCCATTCCTTGGCTTGCGTTGGGTTCAGAATGTGATCAAGGCTCACATCGCACGAACGGTTCAAGGCCCCAATGAACAAACGCGCTCATCCATGCCAACGTATGTGTGGGGGGAAGCGACGAATGCCCGTGGGGAACACAAAACTGCGCGAATACAAACGGCCAACGGCTATAGCTTAACCATCACAGGCTCACTTGCGGTGGTCGACTTCGTATTACAACAAGCGCCAAACGGCGGCAGTTATACGCCAGCGCGTTTAATGGGAGCAGAACTGGTCACGCAACTGCCCGAGTCTGGACCACTTGTCATCTGTTGAAGACCAACCGTAACAGGTCAAGTGGCAAACCTTGGCGCATCGTCAGAACGCATTTCTGCCTGTATTCAGCCCAAAGGAAGCGCTGCAAAATGTGGTGTATATTAAGTAATGAATCACCAGTCTTCGTTAAACGTATCCGCGCGCGTCAATTTGCGCTACGTTCAAAGAACCCCCTCGCTTGGAGAAGAGCTATGGCTGATATCATCGATTACTCACTCAATGAAATTCGTCTTGAACTTAGAGAGCGCTTGACCACATTGCTGGCGGCTTCCTCACTCGCACAACAAGCTTGCCTTCCTCGACTCACCACACTCATCACCTATTATTTGGTGTACGAAGAAGGAGAATTGAGTTTTGAGCACTTCATTGCCCAGCTCAGCAAACCGGAAAATCAGTGGCGCTGCTTTATGATTTTTGGATCGTCCTTACCCGAACACGAACTGCACGAATTGCTCGAGACCTCGGTTCAGCATCAAGAAGAGCTGGACGACATGATGGTGTCTCTGGGCATGTACCTGCCCTAACTAACCATATCATCATGCCAACATGCTAACATCCGCGCCGTCCAGACGGCGCTTTTTGTTTCGAATCACAAGGGCACGCAGAATGATGCTGCCACAGCATTGGCGCCCTTTTGCTTCACTGTTGCATCTGTTGAACCTTGAGATTGCACTGGTTTTATCGGAGTTTTATCTGCTTTTAAAGCCCACCCTTACATCCGAGTAACAAATATTTACCTAACGATTGAAAATAATGCTGTTCATTATGCGTTTAACCTGTATAGTAGCGCTCAGCTCTTACCACTGAGCTATTAGTGATACATTTAAAGTTCTCTCAGTCATCTTTCGATACCCTTCGTATAGCTCCTGCGACAGCTCCAATAGATAGTCCATTTAATAGCTTTTGTTATCAGCGCATATAAACTTTGTAACAATTTAAAATATATATAGAGGTATCTATGTCTAACAAAATGACTGGTTCTGTAAAATGGTTCAACGAAACTAAAGGTTTCGGTTTCATCACTCAAGACAACGGTGGCAATGATGTATTCGTACACTTCGCTTCTATCGTTTCTGAAGGTTTCAAAACTCTGGCTGAAGGCCAGCGTGTAAGCTTTGACGTTGAACAGGGCAAAAAAGGCCCTCAAGCGGCAAACGTAGTAGCACTATAAGTGCCAGTAGCGTGGCGCCTGCCGCCACGCTATCTACCCAAAAGCGATTCACGTTTACACCTTCCCCGGCTCTACCTGTCCAACGATAATTCCGTTCTAACCCCCGTTTTATTCGATCGTACATTCCAAAGCCCACTTGTCGTCTTGCCTTTTTTAGGTTCGAAGAGCGAACAAGCGATCTGGTGATTGATTCATCTGAATGTCATCTCGATAAAATAATATTTCGTGGAACTTTGAAAACATTCAATTCAATTGAAAGTCTTCAATTAAACAATTGTCGCGGAACTTTGTCGTGTCTGAAAAACTCTAAAGACCGGACATAAAAATAGAATGTTGATTTTTGTTGGCGATCAGAATTGAAAAATACTTGTCGAACAAAGGTCACAAATTAGGCGAGTTTTCTGTCCTTTCGAATTTAACCGTCTAGAATCGATTTATTCAACAAGACAGAAATTAACTTATGCCGAAGAAAGAAAAAAAGAAAGCGGAAGATAAAGTGATACTTCCGGAAGATAAAAAAACGCTCACGGAACATCAAACTCGAAAACGTATCGAGGATATTCTAGAGCAACGTAAATTCGATGATTTGTTCGAGCTATAAACGCGAAAACGATTATCACACGTCAACGTTCGTCGTCGTGACCTCGCGTGTCACTGCACCGTATTGGTGAACAGCAAGCGGCAATTCTGTGCCCTTTTTTGCGCGGCGAACGGTGATATAGACGCGAGAACGCGTTTTCACTGAAGTGAACGTTAACAATCAGTAGCAAGCATGTTAGGCGTAACTACCCGCAATGAAACAACTTCTTGCTTTTTGTACGCACTTTGGTGTAAGAATATGAATATTCGGTGACAAGTAGGCACGGAACTTGATTGACATTTTTCTGTCATACGACATGGGTAACGTAAACCCGAATGAAGACAAACGTCATCGAAACAAAATTTGGTGAGTCAAAATAAACTCACTCAAGCCGTTATGGATATTCCATAACATGTAAGCCGCTCCCAGAAAAAAGAAACGGGGGCAAATCAGTAAACCTTAAACAATAAGCTCAAAAAGAGCGTTACTTATAAAGGAGATTACTATGAAAAAAATGAGACGTGCTCAGCTGCATCGTGTTCGCATCCAGTACTGGAAAGACACCAAAGCAGAGAAAAAATCATAGTTAAACGCCGTTAGGCACTCGAGAACTGGTAATACCGAAACCTCACATCATTACCAGTTCAAATCACCCTCCTTCATTTCGAACTCACGCCACTCTGGCTCCTCACATCGCTCTGATTCCGTCATATCAGACAGCAGCCCAAAGGGTGTATGAGAGCTCGAAATGAAGGTACATACGTCACCAACATTTCTTTTATTTTCCCCAACGAGCTCCACCGCCAATTTCAGACTTCGTCATTGAATGGCATGACATTCATCTCTTTAGAAACACACTACCATTTTCCAAATATGCATCCCCTTCGTGCCGCAAGGTGAATTTATTTCATGGTGCGCATGAACAAAAACGGATTAACAAGACGTCTAGCCATCCATTAATCTAGTCTCATTGATACGACACACTAGAGGTAACCATCATGGCTTCACGCCCCCCTTTTCGCACTGACACCGTCGGCAGTTATCTACGCCCGGCTTTTCTCCATCAGGCACGCCGTGATTTCGCTCAAGGGAAGATCGACCGCACACAACTCACCCAAATTGAAGATCGAGCGATTCTAGACTTGGTTGAACAACAAAAAGCGGCGGGCATTCAGGCGATCACCGATGGCGAGTTCCGCCGAGGTTTCTGGCACATCGATTTTCTAGAAAACTTGCATGGGATTGAAGGCTACACGCCTGATGCTGGTTACAACCAAACCTTTCATGGCAAAGCTGCGCCCGCTTATAACATTCGCGCGACTTCACGAATCGCGTTCAATCCTGAGCATCCCTTTCTCGCACATTTCGACTTTCTGCTCAAAGCCGTTGGTGACGATGAAGGCAACTTGGCCAAAGCGACAATTCCAAGCCCAACGATGATTTTGCGCCAAGAGATTCTGGCCAACGATGGGTCGTCACGCATTCATGACATCTACCCTGATCTGGCATTGTTTTATCAAGACCTCGCACAAACCTACCGTGATGCGATTCAAGCGTTCTACGCGCATGGCTGCCGTTACTTACAGTTCGACGACACCAACTGGGCATTTCTGATTGATGCCGACAAGCGCAAGAGCCTAGAAGCAAAAGGCATCAATCCCGATGAGATAGCGCAGATCTGCACGCGCATCATTAATGATGCCCTGCGCGATAAACCAAACGATCTGATTGTAACGACGCACATTTGCCGCGGAAACCATGCCTCGTCTTGGCTGTTTTCCGGTGGCTATGAACCGGTCGCCGAAGCCCTGTTCGCCACGCATTACGATGGTTTCTTTTTGGAATACGACTCTGAACGTTCCGGCGATTTCGCCCCGCTGCGCCATTGGTCAAACACCAACAGCCAGATTGTCCTTGGCTTAATCACCTCGAAGTTTCCTGAATTAGAACAGGCCGAGCAGATCAAAGCTCGCATTCACGAAGCCACACGCTACGTGCCGCTAGAGAATCTGTGCATCAGCCCGCAATGTGGATTTGCCTCGACTGAAGAGGGCAACAAACTGACCGCCGAGGAGCAATGGGCGAAGATTCGCTTCCTCAAAGAAATTGAACATCAAGTGTGGGCGTCATAAGCCCATTGAATGTGACAGCGGCGTTATTCAGATGACGCCGCCATCAAGCGACATGCCGTTATGGGCAATACCTTTCAGCCATTAGCGTCGCAAGTTGCTGATGCGATATAGCAACAGTGAGCTCAGCAGCAGCACACAACCCACGATTTTGTTCAGCGGCATAGATTCACTGTAAATCCAAACGCTGAGCAACATCGTCCACACCGGTTCAAGCAGCATCAAGATTGCGGCGTTGGTTGGGTTCGCGTGCTTTTGTCCGACGGTTTGCATCAGATAACGCAAACTGGTCGCCAGCAACACGCTCAGGCCAAACCATTTCCAGGTTTCGCCGCTCACCACCTGCGGCCAATCTTCAACCGCGTAAGAGAGCAGCAACCCCAAGCAACCTGTGGTAAACAGCTGCAACGTGGTCAGCAACATCGGTGGCAGCTTGGCTGAATATTGACTGTTAAAATTGAAATGCATTGCCAAACCAACCGCAGCAAGCAAAAACCACAACTGACTAGCGGCAACACGCCATTCACCGTTCCATGCCAACAAAAATAGCCCCACAATCGCGATCGGCAAGGATGTCCAGAACGCGCGGTTCGGTTTGTTGCCAAACAGTGGCCAAGCCACCAACGGCACAAACAGCATCGACAAGCTCATGATGAAGGCCCCCTCACCGAGTGTGTCACTGATGGCGATGGCGTAAATCCAACAGAAGATCGAACCGCCGAGAAAAACGCCGACCCCCATTGAACGCAGAATATCGCCCAGTGACGCCCTGCGCAGCGCTGGCAGGCAGAACGGCAAAAGAATAAGTGACGCGGTCACGAATCGTAACCCGATAAAGCCAAATGGAGGCAGCCCCTGAATGGCTTGTTTAGAGAATACCCACCCAGCTGCGGCAAGCAGTGTGGTCAAGACAAGAATGATTTCGGCGCGCAGGTTAGCAAACATGGTGAATTGTTATAATTGTAAATGAGGCAGACCACGATTGTGCGGCAAATTGCACAACAACTCCATAGGTAAAATTGCTTTTATTTCTGCACGTTAGAAAAGCGTGGCGACAGAACAATCAACTTCTCACGACACAACGCGTTAACATCTCAGACAATCTGAAAAATAGTTAATTTTTAGATTTAAATTCCAGTTTAAGCTCCAAAAACCAGAACTATATACTGGTTTTATGAAAAATTCATAGTTTCAAACATTAGCACATCGCCTTTGCACCAGTGGATATGACCAGTATCACAATATGATCACATCAACTAAAAGGAGTAGGATTCTCAACATTATTATTCTTATATGGACTTCCATTCAGTGAAAGAATCTCAAGACGTTTTGGATTTTAGTGTTTCTAAAACGACATCCTCCTGGAATAAACACGACACACACTGGCTACTGAGCCTGTTCGGAACCGCAGTAGGCGCCGGCATTCTTTTCCTTCCAATCAACATTGGTCTCGGTGGTTTTTGGCCGTTGGTCCTCATGGCCGTGCTGGCTTTTCCCATGACCTTTCTGGCACACCGAGGGCTGGCGCGTTTCGTTCTATCTTCTGAACGGGCCGATGCCGATTTCACCGACGTTGTAGAAGAACACTTTGGCGCCAAAGCGGGCCGTTTAATCTCCCTGCTCTACTTCTTGTCGATTTTTCCGATTTTGCTGATTTATGGTGTCGGGCTCACCAACACCGTGGATAGTTTTCTCGTCAACCAAGCGCAGATGAGTCCGCCACCGCGCGAACTGCTGTCGGGCGTGTTGGTGTTTAGCCTGATCGCCATTATGCTGGGTGGCGAAAAGATCATGCTACGCGCGTTTGCGGCGATGGTGTATCCACTGGCGGCCATTCTTGCGGCGCTGTCGTTTTACCTCGTGCCTTACTGGACCATGCCCTCGTTGGCACTGCCACCGCTGAGCGATTTCACACAAACCGTGTGGCTTGCGGTGCCAGTGGTGGTGTTTTCCTTTAGCCATGCCGCGGCCATTTCCAGTTTTGCCAACATTCAACGTCGTCACTACAAAGCAGACGCGGTGAGCAAATCAGAGCAAATTCTCAAACGCACCAGCATCATGTTGATTGCGTTCGTGCTGCTGTTTGTCTTCTCATGCGTGCTGGCCTTGTCCCCACAGCAGTTGATTGAAGCCAAAGCACAAAACGTATCGGTGTTGTCTTATCTGGCGAACGCGACGCACAATCCATTCATTGCCACCTTGGGGCCTTTGGTGGCGTTTGTGGCGATCACCTCCTCATTCCTCGGTCATTTCTTGGGTGCGCGTGAAAGCCTCAATGGTCTAATCACCAAGCACACACGCTTATCCGCTCGCACCGCCGATAAAGTGGGCATCGCGTTTATGTTTGTCGCCATCTGGTTTGCAGCCGTCATGAACCCAAGCATTCTTGGCATGATGGAGGCGCTCTCTGGCCCCGTAATTGCGATGATTCTGTTTATCATGCCGATGATTGCGGTGTACCGCGTGAAAGCCCTGCACCCCTACAAGCAACGGTTGAGCACTTACTTTGTGCTATTCGTCGGTGTATTGGCCGTCTCCGCGCTGGTGTTCAGCCTGACGCGCTAATCCCCTGCTCAAACGGCTCACTCGGTGGGCCGTTTCACGTTTTAACACGCCGAAACCGCTCCCTCTCTTCGCTTCATCCTTCGCTCCCGCTTCTCGCTATTCCACAACAACACGTTTTTGATGAATAAATCTGGTTTGGTAATTCACAGAGTTCGCCAATAATGAATGCGACAAATGGCTTATCTAACATAAACTTGTTGTAACGATGAAACGAATCCCTTTGCACTTTGTGCCCCATAACTATTTTTCTAAGGAGCAGATCATGAAACGAGGTTTAACGCTGTCGCTTTTCATTCTGCTGCTCTCCGGTTGCAGCCCAGACAACGACAATCAAGCGTTGGGAACGCTGGAACGCGACCGCGTGACGCTCTCAGCAACCAGTAACGAAATCATTCGCCAACTGCCCGTCAAAGAAGGCAGCGAAGTCCAAGTGGGCGATGTATTGGTTCAATTGGATGACGCCACGCAGCAAGCCATGCTCGCACAAGCCATTGCGCAGCGAGCCAAAGCCGCCGCGTCGCTGGCCAAACTCACCAATGGTGAACGCCCGGAAGACATTGCTGTGGCACAAGCTCGCGTCTCACGAGCAACTGCGCAACTCACTGAAGCGGAGAAGAACTTTCGCCGCATCTCGGAACTGGTCTCCAAACGCTTGATCAGTCAGTCGGAAAAAGACAGCGCCGTCTCAGTGCGTGATTCTGCACGCGCTGAACTCGATTCCGCCAAAGAGGAGTTTGCCAAACTCACCGCAGGTGCGCGTGTTGAAGAGATCGAACAAGCCAAAGCTGAACTTGCGGCGGCCGAAGCCAATGTGACGTTGCAGCAACAGAAATTGAGTGAGCTGACCGTGGTCGCCACCCGCAACGGTATTCTCGACAACCTGCCGTATAACTTAGGCGAACGGGTTTCCGTCGGCAGCATCGTGGCCGTGGTACAGGCCGACAGCGTGCCTTACGCGCGCGTGTACGTTCCAGAGCGTTTTCGCGCACAATGGACCGCCGGCAAAAACGTGACCGTGCATGTCGATGGCGTTGCCGAAGACTTTCAAGGCAGCGTACGCTGGGTCGCGAATGAACCCTCGTTCACGCCCTATTACGCCCTCACCGAAAACGAACGCGCGCGCCTGATGTACCTTGCGGAAGTCGATTTACCCGTGTCGGCTCAATCGTTGCCATCGGGCATTCCAGCCCAAGTGGATTTACCGTAGGAGTGGGTATGAGCGATCTTGCCATTCACGCTCAAGACGTGATGAAAAAATTCGGTGATTTCACCGCCATTGAAGGCATTAATCTTCGTGTGCCCAAAGGCAGCATTTACGGTTTTCTTGGCCCAAACGGCTGTGGCAAATCCACCACCATTCGCGTCCTCACTGGGCTGTTGAGCCCCACCGAAGGCCACGTCAACGTGTTGGGGCTCGACATTCCACGTCAATCGGAAGCATTGCGGCTGAAGATTGGTTACATGACGCAAAAATTTTCGCTCTATGACGACCTGAGTGTGCAGGAGAACCTGCAATTCATCGGCCAGATTTTTGGCATGAACCGCAAAGAACTCAACGCCAGAACCAACGAACAACTGAAAACCTACGGGCTGGATGAACGCCGCAAACAGCGCGTGGGCGGCATGAGCGGCGGCCAAAAGCAGCGTTTAGGCTTAGCGGCGGCCACCATGCACCGTCCTGAATTGCTGTTTTTGGATGAACCTACCTCCGCAGTCGATCCGGAAAATCGGCGCGAATTTTGGGAACAGTTGTTCGATCTCTCTTCGCAAGGCACCACCATTTTGGTCACCACACATTACATGGACGAAGCCGAGCGCTGCCATCGACTTGCAATCATGGAAGCGGGCGAGATTCGCGCCGACGATGAACCCGAAAAACTGATGCAACAGATGGGCGTGACGGTGGTAGAAGTGAAAGCGCCTCATCTGCGCAAGCTCAAAGAAATGTTACTCAGCAAACCGGAAGTTCGCTCCGCCGCGCAACTGGGCATTCGCCTGCGTGTATTGATCCATCGTCAGGTGCAAGACCCGATTGCGTGGCTGCGCCAAACCGTGCCCGAATTGGCGCATGCGGAAATGGCGATTGCACGCCCCAGTTTGGAAGATGTGTTCGTGACCGTGACAGGAAAAGGCCGCCAATGAATTCTCTCTATCGTATCAAAGCGGTGATGGTGAAAGAGTTTCGTCAGCTGTCCCGCGACCGCATTACTTTCGGCATGGTGGTGATGATTCCACTCATTCAGCTCATTCTGTTTGGGTTTGCCATCAACACCGATGTGCGCAACATTCCGGTTGCCGTGGTTGATCAAAGCCAGTCGACGTTTGGCCGCTTGCTGACAGAATCGATCAAAGTCAGCCAAGTGGTTGACTTGACTCATGCTTACACCACACCCGCCGAGGCGGAGCAAGCCATTGCCAAAGGCGAGGTGCGCGCGGCGTTGATTCTGCCCAAAGACCTCACCCGACGAGTGCAAGATGGGCGCGAATTGGGTCAGTGGATTGTAGACGGCTCCGACACCATGATCGCCAGCGCGATTTCGGGGCTGAAAAATATGCCGCTGCAAGACTTCGATTTCGACATCAAACCCGCCGCGACACCGACGTTTGAAGTCACCCTGTTCTACAACCCAAGCCGACGAGCAGCCGTCAATATTGTGCCCGGTTTGCTGGGCGTAATTCTGACCATGACGATGATCTTGTTTACCAGCGCGGCCATCGTTCGCGAACGGGAACGGGGAAACCTTGAACTGCTGATCACCACGCCAGTGCATTCGATTGAGTTGATGATCGCCAAAATCGTGCCTTATATCTTTGTCGGGCTGATTCAAGTGTTCATTATTCTCGGATTGGGGCACGCCATTTTCGATGTGCCGATTAACGGTTCACTGAGTCAGATTCTGTTTGGCACCTTGTTGTTTATTTCTGCCAGTTTGACGCTGGGTTTGATGATCTCCACCGTTGCGTCAACCCAACTGCAAGCGATGCAGATGACGGTGTTTATTCTGTTGCCTTCAATTCTGCTGTCGGGTTTTATGTTTCCGTATGAAGGCATGCCTGTGGTGGCGCAGTGGATTGCCGAAGTGTTGCCAGCCACGCACTTCATGCGCTTGATTCGCGGGATTGTGCTGCGCGGCGCTGATTTGATGGATCTGTGGAAAGACACGCTGTGGCTTGGTGTTTTCACCCTCTTTGGTCTGTTTTTTGCTTCGATGCGCTTTAAAAAGTCCCTCGACTGACACCAGTGTGCCATGCAATTTTGTCCTTTTATCGCGGCAAACGAATCATCGCCATCTAATACATCATCCCAGCCAATGACTGGAATTGCTGTTTAATTGAGCACCAAAATGCATTAGAAAATATATGGCAAGCCTCCTATTGACGAATTAGTGACCAAGATCTAACTTTTTAAACTAGTCGTCATAATAAAGTGGAGGTCCCCAATGAAACGCGCTAGCCCTAGTTTTCGTCTTCAAATGATCAAAGAGGTTGCTACTCGAAAGCAATCGGACTGTATTGACCCAATGGCGAACTACATTCGAACGATGCTCTCGGACACCAAGAAAGCTAAACCTCAATCAGAAGCGAAACGGAATTTCAGCGGTGTGCACTTTGATGAGCACGCAGGCGGCTGGGTCGATGACAACTGGGGTTTAAAGTCATAAGCCGCGATGAATGATGTTTAGGCTAGTGCATCCAGAGCCCTAGCCTAAGCGTTAAAACAGCTCTTGTTGCGGGCTGCTTGGTTCCGCAGCAGGTTCAGCACCTTTTCGCTCGGCCATGCGTTTTCGGTAATAGCGCTGGCGACATAACTTAATCACATGCAACTGCTCCGCCGGCGTCATCTCTAACCAGCGAAAGCGCTCTTCCCTCTTACGCATACAGCCACGGCAGTAACCTTTTTCATCCACCGTGCAAATGCCAACACATGGGCTTGGGACTTGAAAAAACTCGAGTTGTTCCATGAATACGCGATTGTCCTTCCATCCGACTTGGGGCACGACTGCGAATCACTCTCCGCGCGCCATGAAATATAAGCCACTGTTATCAATAACAATTCCATTAATTTTTACATCACGTTGCATATTAAACTATGACCTTATGCTGACATGATGCTGGGTTTATTGACTATACTGACCGCGTTTTCCACATTTGGAGTGAATCCTATGAAGCTTAGTTCAAAATCATTACTTGCCGCAATGGCTATGCCTGTTCTGTTAGCGGCTTGTGCAAGCAATGGTGACGATGTGCAAATTACCGCAGCGGATCTGCAACATCATAACTGGCAGTTGACTCAAATTGATGGCCAAGACATCGTAAAAAATGAACACTACGATGCACCTCGCCTTGAGATTGGTGAAAAAATGATGGCAAGCGGTAACGCTGGCTGCAACAACTTCTTTGGTCAAGCAGAGCTGAAAGACAACCGCCTACGCATTGAAAAAATGGGCATGACCATGAAGATGTGTATTGGCGACGTGATGGATACGGAACAAGCGGTATCTCAATCTTTGATGGATTGGAACGACGTAACGCTCACCAAAGACGCGTTGACGCTGAAAAACGATGTTCACACGCTCACATTTACGTTGCGTGACTGGGTAAACTAATCCCCACCAAGTAATCGATTCTATTCAAAGGCAGCCCATCGGCTGCCTTTTGCGTATTTCTGCTAATCATTTTCCTTATGAATCAGATCTTTTGGCTTTTTTCATACATAATGAATGAAACCGCTACCTGTTCCGGTCTCTAGCCTTATACGAACCGATATCAGCGATCTCAAAGGACAATTATGAAAAAGCTGCTTACCCTTTTTAGTGCCTGCGTACTTTCTCTGTCGGCATCTGCTCAATCTTGGCAAGACATCAGTGACAAAGCCCGTGGGCAAACAGTCTATTTTCACGCTTGGGGCGGAAGCCAAGAGATCAATCAGTACATCCGTTGGGCAGGTGAACAGTTGAAAACGCAATATGGTGTCGAGCTCAAGCAAGTCAAAATCACCGACACCGCAGAAACCGTGACGCGACTGATTGCCGAAAAGGCCGCAGGTAAAGAGAGCGGGGGCAGCGTCGATCTGATGTGGATCAACGGTGAAAACTTTAAATCAATGAAAAACAACGACCTACTATACGGGCCGTTTGTCGAGACTTTACCCAACTGGCAATACATCAACACATCGTTGCCCATCGACAGCGACTTTTCAGAGCCTACCGATGGGCTAGAAGCGCCGTGGGGTGTCGGCCAGTTGGTGTTTATTTATGATCATCAAAAGCTCAACAATCCCCCACAATCGTTTGCTGAACTACTGAGTTACGCCAAAGCATTTCCCAATCGGATCACCTACCCTCGCCCACCTGAGTTTCACGGCACCAGCTTTTTAAAGGCGCTGCTGATTGAACTCACAAACAACGATGCGGCATTGTCCAAACCGGTTGACGCCCAATCCTTTGCGCTAATTACAGCGCCGCTGTGGCACTACCTCGACGAATTGCATGCTGTCGCATGGCGCGCGGGAAAACAGTTTCCGTCTGGCTCGTCTGAAATGATTCAATTATTGGATGATGACCAAATCGATTTGGCGCTGACGTTTAACCCGAACGCGGTCTATTC
Organism: Vibrio sp. CJQ_6; assembly: GCF_043106745.1. NCBI lineage: Bacteria > Pseudomonadati > Pseudomonadota > Gammaproteobacteria > Vibrionales > Vibrionaceae > Vibrio > Vibrio sp. CJQ_6. The sequence goes on along the minus strand of NZ_JBICMV010000008.1, from coordinate 695,982 downwards.
TGCACAGGCGTCTGGCAAGCTGGCCAAAACCACGCGTAGTCACGCGATGCAAGCTGGTGCACTGTCGAATATTCATTTCCTGGCGATTCCATGGAACGCCACCGCCAAAGAAGGCGCGCTGGTTGCCATTAATTTCCTGATGAGTCCTGAGGCGCAATCACGCAAGGGCGACATAAATGTGTGGGGCGATCCATCGGTGCTGAGACATGACGTCTTAACCGGTTCTGCAGCGAACACCAAACTGTTCAAATCAATTGCCGAACCGCATCCAAGCTGGCAAGCCGCGCTCGAAGCGGCATGGCAAACACGTTATGGCGCGGCCAAATAACCCGTTGAGCTTGCCATGATTCGTTTCGGTTATTGCTTACTACTGCTCATCGGTATTGCCCCCATCCTACCGGGCATGATGGGTGTGATGCTCTCATCACTGGGTTACATTCCTGCGGTGGGTTTGCACGAGTTCTCGGTTGCAGGATTTGCTGACGTGTGGCGCTGGACGGGCGTTGGCCAATCGCTGCTACTTTCAGCCGGGTCCGCGCTGCTCAGCACGTATGGCGCCCTGCTGCTCAGCTTCGCGGTGTTGATGACGCTCTGGAGTCATCAACGCTGGCATTGGGTCGAGCACTGTTTGTCGGGGTTATTGGCGCTGCCGCACGTTGCGTTTGCAATTGGGTTTGCGTTTCTCTTCGCGCCCACCGGCATGATGGCGCGCGCATTTGTTGCGCTGTTTGATTATCAAGTCTCAACCCAAGATTCAGCCTGGCTGGTGCACGATCCCCATGCATTCGGCCTGACACTTGCTCTGGCATTGAAAGAAACCCCATTTTTGCTGCTGATGAGTATTCCCGTTTTACAGCAACTCCATGTGCAAACCCTACTCACCAGTGGTGCGTCACTCGGCTATTCGCCAATGCAGAGTTGGTGGAAACTCGTGCTGCCTCAATGGCTACGCAAAATGCGCTTTGCCTTGTTTGCCGTCATCGCCTATTCCGTGTCGGTGGTCGACGTCAGTTTGATCCTCGGCCCGACAACGCCACCGACCTTTGCCGTTCTGGTCTGGCAATGGTTTAGCGATCCAGATTTAAACCAGTTACCCCGTGCTGCTGCCGGTGCCGTCGTCTTATTGGGTTTGGCGGGTCTGATGTTATTGTCGGTCGTACTTATCGAAGCGCTCATTCTGCGCGTTTTCCGTGGCTGGCTCTCCAGCGGTCGGCATGGCATGTCACTGCCGGGCAAATCGGTAATGATGCTTGTGCTGAGCTGCGCGGCGATCATCTTTCCGCTCATGCTGGTGTGGAGTGTTGCCCAGCGCTGGCGGTTTCCAAGCCTATGGCCAAGCCAATTCAGCGACCGGTTTTGGCTCAGCGAATGGCCGAACATGCTGCCCACACTGTCGCAGAGTTTGTGGATTGCACTGCTCAGCGGTACATTGGCGCTGCTTCTGGGCGTGATTGCTCACGAGTTTCGCACCCGCTCCCGCCTCGCACTGCCTGCGTGGGTAATCGTCTTGCCGATGTTGCTGCCGCAAATCTCGCTGCTATTTGGGTTGCAAATCGCAACGCTCTTTATCGCGGCCGAACATTACACCTTGTGGGTGATCTGGTCGCATGTCTTTTTTGCCTTCCCATTGGTTTATTTGGCACTGGATGGGCCGTGGCAAAGTTACAACCCGAATTACACTCGCGTCGCCCTCAGCCTGGGTAAAACGCCTTGGCAGTTGTTCTGGCAGATCAAAGTACCGATGTTACTGCCGGGCTTACTGTATGCGTGGGCGGTTGGCATCAGCGTCAGTTTGGCGCAGTACCTGCCGACCTTGATGCTGGGTGGCGGGCGCATTGCGACCATCACCACCGAAGCGGTCGCGTTATCCAGCGGGTATGACCGCCGCGTGATGGCCATTTATGCCCTTTGGCAAGCCTTGTTGCCGTTTATTTTCTTCTCTCTTGCGGTCGTGATAAGTCGAGTTCAAATTCGACGCCACCGCAGCGTTCAACCACAAGTGATTTTGCATGACCTTCTGCCTCGAAAACCTCACCATCCGTAAAACCAACGGCGATTCATTATTGACGGGATTTAACCTAGCCATCCATGCAGGGGAAATCGTCACGTTAATGGGGCCGAGTGGGTGTGGGAAATCCACGCTGCTCAGCGCCATCGCCGGGCATCTTCATGCGGAATTTACTCACAGCGGCGAGATGAGATTAGAAGGCAATGCACTGAGTACCATCGCAGCGCATCAACGCCATGTTGGCATGCTGTTTCAAGATGATTTGTTGTTTCCACATTTAACCGTGTGGGAAAACCTCGCGTTTGCCCTTCCCAACACGGTCAAAGGTGCGGCGCGAAAAACCGCAGCGCTGACGGCACTCAAGCAAATCACGCTGACTGAACTGGCCGATTCGTTTCCCGATCAAATTTCTGGTGGGCAACGGGCGCGCATCAGTTTGATCCGCATGCTTCTTGCGCGCCCCAAACTGGCCTTATTGGATGAACCCTTCAATAAGCTCGATAAATCGCTGCGCAGCCAGTTTCGTGACTGGGTGTTCAGCCAACTGGCTCAGGCGGGTGTCCCCACGTTAATGGTCACCCACGATGAAGACGACGCGCCACCAGGCGGACGTATTATTCACTGGCCTACGGAGGTTTCTCATGCTTGACCGTTACGTGATTCCCGTCATTCGCTGGCCGCTGTCGAAATCGGCCGACGTGCTTGATGCCATTGGCGTCAGCGCCAACCAAGTGACGCTGTTTGGGTTTGCCATGGGCTGCCTGGCGTTTCCAGCACTGGCGTTGGAGCAATACCTACTCGCCTTACTGCTGATTGCGATCAACCGCCTATGTGATGGCCTCGATGGCGCGCTGGCGCGCATTCAAGGCTTAACCGACGCTGGCGGCTTTCTCGACATCAGCCTCGATTTTCTGTTTTACTCGCTGATCCCGTTCGGCTTTGTGGTTGCTAACCCAGAAACAAACGCCGTGGCTGGTGCATTTCTCATTTTTTCGTTCATCGGCACTGGCAGTAGCTTTCTTGCATTCGCGGTCATGGCGAGCAAACGCGGCATTCAAAATCCGGTCTATCAACATAAATCGCTGTATTACATGAGCGGGCTGACCGAAGGGAGTGAAACCATCGGCTGCTTCGTGCTCATTTGCTTGCTACCGCAGCACTTTAGCCTAATTGCGTATCTGTTTGGCGCGGCCTGTTGGTTTACCACGCTGACCCGCATCTATTCGGGCTATCACACGCTGCATCAGGCAGAAAGCCAGCCTTCATAAACAATGACCATACGACAAGGAGTTCCTTTATGTTCTCAGGATTGAGCGCGTTCCCACTCACCCCCATGAATGAAACGCGCATTGATGAGGCCGCGTTCGTCGGCCTGATTGAGCGTCTGACCACCGCAGGTGTCGATTCAATTGGCGCCCTCGGGTCAACCGGCAGTTATGCCTATCTGACGCGTGAAGAACGCGCGCGTGTGGCCAAGATTGCTGTTGAGCATGCGGGAAACACGCCAGTCATCATCGGCATTGGCGCGCTGAGAACCAAAGATGTATTGAACCTTGCAGACGACGCGCAAAAAGCTGGCGCCAGCGGGCTGTTACTGGCACCGATGTCTTATCAGAAACTGAGCGATGCAGAAGTGTTCCAGCATTTCAAAGCCGTCTCAGCCGCGATTTCAGTTCCCCTGTGTGTCTATGACAATCCGGGAACCACTCATTTTCACTTCAGTGATGAACTGCATGGTCAGATTGCCGAGCTGCCTCATATCGCCTCGATTAAGATTCCCGGTGTACCCAACGACCCACAAGAAGCCAAAGCACGCGTCGAACGTTTGCGCGCGCTGATTCCAAGCCATGTATCCATCGGCGTCAGTGGCGATGCCTTTGCAGCAACAGGCCTGAGTGCGGGCTGCGATGTGTGGTATTCCGTCATGGGCGGCCTGTTTCCCAACACCGCGCTGGAACTGACTCGCGCTGCGCAATCTGGAAATCATGCCCAGGCGCAACAGCTCTCCCGCCGTTTGCAGGATTTGTGGGCGATGTTTGGCCGTCACAATGGCAGCCTGCGCTGCATCGCGGCAGGTGCCGAGCTGTTAAATTTGGTCGACACGCCTTGCCTGCCATTGCCGCTCATGTCGGTTCAAGGCGAGGATCGCACGCGACTGGCAACACTGATCGAGCAGCTTCATCTGTCTTAAACATTTGCCCTCAACATCAATCTTCAGCATCTGTTTTTCGCATCTGTTTTCAGCAGACAAAAAAAGCCACGTGTCTACGTGGCTTTTTGCGTCTTCAATCCTAGCGATGAATTCAAAACGTCGATGGCTTAACTGAACACCAACGCTTTCAATGCTGATTCGTTGTCGATATCAGCAAATTCTGGCGGATTGTCCAAACGATATTGGAAGTTCAGCGCTGGCGCTTCCGCTTTCATGCCATCAATCAAAAATTCACTGGTAACCATAGGTGAGTTAACACACGCCAACACCTCACCTTGCGGCGCCAACAAATCCGGCAAACGACGCAAAATTCTGGCGTAATCTTTGGTCAGTGCAAAACTGCCTTTTTGGAACGATGGTGGGTCGATGATGATCAAATCGTATGGGCCCGCTTTCTTGATTTTGCCCCAAGATTTAAAGATGTCATGTCCCAGAAAACTCACTTGGTTGACGTTGTGATCGTTCAGAAGATGGTTCTCACGCCCTTTCGACAACGAGGCTTTGGCCATGTCGACGTTCACCACGTGGTCTGCGCCACCGGCAATCGCAGCCACTGAAAAGCCGCACGTGTAAGCAAACAAGTTCAGCACATTTTTGTGCGCCGCGTGTTCACGCACCCAGTCACGTCCCAAACGCATGTCCAGAAACAGACCAAAGTTCTGGTTTCTGCCGATATCGAGTTGGAACTTCAAACCGTTCTCTTCCACCACCGGGCGTGCGTTGAGCTCGCCCACCAGCACTTCTGATGGTGCGCCATCGGCATAGCGGTGCTGCAATACGATGCACTGGCCGTTTTTCTCGGCCCACAACGGGGAAACCGCCAATTGCTGTAAACCGTCGGTCAGTTGGGTCAAAAAGGCTTCGTCGACCTCTTTGAACACGCTGACAATCAGTTGCCCTTGTAACCAATCACATGTCAGGTGCTCTAAACCTTCCCAGCGTTGGCCACGACCATGAAACAGGCGACGCACTTCATTGGGCGCTTGCGCCAGTTGTGCCGTCATTTCAGAAAAGAATTGAGATAAAGCAGATGCTTGCATAGCTATGTTTACTTTTTCACTGAGGGCCAACTAAGTGACCAGGGTTCTAGCCAGGATTCAATGCCCTGACTGACAATATCGCTGTTCCATTTTTCGCCCAGCGCCGGTTGATGGCGCGGATCGCATACCCATTGGTACGTCTCGCCTGCGTACGAAAATCGCAGCGCAAACGCGTGCAAATAGCCACGGTCGGCCTGATTTCCCGCATTGTAGATCGGATCACCGACAATACCGGAGCCGACAGATTTGAGCGCCACACGGATCTGATGCGTTTTGCCCGTGTACGGTTTACACAGAAATAGACGCTCGCCCGGCTCGGCAGCCAAAGAGAAAAACTGCGTGACTGCCGGATTGGTTTGTGAGGTCAACAGCTTCCACGACGCACGACGTGAACGCTCCATATCGCCGCTAATCAGGCCCTGCTTCTTTTTCGGCTTTTTGCTGCCCAGCGCCAAATAGAACTTTTCAACCTGACGCTCAGCAAAGCTTTTCGACAACTCACTGGCGGCTTTGGCATTGCGCGCGAGCAGCAAAATGCCCGACGTCATTTTGTCTAATCGGTGCACCAAATATAGCTGTGCATCACCGCTTTGTTTCGCCACTTCCTGCAGCAACATCGTGTCACCATCGTCTTTATGGACGGACACATTCGGGTGCTTGTTGATCAGCAGAAAATCAGGGTGGGTTAAGAGTATATCGAACATACGACCTCGCAAAAATGGACGCTCATTATACTCAATTGGCGTGAAAGGTCAGCCATGCATCCACCGCTGGGCGCTGAAAGCGTGTTCAAACCGTTTCGGTTGCTGGTCAATTCACCGTTTTGTCGTGCGAAACGTGATAGAGGGCAGGCGCGGCTCCAACCTGGGTCGCTTTTCGCTGCCCATTATCAGAGCCACATTTGAGCCGCTGCGGTTACTCGACAATGCCACCTTTGGCGAGCGTCGCCGGGTCAAGCAAGTGTTCGAGCTCTTGGCGAGTCAGCGACGTTTTCTCCGCTGCAACATCGATAATTGGCCGACCTTCTTTGTAGGCTTGTTTGGCAATTTCTGCCGCTTTGAGATAACCAATCACCGGATTGAGCGCAGTGACCAGAATCGGATTCTTGCCCAGCGCAATATTGATATGATCCTCGCGGACGATGAATCCCGCAATCGCTTTATCCGCCAACGCAATAGCGCTGTTGGCGAGCAACTCAATGCTCTCCAGAATGTTATGCGCAATCACGGGTAACATCACGTTGAGCTGGAAATTCCCCGCCTGCCCAGCCACGGTGATGGTGGTGTCATTGCCGATGACCTGTGCGCACGCCATGGCGGCTGCTTCCGGGATCACCGGATTGACTTTCCCCGGCATGATGGAGCTGCCCGGTTGTAATGCTGGCAATTCAATGTCGCCAATACCCGCCAGCGGGCCTGAATTCATCCAGCGCAGATCGTTGGCGATTTTCATCATCGCCACCGCCGTAGTTTTCAATTGGCCAGACAACGCGACAATCGCATCCTGACTGCTGAGGTTAAAAAAGAAGTTCTCACTTGGCACAAACGATAGACGCGTGGCCTGCGATAAATTATCCGCAAACGCTGCGGCGAAACGTGGATCAGCATTGATCCCCGTCCCCACGGCTGTGCCGCCTTGCGCGAGCGCTTTCACAGCGGTCATGGCGTGGATGATGTTGTGTCTCGCATGGTCGATCTGCGCCTGCCATCCCCCCAGCTCTTGCTCAAAGGTCATCGGCATGGCATCCATCAAGTGTGTGCGCCCGGTTTTCACCACGTTCGCTAAACTCTGTTTTTTTGCGGCCAGTTGCGTACTGAGATGTGTCAGTGCAGGCAATAAGCGCTGCTCCACTTCCAGCGTACAGCTCACCTGAATGGCGGTGGGCACCACATCGTTGCTGCTTTGCCCCATGTTAACGTGATCGTTTGGACTCACCGTACTATGCAAATGTTGAGAGGCCAGCGTCGCAATAACTTCATTGGCATTCATATTCGAGCTGGTGCCAGAACCCGTTTGGAACACATCGATGGGAAACTGGTCGAGGTACTGACCATCAATGATGCTTTGCGCCGCTTCATCGATCGCCACTGCAATGTCCCCTTCCAGCAGTCCTAACTGCGCATTGGTCACCGCCGCAGCTTGCTTAATGTACGCCAGCGCCTGAACAAACGGCTGCGGCATGGTGTAACGACTGATGGCAAAGTTATCCACCGCGCGCTGCGTTTGCGCCTGATACAGGGCATCTTGGGGAACTCGTACTTCGCCCATACTGTCTTTTTCGATCCGAGATTCTCGTGTCATGTCAGACTCCTTAACGTCTCATGAAAGCCTTATTACCATTTAATGATAATAGCTATCATTTAACAAAAGGAAGCGCAAGCACTTCGAATCGGCGCGCATTCGGTGTGTAAAACCAAGTTCGGTCTATAAAACAAGGTTCGGAATAGAAAACAAAAAAGCCACTGGGTTTCCCCAAGTGGCTTTCATTTCAATCTTGTCGTGTTTACGCGAAGAACACCAGCAGCATCAGTACCGGACAAACAAGACGTACGTAGATTGGCCAAACTTTCCAGAACCAGCTGTTTTCAATCTCTGGGTAACCCTGTTTCAGTTCATTCAGAATCTGGTTACGGTTCCAAATCCAACCCACCAGCAGCGTAATCAACAGTGCAATGATTGGTTGTGAGTAAACGGTAGTGAACTGAATCACCAAGCCAAACAAGCTTGAGAAGTTCATCACGATGACCGCAGAGACGATGGTCACCAGACCGCCGATCCAGAGCACCGCGGTCGTGCGGCTCTGCTTCAATTCTTCCGTCGCACACGCCACCGGCACTTCCAGCATCGAGATAGATGAAGTTAACGCAGCAATGATCATCAGCAGGAAGAACACCAAGCCAATCACCGCGCCCATCACACCCATGGTATCAAACATGGCCGGCAGAACCGTAAACACCAAGGTATCAGAGTTCAGCAGCTCACCCGTGTCCGAGAAAATCTGCACGCCGTTGTGTTTCGCCACAAACATCGCTGGCAACACCATCAGACCCGCAATGAACGCAACGCCGGTATCAATCAGCGCCACTTGCGCCGCTGTTTTTGGCAAGTTGGTGTCTTTCTTCAGGTAAGAACCGTACGTGGTCATCACACACACACCCAGAGACAGCGAGAAGAAAGCCTGACCCATCGCGCTCACCACCAATTTTGGCGTGAAGTGAGAGATGTCTGGAACCAGATACATTTTCAGACCTTCCCATGCGCCGTCCTGCGTGAAGATATAAATCGTCAGCAGACCAAACAGTACGAACAGCAAAGGCATCAAACGCGTTGACCACTTCTCAATCCCGTTCGCCACACCGTTGCGCACCACGAACATGGTGAGTGCCATAAAGGCAATCATCAGCACAAGGTTACGTTCCGTGCCAAAAGTGGTCAGCCAGTGACCTGCGCTATCGAGGCCAAACAGATCCAAACCGCTGTTAAAGAATGAGCCGACCAACCAGCCGGCCACGATCGCGTAAAAGCTGAGAATGAGCGACACGACAATCATGCCAATCACGCCGAGCAGAATTGCGCCCGCTTTGCCTTTTGGCCATGCCGCATTGAACGAACGAATTGGGTTGGATTGACCGTAACGACCAATGGTCAGTTCCGCGACCAGCATGGGAAATGCCAACAGGAACACCATCAAAAGGTACACAATCAAAAAGACTGCGCCGCCGTTACTTGCTGCCTGTGTGGGGAATCCCCAAACGTTACCAAGACCTACAGCGGAACCCGCTGCTGCCATAATGAAGCCAAATCGTGAAGTGAATTGACCGCGTGAACTACTCGCCATGCTACTTACTACCAATCTAATTTGTTGTGCTGAGTGTGGCCAAATACGGGTGTAAAATAAAATGTACAACCACAAAAAATCCGACTCACATCAGAGGTGTAGCAAGTAGACCAGTTTAAGAATAAAATTGGAAGCCCGAACAGTCTATTTTGCGTCTATATCTGTCTTTTTATAGATTATCTGTTGCTTTTTTAAGCTCACGACCATTACTTCTCTCTGCCTTGATACACAATTAGCAACTAATCTGTGGCATTTGTTTCATATTATTTTCGGTCGTTTCCTTTCTTCCCTTATGCTTTCGCTTTACTATCCCAGAAGACGTTTTTCACAAAAGTTGACGCATGGATAAGATTTATCACTTCTTAACGCTCGCGGGCATCGCGATATATTGGTTCTTGGTCGCAGGGGTCACGCTTCGTGTCGTATTAAAACGACGCGCGGTGAGTGTTTCACTGGCCTGGTTGATGGTGATCTACATCCTGCCCATTGTCGGCGTGATTTGTTATTTCCTCATTGGCGAACTCAATTTAGGCCGCAAGCGCGCTGAACGTGCCAAAGAAATGTTTAAGCCCTTTGGAACATGGTTCCGTTCACTGAACGATTGCCAAGCCCACACACTGGAAGGCGTGGGCGCGCACATCTATAAAATTGATGAACTGTGTAACCATCGCATGGGCATTCCCGCACTAAGCGGCAACACGCTGTCACTGCAAAACTCGCCCAACGAAATTCTGCATTCCATTATTGAAGACATAGAACAAGCGCAGCACAGCATCCGCATGGTGTTTTACATCTGGCACCCGGGCGGCCTTGCCGATTCCGTGGCTTCTGCGCTGATCCAAGCGTCGAAGCGCGGCGTCGACGTCAAACTGCTACTCGATTCAGCAGGCAGCCCGAGGTTCTTTCGTAGCCACTGGTACAGCATGATGCAAGATGCGGGCATTCAGGTGATTCAAGCCTTGGAAGTGAGCCCATGGCGTATTTTCCTGCGTCGCCTCGACCTTCGCCAACACCGCAAAATTATCGTCATCGACGACACCATTGCCTACACCGGCTCAATGAACTTGGTCGATCCGGCATACTTCAAACAAGATTCCGGTGTTGGTCAGTGGATTGATATTATGGTGCGCATTACCGGCCCGTCGGTGAACGTGTTATCTGCCATCCATTGTTGGGATTGGGAATTTGAAACTGGTGAGCGGCAAATGCCAAACGTGCCGGAATGCCGTTTGGATCCACGCATGCCCAAGCACCCCGTGCAAGTTGTGCCTTCCGGCCCTGGCATGCCAGAGAATCTGATTTCTCAGGTGCTGACCCTTGCCATTAATCAGGCCAATGCCTCCGTACGCATCACCACGCCATATTTCGTCCCGAGCGCCGATTTGCTGGCCACACTAAAAATGACCGCACAACGTGGCATCAATGTTGAACTGATCATTCCGCAAAAGAACGATTCATTTATGGTGCAATGGGCGTCGCGCGCCTTCTATGGCGAACTGCTGGAAGCGGGCGTGAAAATTTATGAATTTCATGGCGGCCTGCTGCACACCAAATCGGTGGTCATTGATCGCCAATTCTGTCTGGTTGGTACGGTCAACCTCGACATGCGCAGTTTATGGCTCAACTTTGAAGTGACGTTGGCCGTGGATGACGAAGAGTTCACACAACAACTTTACTGGCAACAGCAAAACTATATCGAGCAATCACGCGCCATTGATCACGAGACGTGGGAGACGCGCTCGCTGGGACATCGCTTCTTAGAACGCCTGTTCTACCTTTTCAACCCGCTTCTTTAATCTTTTTGTGCCATGGGGTTGCATTTAAATGCAGCTCCATGTTTTAAATAGGACATTCGTAATTCCAGACAAGGATCGCAAATGTCAGAAGGCAAAAAGACCAAACTCATCACCGCCGGCCGCAATAAAAAATGGACGAACGGCGTGGTCAACCCGCCCGTACAACGGGCTTCAACCGTCGTATTTAATACCGTCGCAGAGAAAAACCACGCGACCATTAACCGCGCCAACAAAACTCTATTCTACGGACGTCGCGGCACCACGACTCATTTTGCCTTTCAAGACGCGATGGTCGACATCGAAGGCGGCGCAGGGTGCGCGCTCTACCCTTGCGGCACAGCAGCCATCAGCAACGCGATTCTTTCGTTTGTAGAATCCGGCGATCATCTATTGATGGTGGATACCTGTTATGAACCCACCCGCGATTTTTGTGACAAAATTCTGAAGAAATTCGGCGTTGAGACCACCTATTACGATCCGATGATTGGTGAAGAGATTCGTACTTTGATCCAGCCGAACACCAAAGTGTTGTTCACCGAATCACCCGGCTCGATCACCATGGAAGTGCAAGATGTTCCGACGCTGGCACGCATCGCTCACGAACACGACATCATTGTGATGCTCGATAACACGTGGGGTGCAGGCGTGAACTTCTCCCCCTTTGAGCATGGCGTGGACATTTCAATTCAAGCGGCAACCAAATACATCGTGGGTCACTCGGATGTGATGTTGGGCACCGCAGTCGCCAGTGAGAAATACTGGGACCAACTGCGTGAGCAGAGCTACCTGATGGGCCAATGCGTTTCACCCGATGACGCTTATTTGGGGCTGCGTGGCATTCGCACGCTAGACGTCCGCCTGCGTCAGCACGCTGAAAACAGTTTGAAAGTGGCGCAGTGGCTGGCAGAACGTCCAGAAGTGGACCATGTGCGCCACCCCGCGCTGCCAAGTTGTCCGGGGCACGACATCTTCAAACGTGATTTCACCGGCGGCAATGGCTTGTTCTCATTTGTGCTAAAAAGCAGTTATCCCAAAGCGACCACAGCGCTCCTGGATGGCATGCAGCACTTTAGCATGGGCTATTCATGGGGCGGTTTCGAAAGCCTGATTCTGGCCAACGAACCCAAGAGCTTCAACAGCTTACGTACTATCGCTAATCCAAACTTTGAAGGCACATTGATTCGCCTACACATTGGGCTGGAAGATGTGAACGATTTGATTGCGGATCTAGAAGCGGGTCTGGCGCGTTACAACGCCGTAATTCTCGAACATGAAGCGACGGCATAAGCCGCTTCAGAAGCAGGCGCAGAAATAACAAGCGCCGATGAAGGCAAAAAAGGGAGCCATGCTCCCTTTTTCAATGTCGATTCTCAATGCCGATCGTTCACACTATTTCTTCGGACAATTGTCCAAGTGATCGTTCACCAATCCCATCGCTTGCATAAACGAATAACAGATCGTTTCGCCCACAAATTTAAAGCCACGTTTTTTCAGAAATTTGCTCATGGCTTTGGACGCTTCGGTCGACACCGGTACTTGACTCATCTCCGTCCAGTGGTTCACTTGCGGCTGCCCGTTCACAAACTGCCAGAGTGCAGCATCCAACGAACCGAACTCAGCTTGCAGTGCTAACGTGGCTCGCGCATTGGAAAAAACCGAAGCGATTTTGCCACGGTGTTTCACCACATCGTAACCCGCAATGATCGCTTCGACATGCGATTCATCGTATTGCGCTAACTTGGCAATGTCGTAATTTTCAAACGCCTGTCGATAACCTTCTCGTTTACGCAAAATGGTGATCCAACTCAGCCCGGCTTGCGCGCCTTCCAAAGTCAGAAATTCAAACAGCGTTTGGTCGTCGTGTACTGGCTTTCCCCATTCTGCATCGTGATATTCACGTTCCAACGGATGGTTCATCGCCCACGCGCAAGTCGTATCGTGTGTTGTCATTGTTGTCCTTTCGCCACTGACACAAACGGCCTTCAAAGAGGCCGCTTGAAATACCTGTTCATTTAATCAGGTACTTTGACATGGTGGAACAATCTATACAACACCGGCACCACAATTAAGGTCAACACTGTCGCGAAACCGAGACCAAACATGATGGTGACCGCCATCGGACGAAAGAAAATATCCGGCAACAAAGGAATCATCCCCAAAATGGTGGTGATGGCCGCCATACACACAGGGCGTACACGACTGAGCGATGCATCAACGACCGCCAAGTACGGGTCTTTGCCTGAATGCATTTCGATCTCGATTTGATCCAGCAGCACAATGCCGTTTTTCAGCAGCATGCCCGACAAACTCAAAAACCCGAGCAGCGCCATGAAACCAAACGGCGTATTGAGCGCCAATAAGCCCGTCGTCACCCCAATCACCGCTAGCGGGACCGTCAACCAAACAATCAGCGGTTCTTTCACGGAATTGAACAAGAACACCGTGATGAGGAACATGAACAGGTAACCCATCGGCATGGTCTGGAATAGCGATTCCTGCGCGTCGTGAGACGATTCATATTCCCCGCCCCACTCCAACGAATAGCCCGGCGGCAGTTGAATCGCTTCGATTTGGGGTTGAAGGCGTTTTTGCAACGTTGCCGCCGTCTCTTCCCCCAGCAAATCCGGATCCGCCATGACCGTCAAAATACGCTTGCGATTTTTACGCACCACCAGCGGATCTTCCCACAACATCTCATACCCGAGTGTCACTTGTTGCAGCGGAATGTATTCACTCAGCGCTGGGCTCCAAATTTTCATCCCTTCGATGTTACGAATATCTACCCGTTCGGCTTCTGGCAGCCGCGCCACAATCGGCATTAAGGTGGTGCCGTCACGATACACGCCAATGGTTTTGCCCGAAAACGACATGGCCAAGAATTCATCCACATCCGATTTTGTGATGCCGTAACGTCGTGCTTGGCTTTCGTTAAATTGCGGCTCCAACACTTTGGTGCGTTCACGCCAATCATGACGAATGTTGTAGGCTCCCGAATCGGCGTACATGATGTCCATCACTTGTGCGGCAATGCCACGGAGGATAGTGGGATCCGAACCAACCAAACGCGCTTCAATCTTCGCGCCGCCCCCCGGCCCCAATTCAATCTGTTTCAGCTTGTAGTTAATTTCCGGATAATTGGCATCCAGGTGAGCGCGAAACCGCTGCATCAGCGGTGCCAAGCTGTCGTAGCTGGTTGCACGCGTGGTGATTTCACCGTAGGCGGCGTAACTTTTTTCCGGCGAGTAAGTCAACATGAAACGCTGCAAGCCTTTGCCCGCCGTGGTGGTCACCGCTTCCGCTTCATCTTGTTCGGCCAACCAATGTTCCAGTTTCTGTAACGTGTCGTTGGTGGCACGAATGTCGGTGCCTTCCGGCATCCATACATCCACCATAAACATCGGTGTGGTTGACGATGGAAAGAACGCCTGCTTCACCAAAGTAAACCCGTACAAGCTGACAAGCATGCCCGCAACCAACACCATCATCGTCATCCACGCGCGTTTCATGCAGAACTCAAGAAACGATTTGTACAGCACAAAAATCATCCCTTGGTACGGGTCGTTTTCTTCATCGCTTGGCGGGACTTTCTGACCACGGAAAAAGATATCGGCAAAAAATGGGGTCAGGGAGATCGCGGTAAACCAGCTCAACATCAGCGAAATCAGCAACACAGTGAATAACGTGCCACAATATTCACCGGTGGAATCTTCCGACAAACCAATCGGAGCAAACGCGGTGACCGCAATGACCGTCGCGCCCAGCAGTGGCCATTTAGTTTGCGTGACAATGTCAGTCGCAGCTTGCAATCGCGTTCGCCCTTTCTGCGTACCAATCAAAATCCCTTCGACCACCACAATCGCGTTGTCCACCAACATCCCGAGAGCGATAACCAGCGCCCCCAACGAAATGCGTTGCAAGTCGATTTTGAAATACTGCATGAAGATGAACGTGCCTAGCACTGTCAGCAGCAAGATCAACCCAATCAAGAGGCCAGAACGCAGCCCCATGAAAAATAACAAAACGATAATCACGATGGCGACCGCTTGGCCTAAGCTGACCACAAAGCCGCTCACGGATTTATCCACTTCTTTCGGTTGGCTGTAGATTTCGGAAATATCGATGCCCACGGGTTGTTGATATTTCAACTCAGCCAAGCGGCGGTCAAACCGCTCGCCCACTTCAACCACGTTGACTCCTTGAGCAAACGACACCCCGACGTTGAGTGCCAGTTTGCCATTGAAGTTCACGATGTTGCTCGGCACTTCCACGTAGCCACGCTTCACTTCCGCCACGTCGCGTAAATAAATCAGCCCTGTGGAGCCACCTTCGTTGAGGATCAAGTCACCGAGTTTATCTACGTCGTCAAATTCCCCGGTCGGGTGAATGCGAATGTACTCGCTGCCAATGCGAATGGCCCCGGCATCCGACACCACGTTCTGTGTCGACAGCAAATTAAAGACAGTTTGGGGCGAAATCCCGAGCGCACTGATACGTTTCATGGAGATTTCGATGAACACCTGCTGTTGCTGCTGACCGGACACCGAAACTTTGCTCACCCCGTCAATCAGTTCCAATTCACGGCGCAGGTAATCGACGTAGTCCAGCAGCTCTTTATAACTGTAACCGTCACCGGTCACCGCCAACAAAATACCGTACACATCGCCAAAATCATCAATGACTTGCGGCGAATTAACCCCTGGCGGAAACGTTCCATTGAGGTCATTGACCTTGCGGCGCAGCTCATCCCAGATCTGGGGTAAATCGTCTGGGCCATATTTGTTTTTCATGGTCACCGTAATTTGCGACAACCCGCGACTGGAGATCGAATTCACCTCATCCACATAGGTCAGTTGCTGAATCGCTTTTTCCAGCGGATAAGTGACCTCTTCTTCAACCTGCTGTGGCGTCGCCCCCGGATACGATGTCACCACCATTGCATCTTTGATGGTGAATGCCGGGTCTTCGAGTCTGCCAAGATTGAAGAATGCAGCCGTGCCGCCAATCAGAAAAATCAGCGACACCATCCAACTGATCACTCGGTTGCGAATGAAGTAAGCAGCCACCCCTTGAATCTCATCGTCGGTCTGCGGCTTATTGTTTTGCTCACTCATGGGCCATCTCCTTCACCACACTCACTGTCATGCCGTCACGTAATCGGGAAAGCCCCGCCACCACCACCGAATCCTCGGCCGTAATCCCTTCAACAATCTGCACCCGTGTTTTCGAGGCGTTACCCAAGCGTACTAAATGCTTCGACACGCTGTTGTCTGCATTCAGCACCCAGACAAATTTTTGCGTGCGATCGAGCGCATCCCCATCCCCATTAAAAATGGCTTCCACCGGCACCACCGCAGTGCTGGTTGGGTTCAAATGCTCCACGCCCTGTTTGGCGGTCACTTCCACTGCCATGCCATCGAGAATCAACTCTTTCTCCGGCATCGGTAGCGTGAGTGTCACGGTAAACGTCCCCGTGGCCGGATCGGGCTCGGTGGTGAATTCTTTGACCCGCGCGTCATACTCATTACCACTCGGGACTCTGACCAGCGCCTGCACTTTGGAGAGTTCCTGTGTGGTGGGTTGCGTGGCATGGAAGCGATCCGGCAATTGAATCAGCACTTCGATATCGTCGAGGCTGTGAATATTGACCACGCGCTGGCCCACTTGCACATTTTCGAATTGGTCAACATTCACCCGTGAGATGATCCCATCGACAGGCGCTTTGAGTTGGGTAAACGACAACCGCAACTTCGCCAGATCCAGCTCCGCCATGGCAATTTGACGTTGCGCGGCAATTTCATCGAACTGCGATTTCGCCAGTAAGCCTTTTTCCACCAAAGGACTGGAACGGCGATACTGGCTATCGATCACCGAATAGCGTGCTTGCGCGTTATCCACATCGAGTCGGTAATCGGTCGGATCCAGCTCGGCAATCACGTCGCCCGCATTCACTCGGTCCCCCTCTTTCACATTGATTTTGCGAACTTCGCCATTGACCCGAAAACTCAGGTGAGAACGCTCGGCAGCATTGGCGACTGCAGGGAAATAAAGGCTGTCTTTGCTACTGTTACCTAAATTGGCCACTTTGACTTTTGGCGTCATATCACGCGGCGTTGAGTCGGGATGACCACAACCGGCGAGCACCACCAGCGAGGTCAATAGATAGGTTTGCCACTGCGTCATGTTATAGCCCCCGTTCCTTCACCCATTCGCGGACTTTGATGCCTGCTTCAATGCTGCTGACACCCGAAATCACGATTTGGTCACCATCGTTCAACCCGTTCAAGACCTGACGTTGATCATTCAGTTCGACGGGCACTTGGCTGACCACGCCATCACTGTCGACGCGCCAAACAAATTGTTGACCGTCTTGCTCAAACAGCGCCGTCACGGGTACGGTGGACGCACTGCCTTTGGCGACCGACGCTTTGACGCTGCCCGCCATCCCGGGCAAAATGCCCACATCAGTCGGTCGTTCCATGACCATGGTGACTTTATAAGAGCCGGTTTGTGGATCCGCTTCGGTATCGATTTCCTGAAACTGGAGCGGAAAGGTCATGTCAGGAAAAGAATCGAAGACCATGCTGGCTTGCACGTCGCTGCCATCGCCGCTGGCAAAGCGATTAAGCAGACGATCCGGCAGTAAGAAAATCACTTTGAGAATTTGGTTGGTCTGAATATTCATGACCCCTTGCTTGGCGGCAACGTATTCAAAGTTTTCAGCGGGAATGATTGAAATGGTGCCGTCATACGGCGCGAGCAGTTGGGTGTAACTGAGATTGGCTTTTGCCTGTTCCCACGTTGCTCTGGCTGAATTGTGATTGGCTTGCGCCTGATCGAAATCTTGTTCGGAAACCACTTTATCCTGACGCAGTTTCTGATAACGCTTGTACTGCACATCCGCCAAAACGAAATTCGCTTTGGCCTGTTTCTCCAACAAAGCGTATTCGTCAGGATTCACGGTCGCCAGAACATCACCTTTTTTCACCGCCTGCCCGGCATTCACATCGATCGACTGCAACTGACCGGGCACACGAAACGCCAACACGGCGCGATCACCCGCTTCACTGGTCGCGGGAAATCGACGGGTAAATTCATTATTGCCCACCGAGACGGTGGTTAACTTGGCGGGACGAGATTCCGGTTCTGGAACGGGCGGAAGTTCTCTGCTGCATCCGTGGAGGAACGCAGATGAAACCATTAGGAAAGTTATCGTTTTGCGCATATTCATCACCCATGATGATTGATAGATCAAACATAGGTGAATCAGCGGGTTATCGCTACGTCAAACACACAGAAAATTCAGGGAAATGAGAGCGGCATCCAATACCGCTCAGATGGAGCCGATGACTTATAGTTTACTGAACTCACGGTTCACTTTAAACGCTTCCGATGTCACATATGCTTCCATATGACGCACGCGGTTCTCCACTTGGTGCAAGTCTTGTTCGAGCGTTTGCAGCAGCGCTTGTGCGGTTTGTCCTTGCTCCCAAGGTTTACTCTTTAACGTGTGCGATTGCTGACTGCGCAGCGAATCACGATATTGTTCAGGCTGTTTTTCCAGCATCAATGACAACGCCAGATACGCAATGATCACCAGCGCGAAACCGCCCAGCAACGCAACTGTAATCACCAGAATGCGCACCAGCCACACTTCCAAACCGAAATAGTTGGCAATGCCCGCGCACACGCCCGTCAACTTGCCGTTAAACGGGTCGCGATACAGTTCACGACTACTCATAATGTCGCCTCCAGCTCGGTGCTTCCGCATCCAAAATGCGTTCGAGCGTGTCGATGCGCGCTTCCAGCCCTTTGGCTTTTTGCGACAGCGCTTGCAGCGCATCGAAATCATCCTGTGACAAGCCGTTTTCCATTTTACGTTTGTTGCGGTAATGCAGCAGCAGCCAAAGTGGCGCTACAAATATCAAAAAAACAACCAAAGGTCCTGCAATGAAAAATGAGGCCATAGCTCGCTCCTAAATTCGTGAACTGGTGTTGATTAGTCTTGTTTCATCTGTTCTTTGAGCTTTGCCAACTCGTGTTCAATTTCATCTTGTGCTTGCAGCTCAGCAAACTCTTGCTCAAGTGACTTGCCCTGGCCTGACTGCGCGTACAGATCGGCTTCGGCTTCCAGTTCATCCACCTTGCGAGAATACTGTTCAAACTTCGCCATCGCTTCGTCGGTACGATTGGTGTGCAAATGGCGCTGCACATCACGGCGATTGCTTGCGGCTTGGCTGCGAATCGCCAACGCTTGCTGCTTCGCGCGCGTTTCCGTGATCTTGCTTTCCAGTTTGGCAATTTCGCCCGTTAGCTTATCAATGGTTTCCTCAACCAATGTTTGCTCAGTATGCAAACCTTTGAGTACCTTTTGCAATTTTTGTTTCTCAATCAACGCCGCGCGCGCCAAGTCCTCGCGCTGTTTGTTGAGTGCCAACGTGGCTTTGGCTTGCCAATCTTCAATTTGCTGATCGATGCTGTCGACTTTACGCGCCAACTCTTTCTTATCGGCAATCGCTTTAGCGGAGTTGGTTCGGACTTCCACCAGCGTGTCTTCCATCTCCTGAATGATGAGACGAATCATTTTTTCCGGATCTTCCGCTTTATCGAGTAGCGCGCTGATGTTGGAATTCACAATGTCGGCAAAACGAGAAAAAATACCCATGATAGTGCTCCTTAATCTTGTGGGGTTACGCCCAAGGCCTAACTCCGAGAAATCGTGGTAAGTGGTCGCGGCAGCTTCACCGCCTCTTTTGCTAATCTTTCCCATCGATCTTCATAGCGTTTCCTATCTCCATTCCAATATCCATGCCAAGTTTTCAATCTTTATTTTTCAGTCACTTAAGTTGATTCATATCGGCGGCTCCACTATGCTGATAAAAATTTGGCTAACTATTGGTAAATTTCGCCAACCCGATCAACCAACCCGACGAATCGATGCGAGGAATGAAGCATGCAGCATAACTTGATTGGTGAATCCCCTGCGTTTCTGGCTGTTTTAGATAAAGTGTCGCGCCTCGCGCCCATTGAGCGTCCGGTGCTGGTGATGGGTGAACGGGGCACCGGCAAAGAGTTGATTGCCCAACGGCTGCACTATTTATCCAAGCGCTGGGACCAACCGCTGGTGGCGCTGAACTGCTCAACACTGAGCGAAGGGTTGATTGATTCTGAACTTTTTGGTCACGAGTCTGGCGCATTTACTGGATCAAAAGGTCGCCATCAAGGGCGTTTTGAACGTGCTGAAGGCGGCACCCTGTTTCTGGATGAGCTGGCGACCGCGCCATTCGCCGTGCAGGAAAAATTATTGCGGGTGATCGAGTATGGCCAATACGAGCGCGTGGGCGGATCGCAGGTGCTAAGCGCCAACGTACGCTTGGTGTGTGCCACCAACGCCGATCTTCCCCAACTGGCGCAGCGCGGTGAGTTCCGTGCCGATTTGCTCGATCGCTTGGCGTTTGATGTCATTCATTTACCGCCGCTACGTGAACGCCGCGACGACATTGTGCTGCTGGCCGAGTACTTTGCCATTCGCATGTGCCGCGAATTGTCGCTGCCCATGTTTGTGGGATTCACCGACCACGCGGTTCAATCCCTGCTCGACTACCCTTGGCCGGGGAATGTGCGTGAGCTGAAAAATGTGATTGAACGTGCGGTGTACCAACATGGCGCAAGCGACGATCCCATTGAACAACTGGTGTTTGACCCTTTTGGTCGCCCCACACTTTCCGAATCAACAATGCACCCTCAAACCCAAGATGCTCTTGATTCGAGCGCCGAGCCCAACGCAAATCGTTCGGCAGAATTCACTTTACCGATGGACTACAAACAGTGGCAGGAAGATCAAGATAAGGCGCTGTTGAATCATGCGCTTAAATGCGCCAAGTTTAATCAAAGGCAAGCCGCACAGCTGCTGGGATTGAGCTATCATCAATTTCGAGGCATGGTCAGAAAATATGACTTGCTGAGCGATCTGTCGGAGTAAGCGCAGCTTCCTTGGCGATTTAGCTAGACAGATCAACCTTTTCACTTGGTTTCAAACGTCAAAGAATGGTAAATTAGCGGGATTTTGAGGCACAAATGCGCTGAATTTTGCCTCGTTTCTCACACTCATTTTCAATATGAAAACTTTATTACGACTCACGCTGGGATTATGCGGCCTTAGCCTGCTTGCAGGTTGTGGAGAGAAAATCGACCATAGCAAAATTCGCCAGAGCGGATTCGTCTACTGCGGTCAGGGAAGCCCGAGTACATTCAACCCGCAACTCGTTGATAGCGGTATCACTTCTGAAGCACTCAGCCCACAGATTTACGACACGCTGCTTAAACTCGACCCTGAAACCCATTTGCCGATCGCCAATCTGGCCACCGAATGGACCGTCAACAGTAGCGGCACCGAATACGTTTTCAAACTGCGTCCGGGTGTTCAGTTCCAAACCACGCAATGGTTTACCCCAACACGAACGCTGAATGCCGAAGATGTGGTGTTTAGTTTCCGCCGCATCATTGATACCACCAATCCTTATCATTACGTCAGCCACGGCACCTACCCTTGGTTTGTGGGCATCGATTTCTCTAATCTGTTGATTGATGTAATTGCGCTAGACGATCACACGGTAAAATTTACGCTCAGTCGTGCCGACAACAGTTTCTTATCCAATATTTCCACCACGCATGCCGTCATCCTGTCCGCTGAATACGCTCAGCAACTCGCCCTGCGTGATGAAAAATCGTTGATCGATAGTCACCCGGTTGGCACTGGCCCATTTTATCTAGACGAATATCAGATTCACGATTTAGTGCGCCTGCGTCGCCATAACGGATACTGGAATGGCCCGGCCAAAATGGAACAGGTGGTGTTTGATATTTCTCAACGCGGCACCGGCACCTTGGCCAAATTGCTGCGCAATGAGTGTGACGTGCTGAGTTCACCGATTTCGAGCCAAATTCCAATCATCGAAAAGCAATCCAACATCGTGTTGAATTCAAAACCGGCCATGAACGTCGCCTTTATTGCGGTCAATACCTCTCATCCGGCCTTGAACGACGTGCGTGTGCGCAAAGCGCTAAACTTTGCGATCAACCGCCAAAACATCCTTGATTCGGTGTACTACGGAACGGGCAGCATGGCGTACAACATTCTTCCTCCGACGTCGTGGGCCTATCAAAAAGACAACGTGCAAGTCCGTTATGATCGCAATTACGCCATTGCGCTGCTGCGTGATGCCGGGTTTGAGTCTGGGCTGGAGCTGACCATGTCGGTGCCGCTGGAGCCGCGCGCCTACAATCCAAGCCCACGCAAAACCGCCGAACTGATTCAATCCAACTTGGCCGATATTGGTGTGACGCTGCATTTAATCCCGGAAGATCGTCTCGACCGTACTGAGCTCTCTGAGCGTTCGTATGTCGATCTGTTCCTGACGGGCTGGACTGGCGTCACGGGCGACCCTGACAACTTCCTGCGCCCCTTGCTGTCGTGTGATGCCAATCGCGCTGGGCTGAATGTGGCTATGTGGTGCAACAGCGACTTTGACTTCTTACTCGATTTGGCGCTGGAAGTGGAACGACCACGCTATCGCCTCAACCTCTACAAACAGGCGCAAAATATTCTGAATCAGGAGTTTCCTGTGATTCCTTTGGCTCACGGTATGCAGTTTAAAGCGTACAACAAAACGCTCACGGGCTTTCGTCTCAGCCCTTTCAACGTCGAACCATTCAATCATGTTGAGAGGGTTACGGAATAATGTTCAACTACACAGTCCGCCGCTTTAACCTCTTTGTCATTACCTTGCTGATCCTGACGCTGGTTGGCTACAGCTTGCTGCGGCTTGATCCCCAATCGCCGTGGGCCATTGCCGATTTTTGGTCGGGTTGGTCAGAATACATCTCTGAATTGCTGCAACTGAACTTTGGCGTCAACAAAAGTGGCGTGCCGATTATAGAAGAATTGGCATTGGTGTTTCCCGCCACGTTGGAACTCTGTTTAATCGCCTTCATTCTGTCGCTGTTGGTGGGGATTCCTATCGGCACGATTGCTGGCATGAAGCAAGGGAAATGGCTCGACACCCTCATCTCGTTCACATCAATGTCTGGGTATTCTGCGCCGCTGTTTTGGGTCGCCCTGATGCTCATCATGGTGTTCTCGCTGCAATATGAAATGCTGCCGGTTGCAGGGCGTTATGACCTGCTTTACCAAGTCGAACACGTGACGGGCTTTGCGGTAATCGATGCGTTTTTGGCCAAAGGTGCCTATCGCAACTACGCCCTGCAAAGCGTAATTGAGCATATGATTCTGCCATGTTTGGTGCTGGCACTGGCCCCGACGACACAGGTCATTCGACTGATGCGCTCGTCCGTTGCCGACATCATGAGCCAAAACTACATTCGTGCAGCGCGGATCAAAGGTTTGTCTTACTACCAAATCGTGATTCAGCATGTGCTGCGCAACGCGATTCCTCCCATCATTCCCAAATTCGGCGTTCAGCTATCGAGCATGCTCACGCTGGCGATCATCACCGAGTCGATTTTTAACTGGCCGGGCATCGGCCGCTGGTTGTTGGATGCCTTGTCAAACCGCGATTATGTTTCGATTCAAGCTGGCGTGATTGCCGTCGGCGCTTTGGTGCTCACCGCAAATATTCTCTCAGATCTGATTGGCGCGATGATCAACCCGCTGGTAAGGAAGGAATGGTATGCTAACAAATAGCGTGTATCAGGAAGAGCATATCCCGACTCAGTTCGAGCGCTTCTGGCGCAGCTATAAAGCGAACAATTTGGCGATGTTTGGCCTGTGGTGCTTGGTGTTGATTGTCATCGTCACCCTGACGTCGTACTGGATTACGCCGCACGATCCACACATGCAATCGGGCGAGTTACTGATCCCGCCCTCATGGGATCCTGCCGGCACCGTTGAATACTTCCTCGGCACCGATGATTTAGGCCGCGATATTTTGTCGCGCCTGATTGATGGCTCGCGCCTTACCTTTGGTGCGGCGGTCATCATTACCCTCATCGCCACCGTGATTGGCTGTGGCATCGGCATTTTGGCAGGCATGACGCGCGGTTTGCTGTCGAGCACGTTGAATCACCTGCTGGATACCGTGATGTCGATTCCGTCGCTGCTGCTGGCGATCATCTTCGTCGCTTTCCTTGGCTTTGGTGAATTCAATATTCTGCTCGCCATTTGCTTGGCTTTGATCCCGCGATTCATCCGTTCGCTCTACATTGCCGTACATAATGAAGTAGAGAAAGATTACGTGATGGCCGCACGCCTCGATGGTGCCAATGATTCGTACCTGTTGTGGCACTCCATTTTGCCCAACGTGTTGCCCGTGATTGCCGCAGACATCACCATGGCATTGTCGATTGCGATTTTAGACATCACGGCGCTGGGCTTTTTGGGTTTGGGCGCGCAAGCCCCGAGCACCGAATGGGGCGCGATTCTGGGTGATTCCGTCGAGCTGATTTATCTGGCCCCTTGGACGGTCACACTGCCGGGGATTGCGATTATGTACACCGTGGTCATGATTAACTTGGTGGGCGAAGGCGTCCGTCAAGCACTGAATGCAGGAGTCGAATGATGCCGTTACTTGATATTCGTCACCTCACGATTGAGATAGATACACCGCAAGGTCTTGTGAAAGCGGTTGACCGCATGAGCATGACCATGAACGAAGGGGAAATCCGTGGTTTGGTGGGTGAATCCGGCTCGGGTAAAAGTTTGGTGGCCAAAGCCATCGTTGGCGTGGGCAAAGAGAACTGGCGCATCACTGCCGATCGCATGCGCCTTGGCAATATTGATTTGCTGCAACTCACGCCTCGGGAACGCCGCCGCGTGATTGCGCGCGACATTGCCATGATTTTCCAAGAACCATCCACCTGTCTTGACCCGTCAGAAGAGGTCGGCAAACAGCTCATCGAATCGATTCCATCTCGTACCTTTGAAGGCCGTTGGTGGGAGCGATTTACTTGGCGTAAACGTCAAGCCATCGCCCTGCTGCATAAAGTCGGCATTAAAGATCACCGCCGTGTGATGGGCAGTTATCCGTACGAACTGACGGATGGTGAGTGTCAAAAAATCATGATTGCAATGGCCATTGCGGCCAAGCCAAAACTCTTGATTGCCGATGAACCAACCAACGACCTTGACCCCATCACGCAGTCGCAGATTCTGCGTTTGCTGAGCCGCATGAATCAGGTCAACAATACCTCGATTCTGCTGATCGGGCATGACTTGACCACCATTACGCAGTGGGCGAACCGCATTACCGTGATGTATTGCGGTCAATCGGTGGAATCAGCCGACACGCAAAAGATCATGGCCGAACCCAAACACCCGTATACGGTTGCGCTGCTGCGCGCCATGCCCGACTTCAGCGACTGGATTCCCCACAAAGAGAAATTGCAATCGCTGCCCGGCTCCATTCCCCCGCTGCAACACTTACCCATTGGTTGCCGTTTGGGCCCACGTTGCCCGTACGCACAACGTCAATGTGTTGAAGTGCCGCACACGCGCTGGGTGAAAAACCACAAGTTTGCTTGCCACTTTCCGTTGAACATGGAGCCGTAGTCATGAGTGATTCACTGTTAGAAGTCAGTAACTTATCCAAAGACTTCGTTACCCGCTCCGGCATCTTCCGCAAGAAAGTGCATCACGCCGTCAAACCGGTGAGCTTCACGTTGGATGCGGGGCAAACCATCGGCTTTATCGGCCAGAACGGTTCCGGGAAATCAACGCTGGCGCGCATGTTGGCTGGCGTGGTGGAACCGTCCAGCGGTGAAATCCGCGTGAACGGCGAGCTGTTAGAGCACGAAGATTACTCAACGCGCTGTAAATTGATTCGCATGATTTTCCAAGATCCCAACACCTCGCTGAATCCGCGCATTCAGATTGGTCGGATTCTGGAAGGTCCGTTGAAGCGAAACACCAACATGACACCCGAAGCGCGCATGAAACGAGTCAAAGATACGCTGCTACGTGTCGGCCTGCTGCCGGAACATGCGTATTTCTACCCACAAATGCTGGCAACTGGCCAAAAGCAGCGTGTCTGCTTGGCGCGCGCACTGATCCTGCAACCGTCTATCATCGTCGCGGATGAAGCGCTCAATGGTTTGGACATGGCGATGCGCTCGCAAATCATCAACCTGTTTCTAGAGCTACAAGAAGAGATGGGCGTGTCGTTTATCTATGTGTCGCAACACATTGGGGTCATCAAGCACATTACCGACAAAGTGATGGTGATGCATGAAGGCGAAGTGGTGGAATTTGGTGACACACTTGAAGTCCTTTCCGAGCCGCAGCACCCCATCACACAACGGATGGTGGAAAGCCACTTTAACAAGGCGCCGTGCTTTAAGTAATGCGTATTTGGCTGGTTGTGACTGCCCTGCTCTTTTCGCCGCAGGCCTGGAGTGCCAATACGTGGGAAGACCCGGCATTCATTGAACAGGCGTTTGTTCAGGTCGCGCTGCGTAACGAATACGCTGCGGGCGCTAAACCGCTGGTGAAATGGCATCAACCCATCAAAGTCTGGTTCGAACACAAAGTGGCCGATCGCGATCTGCATGAAGCGTTGGCCTTGGCGCAGCTCAAACATTTGGCTTGGGTGACGGGTCACTCCATCACCCAAGTCGCCCATCGTCGGGACGCCAATCTGATTTGGGTCTTCACTCAGCAATCCCATTGGAAAAACGATGTGCAGCGTGAAATGGGCGCTGCCGCAGCCAAACACATCTATGGCGCCGTATGCTTAGGGAATTATCGGACGCGCAGCGACACACATGAGATTGTTTCGGCGGCGGTGGTGATTCCCGCCGACCAAGCGCGTAGCCACGGTAAATTGCTGGCGTGCGTGGTGGAAGAAGTGACTCAAGTGATGGGGCTGCCGAACGATTCAGAGCAAGCTTACCCCTCGATTTTTAACGATAAAACTCCGGACTCTCTGCTGTCGCCACTCGACGTGATTCTACTCAAACTGTTGTATGAACCGGCACTCAAACCCGGCATGAGCGAGCAGCAAGTTCGCCCGATTCTTCGAACGCTGATTCAACGCTATAAAAAAGACGGCGTGCTTGCGCAGGCCGTCCAGATATCACATTCGTCAGATTTGTATGACTGGCTGCCGTAATTAACGGCGAGCGTTTTGCTTGTTCAGTTCAAAATCAAACTCATCAGGGAACAGCACCACACCTTCTTCATTGTCGTTTGGAAACACCACCACCGACAGATCGTCTTGCTCCAGACCACTGGTCCAGCGGCTGCGCCATTTGTTGAGTGAAATCGCTTCCGCTTCGCACTCCGCCCAGTCACCGGTCGCCCACGCTTCGGCAAACTCACGGTTTGGCCATACGGGCACGCAGTCATCATCTTCGGTGTTAAGCATCACACAACCGTGTTCATCTTTCAGAATCCACACCTGTTGATTGGCAACGATTTCTTTGATGCAGTACGTAAAGCGCTGCTCTTGGTCGTACTGATTAATGGTCGCGATTTGTTCCGCGCTCAATGCATTGGCCATGTTGGTCTCCAAATAAAAACGCTCACAGCAACAGGCTGCGAGCGTTCAAACCGTCAATTTACGTGGGCATGATACCCGAATTGAACAATTAAGCCAGTTCGCCCTGTAGCCAAGGCCAACCTTGTTTCTTACGGCTGAGGGTGTTTTCCATCATCAGCACACCATCGACACAGTGTTTTTCCAGTTTTTCAGCCCACTCGCCTTTAAACAATAGACGAGTTTGCGCCGTGGTGATGTCGGTCAGCATCAACGCCGCGAGCGCCAGTTGGTCAGCGTCGCAACGACGTTGCAGATCCGCGTCCAGCGCATCGATCATGTCGCTAACTTGATCCAGCGTGGCCAATTCAACTTGACCCACAACCAGCTCACGGCCGTTAAACGGATAAGCTTTCAGGTCTTTCTCGACCAGTTCAGCCGCGCTCAAACCTGCGATGTCAGTTTTTGCGATCAGCAGCGCGCGAATGAAACCGTCCAGATCCGTCACGCCCGCCAGTGGTGCCAACGCCGCCACGGCATCTTTATCTTTTTGGGTGCATGTTGGGGATGCAAAACCGACCGTGTCAGACAAAATCGCCGACATCATTAGGGTCGCCATTGGCTGGCTGATGGTGGCATTTTCCATCTTAAACAGGTTAAACAAAATGGTGCTGGTACAGCCAACAGGCCAGATCCACGCTTCCAATGGGTTCACCGTCATCACATCACCCAAACGGTGGTGATCGACAATACCCAGAATTTCAGCGTCATTTAAGTCATCCGGTGCTTGCGCTAAATCAGTGTAATCCACCAACCACACTTGCTCACCCGCCACGCTGGTGCGCAGCTCTGGCTGTTCCACACCCGCCGCCGCTAGAATGTGTTGGGTTTCGCGGTTGATTTCACCTTGGCGAATCGCTTTTGCTTCCAAACCACGAGCTTTTAATAATTCAGCGGCAACCAACGCACTGCAAATACTGTCACTGTCCGGGTTTTTATGACCTACTACTAAAATCATTGTCTTTCCTATTCTTTTCCCGTTTTGAGGGCATCACTCACAAAGGCTGTCACTGTACGCAACTGAATGATTTGTGCATGGAGCTAAATCAAAAAAAGTCGATATTGGACGCAACTTACGCTATTGCGAATTAAACGCATTTGCATATAATGAGAATTATTCGCATTCTCGTGGTGGCCATTATGTTTTCAATCAAACTGCCTAACTTCTCCGCGCTCTCCCAGCAGCTCATTCCGCTCCATTTGGGATACAAACGCTTGTTGCTGCCCGTTGCGTTGATGATGCTGTTACTCAGCCAAAACACACGCGAACTCGCGGTGCAGACTTTATCCGATTCGTTCTGGGCCGTCTCCACTTATGTGGCGCTGACATTAGCCATTTATCACTATGTATCCCGTTGGGTGAATGGAACCAACCTCTTTGTGGTTGCCTTTCATCAATCACGTCAGGTGCAAGTACTCATCGCATCATTGCTCGGCGCTCTGCCCGGGTGTGGCGGTGCCATTGTCGTCACCACACAGTTTGTCAGTGGCAAAGTGGGCTTTGGGTCACTGGTGGCAGTGCTCACTGCCACCATGGGCGATGCCGCGTTTCTGCTGCTCGCCAGTCAGCCCTTAACCGGGCTGGGCGTTATCGGCGTCGGCATTGTGACCGGTTGCGTCACGGGGTTGGTTGTCAACGCGCTGCATCGGGATGATTTCATGCGCCCCAAGCAAGAAAAGCTGCCTGATTCGGTGTCGCATGCCCCCGAAACACCGTTGGCGCAAACTGCGCTCAATCTGCAAGGCGCGTTCTGGAAATGGTTGCTTGTGCCCGCTTCTCTGGTCGCCTTTGCACAATCGTTCCAAATCGATATCAATGCGCAGCTGGGTTTCCCTGAGTTGACCATCGAATGGCTGGGCGCACTGCTGGCGGTGGTGAGTATGCTGCTGTGGGCGCTGACACGCGAACTCGACACCTACCAAGATGCCGTGAGTGAAGATTGCAAAACCCGCCAAGCGCATCCCCTACAAAAGGCCGCGCAAGACACCAACTTCGTCAGTGCTTGGGTCATTCTGGCATTTCTCGCGTTTGAATTGACCCACCATTTCACCGGTTGGGAAGTAAGCCAAGAGTGGCAACATTGGGGCGTTTGGATGCCAGCGGTTGGCATTTTAGTGGGCATGTTGCCTGGCTGCGGCCCTCAAATTCTGATCACCAGTTTGTATCTGGCGGGCAGTGTGCCGCTGTCGACCCAGTTGTCGAATGCGATTTCCAACGACGGCGATGCACTCTTTCCCGCCATCGCTCTCGCGCCCAAAGCTGCGCTTTTTGCCACGCTTTACACCGCCATACCCGCCATTGTGGTCGGCTACGGCTATTACTGGTTATTTGAACTCTGAAACCGCCCCCAGCCAAGCTGGGGGATTTTCTCGCGCCTTAATTTTCTCTATACCTGATTTTCTCTAAACCTGATGTTCTCTAAACAAAGAAAAAGGGAGCCACGCTCCCTTTGCATTCAGCATGCGGTGACAATGGCTCGGCTGTGTAGTCCACTTGGCAGCGTCACCAGCAGGACTTGCGTCGCCTCATCACTCAGCGATTCGCCACTCCAAAAGTCGTACCAATGCACAGGTTGACTGGCAATCAACGTAAATTCATACGCATCCCCGCCAAAGTTAAACAAGCAATGCAGATCGTTCACTTCATTGAGTTTTAAGAACGTGCGATTGAGCGAGAGCGACGTCACTTTGGCCGTTTCCTGCGTCTGCCTATGGCGTGCAATCAGCTTTTGCAGGCTGGTTTTGGCAAATGCGGTGAGCTCTGGCAGTGGGTCGCCGGATAACAATAGACCGCCGGCGGAGAGTATGACGTTCCGATGAAACTCATAGGCGTTCCGATCGGTCGCCTGATTAGGTAGAGACGTGAGCGTTAAGCAATCGGGATCAATTTGCCACAACTGGCGATGCTGCCAACTGCGGTAAAACGTTTCGCGGGCGATTTGATGGAACCGATGCGGATGACGCTCAACATCATCCGAGACGCGCATCGCATCCACCAGCCCCAGCGACGGCCACATGGGGGCGTTACACCCCAAAATCCACGCCGTTTGCGCGCCGTCAATGATCGCCTGCATCCCCATGCGATAGGCTTCTACGCCTGTGACGCCTGCCTGATACCGCTTGCCTTTCAACGTTCCCCAGTAGTTGGCATCCAGCTTGAACAGCTCAATGCCCCACTCTTCTCGCATCGTGCGCACCACCTGCGTCAAGTATTCTTGTACGTGCGGGTTGGAACCATCGAGAATATACCAAGGTGTGCAGCGCCAGCCGCCATAGGTCACATCTTCAGCCTTCAACAACGTGCCATCGGCATGACGCACAAACCATTCCGGATGATCGCGAAAAACCGTTGAATTCGGTTCAGCAATAAAAGGCGCCATCCAGATCGCGGGCTTTTTCCCGCGTTGGCGAATAGACGCCACGACTTGTTTCACACCGGCACTGAATTTAGTCGATGGCGTGAGCCAATCGCCCATAAACGCTTGATAGCCATCATCCAGCAGCACCCATTCCAATGCGTCCAACTCGCCTTGCATGGCGTCAACGTTATCTCGAATATGTTGCTCATTCACATCCGCATAATAGGCATACCACGAACACCATCCGACAGGCGCATCGGACTGACAATTCGGCCGCGGCGGATGATGCGCATGAATATAACGCACATAGTCACGGTAAAGCTGCGGCAGTGACTCGCCTTCCAACATGACGACCGATTCCAACCGATTCGATGCCCAGGATTGCGGTTCACTGCCTTCGCCATCAAGATAAGCCGTCACGCCGTACTGTCCTTGGTGCGGTTCAATCTCAAAATACCCAGCAAAACGCTGACACGAGGTAAAGCCAAACAGCAGGTAGCCGTTGGCGTGTTCAATCACCAAATAGTTGTAAAAGCGTTTCGGCGCATCGGCGGCATAAATACGGTAGCTGAGGTTGTTGTCTGGGCAGCGGCCAACATCTTCGACTTGGCTCACTGTGCCAGCCGTTTGCGCCAACATTTGGAATCCGTCGCCTAAAATCTTGGCGTCCGATTCCACATCAAGCACCGTTTTACACAGTGGGTAGCGAGCACTCAGCGGTGTGTTATGCAGGCCGATATATTCAAAGTGAAGCTCATTGCGATGCCGATGAACGCCCACATCCAGCGGCTGCAAAATCGCCACCTCACGTAAATTATCGAGTGTGAGTCGAGTCATATCATCCTCAAAATTCATGGTCTTTACTGATTGAGTATCGTGTGATTGGTCCACGCTATAAGTTATCAACGTCACGAAATACAAAAACGTTGGTTCGTTTGGCGAAAAAGCCAGCGGTGATTCTAGTCACAATCGACGATGCAAACTCGTCGAGGACTGAACAATTGAACTACACTCAGCGTCATATTCTCAGGCTAGGAATGTGTTTTGCGACCCCGATTTTGTTTTCTGCTCAGCGCGCTACTTTCATGTTCATCGTCTGCATGGTCAGCCCCCATCATTCATGCGGTGCAAGATGCATGGCCACCGTATATCATTGATACATCAGATTATCCGGGCATTTCAGTTGAAATCGCTCAGCAAGCTTATGCCAGCCAAGGTTATCAGTTAGAACTCGACATCAAGCCTTGGTCACGCGCATTAAAAGAGATTCAACATGGTCGCGACCAGATTGTCATCGCGGCATGGTATTCAGCGCAACGCGAGCCTCAATTGCGCTTTTCCGATCCTTACCTCTATACGGAAATCCATTTGATCGCACGCAAAGACCAACAGGTCTATTTCGGCAACTTTGAAGATTTGAAAGACAAAACCGTCGGGATTGTCGAAAACTACGCGTATGACGATGATTTTATGGCCAGTCCATGGTTTAAGCGGGTGCCGTCGAGCGATCTTCTCTCCAACATTCGCAAAGTTCACACCGGGCGGGTCGATCTTTTTATTGAAGATGAACGTGTGGCGCGCTGGACCATGGCCGAAAATAATATTCCCCCCGAGGATTTCAACTATATTCAGCCACCAGTGTCTTTGAGCCCGTTGTACATCATGGTGGCCCGAAACAACCCCAACGCCCAAACGTATCTGGATGCGTTCAACCGCGGGCTGAAAACCATTCAAGCCAGCGGGGCCTATTTGGCCATCTTGCATAAGTACGACACTGACGTGCCGAACAAGAAAAAGCCAGCTCACTGAGCTG
This sequence comes from Vibrio sp. CJQ_6, assembly GCF_043106745.1. NCBI lineage: Bacteria > Pseudomonadati > Pseudomonadota > Gammaproteobacteria > Vibrionales > Vibrionaceae > Vibrio > Vibrio sp. CJQ_6. The sequence continues at coordinate 663,369 of NZ_JBICMV010000008.1, read as the reverse complement.
GCTTTTATCATCAAGAATACGGCAACGCTAGGCGACTTCGATCGGGCCACCGAAAGAGGTCACAGGCGGCACCTTACCGGTGAACTTCTCAAAATCCACGATACAGGTATTGGCTGAGGTGGCCTGCGCCAACTCTGACGTACCCAGATCAAGTGTCAACGTATTCGGGTCACCGTAAGTACAGATCGCGCCCTCTTTCTCAGATAACGGACCGTACCACGCGCCCTCTTCAATGCGAATCACGCCGCGTGGATAGCTGTCTGACAACACCGCGCCCGCCAGTAGCTGACCACGACCATTGAACACGCGCACCAAGTCACCGGCTTTGATGCCTTTGGCTTTGGCATCCATCGGGTTGATGTAAACCGGCTCACGACCTTGTACCGCATAAGTGGCACGGAACGCTTCGGATTCGCACATCTGTGAGTGCAGGCGTTTATCCGGGTGGCAAGATTGCAGCCAGAACGGATATTTGTCTGATCCCGGGCCACCGTGTGAACGTTCAGTTTTCTCAAACCACATCGGGTGTTCCTGACAATGTTCGTAGCCGTAGCGACCAATCTTGCGAGAGGTGATTTCGATAAAGCCAGACGGCGTACCCAAGGCGTTGATCTCTGGGTCTTTACGGAAGTCGGCATGACGAACCCACGGTTTGCCTTCGCCAAATTCCAGCACGCTCTGTTCCCAGAACTCATCGAATTCGGGCATCTCAAACTTGCCTTCGTTGGCTTTTTTACAGTCGTTGTAGAGCGAGCGTACCCACTCCATTTCGTCCATACCGCGTGTAAATTCTTCATGGCGGCCGAAACGACGTGTCAGCTCGGTCATGATTTCAAAGTCGGTTCGCGACTGGAACATCGGATCCACCAAGCGGTGCATCGCAATCAAACCTTTGCCGGAATACGACCCATACGAGTCAATGTCGTTTCGCTCCCACTGCGTACAGGCTGGCAGTACGATGTCGGAGAAGCGACAAGTCGCCGTCCAGTTGAAATCAATCGTGACCACGGTTTCCAGCTTCTGGAACGCACGTTTCATCTTGTTGCGATCTTGGTGGTGATGCCACGGGTTGTTGCCCGAAATCACCATCATTTTGAAGCCAGGTAGCGTCACGGTGTTACCGTTGTGATTGATTTTCTTACCCGGTTCGAGAATCGCATCAATCCAGCGCGCGACCGGAATCGTGCGGCTGTAACCGTTGAAATTAGTGTTGTCCCATTTCGGTTTGGCGCCTTGATCCAAGTTGCGCGGGAAACCGCCCGGGCCTGCAAAACCGGTCGAAGGTACGCCGATGCCCGAATAGTGGTGACCGTACGAAATGCCGCCGCCCGGTAGGCCGATCTGACCGATCATCGCCGCCAACACTGCGCCCATCCAATACGGCTGTTCACCATGTTCCTGACGCTGAATACACCAGCCGAACAGCAACTGCGTGCGACCTTTCACCAACATACGAGCAAAATCGCGAATGGAATCTGGCGTCACGCCACAAATCTTCGCCGCCCATTCTGGCGTGCGTTCAATCTTGTCTTTGGTGTTCCCCAACACGTATTGAATGAAGTCATCAAAACCCAAACAGTAAGTGCTGATGAACTTCTTGTCGTAGAGTTCTTCGGTGTACAGCACATGCGCGACCGCCAACATAAACGCCACATCAGTCTGTGGGTTGATGTACAGGTGATCGTTCTGCAGGAAACGCTGCGTTTTGTTCTTCACCGGATCGACAGAAACCACATTCACTTCGCCCTTGGCGATTTTCTCTTTCAGTTGTTCGAGATAGCCAAAGGATTGGTGCGTTTCGCAGTTCCAACCCACTTGCAGGTTTTTCACCGGATCGTTCGCCCACAAAATGATGTTGTCGGAATGCTCAAGGATTTCCGTCCATGAGGTGCCTTGTGCGTACACTTCGGTCGAACCCAGCACGTACGGCATGATGGTTTGGCCGGCACCCGTCGAGTAGTCACCCACTTTGGTGATGTAGTTTCCGTGCATGCCTACCGCGCGCTGCATCATCGCCGTACAGTTGTGGAATGCGCCGGTTTGGTTCCAGCCGGTTTGACCTGCGTGCAGTGCCCAAGGGCCATATTGCTTCTGTACGCGTTCCAATTCGCGGTAGAACAGGTCAATCGCTTCATCCCACGTCACACGGATAAAACGGTTATTGCCGCGCGTTTCAGCGCTGTATTTATGCTTTTTCAGCCAATCAAGGCGCACCATGGGGTAACGCACGCGCGATGGGCTGTAAATAATGCCTTTGATGCCGTTGAGCATCTCGGTCGGGTGTTTGTCGGTTTCCAGCGGTTGAATGGCCTGAACCTTGCCGCCATAGATCTGGGCGCGAAACGCGCCCCAGTGTGAACCCGACACTTTCCAGGAACCGGTGGTTTCAGCGGCCTGAGCCGTGATTGGTGTCAGCAAGCTTGGGCCAATAATCGACGCCGCACTGGTGGTTGCCACACCTTTTAGAAAACTTCTTCGTGTAATCGCCATGGGTTGACTCCGTAAGACGCAGATTAATGGTGACCTTCAGCAAAATCTGAAGAGTGTTTTTGCAAGTACTTCAAAACCAGCGCTTCACTGTCGGTATCGAAGTTCACGAATGCCAGCATACCGTCGAACATGCCCGGCCAAGTGTTGGCATCGAAGTGCGCTTCATCCGGTTGGGTGTGACATACAGAACAGTTGGTTTTGTAAGCTTCACGCGCTTTTTCCCACACCGGTTGCACATCATTGAGCATCGCTTCTTTCGTCATCCACACTTTGGCGGTCACTTCTTCCCAAGGCAGGCCGGTCAGATCATCGACTTTCTTCTCGCCCACAGTCACAATCGCATCGGATTGCGCGGCGTCTTTCAGTAGTGAACCCACCGCGATGTTCATACCGAAATCTTCCTGAATCACGCGGCCAAAGCCTTTCGCTTTACGCCAACCCGAGATTTCGACTTGCATCATGTCGCCCTTCTCAGACAACACTTTGACTTGCGATGCTGGGTTGAGCAGCCCCGCTTCAACTTGGGCTTGCGCATCTTCATACAGTGGCAGATGACGCACGCTGACCAGCGTCTCGCCGCCAGCATAATCGGTGTTCGAGGCCATGCCTTCCAGTTCACCAATCAGGCCACCAGAGCTGTCCATATTTTTCGGCAGGTTGTGCGCGATGCCTTTGTGACAATCGATACAGCTTTGATCCCGCTCTGCCGCTTGCTTCATCTGAATGCGCGCGGTTGGCGACATTTGTTCAAAGTCCATCGAGTCGTAGTTGTGACAGTTTTTACATTCGAGGGATTTATTCGCCGAGAAGCGATCCCATTCATGCTTGGCTAACTCAATGCGACGCTCTTCGAATTTCTCAGGCGTGCCCAGATCGCCAAAGACTTGGGCAAACACCTCTTTCGAAGCCTGCATCTTGCGGGCGATTTTAGAGGTCCAGTCGTGCGGTACGTGACAATCCGGACAAGTGGCTCGCACGCCGGAATGGTTCTTCCAGTGCACGGTTTCTTGCAGCTCAACATACACGTTGTCGCGCATGGTATGGCAGCTAATGCAAAACTCTTCGGTGTTGGTGGCTTCCAGCGCGGTGTTGAACCCACCCCAGAAAATCACCCCAGCAATAAAACCACCCATGGTCAGTACACCCAAACTGATGTGTACTGCTGGTCGCGTCATGGTACGCCACATTTTTACGATTAAAGATTTCATGTTTCGTTCTCTTAAAATGTCGTTGAGCAGAGGGAAAAGTGAACGACCATTAGCCGTGCACGCCCGGAGGTCCGAAGACGAACATTTGAAGCATCCAAACGATGAATCCATATCCGCCGACAAACGCGACACTCAAAATCGGAAACAGAACGACAGTGATGAAGAGGAATGACTTCCACTCCAGAGAGCGTTTTTCACCGCCCTCAACTTTATTAACATCACGCATACAATTGCCCATTTAAATTGAAGGTATTTTGAACAACTGACGAATTAAGTCATCACCTGTTCGTTATTTATTGGGCAAAATGCTAAACCATAAAATTAGTAAGGTTCAATCGAATTACTACGTTCAACCCTTGTTATTCAATAGTTTTTTGAGTTTGAACGGAGATGTGTTGAATTAAAAAATCGTGTTAAAGAATATGAACAGATATGAAAAAATAATATTGTTATTACCGCAGGGAAATACATCATATTTTTTAACTTTCCGTATTCCAGAGCGACGTAAAATCATCAAAACCATTCTCTTTTCGAGTTCAATTTTATCGAATTAGTTATTATTTTGTTTCAGTGATGTTTTAAAAACTTTCTGATAAACGTCCTCATTTCCTGCTAAATTAAGCAGAAAAACAGAGGAGAACAAAATGAACGGTGTGGTCGATATTTCGTGGTGGCAATTGGCGCTATTTAGCACCCTGCTCGCGATTCCGCTCGCGGTGAACGCCTACCACCAACTGGATATCGGCAAAGAGATGTTGTGGTCGATTGGACGCATGGCATTGCAACTGCTTCTGGTGGGGATCTATCTGGAATACCTGTTCGAGCACAATAGCCTGTGGGTCAATTTGGCATGGTTAATGGTCATGATTGGGGTGGGTGCCAGTTCAATTGTCTCCAAAGCCAAACTGCCCGTGACCTTGCTCATCGGGCCGATTGTCATCGGGCTGGCGGTCGGGTTGTTTCCTCTGATTATTTTGCTGTGTGTGGCGGTGGTACAACCCACACCTTGGTACAGCGCACAATACATGATTCCGCTGGCAGGCATGCTGCTGGGCAACAGTCTCAGTGGCAACATCGTTGCGCTGCAAAATCTATTTACCGCATATCAAGAGCGGCGCGCGGAATACGAAGGCGCGTTATCATTAGGCGCATCACCGATTTATGCATCACGCGGTTTTGTACGCAGCGCGCTGCGCAAAGCCAGTGCGCCACTGCTGGCGTCGATGGCCGCAACCGGGTTGGTCACCCTCCCCGGCATGATGACTGGTCAAATTTTAGGCGGCACATCCCCCCTCATCGCCATCAAGTACCAATTGCTGATCATGATCGCCATTTTCGTGATGCTGAATATTTCGCTCACTTTATCCGTGCATCTCACGCTACGCGTTGCATTGAGCAAAGAAGGACGAGTAAAAGTGCGCTTTACCGATGAAAACAGTGAATAAAATGCAAGGGGGACAGCTGCCACGACACGCGCCAACCCAGTGCAGATCACGCACAATCCTTGTGCAGCTTTTGCAACATAAATCATCCATTTAAGGTTACGCACCTGCTTTAAAACAAGTTATCCACAGAAAATGTGGATAACCGTGAAAAACAAAAAACGCCACAAAGTGGCGTTTTTCATTCATTTGATCATCAACTCGCGATTATCGCATCAGTCTTTCAAGTAGATCAGCCAGTACCACATACCGACAAACACCCCACCGCCGACGATGTTACCCAGCGTCACCGGAATCAGGTTGTTGACGAAGAACGTCATAAAGTTGAGGTCGGCATACTGTGCAATGTCAGCACCCGTCATTTGCCAGAACGCTTCCGGCGCAAAGTATTTAATGCCGATTGCCATAGGCACTTGGAACATGTTCGCAATACAGTGTTCAAAGCCGGACGACACAAACATCGCCACAGGCAGAATCATCACCATCACTTTGTCAGTCAGGGAACGCGCACTGAACGTCATCCAAACCGCCAGACACACCAGAATGTTACACATCAGGCCCAAAGAAAACGCCTGAATAAAGGTGTGATGCAGTTTATGTTGGGAAATCGCCATCGCGTTCAGACCCAGCAAACCGCCATCTTCCATGTATTGTTTGGTTGCCAGCATGATAATCACCAGCAGAATGGAGCCCGCCATGTTACCGAAGTAAACCACGATCCAGTTCTTAACCAACTGCATCCACGAGATTTTACCACTCGCTTTGGCCACCAGCGTTAACACACTACTGGTAAACAGTTCACCCCCGGTGATCACAACCAGAATCAGGCCTAAACTGAAAGCCAGTCCGCCCAGCAGCTTGGTCACGCCGTAAGGCATGTCCTGCGCGCCTGTGGTCACGACTGTATAGAAGACAAAAGCAATACCGATATGAATACCTGCGGAGATAGCGAGAAGGAACGATTTGTAGGCCGCTTTAGTCGCTTTGCCCACCCCCGTATCTGCAGCACGTTCAGCCATTTGCGGCGGCAATAAAGAGTCGAATTGGTTGAGGTTCATAGTTGTTACATTTTGATACATTCAGAAGAGTGGCGGATAATCGCCCGATTTCCTCTTTTATTCAAGGGCTATTTTGCATGTTTACTCAATTTGTTTTTATCGTGAGACCAATTAAATTTTTTCATAGCACCTCAGTTTCTTATTCATTCAACCTGACTTTGATAAAAATCAATTTACTACACTGATAAACAAGACAATTTAATTCACATTTCGCCAAACCCACTGCCACATATTTCGACATGACGATGATTCATATCATTGAGCAGACTGATTACAAAACTGGCGAAATACCTGACGAAAAAAGCATCATAACAGTTCGATATAACACTTCTGTTTCGGAGTGATTGCGCGATCGAAATGACACGACTATGGTGAACCTAATTCAATCATTAAGAAGGGCTCACGATGAAATTTTCTCAACAGCATCTCGACGAACTGAACCTGCTACTTCAGTTTGATATCGGCAGTGCCGCGACAGGAATCAAAGTTCACACCGACGCCTCCGATGCGGCGCAAAGTGCCGCTCAGCGCTTGTTCGAGAAGCAGCTTTGTACTCAACCCGATGGTGGCTACCTCACCAACGAAGGAATTGCCATGGCCGAACAGGCCGATCGATTGTTGCGCGTGCTGAGCGCCTAACGATCTCATAACTTCACGAACGAACTGAAAAGAGCGCCAATCGGCGCTCTTTTTGTGTCTACTGCATTTTGGTGGCAATCACCCAACGTTGATAAGGTTGAAGTTTGTCGTAGCCCCAGTTGAACGCAATCGTATAGAAGAAGAAAAACGTCAGGAATCCGGCTTCCAGCAGCAGCGCGGTCGACCACGACACTTGCAAGAACCACGCAATCACAGGCACCGTGACAAACACCAAGCTACCTTCAAAGCCCACCGCATGCCACACTCGAATCTTTGCTTTGCGCTGCGTGCGATCAGCCCCAAACAGGCGATCAAACCCCACGTTATAAAGGTAGTTCCAAACCACGGTAAAAAGACTCAACCCGATCCCAATCGCGGCCATGCTGCCGCCACTTTTCCCCGATAACAACGCGCCCAATGGCACGACAAATAGTAAAGCCATCAACTCAAAGCTGATGGCGTGAAATAAACGCTCTTGGTTAGACATGATTCGTCGCTCCGACTGTGGACATGACATCATTTTCATCTAGTATTGCGATAGATATAAGTTAGATACCATCGGTAAAAGCGATATGTTTAGTATTGAGCAGCTTGAAGCGTTCATCGCCACCGCAGCGTGTGGCTCCTTTTCCAGCGCTGCACGTAAACTGGGCAAAGTGCAATCGGCCATCAGTCAACACGTGATGAATTTGGAGATCGATTGCAACAGCCAACTGTTTGAACGCCAAGGACGTTATCCGGTACTAACCCCTGCCGGGCATAAGCTACTGCCCTACGCCCAAGCGACGGTGCAGCAGCACAAGCGTCTGATCCAACAAGCCACGGGGCTGTCTTTACAAGGCAGCCAGCAACTGACACTGGCGCTCGATGAAGGCATTTTACTGTCGGGGCTTACCTCACTGCTGACTGCACTCGAAACCGAATTTCCCTTGATAGAACTGGAATGCTTAAGTGCTTCGAGCAAAGACGTGATTGAAATGATTGAAAGCGGCCGCGCCACGTGCGGGTTAATTTTCAGTGAGTTAGCGCTGCCTGAGACGATCGATTTTGAATCCATCGGTTCGATTAAGTTTGATGTCTACGTTTCGAGTCAACACGCCCTCGCCCAATCCGTCGCCCCGCACATCGACACACTGCGCCTGCACCGGCAATTGGCGGTTCGTTCGCGCAACTACACCGCCAGCAGTTTTCATCAGCCGCACAGTCCAGATGTATGGTACGCTGACAACTACTATTTGTTGCTGGACTTAGCGATTCATGGTTTTGGTTGGTGCCTACTTCCAACGCACCTCGCACAAGCGGAAGTCGAGGCCGGTCGGCTGGTGCGTGTGCCGGTTGCTTTTGAGCAACTGGCTTGGTACACCAACGTCGATGTCATTCAACATCATCAATACGCTCAAGATTCCATTCATCAGCGCACTCGTGAACTGCTGCGCCAACTGTTTAAAGGACAATCACAATGACGCATATCGCCATCATCGGTGCTGGTTGGCTGGGTTTGCCACTGGCGAAACATCTTCAATCGCTTGGGTATCAGGTCAGTGCGAGCCGCACATCTCAACAAGGCGTTGACGAACTGACACAACACGGCATCCACGGGTTTATTTGCGATCTCAGTCAATCGGATCATTTAGCTGACATAATCGCGTCATTGGGTTGCGATACTGTGGTGGGTAGTTTCCCTCCGGGATTTCGACGCGGACAAGGGGCAGAATACGCCAAGCAGTGGCAAGACCTGGCCAATGCAGCCCAAGTCGCGCAGTGCAAAAAGTTGGTGATGGTCAGCTCAACCACCGTCTATCCAGACCGAGCTGAACCGATGAATGAAGCAAAAGCAACGCTTGCGCTGGCACTCTCTGAGCCAGATTTCTCAGCCAACGCAAAAGTGATGTTGCAAGCCGAGCAAAGCATCATAGACTCAGGGCTAGATTATGCGATTGTCCGCTGTAGCGGCCTGATTGGCCCAAGCCGTCACCCGGCTCGCTTTGCCGCCCGGTTAAAGCAAGTCAGTGCATTAGCACCAGCGAACATGTTGCATCTGACCGACGCTGTCGGCGCCGTGACCTTTGCCGTTGAACACCTGTCTCGGGAGGTGGTCAATGCCACGACGCCCAATACCGTGAGCAAAGCAGAATTTTATCAAGCCGCGTTGCAAGCCGCCGCTTCCAACGAGGCACTGCCGCCAGTGGTCCAGATTGCCGATAAACACATTGTCAGCGACAAATTGGTTCAGGCGGGATATCAGTTTCACTATTCACACACTCTGGAGGCCTTCAATGGCGATGAGTAAACATCTATATCAGCATCTCGAAACGCTTTGGCAATACATGCAAATGGGACATCAGCTGACCGCTGCCGATGTCATTTTCGTCCCGGGCAGCAACGATACCCGAGTCGCTGAAATCGCAGCCGCTGCCTATCACAAAGGCTTGGCGCCGCTGATTGTGTTCTCCGGCGGCCACGGTCGTTTTACCGATGGCATTTTTAAACACAGCGAAGCCGTCACCTTTGCCCAAGTGGCGAAAGATTGCGGCGTGCCTTCTGACGCTTTGTTACTCGAACCGCGTTCCACCAACAGCGGCGAGAACGTGCGCTTCACGCATGAACTGCTGCAGAAAAAAGGCATTCACCCTCGTAAAATCATTCTGGTGCAAAAACCGTACATGGAACGCCGCGCTTACGCGACCTTCATGAAGCAATGGCCTGACACGATTGATTCGTTACAAGTCACTTCCATGGGCGGCACCTTCTTTGACTACCTGACTGAAGATTTGACGCTCGATTTCGTGCTCTACGCCATGATTGGCGATTTCGAACGCATTCAGCACTACCCCGAAAAAGGCTATCAAATTGAGCAGCCGATCCCGGAAGCGGTGATGCAAGCCTATCAGGCACTCAAACCGCTGGTTGCATAAACCAAGTCACCCGCCATCGGTTCACTGGTTCAGGGATTCAGTAGTTCGGGGACCAAACGCAAAAAAGGATGGGTCACCCCATCCTTTTTATCGAGAAAGACAATGGCAGCTTAGCGCCCCAACGCTTCTTTATAATGCTGACGACACACCGACACGTACTTGTCGTTGCCACCAATCGCCACTTGGTCACCTTCGGAAATCGCATTGCCATGCTCATCCGTGCGGATCACCATGTTGGCTTTACGCCCACAATGACAAATGGTTTTCAGCTCAATCAGTTTATCTGCCCACGACAACAGGTATTTACTGCCTTCAAACAGCTCCCCCAAAAAGTCAGTGCGCAAACCGTAGCAGAGTACGGGAATATCCAGTTTATCCACCACTTCAGTCAGTTGATAAACTTGCTCTTTGGTCAGAAACTGACACTCATCCACCAACACACAATGACGTTTTTCGTTTTGATGCAGTTGCTTGATGGCATCAAACAGATTGGTGTCCGAGGTAAAGAGATGTGCATCCGCTTCTAAGCCGATTCGAGAACTCACTTTACCCACGCCAAAACGATCATCGATCGCCGCGGTGAAGATCACGGGCGTCATGCCGCGTTCTTGATAGTTAAACGATGATTGAAGCAGTGTGGTCGACTTACCCGCGTTCATTGCCGAGTAATAAAAATACATCTGAGCCAAAGTGCTGTTTCCTGTCTAAAACTAAAATTCGCGCAATGATAAGCAAACAGGCCGCATCACGGCCATCACTCGCTTCACATTTGCGCGATCATCAATAAAAAAAGGGTGGCTAAGCCACCCTATCAAATGCTTATTCTGCTTTTTCTTTCGCCGCAGTCACGGCAATCGCCAGCTCATCCAGCGCAGCTGGGTTTGCAAGGCTCGGTGCATCGGTCAGGAGACACGCCGCTGCGGTTGTTTTAGGGAACGCGATCACATCACGGATGTTTTCGGTACCACACAGCAGCATCACCAAACGGTCCAAACCGAACGCCAGACCCGCATGTGGTGGTGTACCGAATTTCAGTGCATCCAACAGGAAGCCGAATTTCAGTTGTTGCTCTGCCGCATCAATGCCCAGCAGGTCGAATACCGCCGCTTGCATGGTTGCATCGTGAATACGTACCGAACCGCCGCCGACTTCGTAGCCGTTCAGAACCATGTCGTACGCGTTTGATAGCGCACCTTCTGGATTCGCTTTCAGCTCTTCCGGTGTCATGTTCAGTGGTGACGTGAATGGGTGGTGCATTGCAGCCACATTGCCTTCGTCGTCCGATTCAAACATTGGGAAATCAACCACCCACAGTGGTGCCCAAGTGGATTCGTTGGTGATGTTCAGCTCTTTACCCACTTTCAGACGCAGCGCGCCCAGTGCTTCAGAAACCACGTTGGCTTTGTCGGCACCGAACAGGATGATGTCGCCAGTTTGTGCGCCAGTGCGCTCAAGGATAGCCGACACGATCGTTTCGTTCAGGAATTTCGCTACTGGCGATTGAATGCCTTCCATGCCTGCAGCTAGGTCGTTCACTTTCAACCATGCCAGACCTTTCGCGCCGTAAATCGCAACAAACGCGGTGTACTCATCAATTTGTTTACGAGACAGCGCCGCACCACCTGGTACGCGCAGTGCCGCAACACGGCCTTTTTCATCGTTCGCAGGGCCAGAGAAGACTTTGAAATCGACCTCTTTCAGCAGATCAGCCACATCCACCAGTTCCATCGGGTTACGAAGGTCTGGTTTGTCGCTACCGAAACGACGCATCGCTTCGCTGTATGGCATGACCGGGAAATCGCCCAGATCCACGTTCAGCAGCTCAAGCCACATTTCGCGAATCATTTTTTCAGTCACAGCACGCACTTGATCCGCCGTCATGAATGACGTTTCGATATCGATCTGAGTGAATTCTGGTTGACGGTCAGCACGCAAATCTTCGTCGCGGAAACATTTAACGATTTGGTAGTAACGGTCAAAGCCTGACATCATCAGCAGCTGTTTAAAGAGCTGAGGAGATTGTGGCAGCGCGTAGAATTTACCTTTGTGAACACGGCTTGGTACCAAGTAGTCACGTGCACCTTCTGGCGTTGCTTTAGTCAAAACTGGGGTTTCGATGTCGAGGAAACCGTTGGTATCTAGGAAACGGCGAACGAAGCTTGATGCTTTCGCGCGCAGTTTAATGCGATCGCTCATTTCAGGACGACGCAGGTCTAGGTAACGGTATTTCAGACGTTGCTCTTCCGAGTTCTTCTGGTTGAAGTCGAGTGGCAGAACGTCAGAACGGTTAATGATCTGTAGGCCTTTCGCCAAGACTTCGATTTCGCCTGTCGCCATGTCTTTGTTCACTTGGCTGTCAGGACGAGCGTGTACTTCGCCAGTCAGTTTGATACAGAATTCATTACGAAGCTGGTTTGCCACTTCAAAAACGTCTGCCATATCGGGATCAACAACCACCTGAACGACGCCTTCACGATCTCGCATATCAATGAAGATCAGTCCGCCTAAATCACGACGGCGGTTAACCCAACCGCAAAGCTCAACAGTTTGTCCTGCGAGGGACTTGTTCAGGTGACCACAATAATGGCTACGCATAATGAAATTCCCAATCTCTAATTAATCATCAAATTCTAAGCTGTGGATTCCTCGTTGAAGCCACAGCGCAAAGTTCCATTTATACGCTGAAAGGCGATCAAGATCGACCTTCCAGAATACAATTTGTTGTGTTTTATCAAGCGCCGCTGTTTTTTAGTACAATAATCCGCCAAATCAGCGATTAAAGCATCGACGCCCTGTAAAATTGGCGCTGATTATATACCCAAGTGTCGACGAAATGCGAGGTCACTTGGGTCAAGACGCAATCTGTCGTATCCTGCCCCGTACCAGCCCAACCGCAACGGAATTTGAGCCATTACCATGAATGACCTACCTCTTCGACTCGGACTGACGATGTGGTCGCACCCTGCTTGGCAGAGCGGCTTTTATGGCAGCGGCACGCAAGCGGCTGAACGTTTGGCGAAATACGCGCAGGTTTTTCATACCGTCGAAGGTAACACCACGTTTTATGCGTCCCCATCGCCGGCCACGGTACAGAACTGGAAAGCGGCCACCCACGATGCATTCCGCTTTACCTTTAAACTGCCTAAAAACATCACGCATCAGCACCTGCTGCAGGGGTGTCAGGATGAACTAAAAACCTTCATGACACTGATGGAACCGCTGCACGACCGAGTCGGAATGTGGACGATTCAATTGCCCGCAGCATTTGGCCCCGAGCACCTTGACCAGCTGAAAAAGTTTCGCCGTTATTTTCCGCGTGAATTTCCACTGGGCGTCGAAGTCCGTCATATGGCGTATTTTGCCAAAGGCGACGCCGAACGCGCGCTCAATCAATGGCTGATGGAAGAGCAAATTGACCGCATTATCATGGACAGTCGCCCCGTTTTTGCCGCCCCGCCATCTAACGAAGTCATCATCGATGCGCAAATGAAGAAGCCCAAAGTGCCCGTACATGCCATCGCGACCGCCAGCAAACCGATGATCCGATTCATCGGCCACCCGGAGCATGACGCAAACCTGCCCTTCTTTGCACCGTGGTTGCATAAGTTACCACAGTGGATCCGCGACGGAAAACAACCTTATGTGATGATTCACACGCCGGACAATCATTTTGCGCCAGAGCTTGCAGCGACACTTTATCATTCATTGCAGGCAGCCCTGACGCTGCCTGACTTGGCACCGTTTCCAGCGCAAGATGGCAACAACCAACTGGCGATGTTCTAACCCGTCACTTGCACTTGAATTCATGGCAGGACATTTGCTGATGAGAAACACCGCCCGCTTAATGACAGCAGGCAAAATTTTTCATAAAATACGCGCCTTTTCTTGAGCCTGAAGCGATCTTCAGGCTGACGCGAGCTGCCGTGAGGTTACCATGAGCAACAAAGACACTATCTTTTCAGCCCCTATCGATAAGATCGGAGACTTTACGTTCGATGAACGTGTGGTTGAAGTCTTTCCAGATATGATTCAGCGATCGGTCCCCGGCTACGCCAATATTATTTCGGCGATTGGCATGCTAGCCGAACGCTTTGCCAAGCCTCACAGCAACCTGTATGACTTGGGCTGTTCACTCGGCGCAGCCACGCTCTCCATGCGTCGCAACATCAAACAGGAAGGCTGCAAGATCATTGGTGTCGACAATTCGGCCGCCATGGTGGAACGCTGCAAACTACACGTCAATGCGTACCGTTCTGACACCCCCGTCGAGGTGATTGAAGCGGATATTCGCAACATTGATATCACCAACGCCTCAGTGGTGGTACTCAACTTCACCTTGCAATTCTTGTCGCCAGAAGACCGCTACACGCTGCTAGAGAAAATCTACGCAGGCTTGCGCCCGGGCGGCATTTTGATCCTGTCGGAAAAATTCATCTTCGAAAATCAGGCGGCTCACGAACTGTTGATTGACCTACACCACGACTTCAAACGCGCAAACGGCTACAGCGAGCTGGAAATCAGCCAAAAACGCAGTGCGATTGAAAACGTGATGCGTCCGGATTCTGTCGAAACGCATAAAGCACGCTTTGAACAGCTGGGCTTTTCGAGCTACGAAGTGTGGTTCCAATGCTTTAACTTCGGCTCCATGTTCGCCATTAAATAAATCAATTCGCAAGCGTTCCTCGCCCTGACGGAACCGATTTGCTTTTTGTTGATCATGTCAGGGCATGATGTCGCTATTTAGGAACTCACCATGTTTGACTTTGGTAACGTTTATTCACTGCTAGCGCAAGACACGCGTCTGCAGCCTTGGCTCAAAGTATTGCCACAGCAATTGGCTGATTGGGAAGAAAAAGGCCACGGGGATATTGATCGCTGGTTGCGTGCTTTGAAGAAGATTCCCGACTTCACACCAGACACAATTGACCTGAAAGACTCGGTGAGTGTCTGCAATCAAGAACCGTTGCCCATCGGTGAACAGAAGAAGCTAGAAAGCTTGCTGAAAATGTTCCACCCGTGGCGCAAAGGCCCATACCATCTGCATGGCATCCACATTGATACCGAATGGCGCTCAGATTGGAAATGGGATCGTCTGCTACCGCACATCTCGCCGTTGAAAGGCCGCAGCGTATTGGATGTGGGTTGTGGTAATGGCTATCACATGTGGCGCATGCTGGGTGAAGGCGCGCATCAAGTGATTGGCATCGACCCTTCTGAGCTATTTTTGATCCAGTTCGAAGCGGTGCGCAAATTAATGGGCAACAATCAGCACATTCACTTGCTCCCACTGGGCATTGAACAGTTGCCTGAATTGGAAGCCTTTGACACTGTCTTCAGTATGGGCGTACTGTATCACCGTCGTTCCCCACTCGATCACCTGATCCAATTGAAAAACCAGCTGATTTCCGGCGGTGAACTGATTTTGGAAACCTTGGTCATTGAAGGGGACGAAAACGCGGTGTTGGTTCCGTTCGACCGCTACGCACAGATGCGCAACGTGTACTTTTTCCCATCAGCACCGGCACTGAAAGTGTGGCTGGAAAAAGTCGGTTTTGAAGACGTGCGCATCGTGGATGAGAACGTCACGTCGCTGGGTGAACAGCGCACAACGGAATGGATGACACACAATTCGCTGCCGGATTACATCGATCCGAACGATCCAAGTAAAACGGTCGAAGGCTACCCAGCGCCACGTCGCGCGATTTTGGTGGCGAAGAAACCATAATTGACACAGTTTTAACTCGTCAATTCATGGATAAGACTAACCTAGCACGGGATGCGCGATGCATCCTCTGCTATAAATACATCAACCGATAATCAAGAATAAGGTCGCAAATGTTTAAGCGAATAGCACCCGTCGTTGCACTTACCATGCTTTCTGGCTGCACATTATTAAAGGGCGACGAGTACCACCAAGCTACGCTGGACGCGATTCAACAGTCCGAATCCACGCTTTCCAACAAAATGACCAACCTCGAGCTGCACATCAGCAATCAAATGGACTACATCGATAGCCTCGAAAGTCAGGTCGTTTCCCTCAAGTCCGAAGTGAAAGAACTCAAATCGGTTGCCGAGCAAACTCATACGGTGATTGAAACCCCACCGGCCGAAGTTCAGGCCATGGCCGTGCAAACCAAACCGCGTCACGAAGTGGTGTTGGGTGAGATTGAAAAAGTCACCATTGATACGCTGAAGAAAAACTTCGACGCACGCATCGATACAGGTGCCGCCACGTCGTCTCTGAATGCTGTGGATGTGGAAGAGTTTGAGCGAAATGGCAAAAATTGGGTTCGTTTCCATCTTTCTGATGAAACCGGTGCCAAAGATGACAGTGGTTGGATTGAAGCGCCTATCTTACGTTATGTCCGTATTCGTCAATCCACCAGCGACCAAAGTGAACGCCGTGCGGTGGTTGAACTGTGGGTCAAACTGGGTGATATCCACGAAAAAACACAGTTCACACTGGCCGACCGTTCTCAGATGAGCCATCCTATCCTTCTTGGTCGCGAGTTCATTCGCGATATCGCAGTAGTGGATGTAAGTCGTAAATATATTCAGACAGAAACCAAAATAAAATAAATAAGGTCACTCACTTATGACGTCACGAGTTCCGTTTTATCTCTCCATACTTTTGTTGGTTGCGGTCGGCATTACGTTAAGTGTCATTCGTCATCAGAGCTACGGTGTACCGTGGACCCCAGGCGAAACCCGTCAAGTATGGGATATTGAAGCCCGCGTTGAGTTTGTAGCTCAGGGCAAAGAAGCCAAAGTGTCACTTGCCGCACCGCACACGCAAGACGGCTACACACTGGTTGGCGAGAACGCATCTTCACCCGGTTACGGCATTTCATATGTCAGCACCGATTCCGGCCGCCGCGCTGAGTGGTCGATTCGTCAAGCAACCGGCCCTCAAACCATCTATTACAAGACGCAATTTCTGGTCGACCCTCAAGCGAAAACGATTCCGGTTCCCCCTACAGGCGAAATCGTGAAGCCAACGTTTGATGGCCCAGAAGAAGCAGCGGCGATTGCCGTGATTGACCAAGCCACACGCCTGTCTGCCGATCATGTCACCTTCACTCGCGAACTCATCAAAACGCTAAACGATAGCGAGAGCCAGAATGCAGCCCTGCTGCTGAACAAAATGAGCAAGGTGGATACCGCGCAGAAACTGTTGTCGTACGCACAAGTGCCAAACAAAGTGGTTGGCGTCATTCAGTTGGAAGATGGTCGCCGTCGCCAAGCGATTCAACACATGAACGAAGTGTGGAATGGCAAAAAATGGGTGCTGTTTAATCCAGAAACCGGTACGCAACCGACTCACCCGAATCTCTTGGTGTGGGACGAATCAAACATCTCATTGCTGGATGTGATGGGCGGTCAAAACAGCCAAGTGCTGTTTAGCATGATTGCGCAAGACGTGTCACCGCAACAGGCCACGGACAGCAAAGTTCAGTCTGACGGCTTGCTGAACCTGTCGATCCACAGCCTGCCGTTGGAAGAACAGGCGATGTTCAAAACCATCATGTTGATTCCAATCGGGGCGTTGATTGTGGTCTTCCTGCGCGTAATCATTGGATTGAAAACTTCCGGTACGTTCATGCCGGTTCTGATTGCCGTCGCTTTCGTACAAACGCAACTGACCACCGGTATCGTCGGCTTCCTGTTGATTGTCGGCACCGGCCTCATCATTCGAAGTTACCTCTCCAAATTGAACTTGCTGTTGGTTGCACGGATCTCCGCAGTCATCATTTCGGTCATCCTGATTATTTCCGTCTTTACCGTAGTCGCATTTAAAGTCGGTTTGACGGAAGGCCTGACCATTACGTTCTTCCCGATGATCATCTTGTCGTGGACCATCGAACGGATGTCGATTCTGTGGGAAGAAGAAGGCGCGAAAGAAGTCATCATGCAAGGTGGCGGTTCGCTGCTGACTGCTGTGCTGATTTATCTGGCGATGACCAACTCATACGTGCAGCACCTGACCTTTAACTTCATCGGACTTCAGTTGATTGTTCTAGCGGCTATTTTGCTGTTGGGAACATACACTGGTTACCGAATTACTGAGCTGCGCCGCTTTAAACCCCTCGCAGACGGAGATTAATTATGTTTTTCTCTCTTTCTGAATACACCTCCCCTTTCAAGTTACGTCGGAAGGGGATCATGGGAATGAACAAGCGTAACCACAGCTACATTGGGCGCTACAATGATCGTTCCAAATACCCGTTGGTGGATGACAAGCTCAAAACCAAACTGATTGCGCAGCGCGCTGGTTGTACGGTGCCTAAACTGATTGGCGTGATCAGCAACCAAGGGGATGTGAAACGCATTCACGACATGGTCAAAGAGTGGCCTGGCTTTGTGATTAAGCCAGCTCGCGGCAGTGGCGGTAAAGGTATTTTGGTCATCGTGTCTCACAAAGATGGCGTGTACACCAAGCCGTCCGGTTCAACCATCAGTAAAGAGGACGTCGAGCGCCACATCAGTAATGCGCTGGCGGGGTTGTTCTCTCTTGGTGGGAAAAACGACGTGGCGGTAGTAGAAAACTTGATCAAGTTTGACGACTGCTTTGACGGTTTCAGTTATGAAGGTGTGCCTGATGTTCGAATCATCGTCTTTAAAGGCTACCCGGTCATGGCGATGATGCGTCTTTCCACGTCTGCTTCAGACGGTAAGGCCAACCTGCACCAAGGTGCGGTCGGTGTGGGTGTCGACATCGCCACCGGCAAAGCGGTCCGTGCCGTGCAGTTTAACCGCCCGGTCACCCATCATCCGGATACCGGCAAAGAGCTTCATACATTACAAGTGCCACAATGGGAGCGCTTATTGACGCTCGCGGCCAGTGCGTGGGAAATGACCGGACTCGGCTACATCGGTACCGATATGGTGCTGGACAAAGAAGAAGGCCCGATGGTGCTGGAGCTGAATGCGCGCCCCGGCTTGGCAATTCAAATTGCCAACGGCGCCGGATTGTTGCCCCGTCTGCATCACATTGAGAGTTTAGGTTCACCATTGATTGCGCCGACGCCCGCTGAGCGCGTCGCCTACGCGGTCAAACAATTTGGTATCTGAGACTTCAACTTGGTATCTGAAACTTCAACGGGGCGCGCAAGTGCCCCGTTTTTTTACCTTGAATCACATGCCTGATGGCCGTGTCAACGCACGAGCGCCTGCCCAGAACTACCCTTCCCTTGCCATATCCCCCTTCGCCCACGCTGCATTCCACAACCGTAAATAAGCCACATTCAACAGCATCAGTCCGAACACAAAGCACCACCATTGCGAGCCCGTGCTCAGCGTGTGGCGCCCGATGTCATCGACCAACCAGAGACCAACCAAAGACCGGCATAAAAAAACGCCTTCACAAGGAAGGCGTTTGATCATGGATTTAAATGACCTTATTCAAGGTCAAGCGCGTCGACGTTAGCTTAATTCTTCCGCCAGTAGCTGCTCATCGGTTTTGGGTTTCTCCGTCTGGCCAAAGCCACGCAGACCCACCACGTGCACGTGTTCGTGATCTTTGAACACTTTACGCACCAGTTTATAAGTAGTGCCTTTTTCTGGGCTGATGTTCTCTGGTGCCGCGATCAAAAGCTGCATATCCAGACGTTCACACAGCTCAAACAGCGTGGCGATAGATTTCGCATCCAGACGCGCTGCTTCATCAAGGAACAGCAGACGACATGGCATGATGTCTTTACTGCGCAGACGACGAGACTCTTCTTCCCAGCTCTGCACCACCATCAGCAGGATTGACTGACCCGTACCAATCGCTTCACCCGTTGACAAAGCGCCCGATTCTGCTTGCAACCAACCGTCTGAGCCACGGTTTACTTCCACGCTCAGTTCCAAGTAGTTACGGTAATCCAACAGCTCTTCACCCAGGACTTGCGGTGAACGTTGCCCCATATCGATATGCGGGTTCACACGTTGGAACAGCTTCGCCATCGCTTCTGAGAAGGTGTAGCGCGCGCTTTCAAACAGATCTTTGTGCTGCGCTTGATGCTCCGACAGCCCTGCCAGCAAAATTTCGTGGCTTTCACGCACTTTCACGTTCAGACGCACGCCTTTCACCTGACCAAAGGCGATGTTCGACAAGCCTTGGTTCAACATGCGAATGCGGTTTTGTTCACGCTGAATGGTTTTGCGAATGATGCTCGCCACTGAATCAGAACTGATCGCCAAGCGGTTTTCACGTTGTGTCAGCTCTTCCGTCAGACGCGCCAGTTCCACTTCCATCTCTTCAATTGCTTCGACCGGATCGTCGGTACGAATGATGTCCTGACGAATGCGTTCACGCAGGTGCTGATACACCGCAATGTAGAACAACACTTTGCGCTCAGGGCGTGCGTTGTCTTCCGACTGACGCAGTGAATCACGCAAGTCTTCGTTGTTGGCGACCGCAAGACGCAATGCACCCAACGATTTGTCCGACATAGAACGCAGTTCATCGGCCGACAAATACGCCAGTTCACGTTTGTGCAGGCGACGTTCAACATCGTTTTCACGCGCCAAACGCAGCACCGAGCACCAACCCGCTTTCGCATTCACCACGAATGTACGCAGATCTTTGTAGTCTTTCTCGACTTTCTTCATGCGTTTCGCCAGCGCTTTCATCTCCAGCTCTGTCGAGGTGATGGTACGCTCGTATTCGCTCTTCCGGCCACGAGAGGTATGCAAACGCTCTTGCAGCTCATCACGGCGGCGTTGGGCACGCTCCAGCGCGCCTTCATCGGCGTGAACACCAAAGTCTTGCAGCTCTTGCTTGAACTCTTGAACCGTTTCCAGCTTCGCTTGGTGTGAACTCTTCAGCGACGCCAACACTTGGTTGTATTGGTTCATCTGCGCCTGAGCTTGTTTGAGTTCTTCACGGCTGCGGTTACGCAGGTTTTCCGCCTGCACCAGCTTCGCTTTAAGCTGTTCGCTCAGTTCACTGCTCTTGCTCAGCAGATCGACAGAATCGGCATAGGCGAAGTGATGACGACGCTCAACCAGATCCGACAAGGCAAAAATCTGTTTCTTGAGTTGTTGCAGCGCGGTATCCGCTTGTTGGTATTGCGCTTCCAGTGCATCAAACTGCTCTGGATCGGCATCCAAGGCGGAGGCGATTTTTTCCAACTGTGCAATGGCTTTACCGTGCGCCGCGACGAACGATTTGGCTTCTGACAGTTGGGCAATCTTGGTTTCAATTTCTTCAAAGCGCGCTTGAAGCGAATCGTCTTCCAGCAGCAACATGTTTGGCGCAATCTTCGCTAAGGCGGCAATCGCCTGTTTGCTCAATTGCAATTGGCTGCGTTGTTGCTGCTCTTGACCATCCAGCTCCGCCAACGTGCGGCTCAGTTGATTGCGTTTGTCACGCGCTTGCATCAGCGCTTGTTCTGGATCAGCGTCAAACGCGACTTGCAGATGCTGCGCCACAAACTGGTTGAAGTTGCTGTACAGACGTTGCAGTTTCTGTGAATCAAACGCCGCTTTCGCATGCGCTTCCACCACATCGTCACGCTCTTCACGTAACAGCTCCAAGCGTTGTTCACGCGCCGCACGGCCAAACAGTGGGATTTTCGGGAAACGGGAGTAACGCATTTGGCGATCGTTGAGTTGAACGCACACCGCCCCTTCCAGCTCTTCGGCATTGATGGAGCTGTCGTCGAACGCATCGATGTCGCCTTCGATCAGGTACAAGTCTTCCGGACAGTCGTCCAGTTCAACCAGCTTCTCTTTGATGCCAGACAGATCCGACACGACAATCGCATGACGAGCCGGGCCGTACATCGCACTGAAATACGGCGCATCGTCGATGGTGATGTCATCGTAAATTTCCGACAGCAGCACACCGCCTAGCGTATCTGCCAAGCCTTTGAGGCGCGAATCATTCGAACCACCCGGAGACGCCAGACGCTCAATCTCGCTTTCCAGTGTTGCGCGGCGTTCCGCTAACTTGTCTTTCGCAATCGACTGTGCTTTTTCTTCTTCCAGCACCTGCTGCATGTGCGCCATGATCGATTGGCTGTCTGCCAATTCGGCACCACTTTGCTCACGTAACGTTTCCAGTGCATCGTTGGCTTTGATCCACGCAGGCGCAATCGCTTCTAAACGCGAAATCTGCGCTTGGTAATCTTGCTCACTGCGGCGCTGCTGACTGCGTTTCTCACGCAGCTCTTCCTGGCTAAATTCCAAGCTTTCAATCAACACTTCGTGGCGTTCACGCTCTTGTTCCAGCGTGATTTCATCAGCCAAGGTGACCTGATGCTGTTTCTGGTAGCTGTCAGCCAGTTGGCGCACGTTGCGTTGCTGCTCGATGCGACGTTCCAGATCGCGCTGCTGCGCGTACCATTGGTGTTCGTTTTGCGTGATTTGTTCGGCATCGCGCGCTTGACGAATCAGTTGCTGCGCTTTGCTGGCAGCATCGCTGCGCGCAACATCACCCAGCACGCTTTTTACCAACGCAAAGGCGTTGTCGAATTGCTCAGCCGCCGCAGAGGACATATCCAGCTTGTGTTTGAGTGCCAGCAGTTCTGATGTGCGTTCGTCTTGCTGATCCTTCAATTGCGCCACTAACGCTTGCGCGCTGTCGGCACTGAGGGTGTCGTCGCCCAGCAGTTGCTGCGCTTTTTCAAGCGCATTTAGCGCCTGTTGGTATTGCAGCGCACGGGTTTGTTGCACATCCAACGCTTGCTGATAATCGGCCAACTGCGTCTTCAGGCTGTCGACTTCATCTTCTGCGACCGTGGCCTGCTCTTCGACCATCATCATGCGCTCTTGCGCTTCCTCGACGACCATCAGCTGCTCTTCGAGACGAACACTCAGCTCTTCCAAGTCATCTTGGTAACGCGCAATTTTCTCCTGCTGACGCAGTGCATTTTGCACCAATTGCAGGTGATCCGACGCGCCTTGGTAATCCTGTTCGAGTACCGATTCGGTCTCGACCAACATTTCCAGCTCTTCGTGAACCCGATTGAGCAGACTGTTTTGTTCGATCAAGGTTTCGCGCGCGCTGAACAACTCGCTACGTAGTGCCAGCGTTTGATCCATTTTGTTGCGGCGATCGTTGGCGTGACGCATGTAGTCCGCCGCCACGTAGTTGGTCGATTCGGTGATCAGATGTTTAAACAGATCCCGATCCGCCTGCGTGGTTTTGATCGCTTCAAGCGTCATGCGGTTTTCACGCAGCGCTGATTCCATATCTTGGAACGCTTTCTTCACGCCGCCATTTTGTGGCAGCAGGTAGTCACGCAATGAACGGGTGATGGCACTGGAGATACCGCCGTACAGCGACGCTTCGATCAGACGGTAGAATTTTGAACGGTCACTGCTGTTGCGCAGTTTCTTCGGAATCACACCGAATTCAAACATTTGGCTGTGGTAATCCACAATTGACGGGAACGCTTTAAAATGCGCGCCTTCAATGGTGGCCACGGAATCTTTCACTTCGTTGATTTGGCGCACACGGGCATGTTTGTCCGAAACGCTTTCAATCAATACATCTGTTGGTTTGATGTGGCTTGGCAAGCCTTGAATCACAAAGGGTTTGATGTCGACTTTTTTGTCACGACCTGCGACCTGTTGCAACTTCACCACAAACAGCAAGCGCTGCTTACGGGAGTTGACCACATCAAGTGCTGCGTAACACGCACCCGGTTGCAATTTACCGTATAAACCTTTGTCGCGAGACGATTGCGAACTGCCCGCTTCAGTGGTGTTACGGAAATGCAGTAAGGTTTGGTCTGGGATCAGCGCAGTAATAAACGCCGCCATCGTGGTCGATTTACCGGCACCGTTCCCGCCAGACAGGGTGGTCACCAAATTATCAATGTCAAAAGTACGCGCAAAAAAGCCGTTCCAATTGATCATGGTCAGCGATTGATATTTACCTCGTTCAATCATGCTTCACCTTCCAACTCTGTTTGCTCGTCATCATCATGTTGTTCTGCTTCTTCATCGTTATCGAGCAGGCTTTGTTGGCTTGGCTCTTGCGCGTGCACCACGGCTTCACCGTCGCGGATCAAACGCAATTGCGCTTCGCGTACGTCATCACCCACACGCACATCGGCGCCAAAGCGGAACACCGCTTCTGTAATGCGGAATTTGGCCGTTTCACCAATGTTGATCACCATGCCAAGACGGCGCAGGCGACGCAGGGACGTCCGTACTTTTTCAAACAACTTCTCTTTGTCGAGGTCTGACCCACTGGCTCGGTTGGTCACCAGCTTCATCAGTTTTTTCTCGTCCGACAAGGTCAGCAGTTCGTCGTACAACTCCTGATTGGTGAAGATGCCTTCATGCGCCAGACGTTCTGGGCTCAGATAAAGGAAACACAGCACTTTGCCCACCAGCATGTCGAGTTCTGATAAGACACTGCGGTGGATGAGCGAGGTTGAACGCGGACGCAGGTAGAAAAACCCTTCCGGCGCGCGCACCAATTCGGTGTTGTAACGTTGATAAAACAGCGCCAATTCCGGCTCAAAATCAGACAAAAATGCATGATTGTCCATGTCGTCACTGGAGATATGACGGCCTGCACGCAACAGGCTATCGAGCGCCGGGAAAAGCGGGTTGGCAATCGCTTTGGCCAGATTCTCTGGCATGTATTCATTAATATCGGTCGATGACATTTGCTTGTACCTTTGCACCAAAATCGTTAATTGCTTGCCAATCTGGCTGAATGGCTCGGTAATCTGAGTCGGAGTAACCCAGACGTACGGCCTGGTCGACAACGATTCGGGCTAAATCGAAATGATGAGTTCGTGGATGGATGGCGAGGTAATCACGCAGCACAACGCCCAGGTCAATCGCTTGTCCTTGCTCTTTATGCTGTTTAAGCATGTCACCAATGCGCTCGGCCAGCTCATCATTGACCTGTTGAAACTCTTCGTACTCGACTTCGGCTGGGACATGGCCCGTCACTTCGTCATCACGCAGCACCAAGGCTTCGTCGCGCAAATCGCTCAGGCGTTCTGCATCGGCAAAGGTCAGGTACCAAGGTTGCTCGAAGTAATCGTTCACCGATTGACGCAGGCGCTGACTGAACGCGCGGTTCTGGTCCATGTCGATGGCGGTACGAATAAATTTGTGCACGTGGCGGTCGTAGCCAATCCACAGGTCAATCGCCTGTTGGCCCCAACTGGTAATGCGGTCGAGCTTCATCTGCAACGCAAACAGCGTCTCTTCGATGAAGTCCAGTTCGGCATCGCCATACACAATTTCTTGAATATCGAGGATCTGTGTTTGCAGCTCATCCCCTGCCGCTTGCAAGGTGTCTTGTAGCTCACGCAAGGTCGATGAGGTTTCAGACAGCAAATCTTCACAGTTGTGAATTGCATCGCGCCAGTCTTTGTTCAGCAGATCCGCGATCTGTTGTTTCACCGACTGTTGCTGCTCATCCATCACCCGTTGGTTGAGGTCGATGCGATCAAAGATCTCGCCCACGGAATATTTCAAAACGCCATAGACGTTTTTCTTCCAATGGCCTGGGGTGCCGCCCTGCTGCGCAGATTCCACGGCTTTGGCCATTTCATCGGCAACCATCGAGAGCTGAATAGAAAGCTTGAGCTTAGAAAATTCGCGATGACGCACGTAGTAATCGGTAATACCGACTGCCAACGGCGACATGCGGTAAATGCTGGCGCCGTCGGTCACTTCACTGGTAAAGCGGCTAATCAAGCGCTGTTTCACCAGTTCATTAATCGCGTTATTGGCACGGAATGCAGACGCGTCACCCGTGTCTTCAAACATACGAGTCACGATGATAAACGCATCGTGCAACTCTCCTTCACCTAGCTCTTCATCGAACCGTTCGTTGCTCAGCACTGCGATAGCGATAAGAAACGCAAGTCGCTCAGGCGTCAGGTTCAATGAGAAATCATGCTGCTTGACCCAGCTGACCAATTCATCGATTGGCTGCTCTGCAGCGTTCTGAGTTAACTCACTCATTGTTATTCCTGTTCTTGTTTCTTCTTGGCCCATACATGAATGTAGCGACCTAATGAGCGGTACGGCTCTTGGCGACAGAACTTGCGTTCTAAAGCCAGTACATCTTCATATTGGTATTCGCCCATGTTTTTCATGTTACCGATGTAATCACTGAAACAACGAATACCTGACTTACCGCAAATTTCAAAACCGGCGCCTTCTATCCATTGATAGACGTCCGTCGGGATTAAGCCTTTCTGCGGTTGAAGTTTAAAACGTTTGCGGTGAGGCATGCCTTCCAAAACGTGAGGAATGTTACCGCAAACCGCATTCTTATAAACCAGACCGTGATAGTTATAGAACATCACCGACACCATGCCGCCCGGTCGGACTTGCGTCAGCAAATTCTCCAGCGCGGGTTTTGGCTCCGCTAACCATTCCATCACGGCGTGGAACATGACAATATCCACCGGGTCGGATAGGTGGTCCTGAATGGACTGAACCGGTGAATGAACCAAGCGATACTGCGCAAGCAGTCCGTGATTTGCAATATCCTTCTCTGCCAGTTGCAGCATTTCAGAAGACAGATCACACAAGGTGACCCGGTGGCCTAGCTTGGCGAGTTTTTGTGACATTTGCGCAAGCCCCCCGCCTGCATCTAATACGTGCAAAGGGGCGCTAGCTTTGTCAAAATGCGATAGCAATTGCAGTAAATCTTCCCAAACAATGACTTGGCGGATCTCGCCTTTGTCAGAGCCGTATATATTTTTTGCAAATTTGTGGGCAATATCGTCGAAATTGCGATCTTCTGTCACAGTGGCTTGAGTTATGATAATCAATCGTGCTGCTATTCTGTCATAGGAATGGCAGGAATAAAGAGGCTTTAGCCCTTTTTATTATCAAGTGCTGTTTTTTCGGACTATTTGTTTATGTTTGAGCTGAAAAAAATTGTTTCTTCTTTACTGATGCCTCTTCCGGCGTTGTTGATTATTGGTTTTGTGGGCCTGATGCTGATCATGTTCACGGCCAAACGCAAAACCGGATGCCTTGTTGTTTTGTTTTCCCTGTTTGGCATCTTCCTTATTTCATTCCAACCCGTCTCAAGTCGTTTGCTGATGCCGTTAGAACGTCAGTATTCCGCCTTTTTGCCGGTTGACGGTACAATTGATTACGTCATGGTGCTGGGCAATGGTCATGTCGTCGATGACCAGATCCCCCCCACGTCAGAGTTAAGTCGTGCCGCGTTAATGCGCCTTGCCGAAGGCATTCGTGTCATGCGCATGTATCCAGGCTCCAAACTGATTCTCTCAGGCTACGCCGGTGGCAGTGAGTTCAGCCATGCTCGCATGTTAGCGCGTGTCGCATTGGCGCTGGGCGTTGCCAAATCCGATATCATCTTGCTGGAAACAGCCAAAGATACGTGGGAAGAAGCGCGTCAAGCGGCGGCGTTTGTACAACAACGTCGTTTGGTGCTCGTGACGTCAGCAAGTCACATGCAGCGCGCACTAAATGAATTCCATTCCGCCGGTTTACAGCCGATCCCAGCGCCAACCAACTACTTGGCGCAAGCCAGCATTAGCCAGCCGTGGGATAAGTACACGCCAAAAGCGCTGTACTTAGAACAGACGGAACATTACTGGTACGAAAGCATGGGCATGCTATGGCAATCGCTGCGTGATTGGGTTGCCGGTCATGAACAAACCGCACCAATCAACAACGCAGAAACCACACTGCCCTAACTTTGGCATGCTGCGCAAGCGACAAAAAAAGACCAGCAATTGCTGGTCTTTTTTATGTGCATCTTTACGCGCATCGGTGGCGACTTTTCGCAGGCATTAATCGCCAGCGAACATGTAACCTTCACCGTGAACTGTCACAAAGATCTGTGGGTTCTTCGGATCAAATTCCATCTTCGCACGCATGCGACGGATCAGCACATCAATGGTGCGATCATTCGGCGCATCCACTCGATGACTGATCATATTCAAAATGCGCTCGCGACTGAGCACCTGATTGGGATACGCCGACAACGCAACCAATAGCTCATACTCGGCTTTGGTGAGTCGAACCGGATCGCCATTGCGCGTTAATGAGCGGCGCTGAATATCAAACGTCCACTCCCCGAAACGCACCAATTTATCGTTGTCCGGTTCCGGTTCTGGCAATGTGCGACCCGCGATGGCGATGCGCCACAGCAAATTTTTTACGCGAACCAGCAGTTCACGCAGTTCAAGAGGTTTGGTGACGTAATCATCGGCGCCCATTTCGAGGCCAATGATTCGATCAATGCTATCCGTGCGTCCAGTGACCAGAATAATTCCTATATCTGATTGACTGCGAAGTTCTCGCGTCAGCAGCAATCCATCTTCACCCGGCAAGTTGATGTCCAACATCACCAGGTCGATGTCATGCTCACTGAGCGCCTGACGCATCGCTACCCCATTCTCAGCTTCTGTCACTTGATACCCTTCTTTTTGAAAGTATCCAGCCAGTTTGCTGCGGGTCACGATGTCGTCTTCAACAACTAAAATGTGATAGCTCATTGACACCACTTTATGTCCACTATGAATACCCGTCATTCTATTCATAAACAGTCATAATTCTAGCATCTCAACCAAAAACATCAGAGTTTATTGATTCAAAGCAATCTCCTGACAAACCGTTAATTTACCGACTTATTTGTTCATATTTTTTCACGCATTGCGTTATTGCTATTCACAATTATTGTTTAGACTTAGAGGAAGAGAGTATTCGGAGTCGACCCATGCAGGAAATCAAAGTCTTTAACGAAAAGCGTGCCGAAATTTATTGGTGGCTATCGAGCTTATTTAGTAAAGAACTCAGTGACAAAGAGATTGAACAATATCATTCCCCTCAAATTCGCGCCTTCCTCGGCGGGCTGGGCGAAAACGCCGGGCTGCACGCTGCCGTCACACATTTGGTGGATGCTCTCAACCGATTGATGGACCGTGAGGATGCACGCCTCGAACTTGCCGCTGACTTTTGCGATCTGTTTTTAAAATCAGACAAAGATTCCGCGCTGCCTTACGCCTCGGTGTACATCGGCCAAACCGGATTACTCAACGACACGCCAGCGCAAGCAATGGCTGAACTGCTGAAAAAACACGGCGTCACCACGCATGAAACATTGAATGAGCCTGCCGACCATTTGGCGATTGAACTCGACTTTTTAGGCCACCTCATCATTCGCAGTAATGAGCTGGAAAAAGAGGCGCATATGGAGCGCGCATTCGCCGAACAAGCCGCATTCATTCAAACCCATTTAATGCGGTGGGTGCCCCAATTTGCCACGCGCTGCCAGTCACTGGATCAATTCGGTTTCTATGCTGCGGTGACCGAACTGTTGGTGGCATTCCTCGAACTCGACTTGGCTTATTTAGCCGACGAATAGTTCGCTATCGTGCTCACAAATTGACGAATATACCGTGAACTTTGTGATGATCATTTGATCTCATCCGATGAATTTCATTGCGAGTTCACGCGTAGCAGTCTAGAATCTTGACCGCAAACGATAAAAATATGAATTGAAGATGCAAACCGCTGTTTAAAAGCGGTTTTTGTGTTTTTACTACTTATAGGCTTCACTTTGTGTACCGCCTAATCGCTGCTGGACTTGATCGCGCGAAGTTTTTTCGCATTCAGCAGTCATCGACAGGACTAACCTATGGCTACGATTAAAGACGTTGCACGCCTTGCTGGCGTATCAACAACAACCGTATCTCACGTAATCAACAAGACTCGTTTTGTTGCAGAAACCACACAAGAAAAAGTGATGGAAGCGGTAAAAGAGCTGAACTACGCGCCAAGCGCGGTCGCTCGCAGCTTAAAATGCAACACCACTCGCACCATCGGCATGCTCGTGACGCAATCGACCAACCTCTTCTTCTCTGAAGTGATCGATGGCGTAGAAAGCTACTGCTACCGTCAGGGCTACACCTTAATTCTATGTAACACTGGCGGCATTTACGAAAAGCAACGCGACTATATCCGCATGCTGGCAGAAAAGCGTGTGGACGGCATTCTGGTGATGTGTTCTGACCTGACCGAAGAACTGTTGGAAATGCTGGAAAGTCACTCAGACATTCCAAAAGTGATCATGGACTGGGGCCCAGAAACCTCACAAGCCGACAAAATCATTGATAACTCCGAAGAAGGGGGTTACCTGGCGACGAAATACCTGACTGATCGCGGTCATACGGATATCGCCTGCCTAAGCGGCCACTTCGTGAAAGCTGCGTGTCAGGAACGCATTGCTGGTTTCCGCCGTGCCATGGCAGAAGCAAATCTGCCCGTGCGTGAAGACTGGATTTTGGAAGGCAACTTTGAATGTGATACCGCTGTACTGGCAGCGGATAAAATCATCGCGATGGACAAACGTCCGACCGCAGTATTCTGTTTCAATGACACCATGGCACTGGGCCTAATCAGCCGCTTACAACAACGTGGCATTCGCGTTCCGGATGACATGTCGGTGATTGGTTACGACAACATTGAACTGGCCGAATACTTCTCACCACCGCTGACCACCATCCACCAACCGAAACGCCGTGTGGGTAAAAACGCCTTCGAAATTTTGCTGGAACGCATCAAGGATAAAGAGCACGAACGCCGTATATTCGAGATGCACCCTGAGATTGTTGAACGCGACACCGTAAAAGACTTGACAAAACAATAACTTTGCCGAAAATCTGTCTATCTAATGTTGCATACTCATACAAAAAACGTGTGAATTCAGTTGCAATAGTTAGAGACATATATTTGAATGACATCACATTTACATCAAGTAAATGTGATGCTTATTCAAACTTTTGATTATCCTTTTCTAAAGGAAATGTCACGCACAGGGCAAACCATCTGAAAAGGTGGGACGCAAAGCCTCCGGCCTAAACCCAATTTTGGGTAGGTAGCGGGGTTACCGATGGCAAAAATGCATATATTAAGAAGTTGACTCCTAACTGACACACTCATTGCATTCTTTTGCTACTTTCTCGGACCTGACTTTGGTGGCGTATTAATTAATACACCGAGACTTACAGCATGGATAAACCAATACTAAAAGATTCGATGCGGCTCTTTGAGCAACTTGGACGCGTTAAATCTCGTTCAATGTTTGGTGGCTTTGGGATTTTTGTCGATGACACAATGTTCGCATTGGTGGTCAATGACAGACTCCACATTCGCGCCGACGACGCTTCAACCGCAAAATTCAAGCAACAAGGCTACGAGCCTTATGTTTATAAAAAACGCGGATTCCCCGTAGTGACCAAGTATTTCGCTTTGCCGGAAGACTGCTGGTCAGACACGGGCCGTATTCTCGATGACGCTAAATCGGCACTCACTGTGGCAAAATCTGAGCGAGAGACTCAAGCCCAGGCGAAACCCGATCGTTTGAAAGATCTCCCTAACCTGCGCCTTGCGACCGAACGGATGCTGAAAAAAGCCGGTATCGAAACGGTGGAAGCACTGCAGGAGAAAGGTGCCGTAGAAGCATACAAAGCCGTTCGACAATCACATTCTTCAGATGTCGGCTTAGAACTGCTATGGGCACTGGAAGGCGCAATTGAGGGGAAACACTGGTCGGTGATCCCTCAAACTCGCCGCGACGAGTTGTTACAACGTTTGTCGTAAACCTTTTTGAGAGCAACTTCACTAAAAGCATCCGTTCGCGGATGCTTTTTCTTTGAAAGAAAAGATCGCTTTTCCCTGTCTGGTTACGTATACCTATTACCATCATCTCGTGGGAATCTTCAATGAGTAAAAAGCTGATTTTGGGCCTCATCTTAATCGCCGTGATCGTCGCGCTGGCGACCACGTTTGGCCAATACCTGACACTCGACAATGCCAAAGCCCAGCAAGCACTACTGGCCGACTATATTGATCAGCATGTGGTCACTGCCGCGCTGATCTACTTTCTCAGTTACGTCTTCATCACTGCGTTCTCCATTCCCGGTGCAGCCGTTGTGACCTTGCTTGGCGCAGCATTATTCGGCTTTTGGCTCAGCCTGTTACTGGTCTCATTTGCCAGCACCATCGGTGCCACA
The DNA here is from genome assembly GCF_043106745.1 of Vibrio sp. CJQ_6. Taxonomy (NCBI): domain Bacteria; kingdom Pseudomonadati; phylum Pseudomonadota; class Gammaproteobacteria; order Vibrionales; family Vibrionaceae; genus Vibrio; species Vibrio sp. CJQ_6. The sequence continues at coordinate 631,646 of NZ_JBICMV010000008.1, read as the reverse complement.
CTCGCGTTTCTGAGCAGCCGCTATCTGTTAAAAGAGTGGGTACAGACTCGATTTGGCGACAAACTCCATGCCGTCAATCAAGGCATGGCTCGAGACGGCGCCTTTTATTTGCTCTCCCTGCGCCTTATCCCGGTGTTTCCATTTTTCCTGATCAACCTGCTGATGGGATTAAGCCCGATTGCGCTAACGCGCTACTATTGGGTCAGTCAGTTGGGCATGTTGCCGGGCACGGCGGTCTACATCAATGCTGGCACACAACTAGCGCAGATCGACTCACTCTCTGGCATCATTTCACCAGCCGTTTTGCTCTCATTTGCGTTGCTCGGGTTGTTTCCATTGCTCATGAAATGGGTGATGAACCGCATCACGCGCCACTCAACAAATGACGCTGCCTGAGATGAAGATTTACATTGCTCACAATCCCACTGACGCGCATCTGTTGTGTGAACTGCTCAAACAGGCGCACATTCAGTGTGAAGTGCGGGGTGAAGGATTATTTGGTCTGCGGGGAGAATTGCCCCTGAGTGAGGATACCGAGCCATATATCTGGCTACTAGATGAAGCCCAATATGCCAAAGCGCAAGCCATCATTGCGGATTATCAACGTCCACTCAGTGCGCAAGACACGCAGCCTTGGCGCTGCACGTACTGCGGAGAGGTCAACGAAGGGCAGTTTGCCATCTGCTGGCAATGTGGCCATATCGACGATCCCGCGGAATGAGCAATGACGACGCGGTATGAAAAACTCGCGGCAAAGCCGTGTCAATGCGCTGACGGGCGAGCTTGTTGCTGAATGAACTGAATCGACACCTGATTAAAAAGCTCTGGCTGTTCCACGTTGCACACGTGGCCGCAGTTCGGAATTTCATGTAGTTCACTTTGGCGATGCGCCGCGACCATCTCTTTGACCGGTTGAATAAACATGTAGTCCCGCTCCCCCATCAAATACAACGTTGGGATCGCCAGCTCGCGGTCTTTAAAATAGCGCATCAACGGGTTCACTTCAGCCGTGAGTGTGAACCAGCGTTTAAACTCTTTCTGACACAGGTTCTTCGCTTCACGAATAAACAGATGTCGAGATTCTTTTTGGCTACGTTGTGGCATCACAATGTAAGCAAATAGCCGGTAGAGCCACATATAAGGAATGATGTGTTTACTCAGATGGCCGAGTTTCACCAGCACCTGAGAGCGCACATTGAGCCGAGTCACAGCCCCACCCAAAACCATAGAACGCACGCGCCCCGCCGCCATTTCGGCCACATTGCGCACGATGATGGTGCCCAGCGACATGCCGACAAAATGCGCCGATTGAATCTTAAGATGATCCAGCACGCGCAATACATCAAGAGTGACTGTTTGGAAGGTGTAGCGATTGGCCATCAGATCTTTAAACAACTCACCCGAACGTCCGTGCCCGCGCAAGTCAATCAACAGCAAATTAAAATGCTGACGATACGCTTTGATCTGCTTGAACCAGATGGAGGAACTCCCTCCGGCACCATGCACAAACACCACCCATTCTGGGCTGGTCGGATGCAAGAACGTTTTGTGAAACAGCAAACTGTGAGTCATGAACACCACTGAAGATGCGAGTTGTTAACGGCGCAAAGACTACCACAAAGCGCCTCCTCAATTGCACAGGAGATGTAAAAATCTGTTTGGTGGATCGTTTACGTCGCTAAAAAAACAGAGCGCCGAGGCGCTCTGTTGTGTGTCGTTAGTCAAAAATCGCCAGCCGATACATCTTGATATAATCAAGGGCCGATTCTTTCCAACTGAAATCTTTCTGCATCGCGCGCTGCTGCACTTTTACCATTTCATCGGGATGTTGCAGATAAAACAGCAAAGCGCGTTGCATGGTGATAAGCAGCGCTTCAGGGGATGGTTCTTGGAAACCGAATCCGGTGGCTTCGTTGGGATACTTATCGTAATCCAGCACCGTATCTTTTAATCCCCCCACTTCACGCACAATCGGCAACGTGCCATAGGCCATGCTATAGATCTGATTCAAACCACACGCTTCAAACTCGGAAGGCATGAGGAAGAAATCAGAACCCGCTTCGACTAAGTGTGCAAAGCGATTGCTGTATGCTTCAACGAAAGCAAACTTGTCAGCATGCGCCGCAGCGATCTTGTGCAGTTTCGCTGCCACTTCTGGCTCGCCAGTGCCGACGATCACCAGTTGCACGTCGTTGCGCAAGAAGTGTTCTAAAATCGGCAGAATGTAATGGAAGCCTTTTTGATGGGTCAGGCGACACACCATGCCAAACAGCGGGACATCGCGTTTAGGCAGTTGTAACTCGTCTTGCAAGGCCGTTTTGCTCGCCATCTTTCCCTGCTTGAGCGACGTTGCATCGTCAGAGTAAGTTGCCGGCAAGTAACGGTCCGTTTTCGGATTCCACTCGGTGTAGTCACATCCATTAATGATGCCGTGCAGATCGCGCGCTCGTCGAACAAAATCGTCCACCAACCCATGAGAGCCCAATGGCGTTAATAGTTCCGAGGCATAGTTCGGGCTCACCGCATTGATTTTATCGGCGAACGCGATACCGGCGCGCAGCATGCTAATGTGATCGTGGCCATACTGTAGAAACTCCATCCCAGACAAGTTGAGTTCTGGGATCACGTCCAACTGGTGGTACGAGAAAATCCCTTTGAACATGGCATTATGGATAGTGATAACGCTCTTCACACCATCAAAGTAAGGATCTTCGCGGTAACGTGTTTTGAGCAGAAATGGGACTAAGCCCGTGTGCCAGTCGTTGGCATGAATGATGTCCGGCTTGATGTTTAATTTTGGCAACACATCAAGGCAAGCGGCCGAGAAGAAACCAAAACGTTCACCGTTGTCTGGGTACGCTTGGTTACTTTCTGCGTACAGTTCGGGACGATCAAAATACGGATCACAGTCAATCAAATAGACTGGAACGCCATCTAAGTCGCGCTGGCGAACTTGATAACGAATATGGGGCCAGTGAGTCAGTTCCGTTTCCAGAATCACAGGAGCAGCATCTTTATCTGCAATGGAACGATAACCAGGTAGCACAAGGGCTACCTGATGACCAAGTTCAACTAGCGCTTTTGGCAGAGCCTTGGCGACATCCGCCAAGCCCCCGCTTTTTACTAGTCCTTCAGCTTCTGAAACGACAAACCAAACATTAAGATGTTCAATGTTAGAATCCAACTTTTGTTCCTTTTGCTATGACAACGATGCCTTCGTCGGACACATGGAATCGTTGTCTGTCTAGTTCTAGATCTTCGCCGATGATGGTACCCGCGGCGATTTCAACATTCTTGTCGATAATAGCGCGTTTAATTGTGCATCCTGCACCAATTTTCACATCACCCAAGATAACAGATTCACTAATGTAAGTGCCAGCAGCAATGTTACTGCGGTATCCGAGAACAGACTTATAAATTTTTGCGCCCTGAATGTAGCTACCACCCGAGATCAGGCTATCTGTCACCGTGACTTTTTTGTCTTCGACATCGATAAATGTCGCGGGTGGCAATGGTGGGTAGTAGGTGTGCAGCGGCCAACTGCGGTTATACAAAGAAAATGGCGGCTCTTTTTCCAACAAGTCCATGTGCGCGGCCCAGTACGATTCAATCGTACCGACATCACGCCAGTAGCATGAGTCTTTCTCTCCCTTGATCTTGTTGGTCGAAAAGTCATAAACGTACACGCCACCTTCGAGGAACATCTTTGGAATGATGTCCTTACCGAAATCGTGGCTGGAACCTTCTTTGACCGCATCCGCGCGCAGTTCATCACACAGGGTCTCGGTTTCAAAGATGTAGTTCCCCATCGAGACCAACGCCCATTCTGGGTCGCCTGGAATTGATTTCGGGTTCTTCGGTTTCTCTTCAAAGCCGATCATACGACCTTCATCGTCCACTTCGATGACGCCGAATTGAGATGCCTGTGACAAAGGCATACGCAATGCAGATACGGTTAAACGCGCCTCTTTCTGACGGTGATAATCAAGCATCTGACGAATATCCATCTTGTAGATATGATCCGAACCAAAAATACACACTTGGTCCGATTCAGACGTCTCGATAAATCTCAGGTTCTGGTAGATGGCATCTGCGGTGCCTTCATACCAACGTTTACCGTCACGCATTTGAGCAGGAATAGAATCAATGAAACGGTCACGAATGCCAGAGACATTCCAACCTTTTTTCATGTGGATATATAGGGACTGGGATTTAAACTGAGTCAACACATAGATACGCATTAGATCAGCATTCACAAAGTTATTCAGCGCGAAATCGATCAGTCGATAGCTTCCGCCAAAAGGAACAGCCGGCTTGGTTCTGGATGCTGTCAGTGGCATCAGTCTAGAGCCTTCGCCGCCAGCCAAAATCATTCCTAATACACCAGTCATTATTGTTCTCCATTATGTGTTATTTCATTCGCCACAGTGAGGGTTGGGGGGAGTGGCAATACTTATCCTAAGTCGCTGGTCGCAGCATGCATGCAGCAAGCACAAAGTTCGTACCGAAAGTGCAACCAGTTGGCTATTACTTTATCCAAACCGTGTAGGAATACAATTTCAGAATCAGCATTCTCTAATGGAATTGCGCATTACCTTTCCAACTCCTAATCCCGCTCACAAAACAAGGATTTCGTTGCACATAAATCCCAACAATTCCTTCACGGTTTTTGCTCAAAAAATTGAGAAAACCATCAACATAGTAGTAACTGAATGTGACAAAAAATGGCTGATGTTGCATTTTATGCGGCGCCTGTACTTTCCGAGCGCCAAATGTGAATATTTTGTCGTGCGTCTTGCTTGGCAAAATAGAGTGCACTGTCAGCTTTCGCGAGTACGTCATTGATGTCGTTTTCATTCGAAACCAATGTGCCACCAACCGATAGCGGTACAATGAGGGATGTGTTGATCGCGGGAATATGCACCGGAACCTCACACTGCTTGCACAGCCGTTCCGCGAGTGATTGCAAACTTTGCGCACTGTCGTTTCGCACCAAAATTTGAAATTCGTTGTCTCCCCACCGGCACGCGGCGTCATATTCCCGAATATTGAGTTGAATGATGTTAACCACATGATGCAGAACAGACTCTGCGGCTTCGCGCCCGAGCGAACTTTGGATGGATTGAAACTGGCCAACTTCCACCCACAACAAGCCAAACACGCGACACTCTCGCCGACAACGAGCCAATTCCGCCCGCAATTCGGTATCCATGCCTCGTCGGTTCAACAGTTGTGTAAGCGGATCCACGGTGGACAATCGGTTCAAGGCTAACGTCCGCTCCGCAACCTGCGTTTCCACCTGTTGCTTCGCTTCAAACACCATGCGGTGACAATGCTCCGTCATGGTCATGATTTGCCTAATTTCGCTCGTCGACTGGCGGGAAACCAGCGGCAACTGGCTGGAAGCTTGTGATTGGACAAAGCCGAACATTTTTCGATGAATACGCCGAATGGGATGTATAAACACCGTATCCATGGTGAACGCCCATAGGAAACTCATGCCCCAAATGATGGCCATCAACAACCAATAAAACGCATTCAAGTGCTGAAGAACGGGCATGTGCTTCGCCTGCAGAATATTGAGTTCGAACCAATCCAGCTCAGGCAGGTAATTGAGTGCAACCAACGATGATGCGTCGTCATGATGCATCAAAATGGATAACGGCTCCTGCCCTGCTCGCTGCCGCTGCATCATCACGTTGACCTGATTCCAGTCCAATTCACGCGGCTGTGACATCTTCACTGAGGCAGGTGAAGATGCGTCATCTGCATGCGACGTCAGCAACGGTTGTCCATCAGCATTCAGTAGCAACGTCAACACGCCTTGTGTCTGTGACTCGGCGGGCGGCAAAGGCAAATCACGAAGATTCGTCTCGGTTTCGACAAACCCTAAGATTTGCTGATTGGCGATCATGAGCGTACGTACTTGTAACCAAGGTTCACGGCCATCATCGGGGTGCAGAATAGAGACCGAGGTTGTCTCATCAAGTTGGCGCTGTCCATTAACCGTGGGTGCCAAGGCCGCGTACTGAAAGTCGATCACATCGCTGACGGATGCGGTCTCAATGGGGGCGTTCACATCCAGGACCAAATGCAGGCGCGTTTCGCCCATCGTTGTGCGGTAGCGACGCAAGATGTCTGAAACACGGTGCTGCAACGACATATCGGCACTGTTCTGTATCCACATGTGCAACGTGGGTTCGTTTGACAAGCGCCGCGTCAACATAACTTGATGCAAAATGGGCTGAAGCGCTTTCTGGCTGTCGTAACGAGCCAGCATGCCCGCCGCTTGTCTGAGCCATTCATTTTCAACCTGATGCAGAAGATAACGCGCGGCGCACGTTCCCGCCACGCTGATACACAACGCCAACATGAGGTTGATGGAATAAATGCGCATCCTTAGTTTCATACCCAGCCATTCATGCTTATTGATGATTCAGAAAGACAGCTGTTGGTACTTTCTCAAAAAATTAAAATGAGAAATATCACTTAAAAGTTGCGTTTTGATCAGAGAGAGATCTGGATCATGGTTTTGGGGCGATAAAAAAGGCAGCCCTTCGGCTGCCTTTGATGCGAAAACGAGGTTTACTTCGCTTTTTTGCGTTTGTCTGTGATGTCCCAGTGGCCATCGTTGTAAAGCGCCGTCCAACCGGATGGTTTGCCATCCGTTTCCGTACGAACGTAGTGCTCTTTACTCTTACGGCTAAAGCGAACCACCGCTTTCAGACCATCAGGATCTTGCGCAGGCGCATCGGCCAAATATTGGTATTTTTCTGGCAGGCGATCTTTGTATTTCGCCAACTCTTCCACCAATGGCGCGCGAGTTTCACGCGATTTAGGGAAGTTGCTCGCTGCAAGGAACAAACCCGAAGCACCATCACGCAGTACAAAGTACGCATCTGAGTTTTCACACGGCAATTCAGGGAAATGCACGGGATCTTCTTTTGGTGGCGCAACTTCGCCGTTACGAAGAATCTTACGTGTGTTCTTACAGGTTTCGCTGGTACAGTCCATGTATTTACCGAAGCGACCGTTTTTCAGCACCATGTCTGAACCACATTTGTCACACTCGACAACCGGACCATCGTAGCCTTTTACTTTGAACTCGCCTTGCTCAACGATGTAGCCTTCACAGTTCGGGTTGTTACCACAAACGTGCAGTTTACGCTTATCGTCAATCAGGTACGCGTCCATTGCCGTTTCACAGATAGGGCAACGTTTCTTCGCGCGCAGCGCTGCGGTTTCAACGTCCTCTTCCAGCACGTTGATAATGCCATCTTCATCACCCAAGTTGATGGTGGTTTTACAACGCTCTTTCGGTGGCAACGCATACCCTGAACAGCCAAGGAACACACCAGTTGAAGCCGTGCGAATCCCCATTGGGCGTGAGCACGTCGGACACAAAATATTGGTCATCACGATATGGTTCGGTTTCATACCGCCGTGATCTTCATCTTGCTCAGCTGTTTCAAGGTTGTGGCTGAAATCTTCAAAGAAGTTATCCAGCACGCCTTTCCAGCTGGTTTCACCTTCGGCAATTTGGTCCAGTTTCTGTTCCATACGCGCGGTGAAGTCGTAGTTCATGAGATCTTCGAAGCTGTCATCAAGACGGTCTGTCACGATTTCGCCCATCTTTTCAGCGTAGAAACGACGCTGATCCACCTTCACATAACCGCGGTCTTGAATGGTGGAAATGATAGATGCGTAAGTCGACGGACGACCGATACCGCGTTTCTCCAGTTCTTTAACCAGTGCCGCTTCCGTATAACGTGCGGGCGGCTTGGTAAAGTGCTGTTTTGGATCCAACTTCTCAAGTGACAGTGTCTCACCCACTTCAACCACTGGCAGGATCTGATCTTCGTTCTTACCCAGTGGGCGCTGAACACGTGTCCAACCATCAAACTTCAGGATACGACCTTTCGCTTTCAGGGTGTATTCCGCAGCTTTCACGCTCACCGTGGTTGAATCGTATTTTGCAGGCGTCATTTGACACGACACAAATTGATTCCAAATCAGGGCATACAGTTTGTGCGCGTCAGCTTCCATACCTTCCAAGGCATCGGCTTTCACCGCCACATCAGATGGACGAATCGCTTCGTGCGCCTCTTGCGCCCCTTCTTTGCTGCCGTACACGTTTGGTTTAGCTGGCAGGTAAGCCTCACCGAATTCGCTCGTAATGTACTGACGAACCGCATCAACGGCTTCAGAACTGAGGTTGGTCGAGTCGGTACGCATGTAGGTAATGTAACCAGCTTCGTACAGACGTTGCGCCAACATCATGGTTTTCTTCACACCGTAACCTAAGCGGGTACTTGCCGCTTGTTGCAGTGTCGAGGTAATAAATGGGGCCGAAGGCTTGCTGCTGGTTGGCTTATCTTCGCGTTTGCACACTTCATAAGCCGCTTTTTGCAGCACAGACATGGCAGCCATTGCTTCTGCTTCATTCGAAGGTTTGAATGCAACGCCATCTTTCTGTGCCACCAACAGGCGGAAATCTTCTTTGCTCGGTGTTTTGGTGTCTGCGTGGATATCCCAGAATTCTTCCGGCACAAACGCTTTGATTTCGCGCTCACGTTCTACCAGTAGTTTCACGGCAACCGACTGAACACGACCAGCCGACAGACCACGAGCCACTTTTTTCCACAACAGTGGTGACACCATAAAGCCCACCACGCGGTCCATGAAACGACGCGCTTGCTGAGCATTCACGCCATCCATGTTCAGCTCACCAGGTTGTTGGAAAGCTTGTTGGATCGCGTTTTTGGTAATTTCGTTAAACACAACACGTTTATATCGCTCTTCATCGCCGCCGATGATCTCACGAAGGTGCCAAGCGATGGCTTCTCCCTCGCGGTCCAAGTCGGTTGCGAGATAAACGCTGTCTGCGTCTTTCGCTAGTTTCTGTAGTTCGGCAACGACCTTTTCTTTCCCCGGTAGGATTTGATAATTCGCTTCCCAACCGTGATAAGGGTCGACACCCATTTTTTTGATCAGTGCAGCCTTGTCTTTCTCTTTCTTTAAGCGCGCTTTTTCTTCCACACTTAAATTCTTAGTTGACGTAGGTGCTGCTTTTTTCGTAGTCGTACTGCTCTGACCGGCAGTAGGCAGATCGCGGACGTGACCGACACTAGACTTCACAATAAAGTCTTTGCCAAGATATTTGTTGATTGTTTTGGCCTTGGCTGGCGACTCCACTATAACGAGTGATTTACCCATAATTTGACTCAAATGTCCTTAATCACTATGCGAACAGTCGTCGCATTGACGTTCTAAAATATTGCTTCTTTTTTTACTATCGAGCCGAACAAAGAGAAGATCAACTTGTTTTTTTAAAAAACCATTTATTTGCTCGACAATTGGACGAAAGCGTATTGGTGCATCGAAAACCCGCACATACTAAAGTGACATTGCGGAAGGCGCGACTGCAAACGAGTGAAATATGGAACAAATCACAGTTTGATCATCAACAAGAATGTGACTTTATCTGTTTTTGATCATGGTTTTTGCGTGTCACAGTCCTAAACTGTGGGCAGTTCAACCCTGAGGAGATCTACTATGAGCGATAAGACAAGCATCAGCGAATTTGATTTACTGCTGATCGCCAACCAACTGATTCAGGAGCATGAAAACTACATGGACGGCATGCGTGCAGACAGTGTGGAAGAGAAAGACGGCGTCCTGGTGTTTAAAGGCAACTACTTTCTCGATGAAAAAGGGCTGCCAACACCAAAAACCACGGCGGTGTTCAATATGTTCAAATATCTCGCCCATCAGCTTTCAAAAGAGTTTACGCTGCAAAAATAATAAAAGCCTCTTTATGAGGCTTTTATTTCAATCACTTTAATGACTCAGTTGTGCAAACTTATCAAAGTAATCTGGGAACGTTTTTGACGTACACTTCGGATCATTGATGGTCACTGGGGTATCGCTCAACGCAACGAGCGAGAAGCACATGGCCATGCGGTGATCGTCATACGTGTCAATCGCTGCGTGAATCAACTTTTGAGGTGGCGTGATGATGATGTAATCCTCACCCTCTTCTACCGTCGCACCCACTTTACGTAGCTCAGTTGCCATCGCCGCCAAACGATCTGTCTCTTTCACACGCCAGTTATACACATTGCGAATGGCGGTGGTGCCGTTGGCAAACAGCGCGGCCGTGGCAATGGTCATCGCCGCATCCGGAATGTGGTTGAAATCCAAATCAACCGCATTGAGTTCGCCGCGGCGAGCAATGACGTAATCTTCGCCCCACTCAATGTGCGCGCCCATTTTTTCCAGCGCTTCTGCAAACTGAATGTCACCTTGAATGCTGTTTTTCCCAATACCGGTCACTTTCACCTGACCGCCCTTGATGGCCGCTGCCGCGAGGAAATAAGACGCCGAAGAGGCATCCCCTTCAACCAGAAAGTTACCAGGCGATACATAAGACTGACCCGCCGGAATCACAAATTCTTGGTAATCGTTGTTGATCACCTGAACGCCGAACTGTTCCATGATGTGTAACGTGATATCAATGTACGGTTTGGAAACCAATTCACCATCAATTTGAATGGTCACTTTACCTTTGGCCAGAGGCGCAGACATCAAAAATGCCGTTAAGAATTGGCTAGAAATCGACCCATCGATCGTCACGGTGCCAGATTCAAGCCCAGTGCCGGTGATGCGTAATGGTGGGTAGTTTTCATTTTCGAGATATTCGATTTGCGCGCCAGCTTGACGCAGCGCGTCGACCAAATGGCCAATCGGACGCTCTTTCATACGTGGTTCACCGGTTAAGATGAACTCGCCTTCGCCTAAACAGAGCGCCGCCGCCAGTGGGCGCATCGCGGTGCCTGCATTGCCGAGGAACAGCTCTTGAAGTTCAGACACGGTAAACGGCTTACCCAGTCCTTCCACTTCACATTCAGTTTTATCTTCTGACAGGCGATACACCACGCCCAGCTTGCTCAGCGCATTCAACATGTGGCGAATATCGTCACTGTCGAGTAGATTGGTCAGACGAGTCGTACCTTTGGCGAGTGCCGCAAGTAATAAAGCGCGGTTTGATACACTTTTAGAACCCGGAAGGTTCACTTCTCCGTCAATTTTTGAAATGGGTTGTAACGTGAGGCTTTCCATTAAAGTTGTGTTCCTTGCACCGCCACTATTCCTGTTTTTATTTAGGGCAGTGAAAATTCTTCGTAACCGCAGACTAACCAAATTCCCAAAGGAGCGCCAGTGCTAATCTGCGGTTTAAAATGAAATTCTTGCAAGGCCCACGCAGCCAGCAAAATTGCATGTTGTAAGGGTTATAATTCCTTATCAACGCGGACGCCATCATTAAAATAGAGAATACGAACGCGATCGCCTGGGCTAAATAACATGTGACGATCGACATCTTGAATCACATCGATTAACTTGCCGTCGGCGGTTTTAATCAGAACTTCCACCAAGCGATATTCGACCTGATAACTTTGATTGGCGTTGGCACGCGCCACACCTGCGCCAGCCACCGCGCCAATGGCAGTGGCGACCTCTCGGCCATGACCATCACCAAACTGGTTGCCAATCAAGCCGCCTACAACGGCACCAAGTAAAGTTTCCCAACCGTTTGCTTTGGAGTGCACCATGTCTTGCTGAGAGATGTAGCGAACGGTTTCAATTTGACCAAACACCACGTCGTTCACCGGGCGCGCTTGATTTCGCTGATAGGCAGCATTGGCAAACAGAGGAAAAATCAATAAGATCCATAACCAGCGTTTCATGTTTATCTCCTTTAAGGGATGACTGTTATTGGGACAATGTTGAGCGACTAGGAAACCGATCACGCAATGGCGATATATCTCACCGAACTGGCGTTGGAACATTTTGATTTTCCGTCGCCCTACTCCGCACTCAAAGAACCTAATGGTTTACTGGCCTTTGGCGGGGACCTGAATCCAAAGCGCATCTACCAGGGTTACCAACAGGGCATCTTCCCGTGGTTTGGCCCCGGTGAACCCATTTTATGGTGGAGCCCGTCGCCAAGAGCCGTGTTTGATCCTAAGACCTTCATACCGGCAAAAAGTGTGAAAAAATTTCAGCGCAAGCATCAATATACCGTCAGTATTAATCATGCCACGACGGATGTCATCGAAATGTGCGCCGCGGTGCGTTCACCACAAGAGACATGGCTGAATGAGCCGATGCGCCAGGCTTACGGGCAATTGGCTCGCGAAGGCAAATGCCATTCCGTGGAGGTGTGGCAACACGACACCTTGGTGGGTGGGCTGTACGGCATTGAAGTGGGTCAGTTATTTTGTGGCGAATCGATGTTTAGTACCGCGACCAACGCCTCTAAAATCGCCCTGTGGTATTTTTGCCACCATTTCAGCACCCATCAGGGCAAACTGATTGACTGCCAAGTGATGAACCCACACCTTAAATCATTGGGCGCTAAGGAATTATCCCGCGACAACTTTATGCAATCGTTGCTATCTTTAAAAGAACAGCATGTCACAGAACGTTGTTTTCAACCCCAGTGGCTCTCGTGCCCCGTTGAAACATCTGCTGAGGAGTAATTATGAGTTCCGATCTGCAACAGATTCGTATTGGTCTCACCAACAACCACCCGTGCAGCTACCTTAAAGACCGCATGGAGCGCGTGGCAGTGGCCATCGACACTCAGATGCAAACCCCCGAGAACTATGAAATTTTGCTGGCGAACGGGTTTCGTCGTAGCGGCGACACCATCTATAAGCCCCATTGCGATACGTGCAGCGCATGCGAAGCGCTCCGCGTTTCCGTGGCTGACTTTACGCCCTCAAAAAGCCAAAAACGCCTGCTGAATAAGACGCGGGACGATGTGCGTTGGGAGCTCAAAGAGACCATGGATAGCGAGTGGTTCGCACTCTACGCCCGTTATATCAAAGCCCGTCATCGCGATGGCAGCATGTACCCGCCTCGTAAAGATGAGTTTGATAAATTTGCCCATTCGCTGTGGTTAGAGACCCGTTATCTTCATATTTATCAGAACGATAAGTTAATTGCCGTTGCCATTACTGACTTCATGCCCCATTGCGCCAGCGCGTTCTATACTTTCTTTGATCCTGATCTGACCTTGTCCATCGGGACCTTAGGGGTTCTCATTCAGTTGGAACTGTGTCGCCAGATGAACAAACAGTGGCTTTATTTGGGATATCAAATCGATGAATGCCCTGCAATGAACTACAAAGTGCGCTTCCAACCTCATCAAAGGCTAGTAAATCAGCGTTGGCAAGGGTAGAATACGCCCCAACTTTACTTATTGATCGATTAACGGCAGAATGCGACCGTTAATTTTTGCCTAATTTCTAAAGAGGATTAAATGGCTAAAGAAGACGTAATTGAGATGCAAGGTACTGTCCTTGATACTCTTCCAAACACAATGTTCCGTGTTGAGCTAGAAAACGGTCACACAGTGACAGCTCACATCTCTGGTAAAATGCGTAAGAACTACATCCGTATCCTTACTGGTGACAAAGTGACTGTTGAGATGACTCCGTACGACCTGACTAAAGGCCGCATCGTCTTCCGTGCTCGTTAATCACTGATTTTCGAATGCAACAAAAACGGAGCTATAAGCTCCGTTTTTGTTGCCTAAGAGACAGAACGACAAAGAAAAAGCGCACTACAAAGAGTGCGCTTTTTTATGGATGATGATTGAACCTAAGCGAAATGCTTTCGCACCATCAGTGAACCACTTCTTCTTTGGTTCCCATGTACTCAAAGGTCAGTTGGTCATCGTTCAGATTCACCTTCACCGTGCCCCCATCAACCAGTGAGCCAAACAGCAGCTCATTCGCCAACGGTTTCTTCAATTGTTCCTGAATCACACGTCCCATTGGACGGGCGCCCATGTCACGGTCATAACCTCTGACCGCCAACCAGTGACGAGCGTCTTCCGAGACTTCCAGAGACACGCCGCGCGCATCCAACTGGACTTGAAGCTCGACGATGAACTTGTCAACCACCTGATGAATCACACGTTCGTCCAGTGCGTTAAACCAGATGATGTGGTCAAGGCGGTTACGGAACTCAGGTGTGAACACTTTCTTGATTTCCGCCATCGCATCATGGCTGTGATCCTGTTGAATCATACCAATGGATTTCTTCACAGTTTCCGCCACACCCGCGTTGGTGGTCATCACCAAAATGACATTACGGAAGTCGGCTTTACGACCGTTGTTATCCGTTAGCGTGCCGTTGTCCATGACCTGCAATAGCAAGTTGAAGATATCCGGATGCGCTTTCTCAATCTCATCTAGCAATACCACCGAATGAGGATGCTTGATCACCGCATCAGTCAACAGGCCGCCTTGGTCAAAACCTACGTAGCCCGGAGGCGCACCAATCAAACGGCTGACCGAATGACGTTCACCGTATTCCGACATGTCAAAGCGCAGCAGCTCAATGCCCAGCAGTTTCGACAGCTGCACAGTGACTTCGGTTTTACCCACACCCGTTGGACCAGCAAACAAGAATGACCCCACCGGACGATTATCCGAGCCCAATCCTGCACGAGTCAGTTTGATGGATTCAGACAGCACATCAATGGCATTGTCTTGTCCAAACACCAGCATCTTCATTTTCTGATCAAGATTTTTCAGAATATCTTTATCCGAAGAAGAGACTGATTTTTCGGGAATACGCGCCATTTTAGCCACCATGGCCTCGATATCCGCCACTCCGACGGTTTTCTTACGGCGACTCGCTGGCAGCAAGCGAACTCGCGCGCCCGCTTCGTCAATCACGTCAATCGCTTTATCAGGCAGATGACGTTCGTTGATGTATTTCGCCGACAATTCCACCGCAGCACGCAGTGCTTCTTTGGTGTAACGCACATCATGGTGCGCTTCGTATTTCGGTTTCAGCCCCATCAGAATCTTCGTGGTGTCATCAAGTGATGGTTCCACAATGTCGATTTTTTGGAAGCGGCGAGATAGCGCACGCTCTTTTTCAAAAATGTTGCTGTATTCCTGATACGTGGTCGACCCAATACAACGCAACTTACCACTGCTCAGCAACGGTTTGATGAGGTTCGCCGCATCGACTTGCCCGCCAGAAGCGGCACCCGCACCAATGATGGTGTGGATTTCATCAATGAACAGAATGGCGTCTTTTTCTTTCTCAAGCTGTTTCAAAATCGATTTGAAACGTTTTTCAAAATCACCGCGGTACTTGGTGCCTGCCAGCAGCGAACCGATGTCCAGCGAGTAAATCACGCTGTCTTGAATCACTTCCGGTACTTGGCCTTCCACGATTCGCCATGCAAGGCCTTCCGCGATGGCCGTTTTACCGACACCCGCCTCACCCACTAACAGCGGGTTATTTTTACGGCGGCGACACAGCACTTGAATGGTTCGTTCCAGCTCTTTATCACGACCAATCAGCGGGTCGATCTGACCTTGTTTCGCCAAATTGTTCAAGTTGGTCGCAAAGCTTTCCAAACGTTCGTCAGCGCTGATCTCTTCACCGCTCTCCGTACCGAATGAATCCGGTGATGATTCATCGCCAGAGCTCGATGCTTTGGTGATGCCGTGTGAAATGTAGTTCACGATATCCAAACGACTGATGTCGTTTTTCTTCAGCAAGTATGCTGCGTGAGATTCCTGTTCACTGAAAATCGCCACCAGCACGTTTGCACCAGTCACTTCACTGCGGCCAGAAGACTGAACATGGAACACCGCACGCTGAAGCACACGCTGGAAACTCAACGTTGGTTGGGTTTCACGTGTTTCATCGTTTTCAGGAATCAGGGGGGTTGTTTGATCGATAAACGTGTCAAGTTCACGACGGAGTATGTCGATGTCTGCCTGACAGGCCAGTAATGCTTCCTTCGCTGCATCGTTTTCCAGCAATGCAAGTAGGAGGTGCTCGACGGTCATAAATTCATGTCTTTTGTCTCGCGCTCGAGCGAACGCGCCGTTTAGACTCGACTCTAGTTCTTTGTTAAGCATAAGGCCTCCTTAAGGAACAACCACATTGTCGTTGCAAGTATTAAGCTCGCTCCATGGTACACAGAAGTGGATGCTCATTTTCCCTTGAGTACATTGTCACCTGTGCGACTTTCGTCTCTGCAACCTCTGCAGTAAATGTGCCACAAATTGCTTTCCCTTCGTAATGCACCTTCAGCATCACTTGAGTCGCTCGTTCTATATCCATCGAGAAAAAACGCTCCAGGATTTCGATAACAAAGTCCATCGGTGTGTAATCATCGTTGTTTAACACTACGTTATACATCGCCGGTGGCTTAATTGCTGTTTCTTCTCGCTCCAGTAAATCTGAGCCTGGAGTCACCCATTCAAAGTTTCTACTCATGACGGCCGTGTTTCAGACTGTTTCTCATACAAATTAGACATTTCAGTCTCTTCTATCAGCACGGTTTCATAACCTAACATGCTGTCAGTTCAGGTGAAAAACAACCCTTACTAAGAGACTAATGCAGCAATTGTATCGCTGCAAATAAAACATTGCTATCCGGGCTCATCACACAAGCGAACGTTTAAAAATCCGCCATCATTATGCAAACCCATTCACAATATGCATCGCTATTTGCAAATGTCATCTTTATCAAAATGCGACGATAGCAACGCGAAAGTTAACGAAGTTGCAATTAAACGATGGGAACGTCAGTTAGAGAGACAACAATAGTGATTTACTTATAAAACTCCGTACCTTTATACGTTTTTCCTATTGACTGTGTTCAATCATTGACTACATTGGTCAATTAGTGACTAAAAATTTGGCAGCGGCTGAATGGCTATTCACGATTGAGAAAACGCCAAGATGGAAAATAGTGAGGGTTTTCTTCAACAACATCAGTAAATAAATGCATG
Organism: Vibrio sp. CJQ_6; assembly: GCF_043106745.1. Taxonomy (NCBI): domain Bacteria; kingdom Pseudomonadati; phylum Pseudomonadota; class Gammaproteobacteria; order Vibrionales; family Vibrionaceae; genus Vibrio; species Vibrio sp. CJQ_6. The sequence goes on along the minus strand of NZ_JBICMV010000008.1, from coordinate 614,808 downwards.
AGGGATGTATAGCATGGCTACAGGTACAGTAAAATGGTTCAACAACGCCAAAGGATTTGGGTTTATTTGTCCGGAAGGTGAAGATGGAGACATTTTTGCGCACTACTCAACGATCAAAATGGATGGCTACCGCACGTTGAAGGCGGGTCAGCAAGTGTCGTATGAGGTTGAACAAGGACCGAAAGGCTACCACGCAAGCAGCGTCGTACCGATTGAAGGTCAATTAGCAAAATAATCGCTGCCAATTGTTGTAAATAAAAAACGGTATTTGTACCGGAGTAACATGAGCCAACCCCCATTCGTCAAGTGGTCACTTTTCGTCAATTGGGTGTTGGCTCTTTGTTTTTGAATGAAACGCGAGGCGATCGTGCGTTAAATATCTAACGCAGCATGATGCCCTTGGTAAATCGCGGTTGTAATGGTTGAGACTTTCACGCAGTCGCCCACTTGCGCTACCAGCGGTGCGCAATCCCACAATTCATCCACACTCGCACGGCGAGAACGCTGACCTAGCGCGCAGATCACGCTGGACCCATCGATATGCACGGTTTCGCCATCCGCATTTTCACACACCACACCATCAGCACGCACTTCAACGGCTTTGTGATTTTTCAACACAGTAATGCCAGATTTTTCAATTTCAGCCAGCAACAACGGACGATGACGGATATTCGCATCAGGTGACAACTCGCTGTTCATTTCAATCAATGTCACGTTATTGTGTTCACGCGCTAAGTGAATTGCAGCTTCACACCCCGCCAAGCCACCACCGAGCACGATCACGTCGTGACTGATGTCGTTGACGTGATGATGGTAGTCATTAATCAGCACAGCGTTCTCTTTCAATCCACTGATCGGTGGCATAAACGGTGCGGAACCGACCGCCAGAATAATGTGATCGGGTTGAATCGCATCAGCATAGGCTTTATCCACCATGGTGTTCAAACGAATGTCGACGCCGGCGTCTTCACACAGTTTGCCCAACGTAACACCCAGCTGGTACATCTCGTATTTGAAAGAAATGGCCTGTTCACCAATCAAGATGCCGCCCACTTCATCGCCCTTTTCACACAAAATAACGTCATGACCGCGTTTCGCTGCGGTTAGCGCGGCTTGCAGACCCGCAGGACCACCACCAACCACCAGCACTTTTTTCTTCGTTGCCGCTGGAACAATTTCCAATCCATCCAACTCACGACCGATAATTGGGTTCACGGTACAACGACGCGTCGCGGTTTGCGCGCGCTCGGCCATGCAAGTGAAACAACGCAGACAGCGCACAATGCGGTCATCTTGGTTAGTGATCACTTTCTTCGGCAATTCTGGGTCCGCCAACAGCGCTCGTGCCATTTCCACGATATCCGCTTTGCCGGAAGCGATGATCTCTTCCATTTGTGCTGGATCGTTCAAACCACCAATCGTTGCCACAGGCACAGACACCTGTTGTTTGATGGCTTCCGCCAGATACACGTTGCTGCCGTGTGGCAAGAACATGGATGGGTGAGTCACGCCAAAGCCACGTTGATACGTGCCTGCAGACACGTGTAGCAAATCGATACGACTTTCAATCAGCTTGGCAATTTCGATCCCTTCCGCTAAGTCGTAGCCCCCCTCAAATAGCTCTGAACCACTTAAGCGAAACTCAATAGGGAAACCCGGACCAACCGCCTTACGCACGCTGTCTAACACTTCTTGTGCAAAACGCACGCGGTTTTCGATGCTACCGCCGTATTTGTCGGTACGTTTGTTAAAGTAAGGCGACAGGAACTGGTTGATCAACCAACCATGGCCACCATGCACCATCACCATTTCAAAACCTGCGCGTTTGGCGAGTGCAGCTTTTTCGCCGTAGGCCGCAACGATGTCGTCAATCAGCGCTTGTGTCAGCTCTCGCACTTCACGACCATCAGGACGTGTAGTGTTACTTGGCCCCCATTGGCACAAGCCTTCCTTTTTGCTCTTGTCGGTGAGGTACGTCCCCGCGTATTGGCCGGAGTGAGACAGCTCCACGCTGGCAATCGCGCCATGGCGACGAATTGCATCCGCTGTGTATGTAAAGCTGGCAAGCGATCCCGGTGTTTGTAAATCTAGGTGGTACATGTGCGAGCCTTCGGTCTCTGGATGAACCACCAATTCACTCACGGTGACACTCGACACGCCACCTTTGGCTCGGTTTTCATAAAACTTGGTTGATGCCGGGCCAATGGTGCAATCTGCAGTGATGTCGGTGCCGCCCATTGGCGCACCAAACATGCGGTTTCTAAAGTACACGTTACCAATTTTGATGGGTTTGCTGAGGTGTGGAAATTTTCTTTTCATAGCGATATGCCCGTTACAAATTTTTTGGATGCGCTTGCACAGCAAGCTTTTGATTTGAAGCTTGGTTCACCATGCGAAACACGAAAGATAGAATCAGACCAAGAACACTAAATGCGATACCAATTAAGAAGGCGTGGTCAAAGCTGTGGGTGGCGTTAAAGACGCTACGCATGATGGTTGGGCCACAGAAACCTGCGACAGCAAACCCGGTAAACATAATCCCAAAGTTCACGCTGTTGTTTTTGGGCCCAAATTGATCGGCAGTCAGGCCAGGGAAAACGCCCATAAAAGAGCCAAAACAGATTCCCACGATCGATAATCCGATGTAGAACTCTGTCACATCACCTTGGCCGGCGATGTACAGCAGATACAGGCCAATGATGGAAAGTAAACAGGTCAACGCTAAGGTATTGAGTCGGCCAATGCGGTCAGACAACACGCCAGCCAGCACGCGACCAGACACGTTGAAGAACGCCAAGGTCGAGACCGCGCCAGTCGCTGCTGCGACATCCATCCCAATCATGTTTTGTGCCATGGGGTAAGCCAGCGGTATGCACATCAATCCGGCAACTGCACCAGACATCAATAAGCAGATCAGCACGTAGAAAGTTGGCGAGGCCAGCATCTCTTTCCAATCTTTGTTGACAATCGCAGGGGCACCCGCTGTGTGTTTTGGCGCCCAACCCGCCGGTTTGAATCCATCGGGACATTTGGTGATCACTAACCCGCTGGCACAGACAATCACCGTAAATACGGCACCAATGATTTTGAATGCGGCAATGACGCCGAACGAAGAAATGATGACCGCGGCAATGGGTGGAATGATGACGGAACTGACGCCAAACAATGCGGTGGTTAAACCGCCCACAAGACCACGATGATCAGGGAAGAATTTGATGCTGGTGCTGATGGTTGCCCCGTACACCATGCCGAGTCCTAACCCGGTGACAATGCCATAACTCCACACCAAATGATTGAGTTGTGTGGCATAACCCGACAGGAACATGCCGCCGCCAAACAACAACCCACCGATGAAAATCACCAGTTTCGGGCCAAATGTGTCGTTAATTTTGCCGCCAGAAATCATGGTAATGGGGCCGACAGAGTTACACACAATAAACACAATGGCTAAGTCTGTCCCGGTTAACGTGATGCCATTGAGCGCCCCCAAGTATTGCGCCATGGGCGTTGAAAACACGCTCCATGCGTACATCGATCCAACGCATAAATTAATAAAACAGCAGGCCACTAAAATAGCCCAACGTTTTTGAGTATAGGCTTCGGTCATAACGCCTTCCCCTGAATCCTGCCGCATCGGTACATGTTCATTCACCCCTCTAATTTCTCTTCAAATTCATATTTATTCGAAAACATGTCAATATTGACATGTTTTCATTGACTCATTCTTTGTTCGAAATCAGGTTTATTGTTCGATTTTGGGCGCTTTGATATGATTTGATGAAAATTGATCGACGAGAACGTACGAATGAGACTACTCAAATATGCCATTCTGGGGTTATTAAACCGTCATTCGATGACCGGATATGACATAGCAAAAGAGTTCAATTACGAATTAGCGGAGTTTTGGCACGCCAACCACAGCCAGATTTATACCGAGCTGAAGAAGCTGCATCAGGAAAAATTGGTGACGTTTGATATTGAGATCAGCGGCGATATTTTAGAGAAAAAATCCTACACCATTACTGAAGAAGGTCGGGATCAGCTCATTCGCTGGTTGCACAAAGATGAAATGATGGGGAAAACCGCGAAGGATGTGTTTCGCGTCCGGATGTATTTTTCCAATAACATCGATTTGACTAGCCGCGTTAAATTGCTCGAAAGCCAAAAGATGCAACACACCAAGCGCCTCAATGCGTTGAAAAAAACCTTGGAGCAATACCCGGATGTTCCGGCTCTCGACAGCGATCGATTTGGTGACTTCATCATTCTGGAAAACGCTATTATGCGCGAAGAGATGACCCTCGAATGGCTTAATAAAGTCATCGGGTATTGCGATTCAACCCCAGCGCCGCAATCCGCCGATGAAAACTAAGATGGAGACGATGAGGGTAATGAAGATGATGAAGATGAAATAGCGCCGAAAACACGCGCTTCCGCGCCCTCTCCTTTGCGCAAAAACTGACATAAAAAAACGGCCCATCTCAGGGCCGTTTTTATTGCTCGATCGAGTCGACGAGAAACGAGACTTACGCGCGATCCACGATGTGGTTTAGCGTAGTACTCGGGCGCATCAGTGGCGCCACTTTCTCAAAGACTGGCAGGTAATACCCACCCAAATCACCCGCAACGCCTTGCGCGCTATTCAATTCAGCAACGATTGTCGCTTCGTTGGTTTTCAGCTGTTGCGCGATTGGGGCAAATTCCGCAGCCAGATCCGCATCAGCCGTCTGCTCTGCCAGAGCTTCCGCCCAGTACATCGCGAGATAGAAGTGACTGCCACGGTTGTCCAGTTCACCCACTTTACGTGATGGTGACTTGTTGGTATCAAGGAATTTGCCCGTTGCTTTGTCCAATGCGTCCGCCAGAACCTGTGCTTTCGCATTGCCAGTCGCCACGCTCAGGTGCTCCAGAGAAGCAGCCAGAGCTAGGAATTCACCCAGTGAGTCCCAACGCAGGTGGTTTTCTTTCTGAACTTGTTGAACGTGTTTTGGAGCCGAGCCGCCTGCGCCAGTCTCAAACAGACCACCACCATTCATCAGTGGCACGATAGACAGCATTTTCGCTGACGTACCCAGTTCCAGAATTGGGAACAAGTCAGTCAGGTAGTCACGCAGTACGTTACCTGTTACGGAGATCGTGTCCAGACCTTGCTTGATACGAACCAGTGAGAACTTCGTCGCTTCAACCGGAGACAGGATCTTGATGTCCAAACCAGCTGTGTCGTGCTCAGGCAGGTACTGGTTCACTTTCTTGATCAGCTCTGCATCGTGCGCACGCGCTTCGTCCAGCCAGAAGACCGCTGGCGCGCCAGATGCGCGAGCGCGAGTCACCGCCAATTTCACCCAATCTTGGATTGGCGCATCTTTCACCTGACACATACGGAAGATGTCGCCTGCTTCCACAACTTGCTCAAGCAGAACATTGCCTTCAGCATCGACAACACGCACAGCGCCGTCTGCATCAAGGATGAACGTTTTATCGTGTGAGCCGTACTCTTCCGCTTTCTGAGCCATTAGACCCACGTTCGGTACGCTGCCCATGGTGGTTGGGTCAAACGCGCCGTTCTCTTTACAGAATTCGATCACCGCTTGGTAAACGCCTGAGTAACAACGATCGGGGATCATCGCTTTCGTATCTTTCTGTTTACCGTCTGGGCCCCACATTTGACCAGAAGAACGAATCATCGCAGGCATAGACGCATCAACGATAATGTCACTTGGGACATGCAGGTTGGTGATGCCACGGTCAGAATCAACCATCGCCAGTGGTGGTTGAGTGTTGTAAACCGCTTGAATCGCCGCTTCAATTTCAGTGCGCTGCGCTTCTGGCAGAGTCTGAATTTTCGCGTACACATCGCCCAAGCCGTTGTTCACGTCAACGCCCAGCTCTTCAAATACTTTACCGTATTTCGCAAACACGTCTTTGTAGTACACCTTCACCGCGTGACCAAAAATCACTGGATCAGACACTTTCATCATGGTCGCTTTCATGTGCAGCGACAGCAGAACGTTCTGCGCTTTCGCATCCGCAATTTCTTTTTCAAAGAATTCAACCAGTGCTTTTTTGCTGAGCACGCTGGTGTCGATGATTTCTTTGTCTTGCAGGGCAAATGGTTTCTTCAGCACTTTGGTTGAGCCATCGTTGCCAACAAACTCAATTGAAACTTGCGTTGCACCGCTCAGCGTCACCGATTTCTCGCTGCCAAAGAAGTCTTTATCTTCCATGCTTGAAACGTGTGATTGAGAGTCTTTGGACCATGCGCCCATTGAGTGTGGGTTTTTCTTCGCATAGTTCTTCACTGATGCTGGCGCGCGACGGTCAGAGTTTCCTTCACGCAGCACTGGGTTTACGGCGCTACCTTTAATTTTGTCGTACGTTGCTTTGATCGCTTCTTCTTCGTACGTGCTTGGTTCTTCAGGGTAGTTAGGTAGCGCGTAGCCTTTCTCTTGCAGTTCTTTGATCGCAGCTTTCAGCTGAGGAATCGAGGCAGAAATGTTTGGCAGTTTGATGATGTTTGCTTCTGGCGTCTGAGCCAATTCGCCCAGTTCAGCCAGTGCGTCACCAATGCGTTGTTCTTCTTTCAAATGCTCAGGGAAGTTGGCCAGAATGCGGCCTGCTAGTGAAATGTCACGCGTGTCAACGTTGATGCCTGACGATGCCGTGAAAGACTGAATGATTGGCAGCAATGAATACGTAGCCAGTGCCGGTGCTTCGTCAGTAATAGTGTAGATAATTGTAGGTTTTTCTGTAGGCATGAACTTTCCCTATGTGTTCTAACAGCACCATTGGATGAAACGGCACTGTGTGAATGTCCGTACTCAAGTAAGTATTACATCCTCAAACTTGCGCACGATAATCCCACTCTTTCAAGTCTCAGGTCGAACGACATTCATTGTGTTCGGTTTAGTCCGTGAGTGAAGGTAGTTATAATTAAACAAAAGCAAGATAATAGTCTATCATCTTGTTCGTTAATCCTGTTTTCGGGCGCGCAAATGATAGCCCAAAATCGTTCGCCAGAAAACTTTCAAACACAACTCATTCACATTTTTGCAAGGTACTTAACATGTCATCCCGCTCACCGCGAGCTGCATCCTCTTCTCCTCGTCCAGCAGGCAAACCTCATTTTAAACGGGCAAAACGCCCAAGTTCTGCACGCTCAACTCAGCCTACATCCGCGTCGCGTTCACGGACTGACAAACCGAGAGTGTCACCTCAAGAACGTCAAGTGGTGATTTTTAACAAGCCCTTCGACACGCTGAGTCAGTTTACCGACGGGGATGGACGTAAAACGCTGGCCGATTTCATTCCAGTCAAAGATGTGTATGCCGCCGGCCGCCTCGATCGCGACAGTGAAGGCCTGATGGTGTTGACCAACGATGGCATTTTGCAAGCCAAGCTGACCCAGCCGCAGTCCAAATCACCCAAAACCTATTGGGTGCAAGTGGAAGGCGCGCCTCAGGAAGCCGATCTCGACAAGCTCAGAAACGGCGTGGAATTGAAAGATGGCCTGACCCTGCCTGCCATCGTTGAAATCATGCCAGAACCCGAGGTGTGGGAACGTCATCCACCGGTGCGCTTTCGCGCGGCTATTCCGACCACCTGGCTCGCCATTACGATTATCGAAGGGCGCAACCGCCAAGTACGCCGTATGACGGCCAATATTGGCTTCCCGACCCTGCGTCTGATTCGTTATTCAATGGGTGACATTGTTTTGGGCGATCTGCAGCCCGGAGAATGGAAACACATTGAGATTTAATGTCCAACGTCTCATAAAAAAACGCCCCAATTCGGGGCGTTTTTTGTGTTTACTTGTGACGTTCTTTGAGCTTATCAATCACATCGCTCATCGATAACCCTTGGTCTTGTAGTAAAACCAACAGGTGATAGATCAAATCCGCCGATTCGCAAATCAACTCCGCCTTATCGCCCGACGTCGCCGCAAGCGCAACTTCAACGCCTTCTTCGCCCACTTTCTGCGAAATGCGTTTGGTGCCACGCGCATAAAGGCTAGCGGTGTAAGAGGATTCTGGATCGGCACTCTTGCGGGCAGCCAGTAGCTGCTCAAGTTGATGAAGCCACACCATTTGCGACTCCTCTTGTGCGTCACCATCCCAGCACGTCGTTGTCCCCGTGTGACACGTTGGGCCAATTGGATTCACTTTGACCAGCAACGTATCTTGGTCGCAATCAAGCGCGATGTTTTTTAGTTCAAGTACATTGCCCGATGTCTCGCCTTTGGTCCAAAGACGTTGCTTAGTGCGCGAGAAAAACGTCACTTGATTGGTTTCTATCGTTTTCGCCAGCGCATCTTGGTTCATGTAGCCCATCATCAACACTTGGCTGGATGAGAAATCTTGAACGATCGCCGGCACCAGACCATCGACCTTGTCCCAATTAATGCGGTCTGAGAGCGCTGTCATTACTGCTTGGCTCATCCTCTTACCTCGATCTGTTGTTGTTTTAGATAGTGTTTGAGTTCACCGATATTGATGATTTGCTTGTGAAATACCGATGCCGCTAGCGCGCCGTCGACATTCGCCAACTTGAACGCGTCAGCAAAGTGTTCCATCGCGCCCGCACCGCCCGAAGCAATCAGCGGCACTTTACAGACTGCACGCACCATATTGAGCTGCTCTAAATCGTAGCCATTTCGCACGCCATCTTGGTTCATCATATTCAGCACGATTTCACCTGCACCACGCTTTTGCACTTCTTGCACCCAATCTTTGGTTTCCCATTGGGTGGCTTTGGTGCGCGCTTCATCACCGGTAAACTGGTAAACCTGATATTTGCCCGTCTCTTTGTCGTAATAGGAATCGATGCCGACGACGATACATTGAACGCCAAATTTATCCGCTAAATCAGTGATGAGCTGCGGATTGGCCAGCGCGGGTGAGTTGATGGAGACTTTGTCAGCACCAAACTCCAGAATGCGCGCCGCGTCATCTGCGGATTTAATGCCACCCGCCACGCAGAACGGAATATCGATCACTTCTGCAACGCGAGCCACCCAGCTCTTATCCACGACTCGGCCATCGCTTGATGCGGTGATATCGTAAAACACCAGCTCATCAGCGCCTTCTTCTGCGTAACGTTTTGCCAGCGGTACGATGTCACCGATGATTTCGTGGTTACGAAACTGAACGCCCTTCACCACTTGCCCATCACGAACATCAAGACACGGAATTATGCGTTTTGCCAACATGCGAATGCCTCCTCAGCGGTGAATTTGCCATCCAGCAACGCGCGGCCAACAATAACGCCTGCCACGCCAGTGTCTTTCAGCGCTTCGATATCCGCTAAGCTGCCAATGCCACCAGATGACTGGAATTGCACTTGTGGGTACTGCTTGCACAAGTCGACATACAAGTCCACGTTGGAACCGGCCAACGTGCCGTCGCGTGAAATATCGGTACACAGAACATGTTTGAGCCCAACGGTCAGGTAGTCCTCAATCAGCGCTTCAATGGTCACGCCTGAATCTTCCTGCCAACCGGAGATAGCGACTCGGCGGACACCGCTATCGTCGATGTTGATGTCGAGTGCGAGCACGATTTTCTCCGCGCCATATTTGCTCATCCAGCCTTTCACCAGTTCCGGCTGTTTGACCGCTGTGGAGCCGACAACCACCCGTTGCGCACCTGCTTCCAGCAGGTCAATCACATCTTGTTCGCTGCGCACACCGCCGCCGATTTGAATATTGGCTGGCGTACTCGCCAAGAGCTTGGCAATTAAGTCCAGCTGGCGCGCAGAGGTGTCTTTCGCACCCGTTAAATCCACCAAGTGCAGCCAGTTCGCCCCCGCTTGGTGATACAGGTTGAACTGCGCTGCCGGGTCTACTTTGTATTCGGTCACTTGGCCATAATCGCCTTGATAAAGGCGGACGACCTGACCTTCAATTAAATCTAATGCGGGAATGATCATTCTAAATCCTTATGCCGGCCTGACGACAGGGTCGTCAGGCGCCAATCCTTACAGTTCCAAAAAGTTTCGAATCAGTTGAGAGCCAGCTTTTGATGAACGTTCTGGGTGAAACTGCACACCGTAGTAGTTGCCGTTTTGAATCGCAGCGCTGAAGGGCTGACCGTATTCACATTGCGCAATGGTGTAATCGCCAACCGGCATGGCAAAGCTGTGAACGAAGTAAAAATACTCGCCCGCTTCGATGTCTTTAAACAGCGGATTACCAGCGTTGGCCGACACGGTATTCCACCCCATGTGCGGCAGCGGCAAATCACCAGTTTGCATCAGGCGCACTTCGCCACTGACAAGACCAAGACAGTCGACAATCTCATCGGCTTTCTGGCCTTTTTCTTCCGACAGTCTGCCCATCAGCTGCATGCCAAGGCAAATCCCCAGCATCGGTTTTTCAACTTTCTTGACCAGCTCAATCAGGTTGCGCTGCTCTAGGTTTTTCATCGCTTCGCTGGCCGTACCGACGCCGGGAAGGAACAGTTTGTCTGCCGCGAGTACCACTTCTGGGTCTTTCGAAATCGACACGTCGTAGCCCAAACGTTCAATGGCAAACTTCACTGAAGAGACATTGGCACAACCGGTATCAATAATGACAACTTTCTGGTTCATTACAGCACCCCTTTACTGCTCGGCAGTTCATTGCCCTGCACCTGAATCGCTTGGCGCAGCGTGCGGCCAAAGGCTTTAAACAAGCTTTCGATGATGTGGTGATCGTTCTCACCCGCCGACGACAGGTGCAGCGTACACGCCAGCGTGTCGGTTAAAGAGCGGAAGAAGTGATACACCATTTCCGTCGACAGATCGCCCACTTGCGGGCGGCTGAAATCTGCGTCGAACTTCAGATACGGGCGCCCCGATAAATCCAGCGCACATTGCGCCAAACATTCATCCATTGGCAAGGTGAAGCCAAAGCGACCGATGCCGCGTTTGTCACCCAGTGCTTCTTTCAGAGCCTGACCCAGCGCCAATGCAGTATCTTCTACCGTGTGGTGGTCGTCGATGTGCAAATCGCCCACGACTTTCAGTTTGAGTTGGAAACCGCCATGGGTTGCGATTTGATCCAGCATGTGGTCAAAGAAACCCAAACCTGTCTCGATTTGGTTGCCGCCGGTTTCATCCAAATTCACCGCGACCAGAATATCGGTCTCTTTGGTTTTACGAACTACTTCTGCTGTGCGCGCTTTGACGGTCAGATCTTTCACAATCTCGCGCCAGTCCATGGTTTGCGGATGATATTGAATGCCGCGAATCGCCATGTTTTCTGCCAGTTGCAGATCGGTCATGCGATCGCCAATCACCACGGAGTGTTTGAAATCGACTTTGCCGCCTTGCAGATACGCTTTCACCATGCCCAATTTAGGTTTGCGGCATGAACAGTTGTCTTTTTCAAAGTGTGGGCAGATCAGCACGTCATCAAATTTCACGCCCTGAGATTCGAAAATCTCCATCATCATGTTATGGGGCGCATCGAAGTCTTCTTGTGGGTAGCTGTCGGTCCCCAAACCGTCTTGATTGGTCACCATGACCAAACGGTAGCCCGCATCCTGCAGCGTCAAAAGACTCGGAATCACGTACGGTTCAAGTTTGAGTTTGTCTAAACGGTCAACTTGAAAATCGACTGGCGGCTCAACAATTAAGGTGCCATCACGGTCGATAAAAAGAATTTTCTGTTGGTTGCTCACGGGAATGTCCTTTTCTTAAGGCAGCGGCTAGCGCTGCCTGTCATCACAGTAATTACTGGTAATAGTTACGAATAAACGCGACGGTTTTCTCGCACTCTTCGCGGTTGCCCACAGAAACTCGTACGCAGTTTTCAATCGGTGAATTACGCAAAATAATGCCGTGTTCCCACGCCGCTTTGAACAACGCATCGCCATCTGGGAATTTCACCAATAAGTAGTTGCCCCAACCTTCAAACACTTGCAGCCCTTCAATCATCTGCAAACCGACTTGAAGATAGGCGCGGTTGGCATTGAGATCCAACACTTGGAACTTCGCTCGTGCCAAACCGGCTTCAGACAACGCTTGTACCGCAATGTCTGCCACCGGCACCGGCACGGGATAAGGGGCAATCACTTTCAGCAAAACGTTGATGAGATCGTCGTTTGCCAGCGTGAAACCACAGCGCAATCCTGCCAGCGCAAACGCTTTCGACAGCGTGCGCAAAATCGCCAAGTTTGAATATTTTGCCAGTAAGTCAACGGTGGACGCCTCTGGGCAGAAGTCGATGTACGCTTCATCCATCACCACAATGGCGCGGTCTTTGGTCATCTCCAATAACGCGATGATATCTTCGCGTTTCACCAGATTTCCGGTGGGGTTGTTTGGGCTGCACACAAACACCAGCTTTACGTTGTCGAGATTGGCTTCAATGCTTGGTAGATCCAATTGCCAATCTTGGGTGAGTGGCACTTTTTTGCGTTCGACCCCAAAGGTTTCCGCACTGATGGCGTACATGCCATACGTCGGCGGGCAGAACAGAATCGCGTCTTCATTTGGCTCACAGAACGCGCGAATTAAGAGTTCAATCCCTTCGTCCGCACCACGTGAAGTCAACACTTGCTCCGGTTGCACACCGGCATAGCTAGCATACGCTTGAATCAGCGCTTTGGGCTGGCAATCGCTGTAACGATTCAGGCGAGTAAAGTCCGTTTTGTATTCATTATCAAACGGTGATTCATTGGCATTCAACCACACATCACCACTGCCACCGATACGGCGGGCAGACAGATAAGGCGTCAGTCCTTGAACTTGTTTACGTGCGAGTTTTTCCATGATGATTAAGCCTTCTGTAACTTTTCAACCCGAATGGTCACCGCACGTTTGTGCGCATCCAGACCTTCGGCGTTCGCCATTGCCACAACGGTTGGCGCCAAGGTTTGTAGCCCTTCTGCGCTCAGCTCTTGCACCGTCATTCGCTTGCTAAAATCTGCTAATCCTAAGCTGGAATAGGTACGGGTGTACCCATACGTCGGCAGCACGTGGTTGGTGCCGGACGCGTAATCCCCCACCGATTCTGGCGACCAGTCGCCCAAAAAGATGGATCCTGCATTATCGAGCAGTGGCACTAATTCACGTGGATTTTTGGTTTGCACAATCAGGTGCTCAGGCCCGTAATAGTTCGAAATCGCGACAGCCTGCGTTAACGACTCAGCAATGATGATTAAGCTTGATGCTAGTGCTTTCTCAGCGATACCGGAACGTGATAGCGCTTTCAGCTGTTTTTGCACTGCGTCGGTGACTTGGTCTGCAATCACCGGTGATGGTGTCACTAACACCACTTGAGAATCCGGGCCGTGTTCTGCTTGGCTGAGCAAATCTGCGGCAATAAAATCTGGGTCCGCAGTGTCGTCAGCAATGACCAGCACTTCTGACGGGCCAGCTGGCATATCAATCGCTGCGCCACGAAAGTCGTTACTCACCTGACGTTTAGCTTCGGTGACGTAAGCGTTACCCGGGCCGAAAATTTTATCCACTTTCGCCACGGTTTCCGTGCCGTACGCCATCGCAGCAATCGCCTGACCACCGCCAACGTTATACACTTCATCAATCTTACACAGCTTCGCCACATACAGAATTTCATCAGCAATCGGCGGCGGCGAGCACAAAACCACTTGGCGACAGCCCGCAATTTGCGCAGGAACACCCAACATCAACACCGTCGATGGCAGTGGCGCACTGCCACCGGGAATATAAAGCCCCACTTTATTGATCGCGCGCGTGACTTGCTCACACACCACACCCGGCATCGTTTCAACTTTGATCGGCTGCGGTTTCTGCGCTTTGTGGAATTTTGCGATGTTGGTGTAAGCCTGCTCTAGCGCTTGCTTCATCTCGTCGCTCAACCGTGCAGACGCCGCATCAATTTCGTCTTGAGTGACACGAATCGATTCTGGCGTCACGCGGTCAAACTTCGCCGTTAATGCCAATAACGCGGCATCGCCTTCAGCGCGGACTTTCGCAATCACTTCCGATACCGCCGCAGTAATATTGGCACCCTCTGCAATCGCTGGACGCTCCAGAATGGAGTCTTGCTGTGTCTCACTCAATGATTGCCAAACAACAGTTCTCATGGCGATTACTCCATAATCTTTTCGATCGGTAGAACAAGAATAGAACTCGCGCCCAATGCCTTCAGTTGTTCCATGGTTTCCCAGAACAAGTTTTCTGAGCTCACCATGTGCACGGCCACTTTGGTCTTATCCGCAGAAAGCGGCAGAACCGTTGGGTCTTCAGCGCCCGGCAGCAGTGATTTCACTTGTGCCAATTTATCCACTGGTGCGTGCAGCATGATGTATTTAGATTCTTTTGCTTGTTGGACACCTTGCATACGTGCCAGTAGTTTGCCAATCAGGGCCACTTTATCCGCTGCAAAATCGCCGCCGCGTTGAATCAAAACCGCTTTTGATTGATAAATCACTTCAACTTCTTTCAGGCCATTGGCTTCCAGCGTTGCCCCGGTAGAAACCAAGTCAGCAATCGCATCCGCCAAGCCCGCGCGCGGCGCCACTTCTACTGAACCGGTGAGCATACAGGTGGTGAAATCAATGCCTTGTTCGTCCATGTAGGCTTTTAGCAGTTGGGGATACGTGGTTGCGATGCGCTTACCGCGCAAATCTTGAGGGCCGTTGTAACGTTCTTCTTTATCGATCGCGATGGAGAGACGGCAGCCGCCAAAGTCCATACGACGCAGCGACACAAACTCACTGGCTTGATTCAGCGCCACACGGTCAAGACGTGCTTCTTCCAACACGTTCTCGCCGACAAAGCCTAGATCAACAACGCCATCCATGATCAAACCTGGAATGTCATCATCACGAACCAGCAACAGGTCAATTGGCATATTTAGTGAATGAACCACCAATCGTTCACCCATGATATTGAATTTCACACCACATTTTTTCAAAAGCTCCTGACACTCTTTACTCAGGCGACCTTTCTTTTGAACTGCGATTCTTAGGCGTTGTGTCTGCATTACATTCTTCCTTTGCAAATTATTGAATTTATTTCAGATTTATGAAAACCAAATAGTAAAAAACCCTCGAGAGATTGGTCTCCCGAGGGTCTGAAATCTTAAAATACTTTTCATGTAACCACCGGGAGAGTCCTGCCTCCCGGGTATGCGTACATCTCCCGAAAGACAACTTAGGGATGATGGTGATGATGAATGTTCATGACAAAATTACGCATACTTAACAACTTTTCGTTGGTTAACTGGATTGCTTTCAACACTAACGAAGCTGACGAAAATTTGCAACCGCTAATTTAATTTTTTTTCACCTTTTGTTTTCGTAGCCCAACGCCCGTGTATTCGGGCATTCACAATCATGACTCAGCGCACCAATCCGGCCTCTCTTTTGCCTGCTGATCTCCCCTCACACATCGTGTTGATATCCGCGGCGAACGCTAAAAAACCAACATGCACAGTGATGAATTTCACATAAAAATGCGCCATCCGCATGACGTTCTTAAAAATAAGACAACTCAATTCCCCCAACGGGTTTGTGAACCGCTACGGTTAAAGAGTCATTCTGTTGCCTTGGTATACCTCGTGAACCCTCAAGCCGATTCTGTTGACACCTCGGCCTTCCACACGCTGGAGTTAATTGGCGAAAGTTCCAGCATGGCCGACGTCCGTCACAAGATAGTCAAATACGCAAGCAGCGACGCTGAAGTGCTCATTCAAGGAGAAACCGGGGTCGGCAAAGGGCTATGCGCCAAACTGATTCATCAGCTCTCCTCACGACGAGAATCCCCCTTTATTGAAGTCAACTGTGGCTCGATTGCCAGCGGCCTGATTGCCTCAGAATTATTCGGCCACCAAAAAGGCGCCTTCACGGGCGCAATCGCCGATCACGTCGGTTATATTCAGCGCTCGAATCAAGGGACGCTGTTTCTCGACGAAATTGGTGATATGCCCACCGACCTGCAAATTCATCTGTTGCACTTTCTCGAGTCGAAAAAGATGCAGCGTTTGGGCTCCGACAGCAGCGTCAGCGTCAACTGCCGAATTATTGCAGCCAGCCACGTCGACTTAAAACAAGACATTATTCAGGGCGGATTTCGGGAAGATTTGTATTATCGCCTCAATATTTTACCGCTATTTATTCCCCCGCTTCGCGAACGAAAAACCGATATTCCGGGGTATGCTCACTACTTTCTCAACGTGTTGAGTGACGGTAAAAGGAAGCACTTAACCAAACCTGTGTTGGATTATCTCAGTCGCCACTCATGGCCCGGTAACGTACGTGAGCTGCGCAACGTGATTCAGCGAGCCATCATTATGTGTGGCGACAAAAATATAGCCATTGCCGACCTCGGGTTGGAGCTGGCGGATCGGCAAATGCTTCCCGCCTTTGACACCATCGATTCAGATTATTTGTTGCAGGTGATTGGCGAGCATAAACATAACATGAGTGCGGCAGCCCGTTATTTGGGTATTTCCCGTACCACCTTATATCGATTGCTCAAAAAGTACGATTTGCAGAAATAAAAAAGCCCCGCCGAAGCGGAGCTTTGTCAATCAATCAAGGCGTTAAGCTGTTTCGCACTTTGACATCTTCGCTTTTGACAAGCTGATGAAAGCAAAACATACCGCAATAAAGGCCGCCGTAGCCGCGGCAAATGACAGCGCCAAAGAGTCCGTCATACCTAGGACCACGAAACCAATCGCGGATACGCCCGCAACCGCCAAAGAGTATGGCAGCTGTGTCGATACGTGATCAATGTGGCAACAACGCGCACCGGTAGAAGACAGGATCGTTGTGTCTGAGATAGGTGAACAGTGGTCGCCAAATACAGAACCAGCCAGTACAGCACTCAGCATGGGTAACATCAGCGCAATATCGGTCGCACCGGCCATGTCACCAGCGATTGGCAGCATGATGCCGAAGGTGCCCCAAGAGGTACCGGTTGAGAACGCCATAATCCCTGACAGTGCAAAGAGGATGACAGGTAACCAGTGCGGGTTAATACTGCCCTGCACCAACGACGAAAGGTATGCGCCCGTTTTCATGTCACCAATCACGGCACCGATCGTCCACGCGAAGACCAGAATCAGAATCGCGCCAAACATGGATTTTGCGCCAACCCACAATGTTTTTGCAATTTCTGTCATCGCAATGCGTTGTTTCAGTACGGTATAAAGCGCCACCGCCAAGCCAACCAGACCACCGTAAATCAGTGATGTACCCACGTCGGTATTTTCAAATGCACCCAGCAGGTTAAACGCAATGCCGTCATCAGCCAGCGATTGACCACCGGTGTAGAGCATCGCGCCAATGGTTGCGACAATCAACAAGACGATCGGCAGGATCAAGTCCGACACTTTGCCGTGCTCGCTTTCGCGTATATCCAACTCTTCATTGAGATCGTGAGCCACTTCTGAATCGTTGTCGCCATCAAAGCCACGGCCTTGAGACGCGTTGATTTCATGTTGACGCATTGGACCAATGTCCATTTGGAACCACACAACCGCAAACACCATCAACAAGGCGAAAATAGCGTAGAAGTTCATCGGAACCAAACGCAGGTACGCGCCCAGTGGTGAGTAATCCGTAATACCGTGTGACACCAAAATGCCACCGATAATGGTCATAATATAGGCACCCCAGCTAGACGCTGGCATCACCACGCACATTGGCGCAGCCGTTGAATCCAGAATGTAAGCCAGTTTCGCACGGGAGACATAGAAGCGATCCGTCACAGGACGGGCAATCGAACCCACGGCGAGGCTATTAAAGTAATCGTCAACAAAGATGAATACGCCAAGAAAAGCAGCCAGCAGCTTCGAGCCACGTTTGCTCTTCACGCGAACTTGCGCCCATTCGGCAAAAGCACGCGTACCGCCCGATAGCGTCAGCAGCGCGGTCATCATGCCCAGGAGCAATAGGAAGCCAACGATACTCATGTTCCACGTGTTCAGGCCACCGTCTTCAATAAAGACATTCGACACTTTGGTGCCGACGTAGCTTAATGCGCTACCCACAGAGTAATCGGCAAGAAGTAATGCACCAAGTAAAATACCGACACCCAAGGATACCAATACTTTGCGGGTAATAATCGCTAGGCTAAGAGCCACCAACGGCGGCAAGATAGACAAAGGAGAGGAAGCAAAATCAATTAAATTCATGATCTTCAAAAACCAGTAATAAATGGCTAGAGATCTACTGCAGACAAACCACGCAACGCAGTACGCAATTTATGTTGAACTAAGCGAAAGGGAAGCGAACACTTCACCCAACCCTACAGTAGCGCTCCATAGTTTAACAAAATATAGACTATGGCAGTGTTGGCGCTATTCGCGAACAACCCCAGCCAGCCGCTTTGATGTGCAAACTGACTTCGGCGATATAGCCTTTCTTCATGGTTCATTGGCATCACCCCAACCATGAATACTATTCGATACCGCGCCTCTACATCGAAAGTAGGACAATACGCTACGGCTGACTGCAATCAGCTGATGCCCACGTCGTACTTCGCATTAGGTGCGAGCTATTGTACTTATCGAGATTGTCAATGCAACATATCCTGTTACTTTAATTCGCCGACACAAGGTCACACTGAAGAGGTAGGCATTGATACTCATTTCATATAACTATGCAATAAATATCACGAACACCATATATAAAGACACACCAAACATGCATCAATTTAACCAAACGACCAATAAAACCATAATTAACTTATGGATGAATTCGTCACACAATAATAACCAATGTCATTTAATTCGCTTATATTGAATATTTTCAATATTATTTCACTTTCAATGTTGCCAGAATAAATTACTGGGTTTAGTATTGAACTGTTAATTATTCTATTTTATAGGAAACGGTAATGTCGGAAGTTACGAAAACTCTGTTGAATATTCGCAGCCTACGTGCTTATGCTCGCGAATTGACTCTGGAGCAGCTAGAAGAAGCTCTGGATAAATTAACAATCGTTGTTCAAGAACGTAAAGAATCTGAAGAAGAAGAGCGTGCAGAACGCGAAGCGCAAGAAGCTAAATTAGCAGCGATCGCGGAACAAATTGCAAAAGACGGCATTGACGTTGATGCATTGATTACTGCCCTTGCTGGCGAAACAAAAACAAAAGTAAAAGGCAAACGCGCGCCTCGTCCTGCGAAATACAAATACATGGACAACGGTGTAGAGAAAACTTGGACTGGTCAAGGTCGTACACCTTCTGTTATCCAGAAAGCACTGGATGAAGGCAAATCTCTTGAAGAGTTCGCGCTATAACGCATGTTAAGCAAACGAATGAAAAAAGGCTCCGAAAGGAGCCTTTTTTATTAACCGCAGAAATAAATAACCGTGGATGTTGTAGCAAATCGATATACTCCCAATTGATGATCATCTCATTGTGTATACTGACTTACATGTTGCATTATTCTGACACATTTCTACATTTTCTATATGTAAATTTCTACATCAACAAATTTCAACGCATAGCATACGCTAATTATTACCAATCATTGACCGATAAAAAAACGCCACCCTTTGGAGTGACGTTTTTAAATAACAACTGATTAGCGTTCCCAGTAGGCTTCTTCCAAGCTGTCTTCCCGCTCAGGCAAACCACGCGACAAACGTGGTGAATGTTGAACCAATACCTCATAACTCACGCGGTTTGAATATTTACAAACCTGAGAAAATGAAGAATAAGTTAGAAACTCGTGCTGGTGTTTACTGGAATTCGGTACGTTTTCTTTGTGGTATTTATTCGCTGCCATATCGTGCAACAGTGCTGACAAAGCCGCATCGCCCGCACCATTGGTATTTTTGATCTTCTCAGGGCCCCCCATGTAAGGCGCAATATGAGAATACACACGCACGGGGTTGATGCAGCTCGCTTTGCTCGCCGGACGGCTAAATTCAAAACGGTTGAATTCTGGAATCGAGCCCGGTAGCAGCGGCAGAGAGGTTTCACGTTTCACGGTATCTTCAGTATACCCGGCCATGAACAGCCCCACAGGACCTGCAGTACACAACACCAAGTCCACCCAATCCAACGCTTTGTTCGACGCCGCCAGTGGGTCGCGCTCGCCGGTTAACGCTTCTGCTTCATCTTCGTTCATTGCGACAACCGTGACATGGTCACGCAGGAACTCCTGCCAGAAGGTTGGATCGTCTTGAATCACGAACTTGGTGCCTAAAGTCAGCACCACAGGCACATCGTATTTCTTGGCAAATTCGATCGCGCGCATGGTGGCATCCGGCATTGGGTCGCCAGCTTTGCAGCGTACTAAATAAGCAGTGATCACCAAAGCCGAAGCACTTTGGAAAATCTTCTCAGGAATATTTTCCGGGCTTAGCTGGTTCATCTGACCTTCGCTAATCGCAAATGTCCGTTCGCCATCTTCAGTGATCAATGCAAAACAGCGGCCAATGGCGCCGTCCACACCTTGCAGATAATTCAGATCCATACGGCTGGAGGTATTACACAGATAACGGTAACCGTAGCTGCCGATTTTAATGTCCTGACTCATCACCCCTAATAAGGTCGAACGGTCATCTGCCAGAACCGAATAGTTGTGCAGCGTGTTTCCGATGGTGCCACCGGCATATTCGTTAGTGATCAGTTTTTCAGACTTTAATTCGTTGTATAACGCTTCCGCGGCGTCATCATTAATGACCAGCGAATGTCCTTTACTCAAACCATAACGCTCAATCAAGTCGGTATCGACTTTCGCTTCAATATCTACCAAAGTTTGGTCGATACCAATAATATGAGTGCGCGACATCTTTTTGCTTTCTTGTGCTTGAATCACAAGAGGGTCACGCGCGTGTACAGGAAAATAGTGCTTTGATTTGCGTTGGCCAGGAAATTTCATAACGTCAATTTGGGCTTGGAATGAAAGGATGCGGGATTCTACCTTGCACCCTATACGGCGGCAACTCACACAATTATAGCAAACGATTGCAGAGCGGATATTTTTATCAGCGTGATAAATAAGAACGATTACATCATGCATCGTTATTAATATGGCCTCATTTGCCCTTTAGTTTTCGCCGTTGCAACATCGCATCATTTCAAGGTTCAGCATCCCCCTCACCTGTTTCGGTGATTTCTGCTAGACGGTTGTTGATTATTTCACCGCTGACGTAAACTCCAGCAAATAACACGGCAAGGAAGTGTGATTGCGGTCGCGGATCTGTCCTCAAAAAAATCTTTCTGTTAGAATCTGCCTCCTAGTTAATCAAGTGGTGTTTAGTCATGTCAGAGAACCGCAACGCAAACAGCCAAAAGAAAGTCATAGTCGGTATGTCAGGTGGCGTTGATTCATCCGTTTCAGCTTATCTTCTTCAGCAACAGGGGTATCAGGTCGAAGGCCTGTTCATGAAGAACTGGGAAGAAGATGACAACGAAGAATACTGCACCGCGGCGGAAGATCTGGCCGATGCTCAGGCAGTCTGTGACAAACTGGGTATCCATCTGCATACCATCAACTTTGCCGCAGAATACTGGGACAACGTGTTCGAGTATTTCCTCGCAGAATACAAAGCCGGTCGTACGCCAAACCCAGACATCCTTTGTAACAAAGAAATTAAGTTCAAAGCCTTCCTCGAATTTGCTGATGAAGTGCTCGATGCTGACTACATTGCCATGGGTCACTATGTGCGTCGTACGTTCCCAGAACACGGTGAAAAACCGCAAATGCTACGTGGTCTGGATGGCAACAAAGATCAGAGTTACTTCCTTTATACACTGGGCCATGAGCAAGTTGCTCGCAGCCTGTTCCCTGTGGGTGAACTTGAGAAACCGGAAGTCCGCCGAATTGCGGAAGAACAAGGACTTATCACGGCGAAGAAAAAAGATTCGACCGGGATTTGTTTCATCGGTGAGCGCAAATTTACCGATTTCTTGTCTCGCTATTTGCCAGCGCAACCGGGTAAAATCGAAACACCTGAAGGGAAAGTCATTGGTGAGCATCAGGGTCTGATGTATCACACGCTGGGTCAACGCAAAGGCCTGCACATTGGTGGAATGAAAGACGGCTCGGAAGATCCGTGGTACGTGGCCGAGAAAGATCTGAAACGTAACGTGCTCATTGCCGTGCAAGGTGCCGATCACCCATTGCTGAAATCCAATGGCCTGATCGCATCTCAGTTGCACTGGGTTGACCGCATGCCAATGACAGAACCGATGCGTTGCACGGTGAAAACACGTTATCGCCAAACGGACATCCAATGCACCGTGACGCCTGTGGATGAGAACACCATCAAAGTGATGTTTGACGAACCACAAGTGGCGGTGACCCCAGGTCAGTCAGCCGTATTCTATCAAGGCGAAGTATGTCTTGGTGGCGGCATCATCGAAGAACGACTTTCTTAAGTCGATTCAGCTCGTCAATTTTAGGAGTATATACGTGGCTAACACAAACTATGACCGTACCATCGCTTTCGCCGGGATCTGCCAAGCTGTTGCTTTGGTTCAGCAAGTGGCGAAAAACGGTTACTGTGATTCAGACGCGTTTGAAACTTCACTAAAAGCAATTCTGTCGACAAATCCATCGAATACGCTGAATGTATTCGGCAACGAGGCCAACCTCAAAGTGGGCCTCGAATGCTTGGTCAATGGCATCGACAGTACCCCGGCTGGCAGCGAAGTGACTCGCTACATCATCAGCCTGATGGCTTTAGAACGTAAACTCACCGGCCGTCGCGACGCGATGTCGCAGCTTGGCGATCGCATTCAAATGATTGAACGCCAGGTCGAACATTTCGACCTGTTTGATGATCAGATGATCAGCAACCTCGCCAGTGTTTACCTCGATGTGATTAGCCCAATCGGCCCGCGCATTCAGGTAACGGGCACGCCCGCAGTCCTGCAGCAAACCACCAACCAGCAAAAAGTGCGTGCACTGCTGCTGTCGGGTATTCGCTGCGCTGTGCTGTGGCGGCAGGTTGGCGGCAAACGACGCCACTTAATTTTTGGTCGCAAAAAGATGATTGAACAGGCGAAGATCCTGTTAGCCAGACTGTAATCAAGTCCTCGTTAGCTCGCGATCCGTCGCGAGCTACTTTTTTGCGCCCAATTCTGATTCTTTGACCCAAACAACGTTAGCGCAAACGTTTGCGCAATATTCGTGACAATTGCCACTGTTATTGGTATAAAGCACACGAAATTTAGAAACTCAATTCAGGAGAACACCATGGAACTGTCAGCATTGACTGCTGTTTCACCAGTAGACGGCCGTTACGGAAGTAAAACTATTGCACTACGCAGCATCTTTAGCGAGTTTGGCCTACTAAAGTACCGCTCTATCGTTGAAATCCGTTGGCTACAAAAATTAGCAGCCACCGATGCGATTAAGGAAGTACCAGCATTCAGTGCAGAAGCAAACCAGTTCCTGGACGACCTCGCCGCCAACTTCAGTGAAGAAGATGCGCTGCGCATCAAAGAGATTGAACGCACCACCAACCACGACGTGAAAGCGGTTGAATACTTCCTGAAAGAAAAAGTTGCGGGCGTTCCTGAACTGCACGCTGTCAACGAATTCATTCACTTTGCGTGTACGTCTGAAGACATCAACAACACGTCTCACGCGCTGATGCTAAAAGAAGCACGCGAGACCGTGATTCTGCCAGAAATTCGTAACCTGATTGATGCGATCAAAGCGCTGTCTGTGGAATACCGTGATATTCCACTGCTGTCACGGACTCACGGTCAGCCAGCGTCCCCATCCACCATGGGTAAAGAAATGGCGAACGTGGCGTACCGCATGGAGCGTCAGTACAAGCAAATCGAAAACGTTGAGATTCTGGCGAAAATCAACGGCGCAGTCGGTAACTACAACGCTCACCTGTCTGCGTACCCAACCGTGGATTGGCACACATTCAGCGAAGAGTTTGTGACCGAATCTCTGGGCGTCACTTGGAACCCATACACCACGCAGATCGAACCGCACGATTACATCGCTGAGCTGTTTGATGCCGTGGCTCGTTTCAACACCATTCTGATCGACTTCGACCGTGACGTTTGGGGTTACATCGCACTGGGCCACTTCAAGCAAAAAACCATTGCTGGCGAAATCGGTTCTTCAACCATGCCGCACAAAGTAAACCCAATCGACTTCGAAAACTCAGAAGGTAACTTGGGCCTGGCAAACGCAGTCTTTGGTCACTTGGCGCAAAAACTGCCGATCTCTCGCTGGCAACGTGACCTGACGGATTCAACCGTGCTGCGTAACTTGGGTGTGGGCGTGGGCTATGCCATCATCGCTTATGCTTCAACCATGAAAGGCATCAGCAAGCTGGAAGTGAACCGTGATGCCCTGCTGGCTGAGCTGGACAAAAACTGGGAAGTTCTGGCAGAGCCAGTACAAACAGTGATGCGTCGTTACGGCATTGAGAAACCTTATGAGAAGCTGAAAGAGCTGACTCGTGGTAAACGTGTCGACGGCGAAGCGATGCGTCACTTCATCGATGGTCTGGAACTGCCTGAAGACGAGAAAGCTCGTCTGAAAGAGATGACGCCAGCAAGCTACATCGGTTACGCCATTGAGCTGACTGATCAGCTGTAATGCCTTCGCGGTGAAAGCGCTAAAAATTGAAAAGGGAGCCTAGGCTCCCTTTTTTGTTTGCGGCAAAGCTTAAACGCACAGCTGACATCGATTCTCTTTCAAAAACTCGCGTCTACTCTTTTTCAAAAACTCGTATTTAATCTTTTTCAAAAAACAACGTCACTTTGCCCACTTCCAGACCAAATTTGCGAATGGTGGTGACATTAAATAAACGCTTGTCATCTTGACGGAACAACCAATCATCAAAGCTAACCGTCACTTCGCTGTCATCCGTCTTGAGCAGAAAATCGTATTGCCATTGCAGCGCATTGCCAATCTCTTGCCCGGTCGCAATGCCAATCACATCATCTGCCGTGCCTTGATAATGGCCGTCAGCGGTTCGCGTAATCGTCCAGACGCGTTGATTCTGCTCGCCATCATCAAACACAAAATCCTCAACCAACGTCAACGTATCATCGGCGACTTGGCCTTGAATCACCACCTGAAAACGCCGAGTCTGTTTGTTGCTGTAATCTTGCACCATGCCCCAAGCACGGGTTTCACCATGAAAATAACCAAACAGATCAAACGCTGGCTGAGTCGCCTGATACTCTTTTAGCTCTGCCGAACAACCCGCAAGCAGCAGCACCGTCGCCAGCAACCACGTTTTCAGCGTGTATTTCATCGATTCATTCCTATTAACTGATTCCGTAATTTGGGATATTCGGTTTTCGGCGACAACCAAATGGACAAGAACGCGTCATTCATATCTTCATCTGCAACCGTACCGAGCAAACGCTGCTTCCCCTGCTGCGTAAAATAGTACATTTGCCCCGTGACGCCATCCGACACATAGACCAAGCGTTCACCAGCTTTGACATTCGGCATCATGCGAGTCAATGCATCCAACCATGCGTCACTGCGAGATGCGTCATACCCCAGCTTGTGCCATTGATCTTGCGTCGCTTCCAGCAATTGCTCGCGGCTGATGTCGCGCAAATATCTGATTTCCAGTGCCACCGGATGCGGGGTCACATCGCTGTCTTGCTGATAGTGCCCATCGGGCGTGCGCAGTTGCGAGGCGTAGATATCGAGCCAAAACCAAGACAAGGTCGCCTGCCCGACCACGGGCCAATCCGTCCATTGCGCCGACGACTTGGCGTGAACTTCTGCACTATTCGCGGTCGCGGCCCAAAGGACGGCCATCAGGTAAAGTTGAGCGGTTACGAGTGATGTTTTCATTCCTAAATACCTTCATCAGTAACAAAGACAACAAAAACCATTCCAAGAACAGTGCCAACACTGACCAAAAAACAGACAACTCAAATTGCACTGCACCAAAACGATAACCCGCCCAATAACTTAGCGCGCCCCCCAATGCAGTACAGATGAGTACGAACCATCGCGGCAAATGGTTCACTGCAGGAACGGCAAAACTGGCAAACCAGGCAAAGGCGAACCACAAGCCCATCAACCAAATCGGAAGGTGCAGATAAGTAAAGGAAAATAGCCCAACGTGCAGATTCGCGTAATCAAGCGCAATGCCGCAAGCGGCAACCAGAATCACGCGTTCAAGGGCAACGGGTCGCCGCAACGCAGTCAACGCCAAGGTCGCAGTGACCACGCCCACCGTTACCCACTCCAATCGCTCCTGCCCCAACACTGCCAGGAGCCAGATGAACTCAAACCACAGTGAAATCAGCAGGAAACGACGCATCATTGGCCTCGCTGCAACGTCATGTGAATGGTACTGATGGTACGCGCGTTGAAGCCACCTTCGCAGTAGCACAAATAGTAGCGCCACATGCGGACAAAGCGCTGATCGTAGCCCAACGCTTCAACTGTGTTGATGGCCGCTTCAAAACGCAAGCGCCAATCAGCGAGCGTTTTGGCGTAATCCATCCCGAGATCAAACACATCACGCACAATAAAATCAGTGTGTCGCGTCGCCATCTGCGTCAGCACAGTAATCGAGGGCAAGAACCCGCCGGGGAAAATATATTTCTGAATGAAATCGACGTTGTTGCTGTAGTAGTCATAACGCTGATCAGCGATGGTGATCGCTTGAATCGCCATCAGGCCACCCGGTTTCAATAAGGATTGGCACTTAGCAATGTAGGATGGCAAATACGCCTTCCCCACCGCTTCAATCATTTCGATCGACACCAATTTATCAAACTGGCCATCCAGCAGGCGATAATCTTGTTTGAGTAACGTAATACGCGCTTCAAGCCCTAAACGGGCCACCTCGGCTTGTGCATACGCATACTGCTCCTCAGAGATGGTGGTCGTGGTCACATGGCAGCCATAGTGCTGCGCCATATAGATCGCCATTGCGCCCCACCCGGTGCCGATTTCAATCACCCGGTCGTGTTCGGTGAGCTGCAATTGCTGACACAAACGGTCCATCTTTTGAATCTGCGCCTGCTCTAACGAATCACTGGTATTGAGATATAAAGCACTAGAATAGAGCATGCGTTCATCCAGAAACGTCTGGTACAGATCATTGCCTAAGTCGTAATGCGCTTCGATGTTTTGCTTGGCACGGACGATGGAGTTGCGTTTGAGCCAATGGCCGACTTTGTTCATGGCTCGGGTCATCCAGCTGCTTTGCGCTTCCAACTGATCCAGCGCGCTCAAGTTACGCGCCATCAGTTCCGTCACCGCGGTCAAATTCGGGCTATCCCACCAGCCATCCATGTACGCTTCAGCAGCGGCAATACTGCCGCCTTTCAGCACTCGGCCATAAAATCCCGGATGCGTGATGCGAATGTGCGCCTGAGGCTGCCCTTCATGGGCGAAACCAAACTGTTCGATGACGCTATCTTGGTCGTCGTAAGCTTCTTCGATGGTTAAGTGCCCGATGTGCAGAAGCTGCAACGATTTGAATGCCATGGCACGCGCACCCTTCTGCAATGCCGTGAGTGATTTGGGCATCTCTAATGAAGACGAATTTAGCATTGAGAGTTCTCCTTGTTATTGTTCTCTGCCTCATGCTGGCGAGACTTGGGATGCGCATAGGACTTGGGATGAGCATAGAATGGTGCGCCTTTCACCCACAACTTCAGCGCATGCCAATAGATCCCAGTCAACACTTTTACCGTCATGATTGGGGTTCGGATCAACAACCGGATCAGACCTCGTGACGTAAATGGCTGCGCTTTCAACGCCAGCGTGGCATCAAATTCCTTTTGATTGCGATGGCACTCCAGATGCACCATCAACGCATCCGTCAGCGGTTTGAGCTTCCATTGATACACCTGCTCAACCGGGTTAAACGGCGACACATGAAAGGCTTTGTCGTGTGTCCAGTTCAATCCCTGCTCACCGCGTTCTGCCGGAATGGCGTAATAATGTCGCTCATTCCAGGGCGTGTTGCTGACCTCCGCAAGCAGGTAGCGCCAAACGCCTTGCTGATCATAAAGATAGTAGAAATTGACCGGACTGAAATAGAGTCCGAGATAACGCAGATGCACCACCGCTTGAACGCGGCCGCGAATGGACTCACCGGTCAGCTCAAAGACTTTGTCTTGCACGGCGGTTTTCAAATCACCCGTGCCGAGGTAATCCCCGCGGCGAAAGCGCGCCCAATGCCACCAGCGCTCACCCAAACCCCACACCCGTGTTTGCAACGTAGGCCAGTCGTCCAAATCAATACACGGCATAAACAAAGGATAGTCGAGCGCATGTGCCACCGGCGTAAAACGGCGATGGCGAACCCGCCCAACCATCAGCGCGCTGCCTTCTAACCTTGCGCGCGCGCCCATCATGCCACGCCCTTGTCGACCCGAGCGGCTTTCGACTGCAACTGAGTCACCACATCGAGCGCGCTTTTCACGCCGTCTTCATGGAAACCGTTGTGCCAATAAGCGCCACAAAACCATGTATGATTCACCCCGCTGATTTCCGCTTTGCGCTGCTGGGCGCGAATCGATTGTTCAGTAAAGACCGGATGGTGATAGACAAAGCGACGGAGAATCTTGTCAGGGTCGATGCTTTCCGTACTGTTGAGCGTCACACAAAACGTTTCCTCACTGTCGATGTGCTGCAAAATATTCATGTTGTAAGTCAACGACGGCAACTTCAGCTCTTCACCGCTTTGGCCGCTCAACCAATAGTTCCACGACGCCCACGCCGCTTTGCGTTTAGGCAACACGCGCGTGTCGGTATGTAGCACGACTTCGTTGGCTTGATAAGCCATCGACGACAGCACCGCTGTTTCGCTCTGACTTGGGTCGTCGAGCATGGCCAGCGCTTGGTCGCTATGACAGGCGAAAATGACTTCATCAAATGTTTCAATGCCGTGTGGCGTTTCCACATCGACCCCGAACAAAGAACGTGTAACGCGTTTCACTGGCGAGTTGAGACGAATGCGATCGGCATACCCTTGCGTCAATGGCTCGATATATGCCCGCGAACCGCCTTCAATCACGTACCATTGCGGCCTGTCCGTGACATCCAGCAAGCCGTGGTTGACGAAAAAACGCAGGAAAAACATCAGCGGAAACGCGCGCATGTCTGCCAAAGACGACGACCAAATCGCCGCGCCCATCGGCAAAATGTAGTTATGGCAAAAATAATCGGAAAACTGATGGTGAGCGAGAAACTGCCCCAAGGTTTGTACGCTGGCTTGCGTGTTGTCGGCTTCCGCCTTGGCGAGTGCATTGAAACGCAGGATCTCGCGAATAAAGCGGTAGAAACTCGGTTTCAATAAATTCCTTTTTTGCGCAAACAACGTGGCCACCGTGTGCCCGTTATATTCCAAACCATTGGCGTCGTTGCGAACGCTAAAACTCATTTGAGACGGAATGCCTTTCACGCCGATCTCGTTCATCATGCGAATGAAGTTGGGATAGGTTCGGTCGTTGTACACGATAAATCCCGTATCGACTGAATACGATTTACCGCCGACCATCACGTCCACCGTCGCGGTATGACCGCCGATGTAGTCGTTGGCCTCAAACAACGTGATGTCATGCTGCTGATGTAAATAATGGCCACACGTCAGGCCCGAAATCCCCGTTCCGATAATCGCAATTTTCATGAGTGTTCCTTCTCGTTCTTTGTGCGAAAAAGCCGGCTGACAATGTGGTGTTGCCAAGCGTAGGGCAACATGCCCAACACCCGAACCAACCCAGTAAAACGAGCCGGAAAGTAAAGATTCGCCTTGCCCTGCGCTAGCCCTTGGCGAATCGAACGAGATGCCCGTTCAACGGAAATGATCATCGGCATCTCAAAGGTATTTTTTTGCGTCAGTGGCGTCGCAACAAAACCAGGAAATACGCAACTCACCGCAATGCCCCGGCTGGCCCAATCTAATCGCAACGCACGCGCCAAATACGCCACGGCAGCTTTCGAAGCGCCGTACGCTTCAGCGCGCGGCAAGGCCAATTCGCTGGCAATCGAACCGACTAACGCGACCCGATGGCCGTGAGCGAGGTGCGGTTGAATCGCCTCAATGGCGTTGGCCATGCCCACCACGTTAATTGTCATGACCCGCGCCATGAGTGCCGCATCCATCTTGCCGTCATCGATGTACTCACAATCACCAGCATTCAAAATCCACAACGTCGGCGTAAAAGGCAGTGATTCGAGCGACGCCACTGTGGCCTGCAAGTCCGTCAAATCAAATTGCCGTGGCGTAATCGACGCATACAGCGAACTCAATTCACGCAACACGGTTTCATTGCGGCCACAGGCAATCACCTGCCAACCAAGCCGAGCGTAATCTTGCGCCAACTGGCGGCCAATGCCGGAGGTCGCGCCGGTGATGAGCACCCCATTCATTGCCCAAGCCTCCGCTTAATTGAACGAATCACGCTGCCTAGGAGCGGCAATTGTTCGTACAACATTTCGCCCAAATCAAAATAGTCGCGATGATAAATCACTTTGCCCTCGTGAAAGCGTAGATGACTGACACCTTGCACGTTGACCAATTTGCCATTGCCGAGCTTGGGATGCTGCAAATGCATCGTCCAGGTCAGAAAGGCATTGCTCTGATTTTGATGCTGTTCATGAATGGTGAAATCGCATCGGTCGACATTTTGATAGAGGTTGGCAAAGTAGTCAGCCAGAGACATAAACCCTTCGATGCGATGGGCTGCGTCTTCAAACACGATATTCGGATGATAGATCTCCTGCAGCGTTTCAAGATTGTGTTTGTTGAGCTGGGAATAGAACTGCGCAACCGTGTGTACATCCATGTGTTGACCTCATCGTTATTGTACAAAAAATATTTTCGTACAACTTTAAGCATAAGATAGTGCACTTTGAAAAGTTGTACAAAATTATTTTTGTACAACTTTGGTAAAAATGGTTTACGCGCGTGACGGGAAAATCGATCAACATCGAAGGAGAGGAAGCAAGAGATATCGGCACAAAAAAAGCCAGCTCGAAGGCTGGCTTTTCATTTATCGACGAAACTGATGACTGATCAGTTCAGCAACATCATAGGTTGGATTAAGCGTTACGCAGGGCTGCGATGCGTTTGTCCAGCGGTGGGTGGCTCATCAGCAGCTCGGTCATGGTGCGTTTACCATTAATGCCGAACGCCATCATCGAACCTTCCAGTTGTGGTTCGTAGCTCATTTTCAATCGCTCTAACGCGGCAATCATCTTGTGCTTACCAACCAGTTGCGCTGCACCGGCATCGGCATGGAATTCACGATGACGGCTGTACCACATGGTGATAAAGCTGGCGAGGAAACCAAACACCAGTTCCAGCGCCATCGACACGCCAAAGTAAACCATCATGTTGCTACCTTCGCCCTCTTCAGAATCACGAGACGCCACCAAGTTGGCGATAAAACGCGACAGGAAGATAACAAAGGTGTTTACCACGCCTTGCATCAACGTCATGGTGACCATGTCACCGTTAGCAATGTGGCTCACTTCGTGCGCCAGCACAGCTTCCGCTTCATCACGCGTCATGTTGTGTAGCAGACCCGTCGACACCGCAACCAATGAATCATCGCGCTTCGCACCTGTCGCAAACGCGTTCATGTCCGGTGAGTCATAAATCGCCACTGTGGGCATGCCAATGCCTGCTTGCTGCGCTTGGCGGCTCACCGTTTGCAGCAACCAATGTTCCATTTCATTGCGCGGGTTTTCAATCACCACACCGCCCACAGAGCGCAGTGCCATGCCTTTCGACATCAGAAGCGAAATGAATGAACCGCCGAAACCGAACACCGCCGCCATCACCAGCAGACCAGACAAACTGCCCGGCTGCATCCCTGTCACGGCATACACAATATTCAAAACAACACTCAACACCAGCACAACGGCTAAGTTGGTTGCCAGGAATAAAAATACTCGCTTCATTACCTTTCTCCGATCGGAATCTTTTTTTGTTATCTCGAAGCCTTTAAACGCGACCGTCTATGGCTTCGAAGGTTTTCTAATACATAGTGTCTTAGATTTAATATTCAAGGTTAAGCGGTAAATTGAAACATTTAATGTCTGTTTTGATATCCTGAAATTCGACAGATCCGATGAGTTTCGTTTTAGACTTTGGTCTTATTGAGGCGGCGCGTTAAAGCATCTACATTCCATGGGTCGAAGGAATTCAACGTGCAATGAAAGGAAACCATCATGGCTGAAGCGCATAGCTACCAAATGGCGATTGATTTACTTTGCTGTCACTTAGGTTTGACCGAAGAAGAGGCTAAGAAGCAACTGGGTATCAGTTCGGAACAAGTGATTCAAAAACAGATCGCAGATACTCAGCAATCGCTGATGGGTATTGGCCGAGAGAACTAATCGCGAGAATGAAAAAAGGGCTGCAGAAATGCAGCCCTTTTGCTTGGTTCGAAATGAACGGATCAATTAAGCCGGAACGACTTCCCCAATCAAAGGGGTCACGTCAATGTATTTACCCAGTTCGCGACGTTTCGCGCTTGGCATATACGGAATTTCACCCAACTTCGGCGCGCCAATACGCGCTTCCAACATTTCAATAATATCGGCGTAATGTTCGGTTCCCGGGTTAATGCGGTTCGCCACCCAGCCCACAACATTCAGCCCATCGGCACGAATGCTTTCAACGGTCAGTTGCGCATGGCTGAGGCACCCAAGTTTAATCCCCACCACTAACACCACAGGCAGTTGCTCTTGTTTCACCCATGTTGACAGACAATCATCGTCTGACACAGGGACTCGCCAACCGCCCGCACCTTCAACCAGCACCACGTCTGCATTGGCTTTGAGTTTCGCCAATTTTTCACTCAGGACACTGTATTCAATGGTGACATGTTCATGTTTCGCCGCAATGTGCGGCGACGCTGGCATCTCCAGCGCGTATGGATTGATGTCTTCATAATCCATTTTTTGGGTTGCAGCTTGCAATAAGTGCAGCGCATCCGAGTTACGAAAACCGTGTTCGGTTTTGTCACATCCCGCGGCAACTGGTTTGTAACCAATTGTCGACACATCCTTGGCAGCTAAAGCTTGCAGGATCGCTTTTGAAGCGACCGTTTTGCCCACATCGGTATCCGTACCCGCAATAAAAAAAGCATCTATCATCGATGTATAACCCCTAAACAAACCTGATACGTTGCAGGCAGAAGACCTTGATGGTTGCGAAATAGCTGATACTCCCGCTCAACCTGTGCGAGTATTCGACGGCTGGTAAGCCCTTGCGAGCGACCATTCACATGATTCGCACC
Organism: Vibrio sp. CJQ_6; assembly: GCF_043106745.1. Lineage (NCBI taxonomy): Bacteria > Pseudomonadati > Pseudomonadota > Gammaproteobacteria > Vibrionales > Vibrionaceae > Vibrio > Vibrio sp. CJQ_6. The sequence goes on along the minus strand of NZ_JBICMV010000008.1, from coordinate 581,663 downwards.
AATCCCTTTGAGATCGCGCATTAAAGAGAACGCCGTGTCATACCAGACTGTTATCGTGGGTAAGTCTATGTGATGTTTCCCACAATGAGCTTGCGCTAACGCAATTTTTACCTGTTTGAGTGTGATGAATCGGTTGACGTGTTGATGTGCATCAATTTTCATCCATGCACGCTGCAATTCAAACAAAGAACCATCAAGAAGTGTTGAAAAATAAGCACTTGCACTGGGTTTTAAAACACGACGCATCTCTTTTAGTGGTAACGAGAGGTCATCACACCACTGCAAGGCCAAGCTGGAAAACACGCAATCAAACGTTGCATCCGCAAACGGCAGCGCCTCGGCATCCGCTTCGACATAACGCATGTTGTCGCTTCCGCAGCGCTGTTTTGCCTGCGCTAACATCGCCGGAGACAGGTCAGCGCAGGTCACCTGCGCGCCTCGCTGTTGCAATGTTTGCGAGCAATAGCCGGTGCCGCAGCCCAAATCGAGAATATGCCAGCCGCTTAAATCGTCCGGCAATTTTGCCAGCAGACGCTGGGCAACATCGCGTTGAAATGCTGCGTGGCGATCATAACTCTGCGCCGCTTTGCCAAAGGCTTGAGCGATCGCGGCTTTGTCACTGACGACTGCGCTCAAGGCTTGCGCCATATCACTCATGAGATGCCTCCACACACTGCTTTAAGGTGTCGGCCATCTGCTGAATGTGTTGCGGTGTGTGATGAGCTGTCAGCGTAATGCGCAGCCGCGCGCTGCCACTTGGCACCGTAGGCGGCCGAATCGCCGTCATCCATAACCCCGCTTCACGCATCGCGCTGGCGACATGCAATGCACGCTGCGCCGAACCGAGCACGAACGGTTTGATGGGCGTTTGCGTCGCGACAAATCCCGGCACGTCGCACAACAATTCGTGATAAAGCGCAGACAACTCGGTCAGTTTGTCCCGTCGCCATGTCTCGCCTTGAATCATGCCAGCAGCGTGCGTTAACGCATGCGCCTGCGCCGGAGGCATCGCCGTGGAATAGACATGATGACGAGCAAACTGAGTGAGGAAATCCCCCAGCGCGGCATCGCACAAAATCGCGGCGCCTGACAAACCAAACGCTTTGCCAAACGTCACCACCAGCACCTGCGGCTTGACTCCGGCCGCCTGACAACTGCCCGCACCGCGCTCACCCAACACGCCCACACCGTGCGCATCATCCACGGCAAGCCAAGCATTGCTGCCCAATGCAGCTTGAATCTCCGCCAGCGGCGCTTGATCGCCATCCATGCTGAACACGCCCTCGGTGACCACCAATGTGGTGACCTGCTCATTGAGCAAACGGGTTAAATGAGCGACATCATTATGCTGAAAACGCTTCATCTGCGCCGAAGACAACAGGCCCGCTTCCATCAGCGAGGCGTGATTGAGCTTATCTTGCAGCAGCAAATCGCCTTTTTGCAGCAGGGTAAACAGCAGCGCTTGGTTGGCACTGAATCCAGAGCCAAGCAGCACCGCGCGTTCAAACCCCAGCCACTCACACAAAGTGCGCTCTAAGGTTTGGTGCGCCTCGCTAAAGCCAGTCACCAAGGGGGACGCGCCGCTGCCGCAACCATACAGGCTGAGCCCTTGCTGCCAAGCGTGAGCCAAGGCCGTATCACTCGCCAGCCCCAAGTAGTCGTTACTGGAAAAATTGATATATCGTTGCCCGCGCTGCGCCAACAGCGTTTGATTGCTGCGCTCCAGCACTTGTAGCGAGCGACGCAGCCCCTGCTGCTCGCGGTCAGCAAGGGCTTGATGAATGCGCGAATTAAAGGCTGGCATCGTAGAACATATCATCCGCTGTTGGACGCGCGGCCACACGTTCTACCACGCGGTCCAGCAGTTCGTTTTCCGTAATCTCGTCAGGCTTTTGCGCCACTTGTTGGCTGTTGATGCCCAGCTTTTTGAACAGCAGCATGTCGCTGTCTTCCGCCGGGTTTGGCGTCGTCAGCAGTTTGCAACCGTAGAAAATAGAGTTCGCACCCGCCATAAAACACAGCGCTTGCATCTGTTCATTCATCTTTTCACGACCCGCAGACAGGCGTACCGCCGACTGCGGCATCATGATGCGTGCGACGGCAATCAGGCGCACAAAATCAAACGGTTCGACATCGTCCACTTGTTCCAGCGGCGTGCCTTTGACTTTCACCAGCATGTTGATCGGCACGCTTTCCGGATGCACAGGCAGGTTCGCCAGCTCGACCAACAGGCCAGCGCGGTCGTTGGTGCTTTCGCCCATACCGATGATGCCACCCGAACAGATTTTCATGCCCGCATCACGCACATGAGACAGCGTATCGAGACGATCCTGATACGTTCGCGTGGTGATGATGTTGCCGTAAAACTCCGGCGAGGTATCCAGGTTATGGTTGTAGTAATCGAGGCCCGCATCCGCCAGCTCTTGCGCCTGATCAGAAGTCAACATGCCCAGCGTCATACAGGTTTCCAGCCCCATGCCTTTCACGCCGGAAATCATCTCTTTGAGCAGCGGCATGTCGCGCGCTTTCGGGTTTTTCCACGCCGCGCCCATGCAGAAACGGGTTGAGCCTGAACTTTTGGCTTTTTGCGCAGCATCCAGCACGCGTTCCACTTCCATCAGACGCTCTTTATCGACATCGGTGCGGTAGTGCGCGCTCTGCGGGCAGTATTTGCAATCTTCCGGACACGCGCCGGTTTTGATGGAGAGTAATGTGCTCACCTGAACATGGTTGTGGGGATGATGCTGACGGTGGACGAGTTGAGCGTCGAACAGCAGATCCATAAACGGTTTTTCAAGCAGTGCTTTGACTTCAGCCACTGTCCAGTTATGACGAATTTCCACGTGTAATCCTTGTTGGCGTTATTAGTTTTATGCCCAAGTGACCGAGCGTTTCAGGCCAGCGAACTGAGGTCGCCGATGCCTCGCAACGCCCTGTGACATGGGGATTATGCTTGGCTAGTCTACTGACACACGGTAGACTGTCAACAACAAGAACGATCACAAGTTTACACTTGGTTATTTTTTAATCTTATTTTTATCGCGGAATTGTCATGGATTTAGCCTTCGATCGCCAGCACATCTGGCATCCCTACACTTCAACCCTTACACCTCTGACCTGCTATCCGGTCACGCATGCTGATGGTGTTTTCATCTATCTCGAAGATGGAAAAGCACTCGTCGATGGCATGTCCTCTTGGTGGTCCGCCATTCACGGATACAATCATCCCCGTCTGAATGCCGCAGCGCATCAGCAGATCGATAAGATGTCTCACGTCATGTTTGGCGGCATCACCCACCAGCCAGCCATTGAGGTGTGCCAGCGCTTGCTCTCTCTGGTGCCGAATAATCTTGAACATGTGTTTCTCGCCGACTCCGGTTCCGTGGCGGTGGAAGTGAGTTTGAAAATGGCGCTGCAATACTGGCACGCCAAAGGCGAACAGCGCCCGAAATTCCTCACCCTGCGCCACGGCTATCATGGGGATACCTTTGCTGCGATGTCGGTCACTGATCCGGATAACTCAATGCACACGCTGTACAAAGGATTTCTGCCTGAGCATCTATTTGCCGAATCGCCCAATACCGGCTTCTGGGAAGCGTGGGATGAGCGCGATATCGAAGATTTTCGCCATCAACTCACCGAGAATCATCGCCAGATCGCCGCCGTCATTCTAGAGCCGATTGTGCAGGGAGCGGGTGGCATGCGCATTTATCATCCGGAGTTTTTGCGTCAGGTACGCGCGCTGTGTGATGAGTTTGGCGTGCTGCTGATCCTCGATGAGATCGCCACGGGCTTTGGTCGCACCGGCAAATTGTTTGCGTGTGAACATGCGAACATTCAGCCGGACATTTTGTGTGTCGGGAAAGCGCTCACCAGCGGCTACATGACCTTATCGGCCGCACTGACCACCAAGGAAGTTGCCGATACGGTCTGCGGCGGTGAAGCGGGTTGTTTTATGCATGGCCCAACCTTTATGGGCAACCCACTGGCGTGTGCGGTCGCCTCGGCCAGCCTGAGCCTGATTGAAGAAGGCCATTGGCAGCAACAGGTGAAGCAGATTGAGTTGGGCTTTGCCGAGCGCTTGCCGCTGCTCAATCGCTACCCGCAAGTCAAAGCCACGCGCTGGCTCGGGGCAATTGGTGTGGTTGAGACGCATCAATCGGTCAACATGGAAGTGATTCAGGCGCTGTTTGTGCAGCATGGCGTGTGGATTCGTCCATTTGGTCGCCTGATTTACATGATGCCGCCATTTATCAGTGAGCCACAGCATCTGGATCAACTGATTCAAGCGGTGGAAGCGGCGCTCCAATCTCCGGAATGCTTTTTGAGTGATGCCAACTGATTGAGTCAGATTCAATGACGCGTTTGCGCCGTGTTGTTGAAAAAAGGTCCCGTCATTCGTAGAGACAACAAAAACCTGGCGGTTGAGGCCAGGTTTTTGAGTGATGTCATTGGCGGAGTTAAGCGAGCGCCGTTTCGCTTAGCAGCACGTACACTTGCTCGGCTTCCACCAGCACGCGCCAGGTCTTGAGCGTTACATCTGGCTGTTCAATACATTGCCCCGTTCGTAAGCTGAAATGCTGTTTGTAGAGCGGCGAGGCAACGCACGGTTCTCCTTTTACATCGCCGACGATACCGCGAGCCATCACATAGGCCTTGCCAATGGGATCCCAGTGTTGCAGCGCATACACGTGCGGCTCATCACCGGGCAGATAGAATAGCGCCGCTTGTTGATCGCCAATCCACGCGCCACACCCTTGAAATGGCGTCAGCTCACTCAGATGACACAGTCGTTGTTTCATGATGAGACCTCCTCGCTAACCGGAATACGCTGACCACGCAGGCGCTGATATGGCAGGCTCACGCTGCCCTGTTCGTGATTAATGAACGGACGGAACTTACGCAGTTTGTCCTCATTTTCAAGCGTGCTTTTCCACTCGCATTGATAGGTATCGACCACACGCTGCATCTGCTTTTCCAGTTGCTCGCCCAGTCCGAGCGAATCGTCCAGCACCACCTGTTTGAGATAATCCAGACCGCCTTCCAGATTGTCGAGCCATACCGATGTGCGTTGCAGCTTATCAGCAGTGCGGACATAGAACATCAACACGCGATCAATCAAGTTGATGAGCTGCGATTTGGTTAAGTCAGCAGCCAGCAGGTCCGCATGACGGGGGCGCATGCCACCATTACCGCACACATACAGGTTCCAACCTTTTTCGGTCGCAATGACACCGATATCTTTGCTCTGCGCTTCAGCACATTCGCGTGTACAACCCGAGACGGCAAACTTGAGTTTGTGCGGCGCGCGCAAACCTTTGTAGCGATTCTCCAGCTCAATCGCCAGCCCAACCGAGTCATCCACGCCATAGCGGCACCAGGTTGAACCGACACACGATTTCACCGTTCGCACCGATTTACCGTACGCATGGCCGGTCTCAAAGCCGGCGTTAATCAAGGTGCGCCAGATCTCAGGAAGTTGCTCCATTTGCGCGCCGAACAAGTCGACCCGCTGACCTCCGGTGATCTTGGTGTACAGATCGTACTGCTTCGCCACTTCCCCCAGCACGATCAGTTTGTCCGGCGTAATTTCGCCGCCCGGCACGCGTGGCACCACAGAATAAGAGCCGTCTTTTTGCAGGTTAGCCATAAAGGCATCGTTAGAGTCCTGCAGCGCACTCAGCTTCGGTTCCATAATGTGCTCGTTCCACAACGAGGCAAATACCGAAGCCGCGGTCGGTTTACACAAATCACAACCCAAGCCGTGGCCGTGTTTCTCCAGCAAGGTGTCGAAATCTTTGATTTCTTCCACCTGGCAAATGTGGAACAGCGCCTGACGGGAGTATTCAAAGTGTTCACAAATATGATTGGTCACTGCCACGCCCATGGCCACCAGTTCAGCGTCCAGCACCGATTTCACCATGCTGGAACAGCCGCCACAGCCCGTGCCCGCTTTGGTGACGGATTTGAGTTCATTGAGCTCGGTCGCACCAGCATGAATCGCAGCCACCAGCGCGCCTTTGGTGACGTTGTGGCACGAACAGATCATGGTGTCGTCCGACACTTCGCCGCTCAGCATCGACGTATCAAACAACAGGTGCGCCGGATGATCAGGCAGCACGGTTTGGTTGAGATACGCCTGCAGCAACGCATCGTAGTCGCTGTTGTCACCCACCAGAATCGCGCCGAGTAATTGGGTGCCACTCGCATCGACGATCAATTTTTTGTAGGTTCCCTGTACCGTATCCTGCAACACCAGTTCCTGAGCGCCCGCGGTTTGCATCTGCGCGTCACCAATCGATGCCACATCCACCCCCAACAGTTTGAGTTTGGTACTCATGTCCGCACCCGTGAAACTGCCATTGTGTCCCATCAACTGGTCAGCCACGGCGCGCGCCATCGCGTACCCCGGTGCCACCAGGCCAAAAATCCGTTGTTGCCACAGGGCACATTCGCCAATGGCGTAGATGTTCTCGTCGCTGGTTTGGCAACTGTCGGAAATGACAATGCCGCCACGTTCGCCCACCGCTAAACCGGACTGACGCGCCAATGCATCCTGCGGGCGAATGCCGGCAGAAAACACAATCACATCCACTTCCAGCGGCTCTGCATCTTTGAATACCATGCGATGCTTGGCGCTTTCGCCATCAATGATGCGCTCAGTACCCGTTGAGGTATGCACCGTCAGGCCAAGCTGCTCAATCTTCTGTTTCAGCACACCACCCGCACCGTCATCAAGCTGAACCGGCATGAGTCGCGGCGCGAATTCGATCACATGCGTTTCTAATCCCAGCAGACGCAACGCGTTGGCCGCTTCTAATCCCAGCAGACCACCCCCGATCACTGCCCCCGTGCGAGCATGTTCACACGCATTGCGAATCGCAGACAGGTCGTCCAAAGTACGGTAGACAAAGACGTTGTCACGCTCTGAACCCGGCACGGGTGGCACAAACGGATAAGAACCGGTTGCCAGCACGAGGGAGTCGTAACCCAGCACATCTTCGTCATCCAAAATGATGCTTTTCTGCACTCGGTGAATGGCCGTGACCTGGCTACCCAGAATCAGATTGATCCCGTGTTTTTGATACCACGCTTCGCTGCTCAGCATCAGATCATCATGCGATTTACCGGAGAACAGTGACGACAGTTGTACGCGGTCGTAAGCGATAAAACGCTCTTCGCCAATCACGGTAATGCGTTTTTCGAGGTGGGCTTGTTTTTCCACCAGCTTAGCAACCAGATGGTGACCGACCATTCCGTTACCGATAATGACAATATGTTCCATCATTTTTGCGTTTCCTTATGCAGTTTTGGCGACTGGTGTAGCGGCAGGTTGACGACCTTCAGATTTCGATTGTTTCTCATACAAAAAGCGCAGGACCGACTGACGATATTTCTGATACGTCGGGTCATCCGCCAATTGAACGCGATTGCGTGGGCGCGGCAGTTCAATGTTGAGCACTTCGCCGACCGTCGCAGCCGGCCCGTTGGTCATCATGACGATTTTGTCCGACAGCAGCACCGCTTCGTCCACGTCATGGGTGATCATGATGACGGTGTTATTCAGCTCGGCCTGAATCTCCATCAGCGCATCCTGCAAACGGGCACGGGTTAAGGCGTCGAGCGCACCGAACGGTTCATCCATCAACAGCACTTTGGGTTGCAGTGCCAGCGCACGGGCAATACCGACGCGCTGCTTCATCCCACCCGAGATCTCATCCGGCTTCTTATCCGAGGCGTGCGCCATTTGGATCAGGTCGAGATAATGTTCAACCTGCTGTTTAATTTGGGCTTTGCTTTGTCCTTTGGCGACCTGTTTCACCGCCAGCTCAACGTTCTGATACACCGTCAGCCACGGCAGCAGCGAATGGTTCTGAAACACCACCGCGCGCTCTGGCCCCGGGCCATCAACTTCGCGTCCATCCACAATCACCCCGCCGTCGGTGGGCATGTGAAGGCCCGCGACCAGGTTAAGCACGGTTGACTTGCCGCAACCTGAGTGGCCAATCAGTGAGATGAACTCGCCTTTTTGGATCTGCAGGTCGACGTTTTTCAGCGCGACAAACTCACCTTGTGGCGTGGGAAAGCGCATGCCGAGTTGGGTTAAATCTAAAAATGCTTTGGACATATGCCGTTCTCCTTAACGCAGCGCTTGCTGTTTGTTCCAAGACAGATGTTTTTGCAGTTGCAGCATGCCGCGATCCAACAGCAACCCGATAAAGCCAATCGCAATCACCGCCACCATAATTCGCCCCAGCGACGCTGAGCTGCCATTCTGGAATTCATCCCACACGAACTTGCCAAGGCCCGGATTCTGCGCCAGCATCTCTGCGGCAATCAGCACCATCCAGGCAATCCCGAGCGACAACCGCAGCCCGGTGAAGATCATCGGAATCGCTGAGGGCAACACGATGGTGCGGATATGTTGCCACCACGACAGGCGCAGTACCTTGCTCACGTTAATCAGGTCTTTATCCACACTGGTGACGCCAACCGCGGTATTGATCAGCGTCGGCCACACGCTACACAGCGCCACAGTCAACAGCGAGTTGACGAACGATTTGGCAAACATCGGATCATCGCTGACGTAAGTCGCACTCACCACCATGGTGACAATCGGTAGCCAAGCCAGTGGCGATACCGGTTTCAGCAGTTGAATGATGGGGTTGACGGCCTGATACAGTCCGTGGTTGAGCCCCAGAACAATACCGAGCGGGATTGCAATCAACGACGCCAGCGCAAACCCCGCCGCCACCGTGACCAAGCTGGTCCCGATCTGATCAAAGAAGGTCGGTTTACCGGTGTACGGACGAATGCGAACTTCCGCATTGGGGTCTTTGGCCAGTTTGGCAGCGTTACGCTTCTCTTGGCGTTCCATAAAAGCGTGCGCTTTTTCGCGCTCTTTAACATGTTCATTCACCAAGTTGCTAAACTGGGTGAACGTCTGTACCGGTCCTGGCAGCGTACCGAGTGACGTTTCGACTTGTCTGGCGGCGAGGTGCCAGAACATCAGAAAAATCAGGATTCCAATCAGTGGCATCAGCATCACTTTGCTGCGGCTGACCACCTTTTCGCGACTGGGGATCAGTGAAATGACATTGCTCGACATAGCAAACTCCTTGCGCTATTGCGTCTCGTCCCTGTGAAAGCAGGTCTGGCGTAGCCGTGTGGCATTGACCCAAAGCACCAGACCGCGTGTTTTATACTTTGTCTTTACCCTTCAGACCGATAGCGAACTTGTTGAGGTAAGCGTTCGGTTGATGGCCGTCGTAGACGATGTCATCGATGAAGTGTTTCTGTGGCGCACGGAAACCGTCTTCATGGTTGAAATCCGGAAAGTCTTTTGCGCTCATCACACCCTCTTCAATCAGAGATGCCGCCGCCTGCTGATAGATATCCGGACGGTAGACCTCTTTAGCGATATTCATGTACCAGTCGTCCGATTTGGCATCCGCAATCTGGCCCCAACGGCGCATCTGAGTCAGATACCAAATCGCATCGCTGTAGTACGGATAGGTTGCGTTATGACGGAAGAACACGTTGAAATCCGGCACCTCGCGTTTGTCACCTTTTTCGTACTCAAAGGTGCCAGTCATGGAGTTGGCAATCACCTCTTGATCGGCACCGACATACTGACTTTTCGACAGCATCGCCACGGCTTCGCTGCGGTTGGCGTTGTTGTTTTCATCCAGCCAGTGCGCGGCACGAATCAAGGCTTTCACCACGCGAATGTGCGTATTCGGATATTTCTCCGCCCACGCTTTTGACACGCCAAACACTTTTTCCGGGTTGTTCTTCCAGATCTCGTAATCCGTGACCACCGGAACACCAATGCCTTTGAACACCGCCTGCTGGTTCCACGGTTCACCCACGCAGTAGCCTTTGATGGTGCCCGCTTCCATAGTCGCTGGCATTTGGGGTGGCGGAGTGACGCTGAGCAGGACGTCAGCTTTCAACTGGCCGCTGTTGTCACCCGATTGCGGTGCGTAGTAGCCCGGATTGATGCCACCTGCCGCCAGCCAGTAACGCAGCTCGTAGTTATGCGTCGAGACCGGAAACACCATGCCCATGTTGAAAGGCTTGCCCTGATCGCGATATTGCTGCACCACAGGTTTCAGCGCATCCGCTTTAATGGGGTGAACGATTTTGCCATCGCTCTCTTTGCTCAAAAACGGCTTCATCTGCGCCCAGGTATCATTGGAAACGGTGATGGCGTTGCCGTTCAGATCCATACTGAACGCCGTGATGACTTCTGCTTTGGTGCCGATACCAATCGTCGCACCCAGCGGCTGACCCGCCAGCATATGTGCACCATCCAGCTCGCCATCAATCACGCGATCAAGCAGCACTTTCCAGTTCGCCTGCGCTTCGAGCGTGACGTACAGTCCCTCGTCTTCAAAAAAGCCTTTTTCATAAGCGACGGCAAGTGGCGCCATATCCGTCAGTTTGATAAAGCCGAACTTCAAATCTTCCAACTCTGGCTCACCCACCTGAGCATCCGCTCCGGCGCTCAGCAGTGAAGCGCTCAACAGTAAGCTGCGCATCCATGGTGTTTTCGATTGCATCGCAATACTCCCTTTCCTTGATTACAAATCCTGTTTGATTCCAAAACGTGGTTGATTCAAAAAGCCACAAAAAAGGCGCTACTGCTTCTCAGAGCAGTAGCGCCTATGCTATTTCCGTCATCACCGCCGTTGATGATGTGGGTCAGCAGCCTTGCGGCTTATTCCAAATTGTCGGATGTACTTCATTTCCGTGACTGAAGATGACAATCCAAGTTACATGCCAGTTTTTATAGTTATTATTTATCAATAAGTTAAGTTGAAGTTCTGAGATATTTACTGTTTTCGTGCTTTGTTTATGTGCAAAGTGCACCAGTGGCAAGAATTCCGCCTAACCCCAAAGTATTATCAGACGCCCAGACCTTCCATCGTGTGGATCACGTTCTTCGCCACCTGTGCCAGTGACAGGCTCGATTGCATCGCGCTACTGCGCAGTGCGCGATACGCTTTATCTTCATCCAAACCATGCAGACGCATCAGTATCCCTTTGGCCTTTTCAACCCATTTACGCTCTTCCAGTTTTTGCGTCAACGACTCGATTTCCTGCGCCATCGCCATACTGGTTTCACGTACCTGCTTGGCATAATCAATCCAGGGCTTGAGCTCAAACGCCGAGTCAAAAGGCAACAAAACGAAATCGTGATGTTGAGGTAAGCGATTGATATCGTTCACCTGAAGCTGTTTAAGAATCACCAAAAGCGGCACCTGACGCTGGGAACAAAACTCGACAATGAGCCGCAGCTCTGCACTCGGTTGGCGCCACGACACCACCACAGTGGGTGAGGATTCTTTGTCGATCATGCGCTCCAACTGAGCCAGTTGGCAGAGCAGGATCTGGTCGTAGTGCAACGCAAGTTTGGCACTGATCCCGGCCTGATCGCTGACGCTGTCACAGCACACCACAATGGATTGAGAAGAGTGAGAGAAAGACATAGCCATTCCTTGTTGTGTTCAAACGCTATGGAATGAAACTGCAAAGAGTGCGCCATGTTGAAGAGATGAAATTTAACTCAATAAAAACAATAAGATAAAATTAATATTTGTGAATTTATAACTCTTTAGGGCTAGATTGGTCGGTGCACCCAAAAGCGCTCACTACCTTCCCGGCGCCCTCTTGTTGCAGAGGCGCGCTCAGGAACGGTGACGCATGTGGACTTCACGAGGTGAGAGTTGAATGACTTGGTCGCTTGGTTGCGTCAATCCGCCGTTTGATGTGGCAAAGGAGAAACACGCGGGGGTGAATCAGTGCATGTCGACATAGGCTTGCCAATAGCGAAAGGCCGTCGCCATCGCGGTATCGCGATCGAGCGTTTTCGCAAACAGGACAGCGGTCATGGTCGCAACGACACTGTTCGCCATCTGGACCCACTCTTCTTGCGGCGTCCCCAGTGGGCAAGCGTGAGGCAGCGCGATGTCTGAGACAAACTGCTCAGGCCAGTAGTAAGAGTGCACGCCATCGGTCTGGCTGAGCCACACTGTCTGGCTCACCTTCGGGTTGTACTCCGACTCGCCGGACTGGCCTTTAAATGAAATCACCGCATGGGCGGTTTTGCCAATTACGTGCTCAACTTCGGCGTGCAGTTGTTGAAAACCCGGATGGAAACTGCCTCGCAGACCAATTTCACCGCCGCCAGGATTCAGCGCCCGCACGACCGTGTTGATCGGTGTGCGCAGCCCGTAGCGGTTTTTCCAGCCAATCATCACCTCGGCTTGCGGCGCAAAATGACGCAGCGGCAGATATGCAATGTTGCCTTGTTGCAGCAGCGCTTTGGCCTGCGCTGCATCCTTGGCAAGCGGCACCTCACACGCGGCCAAATAAGCTTCTGCATGCTCACGTGACGCGGGTTTGTCGTTGTAGCCGTGCATCAGTATTTTGTGTCCGTTATCAGCCATGATTTTGGCGGCCAGCAGATGCCAGGGCTGACCCGCCGCGGCACGTTTTCCGGCGTAACACGGCCAGTCAATCTCCGCGCCAATACTTGGCACACGGGACTGAAACGCTTTCACAAATCCGGCGATTTCAGCATTGGTTTCGTTTTGCACTCGGATCAGCATCAGCAGCATCGCCATCTGATCATCGCCCACGTCTCCGTTCAGGTAGTCATCCATCACCTGAAATGCCTGCTCAAAACTGAGCGGTTTGCGGCCGCGTTCACCGCGGCCGACAGTACGAATACAGTCCAAAATTGTGCTCATTGAGTCCTCTTAATAAGCCGGGGCGCTTGCAGGTTGCGAATGTGACTGGGTCACCGCGTGCGCCGTTTGCATCAGTTGCTCCCGAAGTTTTACCACGTCTCCCATAATGATCAATGCCGGACTGAGACCTTTGAGTGCATTTGCTGTTTGTGTGAGCTGATTGAGCGCAAAGGTCACGACCGTTTGCTGCTCAGAACAGCCTTGGCCGACCACAGCCACCGGCGTTGAACCACTGAGACCCGCGCACATTAAACCCTGTTCAATCGCCTCTGCTTTTTCCAGCCCCATGTAGAACACCAGCGTCTGACCGCTGCTCACCAAGCCCGCCCAGGCAGGCAATGCACCCGTGACGACTTGGCCGGTGATGAACGTCACGCTGCGCGAGACCTCTCGATGCGTCAGCGGAATCAACGCGCTTGACGCACAACCGATAGCGGCAGTAATGCCCGGCACCACTTGATAGGCAATGTTATGTTTGACCAGCGCCAGCGCCTCTTCACCACCGCGGCCAAAGATGAACGGATCGCCGCCTTTCAGACGCACTACCTGTTTACCTTGCTGAGCAAAATCGACCAGCAGCGCGCTGATGGCTTCCTGTTTCATACTCGGCTGTCCGCAACGCTTACCCACATACACCATCTGCGCATCGGGATTGGCGAGTTCGAGAATATCGCGGCCGACCAGGCGGTCATAGACCACCACATCAGCGTGTTGCAGAACTTTCACGGCTTTGACGGTGAGTAAATCCGGATCGCTCGGCCCCGCACCAACCAGAAACACAAAGCCTTTGTGGCTCGCAGGTTGGCTTGTCTTCGGCGCGCTTGGGCTGTGCTGATAGAAGTGGTCATGCACTGTAAAGGCGGTCGCATCAGAGCGGATGCTGCGCGCAAATCGTGGGGTTGAATCGGTTTTCATGGCTCGACTCCTGAGATTAAGGTTTCGCCATCACCAGCACAGAACGGCTGGCCAGCAATTGGTTGACTTCCGGCAGGCAGGAACCGCAGTTCGTACCGCACTTCAATTTGCTCTGTAACTGGTTGAGCGTCACGCAGCCATCGTGCGCCATCGCGTGTTGAATCTGTTTGTCCGTGACGCGAAAGCAGCTGCACACCAACTGGCTGGTCGCAGTTTCCCCGGCAAGCGCGAGCACCGAACCCAGCTGCAGAGGCTTGCCAATCAGCGCCACCATCGCGGTGTAGTCCTGCTCGATGGGTTGGACGGAGACCATCAGGATGCCAGTCACTTCCATCGCGGGCGTATCAGCTTTTGCGCGCCCGATGACCATCATCCAGCCTTGCGGCAGATCCCAACGCAGCACCTGCTCGCCGCTGAGCAATTCAAACTGACCTTTGCCTAGCACCGTCAGTGAGGCAAACCGCGTCACACCTAGGCGTTCTTCCTGCTGATAGCTGACATAATCACATTCTGGTAGCGTGCGGGACGCGCCGACATACAGGCCGTAACTTTGCATGGTGACGGGCGCAAGATGCACGTGAGCCGATTTAAACGCAGGCTGACCGGAGATGGGATCGGCCGCGCGCAGCACGGCACGATTCACCTGAGAGTGCGCGCTGTAACGCCCGGCCCAGTGCATGGACATAAACAGCTGCTTTCCTTTCAGCCCCTCATCAAACGCCACGCGCGCGAACACGCATTGAGTTTGGCTATCACTGCGCAGCGCGGCCATTTCCCCTTCCTTGAGGCCAATCGACTGGCCCGCAAGTTTGTTGACGTAGAGCGTCGGTTCGACTTCTGCCGCTGCCAGTTTGGCAATGTGTCCGGTGCGGGTCATGGTGTGCCATTGATCGCGCTGACGCCCGGTATTGAGCCACCACTCACCGCTTGGCACCTCATGAGGCTCAACGGCGATAAAATTGGCACGTCCGGATGGGGTTGAAAACTGGCCGTCGCGATATGGCGCACTGCGTGTCAGCGGCCATTGCACCGGCCTCCAGCGCTCATACTCATCGTCACTCATCGTGGCAAACATCGACAGTTCGAGCAGATAGGGCGTACCCCGGTTGATGCCCGTCAGCCCCGCGTATTCGCGAAACACATCCGCTACGCTTTGAAACGCAAACCCGTCAGCGATGTTCAGGCGTGAACATAACGCGCTCCCGACTTGGCTCACCGCCCACCAATCCGGTTTGGCTTCTCCGGGCGCGGTAAGAAAGGCGCGCTGACGCGACAAACGGCGCTCTGAGTTGGTGACCATTCCCTGTTTTTCACCCCAACCTGCCGCAGGCAGCAACAAATCCGCATACTCGGCGACATCGCTGCTGGCGGTAATATCCGAAACAATCACAAAGTCGCAGTGTTTCAAAGCATTGCGAATACGATCGCTGTCTGGCAACGAGACAACCGGGTTGGTGGCCATGATCCACAGCACCTTAATGTGCCCTGCTTCGACGGCATCAAACAGATCCAGCGCTTTCAAGCCCGGTTTATCCGCGATGGTTGGCGATTGCCAGAACGTCTGCACTTGCTGGCAGGCGGTGTCATCGAAACCGCGGTGCACGGCGAGTTGATTCGCCAGCCCGCCGACTTCGCGTCCGCCCATCGCATTGGGCTGACCCGTGAGTGAGAATGGCCCGCAGCCTTCGCGACCGATTTTGCCGCTCGCCAGATGTGCGTTGATGATGGCGTTGCCCTTATCCACCCCCGATACGGACTGGTTCACGCCCTGGCAAAACAGCGTCAATGCCGTTGGGCTGGAAGCAAACCAGCGGTAAAACGTGCGCAGCGCCTCTTCGTCAACATCCAACGCTCGGCTAACGCGACTGAGCTGGTAACGCTCATCGGAAATTGCCGTGAATAACGCCTCAAAACCCTGCGTGTGCTCGTCGATATACGTCTGGTTGAACGTACCGCTGTCTTTCATAAAACGCAGCAGGCCGTTATACAGCAAGACATCACCATCATTTGCGATCGCCAGATGCAAATCGGCCTGCTCAGCGGTGACGGTGCGCCGTGGGTCAATCACCACCAGCTTGAGTCTGGGGTTGCGTTCACGGGCCTGCTGAATACGACGAAACAGCACCGGATGCGTCCAGGCCGTGTTGGCGCCCACCAGCACCAGCAGATCGGTTTGCTCGATGTCATCGTAATTGACGGGAACCACATCTTCGCCAAAAGCGCGAACATGCGCGGCGACGGCCGACGACATGCACAGACGAGAGTTGGTATCGATATTGGCGCTGCCCACGTAGCCTTTCATCAGCTTGTTGGCGACGTAGTAATCCTCAGTCAAGATCTGGCCGGAGACATACATCGCCACCGAATCGGGTCCGTGCTGCTCAATTGCCTGATGAATGTGAGTGGCAATCTCGTCAATCGCCGCATCCCACTGAATTTCTTGGCCCCTGAGTTTGGGATACAGCAAACGGCTGGGCATAGTGAGGCTTTCGGCCAATGCAGCCCCTTTGACGCACAGCGCGCCGCGGTTCGCCGGGTGGGTTGAATCCCCATCGATCGCCTCGCGGTTGGCTGACACGCCACACCCAACCCCACAATAAGGACACGTGGTCAGAATATTGGCTTGTGTCATCTTCACTTCCTTGTGTTCAAGGCAAATAAAAAAGCGCCTTACTTACGAGAAGTAAGGCGCCTTTGCCTAGGTATTAACGAATGTCTTTAATCACGATGAATACAGCAACGTGCATGCCAACTTTTGATTGCCCATCTTTCAACGCGTTAGCGCTGAACATGCCGTCAAATTGCACCAGAAAAGTGCACATTGCTGTGCAAATGGGCACTATTGCATGAACACAACAACCGCGGAATTCTGGCAACCGGGCAAAAACCAACCAGCCATTTAGACGTCTAGACGTTGACATTCACCAGCGAGAAGATTAGTCTTCACGCCTTGATTGTTATTAGATTTGTCGTTTACATGTCCGGTTCCCAACACACTACGAAAACAGTTGCACCCTCTGCGGTCGCACTGATCCCCCTGATTATTTTTCTTGCGCTGTTCATCGGCGTGGGAACTTACTTGTCCCTTCAAGGCGTTGAGTTTGCTTTTTACCAACTGCCTGCACCGATTGCGATTCTGCCCGCTATCATCATCGCTTTCCTTTTGAGCAAAGAGAAACTCAATCGCTCCATCGAACATTTTATGCGGGGTGTGGGCCATCAAGACATCATCGCGATGTGCATGATCTATTTGCTGGCCGGTGCCTTTGCTGCTGTAGCGAAAGCATCTGGTGGTGTGGATGCGACCGTCAACCTCGGTTTGTCGGCCATTCCAACCAACATGATTCTGCCTGGCTTATTTCTGATCTCCGCGTTTATTGCGACCTCCATGGGCACATCAATGGGAACCATCGCTGCGGTGGCTCCAGTTGCGCTTGGGATTGCACAGTCGGCAGGCATGAGCTTGCCAATGACAGCAGGCGTAGTTCTGAGCGGCGCGATGTTTGGTGACAACCTGTCAATCATCTCGGATACCACGATCGCCGCCACGCGCTCGCAAGGCTGCGAAATGAAAGACAAGTTCAAAGAGAACATTCGCATCGCACTGCCTGCAGCGTTGGTGGCGCTGGTTGTATTTGCTTATCACAGCACCGCAACGCAAGTGCCCGACGCAGGCCCGATTGAATGGTTGAAAGTGCTACCGTACATCACGATTTTGGTGTTGGCGGTTTCCGGAATGAACGTGTTTGTGGTGCTAACCATTGGCATTGTGCTTGCCGGTGGCATTGGCTTGGCGTCCGTTGACGGTTACGCGATGACCAATTTTGCACAAGACATCTACGCTGGGTTTGGCAACATGCAGGAAATTTTCCTGCTGTCGATGCTGATTGGCGGATTGAGTGAGCTGATGCGCCGCCAAGGCGGTCTGGCTTTTCTGACGAACTTAGTAAGTCGCCTGATCAATGCCTTCGGCTCTCGTCACTCTCAACACGCGAATAGCCGCGCGAGTGAATTAGGCATTGCTGGTTTGGTATCGCTGGTGAACGGCTGCACCGCCAACAACACGGTCGCAATTATTGTCTCAGGTAGCGTGGCGCGTCAGCTGGCCGAAGAGAACGATGTCTCACCTCGCCGCTCTGCCAGCTTGCTGGACATCTTCTCATGCGTGGTGCAAGGCATTCTGCCTTATGGCGCGCAAGTGCTGCTGCTGGGCTCTGTGTTTAAGCTGTCACCCTTCGCCATCGTGGCCAACTCGTACTACTGTTTTGCACTGGCGATTGCGGCCATTGTCGCGGTGTTTCTCAAGCACCAACCACGACAAGACACTGCTAAATCAGCGCGCTAAAACGCGCGATTTGAGTGCCCGCCCCGATGAATCTTGAGAGATGATCTTGAGAAATCAATTGAGCAGCGCGGGCTTCAAAGCGCCACGATGTTCACAGCTCAAAGAACAAAGATCAAAGAACAACAAAGCCACGTCATCTGACGTAACGCGCATAAAAAAACGGAGTGTTTGCACACTCCGTTTTTTGTATCTATTCACTCAGATAGGCTTAGCCGATATGAGTCACACCACCCATGTACTTTTGCAGTACCGCTGGTACTTCGATACGACCATCAGCTTGCTGGTAGTTTTCCAGAATCGCGACCATCGTACGACCCACTGCCAAGCCAGAGCCGTTCAGTGTGTGTACCAGTTCAGGTTTCTTCTCACCTTTACGACGGAAGCGAGCTTGCATACGACGGGCTTGGAAATCCCACATGTTTGAACAAGATGAGATTTCACGGTAAGTTTTTTGAGCCGGAACCCACACTTCCAAGTCGTATGTTTTGCATGAACCAAAGCCCATGTCGCCAGTACACAAAATCACTTTGCGGTATGGCAATTCAAGCAGTTGCAGAACTTTCTCCGCGTGACCCGTTAGTTCTTCCAGCGCCGCCATTGAATCTTCAGGCTTGGTGATCTGAACCAATTCCACTTTGTCAAACTGGTGCATACGAATCAAACCACGCGTATCACGACCGTATGAACCCGCTTCTGAACGGAAACATGGGGTATGCGCAGTCATTTTCAGTGGCAGATCCGCTTCTTCCGTGATGGTGTCACGAACCAAGTTCGTCACTGGCACTTCAGCAGTTGGGATCAAAGACAGACGACGCGGCTCTTCATCGCTGGCTTTTTCTGCCAGAGGCTCGGTGTGGAACAGGTCTTTACCAAATTTTGGCAGTTGGCCTGTACCAAACAGCGTGTCTGAGTTCACGAGGTAAGGCACGTACAGTTCAGTGTAACCGTGTTGCTCGGTGTGCAGATCCAACATGAACTGCGCGATAGCACGGTGTAGACGCGCGAACTGACCTTTCATGATCACAAAACGTGCGCCGGTGATTTTGGTGGCACTCGCAAAGTCCAGGCCGTCACCCATTTCACCCAGATCAACGTGATCTTTCACGTCGAAGTCATACGCTTTTGGCGTGCCCCAGCGAGACACTTCCACGTTGTCGTTTTCGTCTTTACCGTCTGGCACAGCGTCGTCAGGCAGGTTCGGCACGCTTTGAGTGATCGCGTCAAGCTGGCTCATCACTGCATCCAGTTCCACTTTCTTCGCGTCCAAATCGTCACCCAGTGTGCCGATTTGTTTCTTCACTTCTTCCGCGCCGTCTTTGTCGCCTTGCGACATCAGTTGGCCAATTTGCTTGGAGATGGAGTTACGCGTGGATTGTAAATTTTCAACTTCTACTTGAATGGACTTGCGTTGTTCTTCAAGTGTACGAATTGTGTCCACGTCGAGTTTAAAACCGCGACGCGCCAGTTTTGCAGCTGTTTCTTCCAGCTCAGTACGAAGTAATTTAGAATCCAGCATTGCTAATCCTATGCTTTATAAGTTGCGAAAAAACGCGTGTGCTTCCTTTTTAATCAAAGCCACGCGTATAGAAATTTAACCCGTCAACGATAACGAAAAGCCACTAATTTTCATAGCGCTTTTGTGGGCTTTTTGCGTCTAAATCCGCCAGATAATCTAACTTTTCGCCAATCTTGGTTTCTAAGCCCCGATTCGTCGGCTGATAATAGCGAGTTCCGGTCATTTCCGGAGGAAGATAGCGTTCACCCGCCGCATATGCACCGGGTTCATCGTGCGCGTAACGATATTCCGCGCCATAGCCGAGATCTTTCATCAAGCTGGTTGGCGCGTTGCGTAAATGCACTGGCACTTCGTACTCGGGCAAATTCTGCGCATCATCGAGCGCTTGCTTCCAAGCGGTGTATACCGCATTACTCTTTGGCGCACAGGCAAGATAGACGATTGCTTGCGCGATGGCGCGATTGCCCTCTCCGGGCCCCACGCGGGTAAAACAATCCCACGCCGACATCGCCACTTGCATCGCACGCGGATCGGCATTGCCGACATCTTCCGAGGCAATCGCCAGTAAGCGACGTGCAATGTAGAGCGGATCGCAGCCTGCAGAAATCATACGCGCCGCCCAGTAGAGCGCACCATCCGGGTTCGAACCTCGAATCGATTTGTGCACCGCCGAGATCAAGTCGTACCAAATGTCGCCTTTGTTATCAAAACGCGCGACTTTTTCGCCTGCCACTTCGGCCAGCAGGCTGAGCGTGATTTGCTTTTCGCCCTGCTCGTTCTCTTCTGCCATGTCATACAGCAGTTCCAAGTAGTTGAGCGACATGCGCGCATCGCCATTGACCAGCTCAGACAAACGATCCAAAACGTTATCGTGAAAATGTGCCGCGTGTTTTCCAAGCCCGCGCTCTTGGTCAGCAATGGCTTGATCCAACGCCTGACGGATTTCCGTCTGGCTGAGTGACGTCAACTTGTACACGCGTGCTCGAGACAGCAATGCGTTGTTGAGCTCAAAGGATGGGTTTTCGGTGGTCGCGCCGATGAAGGTCACCGTGCCATCTTCAATGTGCGGCAGAAACGCATCCTGCTGCGACTTGTTGAAGCGATGGACCTCGTCGACAAACAGTATCGTGCGACGGCCCGCAAGTTTATTCTCACGCGCTTTCTCAATCGCAGCACGAATCTCTTTCACGCCAGAGGTGACCGCCGACACGCGTTCCACTTCTGCATTGGCGTAATTTGCCGCCACTTCGGCCAGTGTAGTTTTGCCGGTGCCCGGTGGCCCCCACAAAATCATTGAATGAATATGGCCCGCTTCCAGTGCTCGGCGCAGCGGTTTTCCCGGGCCAAGCACATGTTGCTGACCAATGTATTGTTCAACGGTTTGTGGGCGCATTCGCGCAGCGAGGGGACGAAAATCTTCATCCCCGGCAAAATCAAAACTGTAGTTGCTCACGGGACTCACTTACCGGGTGTGTTGAACCCGATTTAATTACGTTGATCGTCGACTTCCACACCGTCAGGAACGTCGAACTTAAAGCGGCTTGCTTGCGGCTTTTGCTGTTTCACATCCGCAAATGTGAACTGGCTGCGTTGGCCGTCCTGCTCAATTACGTTGAAGCCTTTCACCACACCGTGTGTGTCGATGGTGATTTGGAATTGGCCTTGGTTCGAATCAACCGCAGTGGGCGTGAGCGTAAACACATCGCCTTTTTCTTCGACTTGATACGCATCCCAGTCGCTGGCGCGGTTACGAGTCAGGAGGACAAACGGCGTTTGCTCTGTCGCTTGCTCTGGGTTGTAAATCGTGACTTGTTCGATAAATGGGCTGTAATACCACAGGGATTGACCATCCGACACCAGCAGGTTTTCATCCGGGGCCAGCGTCTCCCAGCGAAACAGACTCGGGCGAGCAATATCGACCACGCCATTGCCTTCCATGACGACATCGCCATCAGGGCTAATCACTTGCTGCTCAAACTTCGCGCTGAAACCATCGGTCAGCGCCAAACGTTCGCTCAGCGTCTCTTTTGGCGTCGCGAATACGGAAAAACTACAAAAAAACAGTGCGAACCATTTCTTCATTCTGTTACTGCTCCTAGCAATTGGGGTTAAGGAAGTTATAGGCTGTTCACTTCCTAAGTGTGTCAATCCTGTGTGGGAAAAGTTCGATAATTTGGCGCGAAAGTTACTGGCCGCAACACTGTTTGAACTTTTTACCGCTGCCACATGGGCACGCGTCATTGCGGCCAATGTCTTTAAACGGGTTCACGCTTTGCGCTTTATTACCCAGCATTGCTTCATCGGCCGCCAGCGCCACTTCTTGCACCATCAGATCCAGTTGGTCAATCATCGCCGCCAGTGTTGGCAGAGCGTCGTATCCAGCCGCTTTCATTTGGGCATGCGTTTGTTCTTCATCAATCGCCAGCATCAACGTCGTGAGCAACGCTTGGAGCATTCGCATCGAGCCATCAGAAAGTGTCACCGACTGCCACTGCGATTCCACCTGCGGCCATACACTCATGAAACCTTCGGCGAAATCAGCCAGCGCGTCTTCGCGTGACATGGAAGATTCAGCAAGCAGTGCCAGCAGCGCATATTCGCTGCGTTTGAGTTGATGATACTGCGCATGGATTTGAGCCACGATCAACGGCTCAAGCGCCGCTGCATGCTCGCCAAACACCTCTGAAATCCACGCTTCGGGTTCCAAAGGTTGGGTCGCCAAGTTGGCGGCATATACCGCACCTTCGATAAACAACGGGGATTCATTGCACTCAATCTGAGCCAAATTCACTAGCGGGTAACTCATGAAATCTCTTTATCAATACGACAGATTAGCCGGCCATTATACCCCAGCCTGTCGATTTGGCGAGTTTGCTGGCAAAAATCATAACTGTGATAGATTTCGCTTTAAAAAACTTATTCACTGGAGCATTATTTCAGCCAAAATTACATCACTACGAATAATCACTATGAAACGTAACTTTGGCTTTACTTTAATCGAGTTAGTTGTCGTCATCGTTATTCTGGGCATTCTCGCCGTTACGGCCGCACCTCGCTTTTTTAATCTTCAACGCGACGCGCATGAAAAGCGTGCTGCTGCGGCATTTGCGAGTTTTCGCTCAGCGGTGACGCTCTACAACACGCGTTGGCTTGTCGATGGCGAACCCGTGATTTCCCAAGCCGTCGGTTATGGACAAGGAAACATTTATCCCTCGGCGGCAGGTTACCCGATGTCGGTCGATCAAATCCCGTATCAAGACGGCAACGCGATTCGCGGTGAAGACTGCGTGGCGCTATGGCCTGCCCTTCTCACAACGGATCTCACCATTCAATCGCAAATGGATACCGGGTACGTATTGCCTTCCGAGAGTGATATCGTCAGTTGGTACACCAGCAGCAACGAGTGCTATTACTACTACACCACCGGTTACAGCACCACAGACAAGCTGCCCATCCTCTATTACGCGCCCCTCACCGGTGAGACTCGCGTGACCACGGAAAGCCCGACATTCGCGCAATAAGCCCTCGTGACATCGCGCTGACTTCCATCTACAATCTCGCCTCAATTTTATTTGGCGAAGACAAGAACAGAGTATGCGAGTCATTTTAGGCCCGATGGAGGGCGTGCTGGATCACCTGATGCGTGAGATGCTGACACAGATTAACGATTACGATTTCTGTGTGACAGAGTTTGTCCGTGTGATCAACTTGCCCCTTCCGGACCATGTGTTTTACCGTCTTTGCCCGGAGCTGAAACAAGGCTCGCGCACCAAAGCTGGCGTTCCGGTGAAAGTTCAGTTGCTGGGTCAAGAGCCGCACTGGATGGCGGAGAACGCAGTTCGCGCCGCAGAACTGGGCGCATGCGGTGTCGATCTCAACTTTGGTTGCCCGGCGAAAATGGTGAACCAAAGCAAAGGCGGTGCGGCGCTGCTGCAACATCCTGAGCTGATTTATCAGGTGATCAAAGCGTGTCGCGACGCGGTGCCAGCAGACATTCCGGTCAGCGCCAAAATTCGCTTGGGGTGGGAGAATCCCGACGACTGTTTTGAAATTGTCGATGCCGTGCAGCAAGCCGGTGCCGACGAATTAACGGTTCACGCGCGCACCAAAGCGGGCGGCTACAAAGCCAGTGAAATCAAATGGGACTATATTGATCAAATTCGCCAAAAGACTCACATCCCCCTGATTGCCAATGGCGAGATCTGGAATTATGCCGATGGGCAAGCCTGTATCGAAACCACGGGCATTGATTCGTTGATGGTATGTCGTGGCGCATTGAATGTGCCGAACTTGGGCAACATCGTCAAACACAACCACAGCGCCATGCCTTGGCATGAGGTGGTCGACTTGCTGCTGGAATACTCAGCGTATGAAGTGCGCGGTGACAAAGGTAAATACTACCCGAACCGTGTCAAACAGTGGTTTGCGTATTTACGTCAAGCATACCCACAAGCGGCCGACCTATTCCGCGAGATTCGCACCATGACCGAGGTCGACCCGATCGTGAGTCATTTTCAGCGCTACCGCGACTCCCTTGCCTAAAGTGAAGTGCTGGTGTTAAAACACCAGCTTATCTTTCCCAGTTGTTTTCGCGAGATACAGTTTTTCATCCGCCAGTTTGAATTGCTTATCAAAGTCCCATTCCTGATGGCTTTCAATCACTTGAATACCGCCAGAAATCGTAAAGCCATTCGGTACCACACGGGTTGAGTCGCGCGTAATGGCCTCTTTGACCCGTTGCATCACCGCTTCGATCTGGAGCGGATCCGGGCTGGTCAAATACACCACGAACTCTTCCCCACCAAAGCGAGCGACGGCATCGGTTTCACGGATGTTGCATTCGATCTGATCGCCCACATAGCAGATCACATCATCCCCGACATCATGCCCGTAGGTGTCATTAATCGACTTGAAGTTATCAATATCCAACACCGCCACCGACAAATAGCGGCTGTGTTGCTTCACTTGCAGAAACTCTTCCATCCCTCGGCGATTGAGCAGGCCCGTCATTGGATCTCGAGACGCGAGGTTTTCGTAATAGGATTTTTCAATGCGAGTGTTGAAGTAGAACATGCCGACCACGGAGACCAGATAAGCCAACACCAAGGCATACACACTGGTTTGCTTCTCTTTGACGAAGCGACTGATTTCAGCGGCCCAATTCCATTGGTAATACAAGTAGTGATCCATTTTGGTGTAGCTGATTTCTAGCTTGTGCGGACGGTACACACTGCCATCTTTCGGTAGCTCTTCTGAACGCACCAGACGAATTTTATCGGTCAGGCGTGACGAATCATCAATCAAGCGATCAACACTAATATCCAGCGCTACCACGCCAATGAAATTCGATTCCATATATACTGGCATCGCCAACGTCATGGTGTTCTTTTGATGCAGGACTTCGCTGAATGCGCTTGGGCCAGTCACGGTAATAATGTCTGGGTTGTCTGCGGCTTTTTGCCAAAACTCTCGCAACTTGACCGTCATCAAGCGTTCTTTGGTGACATCTTTGAGCACCGAATCGGGCGCAGAAATGATATAGCCCGCATTGTCGATGTAGTGCACACCGATAATGTAGTTATCTAAATCATTGAGAAACGAGATGATGGGGGCCAACGACACTTTACGGCGCATCAAGTCATACAGTGGATGCGCTTCATCACACAGGGACTCATCGCCCACCATCATGTAGCTGATGCTGATCGGCGGCGAAGAGCTGGCTTTCTTGTTGGTCAGTAACATCGACTCTTTGGGCACAATGCGACATAACCCGTCTGCCACTGACTTTACAAACCCGGTCGACATGATGGATGGTGATTCAAAGTAATTGGTGAAACCGTAATCGAGTGCAACCACAATCTTGCCGGCACGCATCATCATGGTGTTGGCGTTACGGTACTCATCATCGATATCACTGTTCAAGATCCGCATGTAGGAAGAGATCATCGCGATCAGCAGAATGAGGGCAACAAACAAAGGGGCTAGAAAGACCGTTTTGGTGTTGTAATGCTTTTTCATTAATCAGTATCAACGTGAATTAAGGTGACTTTGCGCCTTGTGATATGCAGGCGTATGAGTGTACCAGAAAGATTATGCCAAAAAATCCATAACACAAGCTAATCCTGACTGCGTTATGTACATTAGATTTCGCTAAATCCTAACCAAACCGACGATTTGTTGACATGATATTGATAAAGTCAAAAGCCAAAGACATAAAAAAACCTCCTGTAGGTTGAATTTCAAACAGGAGGTTTTAGAGCGTTTATACAGACTTAACTTAACAAAAGACTGTCGTCGCTTAATTCTTCACCACGCACTTTAGAGAACATTTCCAGCAAGTCGGGCACTTGCATGGTCGCACGCTGCTCACCCGCGACATCGAGAACAATTTGCCCTTGGTGCAACATGACGGTGCGATCGCCGCATGCCAGCGCATCTTTCATCGAGTGGGTCACCATCATGACCGTCAAATTGAACTCGTTGACGATCGTTTTGGTGAGGTCAATGATAAACGCGGCCATGCGTGGATCCAGCGCCGCCGTATGTTCATCGAGCAGCAACAGTTTGCTGTCCGATAAGGTCGCCATCACCAAGCTCACAGCCTGACGTTGACCGCCAGATAGCAATCCGATGTTATCGCCCAAACGGTCTTCTAAACCAAGGCCTAGGATGCTGATTCGCTCTTGAAACAGTTTACGACGGTTGGAAGAGAGTGCATGCGTCCAACTGCGACGTTTGCCGCGCATGTACGCCAGCGCCATATTTTCTTCAATCGTCAATGCACCGCACGTGCCCGCCAGCGGGTCTTGGAATACGCGCGCACACACATTGGCGCGCTGATCGACACTTTGGCGCGTCACGTCGATATCATCGATCAGCACTTGACCGCCCACCATCGGGGTTTCACCGGTCACCGCGCCCAGCAAGGTCGATTTACCCGCGCCATTCGAGCCAATCACCGTTAAGAATTGATGCTCCGGCACTTCCAAACAGACGCTTTTCAGCGCTCGGTTTTCCAGAATCGTGCCAGGGTTAAACGTAACTTGAATATCTTCTAAACGGATCATACGGCTTCTCCTGACGACTGACGCTTTTGCTTATCCTTTTTTTCACTCCCCTGCTGAGATACCACTGTTTTCTGAGCAGGTGCATTACCCTTTTTTAACTTTAGGTTCCTTTTCATTTTCGGCATGATCAACGCCAGTGCCACCAGCACGGCCGTCACGAGGTTGAGATCCGACGCTTGCAGACCAAACATGCCCGTACTGAGCGCAAATGCCACCGCTAAACGGTACAACACTGACCCAACAATCACTGCCGTCACGGCGACCCAAATTTTTCGCCCGGGAATAAGGGTTTGCCCCAAAATCACCGCTGCCAGCCCCACCACGATGGTGCCGACACCGGAGGTGACATCCGCAAAGCTGTTGGTTTGTGCGAACAGTGCGCCCGCAAAGCCAACGAAGCCATTTGACAAGGCGAGACAGAAATAGGTGTAAAACGCGGTGCTTGCACCTTGTGCCGCAACCATGCGCGCATTGACGCCTGTCGCACGCAAGCCCAAACCAAAATCACTGTTCAGCAGACGAATCACAAACCACGCAGAGAGTAGCACCAGAACCGCAACAACCAGCGGACGAACATACATTGAATCGCCCATCGCTTCGAATGGGGTCAGAATGGTGTCTTCGCCAAGTAGCGCCAAGTTAGGGCGCCCCATAATGCGGATATTGATAGAAAACGCCGCAATCATGGTCAAGATCGACGCAAGAAGATGAAGAATACCGCAACGTACCGTCAGAAAGGCCGTCACCCAGCCGGTGGCAGCACCCGCAAGAATGGCCATCCCTGTGGCAACCCACGGATTAATCCCGGCAACAATGGCTGTCGCTGCTACAGCAGCGCCCATGGGGAAACTACCATCAACACTAAGATCAGGGAAATCAAGGACGCGGAATGTCAGGTAAACCCCCAACGCGACCAACCCATAAATGAGACCTACTTCAAGTGCCCCAAAAAACGCAAAAGCAGACATACAAACTCCCTTTCTGCTTAAATACGCCGGCGCGAGATCACACCGGCATAATTAATCCTTTATTATTTTACGCTGGTTGCGCGATCCAAAACGGATTGAGGAATCGTCATACCCAGTTTGTCCGCAGCAGTTTTGTTGATAACCAAATCCGACCCTTTCGCGACTTTCACGTCCAGAGAACCCGGTTTGGCCCCATCAAGAATCGCAGCCACGTAATCTGCGGTTTGCACACCAATTTGGTAGTAGTCAAAGCCCAAGCTCGCCACTGCACCACGTTCAACGTAAGACGTCGCAGCACCAAACACCGGCGTTTTCGCTTGGTTTGCTGCCACAATCATGCCTTCAATCGCACTGGCAACTGTGTTGTCGATCAGTGCGTAGATGATGTCTGATTTCGCGGCAATCGCTTGAGTCGCCGATTGCACATCCGCACTTTTCAGCGCCGTGGCTTCCACCAACTGCAGGCCATTTTTCTTCGCGGAGACTTTCAGCAGTTCCATCAAGCTCACAGCGTTTGCTTCACCTGGGTTGTACACCACACCGATCGATTTGGCGTTTGGCATCAGCTCTTTGATCAGCTCAACATGTTGCTCAACAGGAGACAGGTCGGACAGGCCTGTGACGTTTTTGCCCGGCTGCTCCATCTTCTTCACTAGTTTGGCGCCGACCGGATCAGTCACTGCTGTAAAAACGACGGGAATAGATTTGGTCGCAGCAACTAATGCCTGAGCCGTTGGCGTGGCAATGCCAACCAATACGTCTGGGTTTTCACCGACAAATTGACGTGCAATCTGCACTGCAATCGCTGGGTTCCCTTGCGCGGTTTTGAAATCAAACTCAAGGTTTTTACCTTCTTCATAACCTTTTGCTTTCAAGCCATCCAAAAGTCCCTGACGGGTTGCATCCAACGCAGGGTGTTCAACGATTTGTGACACGGCGACTTTGGCAGTATTTGCCAACACCGTATGGGAAGAGAGTAATGCAGCTCCGGCTAGAACGGCGGTAGCTATAGCTTTGCCT
Source organism: Vibrio sp. CJQ_6 (assembly GCF_043106745.1). Lineage (NCBI taxonomy): Bacteria > Pseudomonadati > Pseudomonadota > Gammaproteobacteria > Vibrionales > Vibrionaceae > Vibrio > Vibrio sp. CJQ_6. The sequence goes on along the minus strand of NZ_JBICMV010000008.1, from coordinate 553,074 downwards.
GCTTTCATCTTAACTCCTTGATTTAAAGCATTATTATTTTTGATGTTGTGTGTTGTTTGTTTTTATTGTGCACGGAACGTGCAGCTAACGACATTATTACCAGTAAGTTTGGGGAAAGGGAAGCAAGATTTAACAGGAAAGTAACAAAAAGAGAGATGGGAATATGGTACTTAGCGCAAAATCAAGAGGAGTTCACTATTTACGCTTTTTCACTTGAAGAAAAGGCCGTCTTGAACTACTCAAAACGGCCTTTTTATGCTGTTTAGAACCAGCGCTCCAGCGCGGTTTTGTCGAGTTGACGGAACGCTCGGTTAAGCACCATCGCCAGCTCTTTATAGCGAGGCTTGGATTTGATCGGTTCCAAGGCAAATCCAGTCTCGACAATTTTTTGATACAACTCGCGATACCAACTGGCCAATGCTGGCGGCAGTTGTGTGTTGGCGCGGTTGCCTAACCACCAGATACCTTGCAACGGCAAGCTGATGGCGAATAATGCGATGATAATCGTCTGAGGCATCGCTTGCACATTCTGAAATGTCATTTGGGTCAGCACGCTGATTGCAGCAACGGCTGGCATCACTTTGATCCCAAAGCGCGTCGCTTTAATAATGCGCTGTTCCGGGAAAAGAAGGTTCAATTCTTTGCGCATTGGCCATGTATCCATGTATCTCTGGCCATCTTTTAAGCTAAGAACGATTCCGGCTCTATTACTCATACCATTCCCCTCACTCTCTGGCGAACATTCATCCTAAAAAATAGTTGAATGATTCAACAAATGGCGTAAAAATTTGACAAAAGCTAATATTGTTTCAAATTTTTTTTGTTATATTGGCCCATTATCGCTATCCTTTGCGAACTCTCAATCTCATTGTTGCCGTTATTTACAAATTAGGCAACTCCGAGGCGAATGCTGCACGGAATGCACCGACGATTTCACTAACACTGTCACGTCTTACGATACGGAAATTAAAGTTTTATTGACCAAGATTAGTACGCACTCTTTGGCAGTTCGGCTATTCTTGTGGTTGATTTTTATCCTAACCGACTATTACAGGTAGTTACTCATGTCTAAGCTAGTTTTAGTTTTAAACTGCGGTAGTTCTTCACTCAAGTTCGCTATTGTTGATGCACAAAATGGCGACGAATTTCTTTCAGGTCTTGCTGAATGTCTACACCTTCCAGAAGCACGAATCAAGTGGAAACTTGATGGCAAGCACGAAGCACAACTGGGTGAAGGCGCTGCACACGATGAAGCGTTAACTTTTATCGTTGAAACTATTCTTGCTTCTAAGCCAGAACTGGCAGAGCAACTGAAAGCCATCGGTCACCGTGTTGTACACGGCGGTGAGCAGTTCACTCAATCAGCACTGATCGACGAAACCGTTCTGAAAGGTATCGAAGACGCAGCAAGCTTCGCTCCACTGCACAACCCAGCACACATCGTGGGTATTAAAGCAGCACAAAAAGCATTCCCTGCGCTACAGAACGTTGCGGTATTCGACACTGCTTTCCACCAAACTATGCCAGAAGAAGCGTACCTGTACGCACTGCCATACAAACTGTACAAAGAGCACGGTGTTCGTCGCTACGGCGCACACGGTACGTCTCACCTGTTCATCGCGCGTGAAGCCGCTGAACGCCTGGGCAAACCAGCAAACGAACTGAACATCATCAACTGCCACCTAGGCAACGGTGCATCGGTTTGTGCAATCAAGAACGGCCAATCTGTTGATACATCAATGGGTCTGACGCCGCTTGAAGGTCTGGTGATGGGTACGCGTTGTGGTGACATCGATCCTGCTGTGGTATTCCACCTGCACGATACACTGGGTTACTCAGTGGCAGACATCAACAAGATGCTGACAAAAGAGTCTGGCCTTCTGGGTCTGACTGAAGTGACTTCTGACTGCCGTTTCGTTGAAGACAACTACGGTGCTAAAGAAGAAGCAACTCGCGCCATGGACGTGTTCTGTCACCGTCTAGCAAAATATGTTGCAGGTTACACTGCAAGCATGGACGGCCGTCTGGACGCAATCGTGTTCACGGGCGGTATCGGCGAAAACTCTGCACCAATCCGTGAAATGGTGCTGAACCGTCTGTCTATCTTCGGTATCAAAGTCGATAGCGATGCGAACCTGAAAGCACGCTTCGGCGGCGAAGGTGTGATCACTTCAGCAGACAGCAACATTCCTGCGATGGTCATTTCGACCAACGAAGAATTGGTTATCGCTGAAGACACAGCGCGCCTAACCAACATCTAATCAAATTCATCTGGCTAACTGCAAAGTTAGCCAGTGTTTTATAGGGGCTCAACTCCTATTCTTCTCGAATACGCCGTTGGGCTTTGTTCCTTTCAATCTAAACCCCTTAGATTGTATCAATAGTGTTGAGGTACTTTACGAATGTCCCGTACTATTATGCTTATCCCTATCAGTACTGGCGTTGGCTTGACCAGCGTGAGCATGGGTCTTTTGCGCGCCATGGAGCGTAAAGGTGTAAGCGTTTCTTTCTATAAGCCAATCGCACAGCCTCGCAGCGGTGGCGACCAACCCGACTTGACTTCAACGATCGTCGGTCACAACAGCGACATGAAAATTGGTGAGCCAATGTCAATGTCGTCTGCTGAAGCGCTGATCGGTGGCGAAAAAATGGACGTTCTGCTGGAAACAGTGGTTGAACGTTACAACCAAATCAACTCATCAGAAGTGACGCTGGTTGAAGGTCTAGTTCCAACTCGTAAACACCCATTCGCCAACCAAGTGAACGCGGAAATCGCAAAAACTTTGGGTGCTGAAATTGTGTTCGTCGCAACGCCTGGCACGCACAACCCTGCACAGCTGAAAGAGCGTATCGAAGTGGCATGCTCTAACTTCGGCGGTACGAAGAACAAGAACATTTCTGGTGTGATCATCAACAAGCTGAACGCACCGGTTGATGAAGCTGGTCGTACTCGTCCAGACCTGTCTGAAATCTTTGACGATTCTGACAGCGCAAAACAAGCCAACATCGAAGTGATGCAGATCTTCAACTCAAGCCCAATCCGTGTTCTGGGTTGCGTGCCTTGGAATGTTGACCTGATCGCAACACGTGCGATCGACATGGCAAAACACCTGAATGCTGACGTAGTCAACGAAGGCGACATCAATACACGTCGTATCAAGAGCATCACATTCTGTGCGCGTTCAATCCCGCACATGATTGAGCACTTCCGTCCAGGTTCACTGCTGGTGACTTCAGCAGACCGTCCAGACGTGATCGTTGCAGCGTCTCTTGCTGCGATGAACGGCGTTGAAATCGGTGCTGTACTGCTGACTGGCGGCTACGATATTCCAGAAGAAATCGTGAGCCTGTGTAAACCTGCGTTTGAAACTGGCCTGCCAATCTTCAAAGCACAAGGTAACACATGGCAAACATCGCTGAACCTGCAAAGCTTCAGCCTGGAAGTGCCTGCTGACGATAAAGAGCGTATCGAATTTGTTTGTGACCACGTTGCAAGCCACATCGAAGGCGCTTGGATCGAAACTCTGACTGAAGGTACTCAAGGTACGCGTCGTCTGAGCCCACCAGCATTCCGTTACCAACTGACTGAGTTTGCACGTCGTGCCAACAAACGTATCGTGCTGCCTGAAGGCGACGAACCACGTACTGTTAAAGCGGCAGCCATCTGTGCTGAACGCGGTATCGCGACTTGTGTGCTCCTAGGTAACCCAGATGAAATCCGCCGTGTTGCTGCGCAACAAGGTGTTGAGCTGGGCGCTGGCGTAGAAATCATCGATGCAGATTCAGTTCGTGAAAACTACGTGGCTCGCCTAGTTGAACTACGTGGCGCGAAAGGCATGACTGAAGTTGTGGCGCGTGAAAAACTGGAAGATTCCGTTTTCCTAGGCACCATGATGCTGGAAGCGAACGAAGTGGACGGTCTGGTTTCTGGTGCGGTTCACACCACAGCAAACACCATCGTTCCCCCATTCCAGATCATCAAAACAGCACCGAATGCATCGATCGTATCGTCTGTATTCTTCATGCTGCTGCCTGACCAAGTTCTGGTTTACGGTGACTGTGCAATCAACCCAGATCCAACGGCTGAGCAACTGGCTGAAATCGCAATCCAATCTGCAGATTCTGCAGCGGCATTCGGTATCGACCCACGCGTAGCGATGATCTCATACTCTACCGGTACATCAGGTAAAGGTGCAGACGTTGATAAAGTGCGTGAAGCAACACGTATCGCACAAGAAAAACGTCCTGATCTGATCATCGACGGTCCACTGCAATACGACGCAGCGATCATGGAGAACGTGGCAGCTTCTAAAGCACCTAACTCTCCAGTTGCAGGTAAAGCAACTGTATTCGTATTCCCAGACCTGAACACAGGTAACACCACTTACAAAGCGGTACAACGTTCAGCAGACTTGGTTTCAATCGGTCCAATGCTGCAAGGCATGCGTAAACCTGTGAACGACCTGTCTCGCGGCGCGCTGGTTGACGACATCGTCTACACCATCGCTCTGACTGCGATTCAAGCAGACCAAGAGCAAAAATAATCGCTCTTCGTTCGAGTCAAAAAGCCTTCGGATTCCGAAGGCTTTTTTTATTGGCACCGAATCCTGTTTTATCGCTTGGAAATACAGCCTAAACAGGTGACTGGATTAATGCATCCACCACAGGGTGAACAGGCCCGCGACCACCGACAGCAACATCGCCGGCGCGACGCGAATCCACAGCGCTTTTCCGCCAATGCCCATCGCTAAGCCCATTTTGACCAACGTGTTCACCGACGCGGCAATGATGATCCCCATCGCCGCTGTATAAGCATCCAAAGTGTGTGTACTTTGTCGCCCCAACGCCAAAGTGATTGCATCCACATCCGTGATCCCAGAGATCGCCGACAGTACCAAGGTCCCCACCTGGCCGAACCAATCCGACAACGCATGAGACAGCAGCATGATCACTGCCAGAATCACCCCAAACCAGAGCGCCGACTGTAAGGCCAACGGGTTTTTATGGTTGCCCGTCTGCTCCTCGGTAAAATCGACTTGAGTGGTACGCCAGATAAACCATGCCGGCAGATAGAGCCCAATCATCATCACCCCAATCACCGGCCAAAGAATCGGCGTTAACTCGGTATTAATGAGAGAAGCAACAATCAACAAACGGGGGAACATGGTGCCACAACAGAGTAGAATGCCCGAAGCCAGGAGCGGACTGATCGACGGCTGCTCACGCGACAGATTGGAAAATTGCAGTGTCAGTGCCGTCGAAGAACTGAACCCCGCAAAGACCGAAGTAAACAGCACACCCCGCTTCGCACCGCCAATCTTGATGGCGAAGTAACCCAAAAACGAAATACTGGCAATCAACACCACCATCCACCAAATTTCGTACGGGTTTAATGCCTGCCATGGGCCAAAGCTTTGGTTGGGCAACAAAGGCAGCATCACAATCGAAATCAACATCAGTCGCAGCGCTGCATCCAGCTCGTACTCTTGCAACTTCTGCAAGGCCTGATGAAGCTCTTTCTTGTTATCCAACACCACGGCGGTGATCACCGCAGACGCAGCCGCCAATACCGGTTCTCCGGCAACCGCCAAACTGCCCATCACAAACGTGACCAACAAACTGACCACGCCGGTAATGCTGACGTCCTGACTGTTTCGCTGTTTCATGATGAACGCAATGCTGGCCAGTGCGACCAACGCCAACAAAGCAAAGCCGAGGATGAGCGGCGAAAAATGGGTCGCCAGTACCGCAGACAAGCCGCCGTATAAGCCGACCAGCGAGAAGGTGCGAATGCCAGCCACTCGGCTGCCTTCCACATGATTGCGGTTCACCCAACCGCGCTGCGTGCCAACAATGGCGCCCAACAGCAGCGCCACCAATAGATTCCAGATCACGCTCTGGCCGGCCATGATGTCACTGAAATCCATCGCCCTCTCCCATCCACCCCGCTTCATTTCAGTGTATGCGAATTGGCGTATGAATCCGTGAGCAGAGCGAAATTGTGACTATTTTTCAGCGCATTCAATCAGCACACAAAAAAACGCAGCCTCAGGCTGCGCTTTGCAATAGGGTGTCGGTTCAAGTCTTACAGTGTGTCTCGGCCATGCGCAGATTCCAAATCCAGATCTGGGCCAACCGGCACAATTTGTGTTGGGTTAATGGTGGTGTGACTGAAATAGTAGTGACGTTTAATGTGATAAAAGTCGGTGGTCTCCTTCACGCCCGGTACTTGATACAGCTCTTTCAAATAGCCATTTAAATGCGGGTAATCGGCAATGCGTTTTTTATTGCATTTGAAGTGACCAACATACACAGCGTCAAAACGAATCAAGGTGGTAAACAACCGCCAATCGGCTTCAGTGATCACATTGCCCGCCAAGTATCGATGCGTCGCAAGATGGCTTTCCACTTTATCCAATGCCGCAAATAAGGATTCGTAGGCTTCTTCATACGCTTCCTGCGTGGTCGCGAAACCACAACGGTATACGCCGTTATTGATATTGGGATAGATGTATTCGTTCCACTCATCAATCAGCGCACGAAGATGCTCAGGATAGTAATCCTCCTCGTTCCCCGTGAGTGCATTAAACGCTGAGTTAAACATGCGAATAATTTCTGACGATTCATTGCTGACAATCGTATTGGTTTTCTTATCCCACAGCACAGGCACCGTCACACGACCAGTATAGTCGGCTTTGGCTTGCGTATACACTTGATGCAATTTCGTATGGCCAAACAGCGGCTCAGGAATACCGAACTGCCAGCCGTCACTCATCATATCCGGGCACACGATGGTGACATCGATGTACGCCTCAAGCTGCTTTAGCGCACGGAAAATCAGGGTGCGGTGCGCCCACGGGCACGCCAACGACACGTAGAGATGATAACGACCCGGCTCAGGCGCAAACTGAGCATCTGCATCATTGTCGATCCAACCTCGAAAGCCTGCATCTTCGCGCACAAAGCGTCCGCCGCTGCTTTTCGTGTCGTACCAAACGTTTTGCCACACGCCTTCGACCAGTTTACCCATGAATCACCTCGTTTTTATTCAAATCATGCTGTATTTAAGTCCATTATAGATATTGAAAAATTGGATATAACCGGAGAGTTCTGGCTTAGTTATTCGAAAAATTTGAACTAGCCAACATTGTTCACTTAAGGCATCTCCGGTTTCTCTAAGCAATTGTGTCCGACCCAAAATTGGGTTTTCATGCCCAGCGCTCTGACATCGACAATCTCATCGAACTGTTGAGGATAATGTGACACACGCTCGTAAATTCGATAGCCACACGCCATGATGGCGCCCAGCGCCAGCATCCACACGACTGCGTGGCTGACAAGGCCAACACGGTATGACCCCACCTCCGAACGCCGTAAAGGATTTAACGACGCCCAGAAAGCAGCCAGCGACATGATGGCCAGCAGTTGACTCATCGGCGAATCCAACACACCGGAGACCAAGCTGTACAGCAGCCCAGTCAACACACTTGCCCCCAAGACTTGTGTGATTCGAGATTTGGAGATGGCCACCTTGTACAACAGCAGCAAACAAAGCGACACATAACAAAGTACACCGCCCCATCCCCAATGCACCAGCACATTGAGCACCGAGTTATGCGGGCGACCATTTGCAAAAGGTTGACAAGCGAATGCACCGCCACCTTGTCCCCAAAAGGAAGCAAATTCGATCGATTGTGACCATAAAATTAACCTGCCTGATGATGTTGTTCGAATCGCAACGGCGTCGCTGTCTATCCCCAAGAGATAAGAAGGCAACGGATTAAACAACGCAAATGAGATCAATGCGCCCAAGCCCCCAGTGATGAGCAAAGTCGCGAGCCACTGACGCCATAACGCCCTGTCCACCAGCGCCATCAAAATAAAACCGGCGATAAGCGCCAGCGTGACCCCGCGACCATTGAGGGTAAAACCAATTGAAAATGCCATCGCGACGGATATTAGGGGGAGCAGCGCACGCCGGTTTCGCCTACGAGCGCGTACGGCCAAATACGCCATGGGCAGCACCAGCCAAACGTGCACTTGATTGATAAAGCGCGGATTGGCAAATCCAAAAAACGTGGAGTTACTGACCGCTTCATGATGATAAAGCAGCAACCAAAACGCACTGGCGACACTGAAGAAAAGCAGGCCGTTGAGCAGCAGCGCCAAGCCCATAAGGTTCGCGCGTGCCACGCGAAAGTAGTCAAAAAAGACGCTGAGGAGCAAAAACAACCCAACGAGGTAAAACCAGTGCGTCACCGCGCTGATGCGATAGTCACTGAGTAACGTCGCGATGAGACTCAATGCGATGAAACCGAGTGCGAACGTTCGAGTCGGTTGCTCAAGCGATCGATACAGGGCAATGACCGATTGCCGTAGCCGTGCCGAACACAGTAACCCGACGGCGAAAAGCATGATCAACAAACAGACGACCAGACGTTTGGAATCGTAAATCAGCAGCACCTGATTGCGGGGAATGAACACGTTGAAACTGAAAATGATCAGCGACCACAGTGTCAGCTTGATGATGAGAGTTTGCCACAACGCACTGCGCCGCATCACATCTACCTTTCATGATGATTTTCAATAACCTGAGTATTATTGATATTCAAGAAATGGCAAATGTAAGCTGAGATTAACCCCCAAATAAGGATGAACAGAGACAAAAAAAGCGCGACCCCACGAGAGAGCCGCGCTTAAGCCCGTCACAGGCTGAATTTAGGCACTGACGTGCAGGCAAGAGACCGAGTGGGTATCCGAGCCTTCGATTTGTGGCTTGGTTTGCGCACATTCCGCCGTCGCTTGTGGGCAACGCGTACGGAAAACACAACCGGATGGTGGATTAATCGGTGACGGCAAGTCCCCTTCCAACATCTGAATGGTTTTGTTGCGCTCTAAGTTTGGATCCGGAATCGGCACCGCCGACATCAAGGCTTTGGTGTACGGATGCAGCGGGTTTGCAAACAGTTCGTCTGCTTCGCCCAATTCCACCGCATTGCCCAAATACATCACCAAGACACGATCCGAGATGTGTTTGACCACCGACAAATCGTGCGCAATAAACACGAGGCTCAAGCCCAGCTCTTTTTGCAGCTCTTTGAGCAGGTTAACCACCTGCGCCTGAATCGATACGTCCAGTGCAGAGACCGGTTCGTCACAGATGATCATCTTTGGCTTCAAAATCAGCGCGCGCGCAATACCGATACGCTGACACTGGCCACCAGAGAACTCGTGCGGATAACGGTTGATCACGTTCGGCAACAGACCCACTTTGGCCATCATCTCTTTCACGCGATCTTTGACTTCCTGCTTCGGCAACTCTGGGTAGAAGGTTTGCAGCGGTTCAGCAATGATGTCGCCCACCGTCATACGTGGGTTCAGTGACGCCAAGGGATCTTGGAAAATCATCTGAATTTCTTTGCGCGTATTGCGGCGTTTGACTTCATGCATGCGGGTCAGATCTTGCCCCAGCCACACCACTTCGCCTTCCGTCGATTGCACCAAACCAATGATCGCGCGGGCAAAGGTGGACTTACCACAGCCAGACTCCCCCACCACGCCCAATGTTTCGCCTTCATAAAGACGGACATTGACACCATCAACAGCTTTCAACGTGGACGGTTTTGTCCATGGCCACGCGGATTTCGCTGCGATACTAAAGTGAACCTTGAGGTTTTTGACATCTAACAATACAGGTTTATTGACACTCATTTCGTCCAAGCCTCCCAATCAGAAAAACAAGCACGCTGACGCGCGTCACCAAATGGCGTCAGAATCGGTGCTTCACGCTTACAACGGTCCATCACACGATGGCAGCGCTCTTGATAAGGGCAGCCCACCGGCAGACGCAGTAAGTTGGGCGGGTTGCCCGGGATGGTTGGCAAAATTTCGCCTTCGGTATCCAATCGAGGAATCGCTTTCAGCAGGCCTTCCGCGTAGGGATGACTTGGGTTGTAGAAAATGTCGTTCACACTGCCGTACTCCATAGTACGACCGGCGTACATCACCAGCACTTTGTCGCACGATCCCGCAACCACGCCCAGATCGTGCGTGATCATGATGATGGCGGTGTTGAATTCACGCTTCAGTTCGTTCAGCAGATCCATGATCTGCGCTTGAACGGTCACATCCAGTGCGGTGGTTGGTTCATCGGCAATCAGCAGTTTCGGACGGCACAACAACGCCATCGCAATCATCACACGCTGACGCATGCCGCCCGAGAACTCGTGCGGATACATGGTGATACGTTTGCGCGCTTCCGGAATTTTCACCGCTTCCAACATGCGGACCGACTCTTCAAAGGCTTGTGCTTTGCCCATGCCTTTGTGCAGCATCAATACTTCCATCAACTGATCGCTGACTTTCATGTACGGGTTCAGCGACGTCATAGGGTCTTGGAAGATCATGGCAATCTGCTCAGAACGAACTTTGTTCAGCTCTTTTTCAGGCAGATTCAAAATCTCTTTGCCTTCGAACTTGGCGCTTCCGGAAATGATCCCGTTTTTCGCCAATAGGCCCATGATTGCGAATACCGTTTGTGATTTACCTGAACCGGATTCACCCACGATACCCAATGTCTCACCTTGATTGAGTGAGAAGTTCAAATCGTTAACTGCGGTGACGGTACCATCTTGCGTGGTAAACTCGACGCGCAGATCTTTGACATCTAATAAGCTCATCATTGCTTCCTTAATCTTATAATTTTCTGATTATCTGTCTTTTGGATCGAGCGCGTCGCGCAGGCCATCACCGACGTAGTTAAAACAGAACAGGGTAATGATCATGAATGCGGCAGGGAACAGAAGCTGCCAAATGGCCACTTCCATCGTGTTTGCACCTTCTTGCAACAGGGCACCCCAGCTCGTCATCGGTTCTTGAACACCCAGACCAAGGAATGAGAGGAAAGATTCAGTCAGAATCATGCTTGGGATCAGCAGTGTGGAGTACACTGCAACGATGCCCAGTACGTTTGGCACGATGTGACGGGTAATGATTCGCCATTTGCTCACACCACAAACGTGGGCAGCTTCAATAAACTCTTTGCTGCGCAAACTCAGCGTCTGGCCACGCACGATACGCGCCATGTCCAGCCACGCAATCGCACCAATGGCAACGAAGATCAGAATGATGTTACGACCGAAGAAAGTCACCAGCACGATCACCAGGAACATAAACGGGATCGCATACAGGATTTCCAGCACACGCATCATGATGCGGTCAGTACGGCCGCCGATGAAACCCGATGCCGCGCCATACAGCGTACCAATCAGCACCGCAACCAGCGCACCCATGATCCCCACCATCAGCGAGATACGGCCACCGACCAGAGTTCGTACTAACAGGTCACGACCCAAAGCGTCGGTACCAAACCAGTGCTCAGCCGTTGGCGCCGCGTGCATGGCGTACCAGTCCGTGTCTTCGTAAGTGTAAGCAGAGAACATCGGCACAAAAATCACGGCCAATGTAATTAATGTCAGAATGAACAAGCTAACCATTGCTGCTTTGTTGCGCATAAAACGAATGCGCGCATCCTGCCATAAGCTGCGACCTTCAATTTCCAAGTTCTCCGTGAACTTTTCGATCGCTTCTAAGTTTTCTTTTTTGGTTAACATAATATCCGTGTCCAATTAGTAGCGAATTTTAGGGTCGATATACGCGAGCAGAATATCCACAACCGCATTGAAGAGAATGAAAAGGAAACCGATAAGAATCGTCACACCCATCACCAGTGAGTAGTCACGGTTAAATGCAGCGTTAACGAACAGCTTACCAATCCCTGGCAGACCAAAAATCGTCTCGATAACCACAGAACCGGTAATGATGCCGACAAACGCAGGGCCCATGTACGATACAACTGGCAGCAGCGCAGGCTTCAACGCATGTCGGATCACGATGTAGCTATAGCTCAAGCCTTTGGCACGAGCGGTACGAATAAAGTTACTGTTCAGGGTTTCAATCATTGAACCACGGGTAATACGCGCAAACGTTGCAACGTACAGCAGTGACATCCCAATCACAGGCAACGCCATGTATTGGAAGGAGCCATCTTGCCACCCACCGGCGGGGAACCAGCCGAGATTGATGGAGAAGATGTAAATCAGTACGGGAGCCAACACAAAGGATGGCATCACCACCCCGAGCATGGCGGTCGACATGATCGTGTAGTCGACCCAGGTATTGTGTTTCAGAGCGGCAATGGTTCCGACCCCGACCCCCATAATGACGGTAAAGACAAACGCAGCAAAACCAACTTTCGCCGACACAGGCAGTGCGCTGGCGATCAGTTCGTTCACTGAATAATCTTTATATTTGAACGATGGACCAAAATCACCTTGCAGGATGTTGGTCAAATAGGTGAGGTACTGTTCGGACACAGGTTTGTCCAAGCCGTACTTCGCGTTGATGTTGGCCATCACTTCCGGCGGCAAAGGACGCTCAGAAGAAAATGGGTTACCTGGTGCAAAACGCATCAGAAAGAAAGATATTGTGATCAGCACCAACAGGGTTGGAATCGCTTCAAATATCCTTTTTGCAATGAATTTAATCATAAACTCACTCTTTCAGTCTGTGACAATAGGAAATGAAAAGACGCTGTATGTGCGCTGCACATACAGTGTCTATATATTTATAGTTTTATTTGCTCAGGATTTACTGAGCTTTGATGTAAAGATCTTTAGAGAAGATCTTATCTTCTGCGTTGTTCTCTGGGTAACCGCCAAGTGTTGGTGACACCAAACGAGAAGTAACGTATTGATAGATAGGTGCGATTGGCATATCACGCGCCAGCAGTTTCTCTGCTTGAACGTACAACGCTTCACGCTCTTCATCCGTCTTCGCTGTCAACGCTTTCTCCATCACTGCATCGTATTCTGCATTGTGATATTTCTGGTCGTTTGAGCTGTTGTTTGACTGCATCAGTGACAGGAAGCTTGATGCTTCGTTGTAGTCACCACACCAGCCAGCACGCGTGACGTCATAGTTTCCTTGACGACGAGAATCTAGGAAGGTTTTCCACTCTTGGTTTTCAAGCGTGATGTTGACACCCAGTGTTGTTTTCCACATCGATTGAATCGCCGTGGCGATCTTCTTGTGGTTTTCTGAAGTGTTGTACAGCAGCGTGAAGTTCAGCGGGTTTGATTTATCATAGCCCGCTTCCGCCAACAGTTTCTTCGCTTCAGCAACACGCTCTTTCTGAGTCATCTTGCCGTAAGCTGGCATTTCTGGGTGGAAACCTGCGGTGATTTCAGGCGTCATGAAGTACGCAGGTTTCTGACCTTGCGCAAGAATCGCATCAGTGATGATGTTACGGTCAATCGCGTAAGACAGCGCTTTACGAACACGAACATCGTTAAACGGTGCTTTTTGGTTGTTGAAACCGTAGTAGTAGGTACACAAGTTGCCTTTCACGTTCACTGACTCTGGGTACTCTTTTTGCAGACGTTTGAAGTGCTCAAGTGGCAATTCATACGTCATTTGAATTTCACCAGACAGGAAGCGGTTCATTTCCGCAACTTGGTTTTCAATCGGTAGGTAAGTCACTTTATTGATGACGGTGTGTTCGTTATCCCAGTAGTTCTGGTTACGTTTCAGCTCCAGTCGCTCGTTCACTACCCACTTGTCGACAACATAAGCACCGTTGCCCACAAAGTGTTCAGGTTTGGTCCACTGATCGCCCCATTTTTCAACCGTTGCACGGTGAACAGGTTTCACGGTGGTGTGACCCATCATTTTCACAAAGTATGGTACTGGTGTTTCCAGTTTCACTTCTAGCGTGTTCGCATCCAATGCTTTCACACCCAGAGTTTCTTTGTCTTTTTTCCCTGCGATGATGTCTGCTGCATTCACCATCGTGGTCATCTCAAGGTACCAAGAGTACGGAGATGCCGTTGCTGGATCGACTGCACGTTTGAAACTGTAGACGAAATCTTCCGCTGTCACAGGATCGCCGTTCGACCATTTCGCATTTTTACGCAAGTGGAAAATAAATGTTTTGTTGTCTGTCGTTTCCCAACTTTCAGCAACACCAGGAATGGTATTACCATTCGCATCCTGGTTCACCAGACCTTCTAACAGATCACGAATCACGTGAGACTCTGGCACACCTTCGGTTTTGTGTGGATCGATAGACGCCACTTCAGTACCGTTACCACGAACGAATTCCTGTACATCGGCAAGTTTAGTGCCTGCTGGAACGACAGCAGCGAGAGTTGAGAAAGAAGTGGTTGCCACTGCAAGGCTAGCGCCTAGAAGAAGGGCTTGTGTGATCTTATTTTTATACATGCATAAACTCCAAGTTTTCATTTTGCATCCATGACTTCTCTGAAGAGCTTCTAGAACGGAGCGTCTAGCACTTAGGTTGCTTAGTGCAAAAACTAAACTAAAAGAACCTAAACCCATACAGAGAGTGCGGCACACATTAGCAATCATCGAAGTAATTTGCCATAAATTTGTAGCAAAAACTGAATATCTTCTGCGCCAACTTCAATAATCAGCGTAATACTTCAACCTTGTTCTATTGGCCAGATTATTAGAACAAAGAACAACTTACGCTTAGACCAAAGTGCCATTTCATCTAACTAAGATTGCATTTATAGAATCTTATGCTAAAAATTACTCAAAAATTTAACATTTAGTGTAATGGGCGTCTAATTGAAAGTGATGATCCACTCGTCAGATGACAGGATTTGTGAAGGCAATCACCTGTTGCACTAGGATGGTCAGCACTGCACAGTTGCAGCACATCGCCCGCACGGCCAGAGGGAGAAAGGGAAAACAGCAATAAGAAGGAAGTCAGCGCTCACTTGCGATGAATGAGCGCTGCAATCGTGAGTTATTGAGCGTCGCGAATCAATTCAGCCAAGCTGCTTAAACGGCGACGAGAATCTTTCACATAAGGGTTTTTGGTGTCCCACGCATAACCGGCCAGAATCGAACAGATCATCTGCTTAATACGGGCGTTAGGTTTGTCGTAATAGATGACCGCTTGCAGCGAACCGTCGTACCACCCTTCCACATAGGTACGGAACGTGTTCACACCCACCATCAGCGGCTCAGCATAATCTTGCTGCCAATCAACCGCTTCACCGTTCAATTGACGTTGCACGCAGCGCACCGCAAATTGCGCCGATTTCATGGCAATGGTCACGCCAGAAGAAAACACCGGATCCAAAAACTCCCCCGCATTCCCCAGCAGTGCATAATGCGACGTCGCCAAGTGTTTCACGTTTGCCGAATAACCGCGCAGTTCATTGGCAGCGTTCGGGTATTCCGCCTGCTTAAGCAACTGCGCAAGCCCTGGTTCTTCATTCGCCAAGTGTTGCAATGCATTCATTTTGTCTTCTGAATAGCGCTCGAAAAACGCCGGTTCCCCCACCACGCCGAGCGAGCAGGTGCCGTTGGAAAACGGAATCAACCAATACCACACATCGCTGTTTTCCGGATGAACAGAAATCAGGATCTTGTTGCGATCGTACGGCAGCAAGTCGGATTGAATGTGATCCACCACGTGGGTAAAAATCGCTTTGCGTGGCGGCAAGCAGGAGGGTTCTTCCAGCGCCAGTAGTTTGGGCAACACTCGTCCAAAACCACTCGCATCAAGGACGTAATCGGCTTCAACCTGATAGGACACACCGTGTTCATCGGCGATAGTCAGAGACGATTTGGCCCCTTCAAAGGTCACCGCCAGCACTTCATGTTGATAGCGAATCTCGACGCCCTGCGCTGCAGCGCTGTTGGCCAGCACTTGATCAAAGTTGGCGCGTTGAACTTGAAACGTGGTGCCCGGCCCCGGGGTAAATTTGTCGGTAAAATCGAATTCGGTGTAGACCCCTTGTTTGCGAAAGGCCGCCCCATTTTTGAATTGGAAGCCCGCCGCTTGCACCGCTTCAGCCATGCCCGCTTCTTCGATCACTTCCATACATGCGGGAAGCAGGCTTTCACCGATGGAAAAACGCGGGAAGAGCGATTTTTCCACCACCAGCACATCAATGCCCTGTTTGAGCAACAGCGCAGCAGCCGTCGATCCTGACGGTCCTGCGCCGATAATCACCACTTGACGCTGTTGAATATCCATTGTTTTTTCTGTCATTCTGACTTTGCTTTGAGTTTTAATAAGGTATGGCCAAGGCCAATGTTGTCGGTGCGCTCTTCCACCATCAACCCTGCGGCATCCACGATTTCGAGAAAATCATCGCTGCGGTAAAAACGGCTGTTGCCGTTGGCAAGGCAAGTAAAATAGAGCGACGTCGCGTTGAGGCTATATGCAGCCGCATCGTATTTTTGTGCGTCCCAGAACAGCTCAAGCACATAAATCACCGAATCGTCGGTCAATTGTGCGCGAACGCGTTGCAGGATACTGAGAATTTCCATCGGAGAAAAGCAATCAAGGAACTGGCTCATCCACCACACGTCGGCATTCTCTGGTAGCGTTTGCGCTTTGTCTAACATGTTGGCCGGATAAGGATGAATGCGTTGCTCAAAGCCGTGATCGGCGGCATTCCGCATCGCCATCTCCAATTGCTGCGGCAAATCCACAATCGTGACATTCACATCCGCATCATGCTGACAACATTGAATGGCCCATTTCCCCGTGTTCCCGCCAATATCGACCAAATGCTTGGGTTTGTCGGCAAACACGCGTTCCAACAGCACGGGGAATGAACGATCGGAGTAAAAGTGGTCGAACTGGAACCAGCTCTGCTTGGCTTGTTCAGGAAGGCGCGACAACCCTTGGTAAATGGTCTCCCAATCGCCCAGCTCTTTTAGCCCCGCCGGTTTGCCTTCTTCGATGGCTTGTGTCAAATGCATCATCGCTGCGTAACAGACGTCAGCGGTAAAATCCATGTTCGCACGCGTCATACCATCGTGAAGCAAGAAAAAACCGAGATTGGCTAAGCGATAGTTCGGTTTGTTCCACAACACAATATTGGCGCTGATCGCCATGTCCAGCAGGACTTTCACCCCGTATTCCGACACGCTCGTTTGTGTATGAATCTCTTGGGCCGAAAGCCCCGCCTCTCCGGCGTCATCCAACACTTGAAGAATACCGAGATCACGCAGTGTGCGAGCGGTGTGAAACACGATGGGTGCAAAAGAGAGTTTCTGAGCTTCAGTCTTTGCAGCTAAAGCATTAAAGGGGTCTTGTTGTTCAATCACGGGAAAACCTAGCTTTGGTCGACAAAATTATTGCGCAGCCGCCATTTGAGCGAGCTGTTTCTTGATATCCACGTTCAGGTTGTTCACCCAACGGTTATAATTGCGGTGAATGCTATCACCGTCCGCTTTGAGGTTTTCTGACCTAACGTAAAGAATGGCGTAGTATTTTTCATTGTAAGGAATATGAATTTCAGCAAAGTGACTCCGGACGGTAATTTTGGCGTCCAGCACACCGGGTTCCACTTCACTGATGATCCAACCCCGCTGAATGGCTGCTTGAGTGATCGCTAATTTAACCTGATCGCTTTGAAGATTATACGCAACTGGAGTATTCTCCACGTTCAGGATAGGCTGGACTCGGCCACAAGCAACCAATAAAAATGTTAAGAGAACAGAAAGGGTTAATTTAATTGCGGTCATCGCTAGTCCTTATGCCAAATGAGGTCATCGTGTTGGCCATAGTATTTAACCCCATCGACAACAAATCAATCGTTTATGCCAAATCAATTGCAATTCATGTCGTTCAATATTGACGCTTGGTCCGCCAACGCTGCCGGAATCCATCACGGTGATGAATGGAAAGCGTGGAGTCAGACGGGTGTGTGGCCACAAGGTGCCATCGAGACGGGGCTGATTCCTGCGATGATGCGTCGCCGCATGAGCCCGCTCAGCAAACTTGCCGTGCAAACGGCCCTCGCGTTGATGAACGCGCACCGCGTCGATTATCTGGTGTTTGCTAGCCGTCATGGCGAACTGCATCGCAGTGCCGACCTCATCAAAGATATTCTCAACGGTGAAGAAGCATCCCCGATGAGCTTCTCTCAGTCGGTGCACAACACAGCGGCAGGCTTATCGACCATCGCTAGTCATCAAGCCATTCCCGTGACCTCAATTGTTGCCGGAGAAAACACCTTCCACAGCGCGCTGACCGACGCATGGCTTTATCTGAGCGAGCATCCGGATCACCGCGTGCTATTGGTTGATTTTGACCTGCCCTTACCCGAAGCCTATCAAGCGTTTGAAGACAAATGCTTTCACGGCTACGCCTTTGGTGTGATGCTGACAGCGGGCGACACATGGCGCGTGACGCAACAGCCTGCCACAGGCGAGGTGGATGCCCTGCCCCATGGGCTCAGCGTGCTGAAACACTACCTCAAGCAAGATGCCGAATGGTTGATTCAAGGTGAGCGCCATGCGTGGCGATGGCAGCACGCATGAACCGACTGTTTCAATATTACCGAATTCTGGCGACTGGATTCTGCTTTGGTCTGTTTGGCTTGGGCGGCTTGGTGCTCAGCTTTGTCATCATTCCGCTGATTCAGCTCACCACGCCTGATCAAATCCAGCGTGAATATCGAGTCCAACGCGTCATACAAGCCACGTTCAACTTCTTTTGTAAGCTCATGCGCTGCACGCGCGCGATTGATTATCGAATTGAAGGGGCCGAACGCCTCAAACAAGATAAAAACTGTCTGATTGTCGCCAATCACCCCAGCCTCATTGATTACGTGTTGATTGCGTCGCAATTACCGCAATGCGACTGCTTGGTGAAATCGGCCATTTGGTCCAATCCGTTCATGAAACACATCGTCAAAGCCGCCGGTTACATTCCCAATGAAACGCCGGATGATCTGCTGAGCTTGTGTGAAGATCGGTTTGAACGCGGCAACGTGCTACTGGTATTTCCCGAAGGCACCCGCACGACTCCGGGTATCGAATCCAAGTTGCAGCGCGGCGCAGCCCAGATCGCCATTCGCACCGGACGCGATTTGCGCGTGGTGCACATCAGCGTGGTTCCGAGCTTTCTCACCAAAGAGAAAAAGTGGTATCAAGTTCCCGACACGCGTCCGTTTTTCCTGATACAAGTTAAGGATAAAGTTGAGGTCGCGCCCTTTATAGAGCAAACTAATAACCCAACTTCGGCGGCTAGGCGATTAAATCGACATTTAGCTGAAGTGATTTTCCCAGTCGATAAATAACAACAAAAGTAGGTCCCAGTGGAAACACTACACAACGAAATTAAACAATTGATCATTGATGCACTGAATCTGGAAGATATCAGCATTGATGATATTGATACAGAAGCTCCCCTTTTTGGAGATGGTTTAGGTCTGGATTCGATTGATGCGCTTGAGCTTGGCTTGGCAATCAAAAAGAAATACAACATTGTGATTGACGCGGACGACACCAACACTCGCCAACATTTTTCATCCGTCGCCAATCTGGCTCAATACATCTCATCTCAAACCAGTAACTAATTGATAGACATCGCTATGACAGACACAAATAAGCAACACGTATTTGATCAGGTAAAAGAGGCTCTGGTAGAGCTGTTTGAGATCGACGCTGACGACATTCAACCCGACGCGCATCTTTATCAAGACCTGGATCTGGACAGCATTGATGCCGTGGATTTAGTGGTTCATCTGCAAAAAGTGACCGGCAAAAAAATCAAACCGGAAGAGTTCAAAGCCGTACGCACCGTCGATGACGTGGTGGAAGCGGTCAGCGAACTGCTGAAGGACGCCTAATGCGCCAATTGCTGACAGCCCTGTCTGCAATTGTTCTGCTCGCTTATCCGTTCGCGGTCTATTATGGCATCGACAAATTCGGCTTAAGTGTCATTGGGCTGTTACTTGCTGTGATGTTTGCGCTACGCATCATCACAGCGAACCGAACCAAACTAAAAGAATTCAAACAGTTAGCCGCAATGAGTGGTCTGATTGGGATCACATTGATTGTGTTGGGCATGGTGTTTCGCCAAGAAGGGTGGCTGATGTTCTACCCGGTGGCGGTCAACGCCTGCATGTTGGTGTTTTTCGCGGCAAGCCTCAAACAACCCCAAACCCTCATTGAACGTCTGGCCCGTTTACACGAACCGGATTTACCGGAAAGCGGCGTGCGTTACACACGAAAAGTGACACAAGTCTGGTGTCTGTTTTTCCTGTTCAACGCCATCACAGCACTGTATACCTGCTTTCTGCCGATGGAAATTTGGACACTGTACAACGGTCTAATCAGTTACTGCTTGGCCGGATCGCTGTTTGCCATTGAATGGCTGGTTCGCCGCGCTGTTCGCCAACACGATTGAACGCCAAGCGTTCGCCTGATGAACTGTTCGCAAGGACTGAAACACCATGAATCACAGCAACACGCCGTTTTGTTCCCTGTCGCATCTACTACTTGCGCCCCGTGACGATCACGTGGTGGCTTTTCAAGGGGATGAATGCATTCACTGGCCGCAGTTTGTGCAGGATGTGAGTGATTACACACATCACCTCAAACGCCTCCCACAACACAACATTGCACTGTGCGCACGTGACAGTTACTGGTTTGCGGTCGGATTTTTCGCGTTGTGCCACAGCGATAAATCGATCGTACTGCCGGGCAACTATCAACCGCAGGCGTTAGCGGAATTAAGTACCCACTTCGACCTAGTGTTGCACGACCGCGAGCTCGATGCGGTTGCCGATTGTCCCAATCTCGAATTGGGCATGGCGATGCAACCCGCGCCGCAGGTGGACTTTGCACCACTTGAACTCGAGACCACCAGCGTGACCCTGTTTACATCAGGTTCCAGCGGCGTTCCCAAAGCCATTCGTAAAACCCTGCGCCAACTCGATGTTGAGGTCAGTATTTTGCAATCCTTGTGGGGCGAGGCGCTCACAGGCTGTCGCATTGAAGCCACCGTTTCCCATCAGCACATTTATGGCTTGCTGTTTCGTTTGCTGTGGCCGCTGAGCGCAGCGCGTCCGTTTGCGCGCCACAATCTGGAGTTTCCCGAACAAGTGAGCGCTCACGCAGGCGACGATGTGGCACTCATCAGCAGCCCGGCACTCCTCAAACGCTTGTCTGAAGAGCATCAGGCCAAAGCGCTGCGTCTCGCTTTTTCATCCGGCGGCCCTCTGCCCCACTCTGCGGCTGTCCACGCCAACGACCTGTTTGGCTCGTTGCCCGTCGAAGTGTTTGGCAGTACAGAAACTGGCGGCATCGCCCATCGCCAGCAAGTGACGCCACAGACCCCTTGGCAACTCTTCCCCCGTGTGCAAGCCACGCTTAACCAAGAGAACTGCCTACGCCTGTGTTCTGCTCACGTGGATCCCCAAGGTTGGTATCAAACCGCCGATGAATGCGAATTTGTTGACGAGCGCCGATTTGTACTCAAAGGCCGCACCGATCGCATCATTAAAGTGGAAGAAAAACGCGTTTCACTGGTTGAAGTGGAAAAGCGCGCCGAGCAGCTCAGCGTGATTGAAGAATGTGCGGTGATTCCCGCTACTGAAGGCAATCGCACCGTGTTGTTGGCCGCCATTGTATTGACCGAGCAAGGCAAACAGCGAATTGAAATGCTAGGCAAAGGCAAATTTTGGCTGCAGCTACGCAACGAACTGCGCCAATGGCTCGAGCCGATTGCGGTGCCTCGCCGTTTTCGCATCGTCACGGAAATTCCGCTCAACAGTCAGGGCAAACGCCAAAATACCGAAATCGAACGCCTGTTTCACGCAACGCCAATCAGCGACTAACGAACTCAACACGATCATGATGACCAAAAGAAAACCGACGTTACTGGCCACCGACATTCACCCCTCGCAGGCAACATTATCATTGCGAGTGGACGCCGATATTCTTGATTTTTCAGGGCACTTTCCAAACTTCGCCTTACTGCCCGGCGTCACCCAAATCGATTGGGCGATTTTCTACGCCAATCAATACCTCGCTACGCCCACCCAATTTAAAGGCATGGAAGTGATTAAGTTTCAGGAACCCATTTTACCCGACATGACGGTAGCGCTTGTCCTCAACTGGGACGCTGATAAACAGAAGCTGGCGTTTCAGTACCGTTCCGAGCGCGATGGCAACCCGGTGGTGCATGCCTCTGGCAAAATGAAACTGGGAGAACGCAGTGACTGAACCTTCTCTGACCGCGGCTTATCATCCGTGCTTTTTGATTCCTTGCTACAACCACGGCGCGACTGTGGCGGCCGTGATCGATGCGCTTGCTCCTTTCGATTTTCCGGTGTTGCTGGTCGATGACGGCAGCAACGCGGAAACCAAAGCGGCCCTGCATGACGCCGCGCAGCGCGACAACGTGCATCTGCTGACGCTACCAGTCAATCAAGGCAAAGGCGGCGCGGTGATGGCGGGTATTCGCCAAGCCCACTGGCTTGGTTTTAGCCACGTGATTCAGATTGATGCCGACGGCCAGCATGACATCGATGCGCTGCCCAAACTGATTGATGCATCGCAAGGCAACCCACAACACCTCATCTCCGGCCAACCGGTGTATGACGACAGTGTTCCCAAAGCGCGCCTTTATGGCCGCTACGCCACCCATATTTGGGTATGGATAGAAACGCTGTCGTTTGCCATCAAAGACAGCATGTGCGGTTTCCGTGCCTATCCGGTCGCCAAAACGGTCGAGGTACTTAACCACTTTGACATCGGCAGTCGCATGGATTTCGACATTGAAATTCTGGTGCGCATGTATTGGCAAGGGGTTGAGATTGATTTCGTCGACACCCGGGTGATCTACCCAGAAGGCGGCATTTCCCACTTCGATGCGCTGTGGGACAACGTCAAAATCAGTTGGATGCACACGCGATTGTTCTTTGGCATGCTGCCAAGAATCCCGGCATTACTGATGAGAAAAAGTCACAGCCCAACCCGCCGCGATGCGCACTGGTCAAAACGTCAGGAGCGCGGCACGGTGCTGGGCATTCAAACGTTGATGTGGGTTTATCGCCTACTCGGCCGCCGCGCGTTTCAACTGATACTCAAAGTGGTGATGGCCTATTACTACCTCACTGGCAAACAAGCGCGCAGCGCGTCTGAGCACTACCTTGCGCAGCTGACAGACTACGCCAAGAGTCAGCACATTCCCCTGCCAAGCAAGCTGACCAGCTACCGCCATTTGCTTTCGTTTGGCGAAACCATGCTGGATAAATTGGCCGCGTGGCGGGGCGACTTTAGTGCCGATAACCTGACCATTCATGGTCAGGAGCAGTTTCAATCGATGGTTGAACAAAAACAAGGCGTGCTGTTGTTGGGCTCGCATCTCGGCAACATCGAATTGTGCCGCGCGCTTGGCCGTCGTCACGCTCACATCAAAATCAACGCGTTGGTGTTTACCGAACACGCCGAACGCTTCAATGCAGTGATGAAAGCGGTCAACCCCAAATCAGAGCTCAACCTGATGCAAGTCTCCACACTTGGCCCAGACACCGCGATTTTGTTGCAACAGAAAATCGAACAGGGCGAATGGGTGGTAATTGTGGGCGATCGCACCTCCACCAGCAAAGAAAATCGCGTGGTGTGGGCGGATTTCCTTGGTCAACCGGCGCCCTTTCCACAAGGGCCATTCATGCTGGCCTCGGTGTTGAAAGCACCGGTGTATCTGCTGTTTGGCCTGCGTGATGACACGCAAGCCACGCCGCATTTTGACGTTTATTTCGAGCATTTTAGCGACGGTATTGCACTGCCCCGCGCGCAGCGCCAAGCCGCGCTGCAAGGCGTGGTACAACGCTATGCCGATCGCCTGCAACACCACACTTTGAATGCACCGCTACAGTGGTACAATTTTTTCAACTTTTGGACATTAAGCACACAACACCATGACGATGAACAACAACAATAAAATCCGCTTTGGCGCAGAGCGCCTGACCATCGAAGATGTGGTCGCCATCGCCAACGGCGCGCAGGCGGCAATGAACGATTCAGAGGCTTATAAAGCACGCATCGATCGCGGTGTCGCGTTTCTTGAGCGACTGCTGAAAGAAGAAGGAGTCATTTATGGCGTCACCACTGGCTATGGCGATTCGTGCACCGTGGCGATTCCACCCAGTTTGGTGGACGATTTGCCGCTAAACCTGACACGTTTCCACGGGTGTGGTTTGGGCGACATCTTGACCCACGAGCAGTCACGTGCCGTGCTGGCGACGCGCCTGTGTTCGCTGGCGCAAGGTGTGTCGGGCGTGTCGCACGACGTCCTTGACCAACTGATCAATTTAATTAATTTTGATATCGCACCGCGCATTCCTCAAGAAGGTTCGGTCGGTGCCAGTGGCGATTTAACGCCACTCTCTTACGTCGCTGCCACCCTGATTGGGGAGCGCGAAGTGCTGTACAAAGGGCAACTGCGCGACACGCGCGATGTGTTTGCCGAACTGGGCATCACGCCCATTCAGCTCAAACCGAAAGAAGGTCTGGCCCTAATGAACGGCACGTCGGTGATGACCGCGCTGGCTTGCTTGGCTTACAAACGTGCCGAGTATCTGGCGCAGCTCTCAACCAAGATCACCGCCTTGGTGTCGGTGGGCATGCATGGCAACGACTTTCACTTTGATGAAGCGCTGTTTGCGGTTAAACCACATCCAGGCCAGCAACAAATCGCGGCATGGTTGCGCGATGATTTGCAAGCCGATTGTCCGCCACGTAACAGCGACCGTTTGCAAGATCGTTACTCGCTGCGCTGCGCACCACACGTGATTGGCACCGTACAAGATGCCCTGCCGTGGCTGCGTCAGTTGATTGAAAATGAACTCAACAGCGCCAACGACAACCCAATTATCGATGGCGATAACGAACGTGTGCTGCATGGCGGTCACTTCTACGGCGGCCACATTGCGATGGCGATGGACACACTGAAAACGGGTGTGGCGAACTTGGCCGATCTGCTCGATCGTCAAATGGCGCAATTGATGGACTACAAGTTCAACAACGGTCTGCCGTTTAACCTCACGGGCGCAGAAGGCGCGCGCAAACCGATTAACCACGGCTTTAAAGCGGTGCAAATTGGTATCTCGGCTTGGACCGCAGAAGCATTGAAGCATACCATGCCAGCCAGCGTGTTCTCCCGCTCCACCGAGTGCCACAACCAAGATAAAGTGAGTATGGGCACCATCGCCGCACGCGACTGTTTACGTGTGCTGCAATTGACCGAACAGGTGGCGGCGGCTTCACTACTGGCGGCAACCCAAGCGATTGAGCTGCGCAAACGCCACAACGAACTGGATGAACAGCACATGAGCCACAGCCTCAAGCAGATGGTGGATGCGGTGCAAAGTGAGTTCGATTTTGTGGTTGAAGATCGCCCACTGGAAGCGGATCTCCGTTTGTTCATTGAACGCATTCAGGCCCAACACTGGACCTTGTATTAATCGAGAAGGAGAAAGTATGAGTGATGTCACTTTCCCGCTGGAAACTGAGGTGACGTTGGTCACCTCCTTTCAGGACGCGGATCCCATGGGCGTGATCTACCACGGCAACTACTTCCGCTATTTCGAAGAAGCCCGTCGCGAACTGCTCGACAAAATTGCCTATGGTTATTTAGCGATGAACGATTCCGGCTACATGTGGCCGGTGATTGATGCGCACGTCAAGTACGTCAAAGCCATTCCGTTCAATCACTCGATTCGCATTCATGCTCGCTTAACCGAATGGGAAAACCGCTTGCGGATTGATTACGTGATTTTCGATGCCCAAAGCGGCAAGCGCATGTGTAAAGCGCACACCACGCAAGTGGCGGTGGAACGAGACACGCAAGACATGTGTTTTGTCTCACCGACCATTTTCACGGACAAAGTGACGCACTGGCACCAAACCGGAGAATGTCTGCAATGATGACTCGATTCGCGCAACGCCTATGGGCGTTGCTGGCGCTGTGCATCATCAGCGTATGCACGCCTGCCATGGCGCAGGTTACCGATTTAGCGTCGCTACAAACGCAGTTGCAACGCTTCGACATCGTGCGCGGCGACTTCACCCAAACTCGAAAAATTGACATGTTTGCCGAGCCGCTGTCGTCGCAAGGGACGTTTCTGCTCGATAAAGCGCACGGTCTGCTGTGGCAACAAACCACGCCATTTCCAGTCAATTTGGTGCTGACACAAGACAAATTGCGTCAAACCTTTGCCGGTCAAACACCGCATACCATTACCGCGCAGGAAAATCCCATGGCGTTCTATTTCAGCCATATTTTTTTGTCCGTGTTTCACGGCGATACCGAGCAGCTTACCAACGAGTTTGCACTCGATTTCTCCGAGCAGAATGGCCACTGGACGCTGGTGCTCACGCCCAAAGGCGCGCCATTGAACGCGGTGTTTCAACACATTACCTTGCAAGGTCAGGACGATATCGATGTGTTGTCCTTGCAAGAGGTTCGCGGCGACAAAACAGAAATTCAGTTCAGCGCTCAAACCCACGAACCATCCACATTAAGCCCCGCTGAACAAGCGCAGTTTGAGTTTTAATCATGCCAACAGTGTCCCCTTCTCGTTCGGCTCCTTCATCGCGCCTTGCCTTGTTATGGCTGGCGCTGGTGTTGCTGGCCATGGCGCTGCTCGTCAAGCAATGGGCGTTTTCGACCAGCTCACCGATTGAAACCGACATCATGAAACTGCTGCCACAATCGCGCCAGAACCCACTGGCGCAAGCGGCATTTGATAAAGTCACCGACAGCATGAGCGATAAAGTCGCCTTTGTGCTTACCGGCCCCGATACCACCGCCCTGTTTGATGCAGCACGTACGCTGGAAAGTCACCTGCACCAAACGCGCGAATTTACCCACGTGACCGGCCAAATTGATGCCACCCAACAACAAGCGTGGGGACGCTATTATTTCCAACACCGCTTTCAGTTTCTGACGGATGCACAGCGCGAACGTCTTCGCCAAGCCCCTGAACAGCAAGTGCAGCACGTGATTCAGGCGCTCTACAACCCGTTTTCAGGCGTCACCGGACAAGAGCTTGCCAGCGACCCGTTTTTGCTGTTTCGTGATTATCTGAGTCATCTCAATCAGTTGTCGACCCAATTTCAGTTGCAGCAAGGGTTTCTTACCACCCAAAACGCAGGGCAAACCTACATTCTGATGACGGCCGCGTTGACCGACTCCCCCTACAGCCTGCAAGCGCAGCAAGTGGTGAGCCAAATCAACCAATGGCAACAAACGCTCACGCAGCAATTTAATGTCGAGATGGCGTACACCGGCGTGGTGTTTTACGCCGACTTTGGCACCCGCAGCGCCAAATCGGAAATCAGCACCATCGGCAGCGTGTCGTTGCTCGGCATCGTGCTGCTGGTCATGTTGGTGTTTCGCAGCGCTGCGCCACTGTTGCTGGCGTTATTATCGGTGTCAGTCGGGTTATTGGTTGCGCTGGCCACCACCACGTTGATCTTTGGCAAAGTGCATCTGTTTAGCTTGGTGTTTGGCGCGAGTTTGATTGGTGTGTCTATCGACTACGCGTTCCATTATCTGACCGACCGCTTGGCGGCTGGCCGCCACTGGGACAGCGTCGTGGGGCTCAAACACATTCTTGCCGCAATTACGTTGGGATTAATCACCAGTTTAATCGGCTACTTAGGCTTACTGGTTGCGCCGTTCCCCGGCCTGCAACAACTGGCGCTGTTTTCTGCCATTGGGTTATTGGCAGCCTACGCTACCGTGGTGAGTTGGTATCCGCTGCTGGCACGTGCGCCGACGCCATCTCGTCATCTGCCTGCGCTGGCATTGCTGAGTCGATGGCTCGATTGGTGGCAACATCGCCCGCTGCGTATCACGCTGCCATCAACGCTGCTGGTGCTCAGTGCCATTGCGCTGACTCAGGTGCACTACGATGACGACATTCGTCAACTGCAAGCGATGCCGCAAGCGCTCAAACAGCAAGAGGCTTTGGTCAGCCAAGTCACCGGCATGAATTCATCACAGCAGATGTTGGTGGTGTCGGCGGCAGATGACGAAGCCTTGATGCAAAAACTCGAACAACTCGACACCACCCTACGCGCATGGCAGCAGGATCAAGTGTTACAAGGCTACCAAAGCCTGCATCACTATGTGGCGTCACAACAGCGCCAGCAAAGTGATTTCGCCTTGGTTGAGCAGCTCTATCAGCATCATGCGCCGCAGTTGACTCAGCGCCTGAAACTGGCGCATCAACCGACGTTGAGCGACCCATTACAGCCCGTGTCGTTACACGATTATCTTAACGCCAGCGTGTCCGAACCGGTGCGGTTTCTCTACTTGGGCCATGTGGGCGATGCGGTGGCATCAGTGGTGATGCTCAAAGGCGTTGAGCAGGCCGATGTGATTCAGCAATTTGCCAACCAGGATGCGCAGCTCGCCTACCTCGACAAAGCGGCGGAAATTTCTCAACTGTTTGGCGAATACCGCGGTAAAGTCATGGAACTGTTGGCGGCAGCCTTGGCGGGGATTGCACTGCTGTTGGTCTGGCGTTATCGCTGGCAACACGCGCTGCGAATTCTGTTCCCGTGCGTGATTGCGTGCATGGTTGGCCTCGCTGTGACCGTGATGACCGGTTCAGCGCTCAACTTGTTTAACCTGCTGGCTTTGGTGTTGGTGATTGGTATCGGCATCGACTACACGCTGTTCTTTGCCGAGCAAGCGCGCAGTCACAGCACGTTACTGGCGATCACCCTCTCGGCCACCACCACGTTGTTGTCGTTTGGCCTTCTGGCCCTGAGCCAGACGCACGCCATTCACAGCTTTGGGGTAACGACGTTAAGTGGTATTTTTGTGGCTTGGTTGCTGTCACCTTTGGCGATTCAACCCTCTCATTTATCGGAGCATGACGCATGAAATGGTTCTTCACCGCGTGCATCAGCCTATGGCTGACGGCTTGTAGTTTGCAGCCTCACACCCGCACCACTGAGGTCGAAATCGGCCCTGATGTCTGGGCGGCACTGCCAAAGCCGTCGCAACTTGGTCAATCGTTGACGGCCAGCCAACTCATTTCTGCCCGCTGGCAGGATGAACATGGCAACGTGCAAAGCCAACAGTTGCCCGTGCAACTGCAAGTGAGCGATCAGCAGGTACTGCTTGCGGGGTTTTCATCGTGGGGAACGCGTATTCTTTCGCTGGACTACGACGGGGATCAAATCCAAACTCAAGTCCTTTCTGGGTTAGAAAATAGCCTGCCCAAGCCAGAACAGGTACTATTTAACCTGATGATCACGCTCTGGCCGCGAAATGCTTGGGAAGCCCCATTAAATCAGGTAAGGTGGCGAATGATTGATGAGGCGAATCAGCGCCTCGTCATCAATGAACACGGTGAAACCATTCTGGCTATCACCTACGCTGGCGACACACCGCTCAGTGGTGACATTCAGTTTAAAAATCTGCCTCTGAATTACGACATCACGATTCAGACGCTGACGCTTCAATCCACACCAACCGCAGCACAACAGTAGATAAGCCATGATGAATTCGCATGCTTCGTTTCCAATTTTCATTCATGACTGTGGCTTTCACTCCGCAATGGGATGTGAAACCGCACAAATTCACAGCACGCTGGCCAGTGGCCATGGCGCGCACATGCTGCGCGACGACACCATCCTCAACACTGGTACCGCCACCATTATTGGTCGCGTGACCGAATCTCTGCCCGAGATTCCCGTCACATTGGCACGTCACGCGTCGCGCAATAACCAACTGGCGCTGTCAGCGTTACAGCAAATCGAAGCCAGTGTGCGCCATGCCATCACGCGCTTTGGCGCCGACCGCATTGCCGTGATTGTCGGCACCAGCACCTCAGGGATCTCAGACGGCGAACACGCCTACGCGCAGAAACTCGACCAAGGCGATTTCCCTGCTGATTATCACTATCGTAAACAAGAACTCGGCAACACCAGCGATTTTATTGCCGATTACTTTGGGATTACCGGCCCGTGCTACGCTATTTCGACCGCGTGTTCCTCCAGCGGCCGCGTGTTTATCAGCGCCAAGCGCATGCTCAAAGCCGGCTTGGTTGAAGCGGTGATTGTCGGTGGCGCCGACACCATCTGCAAACTCACGCTCAACGGGTTTAACGGGTTGGAAGCGCTGTCGAACACACTCTGCCAGCCCTTCAGCGCGGATCGCAATGGTATCAACATCGGCGAAGCGGCCGCGTTGATGCTGCTCAGCCGCGAGCCCAGCAACATCGCCTTGCTTGGCGTGGGCGACAGCTCCGACGCGCACCATATTTCTGCGCCGCACCCTGAAGGCCTCGGCGCGTATGAGGCGATGCAAAAAGCGCTGACCGATGCCGGTTTAACGCCACAGGACATTGGTTACATCAACGCCCATGGCACCGCGACACCGCTGAACGACAGCATGGAGAGCAAAGCGATATTCCGTTTGTTTGGCGACGGCGTGCCAGTGAGTTCCACCAAGCCGCTCACCGGCCACACGCTGGGCACAGCCAGCGCAACGGAAGCGGCCATCGCTTGGCACATCTTGCGTTACGATTTGCCGCTCCCCAAACAGCGTTGCCAAAACAAAGCGCCAGACATTGCCATCACCTTGGTGGAGTCTGACCAAACGCTGCAAGGAAAAGCCATTTTAAGTAACTCGTTTGCCTTTGGAGGCAACAATATCAGTTTGATTTTTGGATACGTCAATGCGTGAATACCCAGCCATAGAGCAACTGCTTCCCCACGCCAGACCCATGATTCTGGTCGATCGCGCGCTCACCATCGGTGCGGAGTCGATTCATTGTCAGGTCGACATCGGCGATCACCTGATGTTTTTTGATCAGGCGACGCAAACCATTCCAGCTTATGTCGGTATTGAGTTTATGGCTCAATCCATCGCTGCGTGGTCCGGTTTCCATGCCCTTGAAAAAGGAACCGAACCACCGATCGGATTTCTGCTCGGCAGTCGCCGTTACCAAGCAGAGTGCGATCATTTTTCTCAGGGACAAACGTTGGATATTCATGCCGAGCAAGTCATGGAAGATCACGGCATGGCCGTGTTCTCAGCTCGTCTTGAGTATCAGGGTCAGTTAGTGGCACAGTGCCAGCTTAATGTGTACGTGCCATCAGAAGAAAAATTACAAGAAATGAAAATCAGGAGTCACGCATGACCCGACAAGTTCTCGTCACCGGCGCCAGTAAAGGCATCGGCAAGGCCATTGCAATTCAGTTGGCAAAGGATGGCTTTACTATCGTTGTCCATTACATGGGCGATGAAAAAGGCGCACAAGACACGCTCGACACCATTTTTCAAAACGGCGGACAGGGCCGTTTGATCCAATTTGATATCAGTGATCGCGCCATGTGTCGCCACAAAATTGAACTCGACATTGAACAACACGGCGCCTACTACGGTGTGGTGAACAATGCCGGCATCACCCGGGACACCGCCTTCCCGGCCATGACCGAAGAAGAGTGGGATGGCGTGATCCACACCAACCTCGACAGCTTCTACAACGTGCTCCACCCGTGCGTGATGCCGATGGTGCAACTGCGCAAAGGGGGCCGCATCGTCACGCTGGCTTCCGTATCCGGCATCATGGGTAACCGCGGTCAAACCAACTACAGCGCTGCAAAAGCGGGCGTCATTGGCGCGACCAAAGCACTGGCATTGGAGCTGGCGAAGCGTAAAATCACCGTCAACTGTGTCGCGCCGGGCCTGATTGATACCGGCATGATCGACGATCACGTCAAAGAGCACGCCCTACCTCAAGTACCGCTGCGCCGCATGGGTGAACCCGAAGAAGTGGCCGGTTTGGTGAGCTACTTGATGTCGGATATTGCGGGTTACGTCACCCGTCAGGTTATTTCAGTCAATGGAGGTCTGCTATGAGCCGTCGCGTTGTTGTCACCGGGATGTCCGGTATTACTGCTTTCGGGAACGATTGGCACACCATTGAACCCAAGCTGCGTGATTGCCAAAACGCCACGCAGTACATGCCAAGCTACGAACAATATGAAGGGTTGAACACCAAACTGGCCGCGCCAGTGATGGGCTTCGAACTGCCCAAACATTACAAGCGCAAACAGGTACGGGGCATGGGCCGCGTCTCGCAACTGGCCACCGTCGCAACTGAAAACGCGCTAATGCAAGCTGGATTGATTGGTCACGACGTATTAACCAACGGTGAAACCGGCATCGCCTATGGCTCGTCTACCGGCAGCACCGACGCCATTGGCGCCTTTGGGGTGATGCTGAATGAGAAAACCACCAAAGCGATTACCGCCACCACGTACGTGCAGATGATGCCGCACACGGCCGCGGTGAACGTTGGCTTGTTTTTCGGCCTGCGCGGTCGTGTGATTCCCACCAGCAGCGCTTGTACTTCTGGCAGTCAGGCGATTGGTTATGCGTACGAAGCGATCAAACATGGCTACCAAACCGTGATGGTCGCAGGCGGCGGCGAAGAGCTGTGCCCAACCGAGTCGGCAGTGTTTGATACCCTATTTGCCACAAGCCTGCGCAATGACGCCCCCAAAACCACACCGCGCCCATACGACAGCGAGCGCGATGGCTTGGTGATTGGTGAAGGCGCTGGTACATTGGTGCTGGAAGAATATGAACACGCCAAAGCGCGCGGCGCAAAAATTTATGCCGAAATCATTGGTTTTGCCAGCAACTGCGATGCAGCGCATGTCACCCAGCCGCAAATGGAAACCATGCAGATCTGCATGGAGATGGCGCTGCGTGATGCGCAATTGGATCCGGCCAAAATCGGTTATGTGTCGGCACACGGCACCGCCACCGACCGCGGTGACATTGCCGAGAGTAACGCCACCGCAAACGCGCTGGGCAAGGTGCCCATCAGCTCATTGAAAAGTTACTTTGGCCACACGTTGGGCGCATGCGGCGCAATTGAAGCATGGTTAAGCCTTGAGATGATGCACACGGGTTGGTTCCACCCCACGCTCAATCTCGACCATCTGGATCCGCAGTGCGGCGATCTAGACTACATCACCGGCAGCGGCCGCGAGATGAACGTCGATTACGTCATGAGCAACAACTTTGCGTTTGGCGGCATCAACACCTCGATCATCTTTAAACGCCACACCGAATAACGCCGATAGCGCACTCGCCAATGGTCAAAAGCCGTCCCTCTGGACGGCTTTTTTGTCTCAATTGATCGTCAGCAAGACGATATTAAGCCACCGCGCGGCTGAGTATTTCTAAAATCTGCGGGCGGAAAATAAAGAACACGGCACCGAGCAAACACAATCCTGCCCAGACAAAGTCCATTCGAAACGGCTCTT
Organism: Vibrio sp. CJQ_6; assembly: GCF_043106745.1. NCBI lineage: Bacteria > Pseudomonadati > Pseudomonadota > Gammaproteobacteria > Vibrionales > Vibrionaceae > Vibrio > Vibrio sp. CJQ_6. The sequence continues at coordinate 519,924 of NZ_JBICMV010000008.1, read as the reverse complement.
TCATGTAAATCAAGGCAAATGGCACAAACACCGACAACGTGATGACTTCTTGTAAAATCTTCAATTGGCCGAGGTTCATGACGGTGTAACCAATGCGGTTGGCTGGCACCTGAAACAGATACTCAAACAGCGCGATGCCCCAACTGAGCAGCGCCGCTACAATCCACGGTTTATGTCCCAATTCACGTAAATGGGCATACCAAGCAAAAGTCATGAAAACGTTACTGATCAGCAGTAGGCCAATGGTGATCAGCATCGGAGGAATAGCGAACATGCAGAGACTCCAAAAAACACGCACGAAAACGCGCGCAGTGTGCGCCGAGTGGCGCAGATCGTCAATCGGATTCACCGGCCTCATTCAAAAGACGGCCACAACAAAACTGGGAACGATACCGAAAATAAAATTAAATTGCCTCCGGATTGGTTTATTTCTCCTCAATGGATCACAAATCTGCATGACAATAGCAAGCGAAGCGGCTTTACCACTGGTCATCACGAATGCTTGGATTACACTGAGGCAAATTTTGTGGAGAAATACGATGAGCAAAGTATGGGTCACTGGCGACGCAGTCGTCGACTTAATTCCGGATGGGGACGCACACTACCTGAAATGTCCCGGCGGCGCGCCAGCCAATGTCGCCGTTGCAATTGCACGTCTGGGGGGCAACAGCGCATTTTTTGGCCGAGTCGGGAACGATCCCCTTGGCCGCTTTATGCAGCACACCCTGAGACAAGAGCACGTGGATTGCCAACACCTGATCTTGGACGACGATCAACGCACGTCGACAGTCATTGTCGATTTAGATGACCGCGGTGAGCGCAGCTTTACGTTCATGGTCAAACCCAGCGCTGACCAATTTCTACAACCCACGGATATTCCTGCGTTTCATGCCGGCGACTGGTTACATGTGTGCTCCATTGCGCTCGCCAATGAACCGAGCCGCAGCAGTACGTTTGAGGCCATTCAACGCATCAAACAAGCGGGCGGCTTTTTCAGCTTTGACCCCAATCTACGTGAAGAGGTGTGGGCCAACCCCGAACAACTCACTGATGTGGTGATGCGCGCGGTCGCGTTGGCAGATGTGGTGAAATTTTCCGAAGATGAGTTGATGTTACTGACCGGCACTCAATCCATCGAACTTGGCCTGCAAGCCTTAGCGCCGCTTGCCTTGCCACTGGTGGTCATCACCCAAGGGGCCAAAGGGGCACTGGTGGTGACCTCCAGCAGCCAAACGTTGGTGAGCGGCAAAGTCGTCAAACCGGTGGATACCACAGGCGCAGGCGATGCTTTTGTGGGGGGGTTGCTGTATCAACTCTCCGTCAGTGAACACTGGCAATCAAGCGATGCGATCACGCAAGCCATCCATTTGGCCCACGGTTGCGGCGCATTGGCTACCACGCAAAAGGGTGCGATGACCGCCCTGCCCGATTTAGCGGCATTGCAACACTTCCTGAGCGAATCACGCTGAATCTGTCCATCAGGCGAGCCGCGTGCTCGCCTTTTTATCGCCCATAGCACGTGACTGAACACCTATTGCCAGATCACAAATTCCATTCAGATCGTGAATCAGCTAAAAGTTTTCACACACAATTCGGGATCGTTCCCTAAAAGTTAGATATAGTCCATTTCACACAAAGAGTCCGTTTAAAAGGCTTTATTCGACGTCAACAGTGCAACAAAGCCGAGTAAAGGGATTCAAAATTCCACGCTGCCGCACGATTATTTGGGAACGTTTGCAAATCTCTCGAATTTATCATCCAATGTGGAGAAACAGAATAATGAAAACTAAAGCATTGACGCTGGCCGTTGCCGCTGCCCTCTTCCCTGCCACTGCGGTTTGGGCGACTTCGGATCTGTCTGCGCTGGAAGCGCGTATCAACGATCTGGAATCACGCCTGGCGCAAACGGAACAAACCGCGCAACAAGCGCAAGACACGGCATCCTCGTTTGAATTCCATGGTTACGCTCGCGCCGGCCTATTGGTCAACGACGATCTCAACGGCGCCAACGGCACTGGGCCTTACATGACCGCCGCTGGCGCGCTGGGTGCGCCTGTGGGCCGCCTTGGTTTAGAAGATGACAACTATCTCGAAGCCAACTTGATCCACAATCGCACCATGGACGACGGCTCAAGCGCGCGCTTTCACATCATGCTGGCCGACAGCGTTGAAACCAACAACGAATGGACGGCCGATGACAGCCAACTCAACGTGCGTCAGGTGTATGCTGAGCTGAGCAACTTGAGTTCTTTCTCGGGGCCGTTTGAACACGCGACGCTGTGGGCTGGTAAGCGCTTTGATCGCGATAACTTTGACATCCACTTTTTTGACTCGGACATCGTGTTCCTTTCTGGCACCGGCGCAGGGATTTATGATGTGCAGTTTACCCAACACTGGAAAGCCAACTTTTCTATCTATGGCCGCGACTTTGGCGAAATCGACAGCTCCAGCACCGATGTCGAAAACTACATTGCGACCATGAACAACCGTTTCGGTAACTTCCAAGTGATGGTCAGCGGCATGGCATCATCCGACAACCAAAATCGCGACACCGACAGTGCCTCACCAACCAAACGCGCAGAAACCGGTGTGCACGCGCTGTTTGCCTACCATGGGCAAAGCTTCTATGGCCTGAGTGACGGTTTTTCCAAATCAGGCGTGTTGGTCGGTCAGGGTCTGGGTGCTGAACTCAAAGGCATCGGTTCCAACGGCGACCTCAACGAGGACGCCAAAGCCATGCGTGTGTTCAGCTACGGCGTGACCCGCTTTGCGGATCACTGGCGCATCGCCTCTGCGGTGATGGCGGAATACAGCCAAGATCGCATCAAAACCAACGATGAATTCAAATGGGCCTCCGTCAACGTGCGTTTGGCACAAGAGCTGACACAAAACTTTGAAATGGTATACGAAGGCACATACCAATACATGGATTTGGACAACAGCGTCGACCAAGCCAAAGGCAGCTTCTACAAAGCGACGATTGCTCCGACCTTCAAACTGGCAACCTCGGCGGGCTTCTTTGACCGCCCAGAAATCCGCTTTGCCGTGAGCTATGTCGACTGGAGCAGTGCGCTGGATGATTACGCCGTGAGCCTCGACAGCGATGCCAGCACCATGGGCAGTGGCGGCGAAACCGTCTTTGCCTTGCAAATGGAAACTTGGTTCTAGCCCAGCGTATATCGCATTGCCTCTATCTACCCGGCCTCGGCCGGGTTTTTTGTGGCGTTCAAAAACGGGGACCGCCCGTTGCAGAGCCGAAAAGAACCAACACCGCAAACAATTACAGCCGATTTACGACATTGAAACGCTGGCCGAGTATCAATGGCTCAAGGAGGCGGGCGTGGCCCTGATGCAAGGTTATCTGTTTGCCAAGCCTGGTTTTGAATGCCTGCCTGCGGTGAATTTTATCCGTTGATCTTGGCGCCGAGCTTATCCTTAAGCTTGGTCTTGGTCTGGTCTGGTCTGGTCTCAATCTTAGTCTTAGCCTGCAACGACAAAAGCCACCCTAAGGGTGGCTTTTGAACAAGCGATGATCACCAACACCCTGTTTAACGCGGGGCAAATGACCATTGCATGGCATTGAGCGGGGCAAATGTTGCGTCAGCAGTCGCATGCTTGAGGGAAATATGGGTCGCATTGGGCGGCGTAAACACGCGCCCAGTCATCACCTGCTCACCATCATTGATGAAGATTTCCAACGACGAGTTATCTGCCAGAATGCGCAGTTTCACCTCGCTGGATGTGAGAGGCAACTCGCGAATGGTATCGCCTTGGCGAATTTGGGTGTGGGTGCGGTCAAACCGCAGCACGCCTTGCGCGCAGTCGAGTGTCAGCACCACCGCGTGCGCATCATCGTGCAGCAAGTGCAGTTCGCTGTCCCACGGCAACGTCACTTCCAGATCGAAGCTCTTTGTGCCCAGATCTTGCGGCTGCTCATTGAGCGTGATTGCGCACGCTTCGCCACGCAATTGCGCCAGCTCTGCGCTCGGCTGCTGGATGATTTTGCCATTGTGCCAACGCAGTTCACGCAGCGCCGTAAACTGATGAATCCAGCCATTATCGCAACTGGGGTGTTCAAGCTCATCCGGCAACCCCATCCAGCCGCACATCACGCGGCGACCATCAGCGGTTTGCATCGACTGCGGCGCATAGAAATCAAACCCCGCGTCCAGCTGCCATCCTTCCAGAAAGTGAAATCCGCCCTGCTCATCTTGATCCACATGGAAAATGCGATTTTGATGCACGATGGTGTGATGTGGATTCTGCGAACGAATCCCCTGCGGGCCAAAGACCACAAATTGCTTGCCCGCCATCTCAAACCAATCTGGGCACTCCCACATGTAACCGTAAGGCGCCAACTCTTCACCGTAGAGCTTGTCAAACTGCCAGTGCTGCAAATCCGTCGCATGGTAAACGGCCAGACGACCTTGCAGATCCTGCGTCTGCGCGCCAAGCAACATATGCCAGCGCCCTTGGCGGTGCACCACTTTGGGGTCACGAATGTGCTCAGTCACGCCCGGCGGTAACGTGCGGATCAGCGGGCCTAGTTTTTCAAACTGATTGTGCTCATTAAGCCGCGCCGCACATTGCATCGTTTGGCGCTGGCGGTCGTGGCCAAGACGCGTGTTGCCTGTGTAGAACAACCACAAATCGTCACCGTCACTGACGGCGTGACCGGAAAAGACCCCGTGACTGTCGAACCAATCCGAAGGCGTGAGCGCGATGGATTGCCACGTCCAATTGACCAAGTCTTGGCTTTTTAGGTGCACCCAGTATTTGTCTTTGTGCTCACAGGCAAATGGATACCACTGATAGAAGAGATGGTACGCACCGTTGTGATAGATAAAGCCGTTCGGATCATTCAGCAACCCTTGCGGTGGAGAGATGTGCCATTGCGGACGATATGGACACGCGGTGGGCTGCAAATACGCCGCAGCAGCTTGACGCTGCGCGCTGGCAATCGTGCGACCAAGCGCGGCAAGGTCGGCATCCGTGATTGCCAAATCGCGCGCCATGCTCAGTTGCCATTCGCCCAGCACCGATTCGCCGCTCACATCGAGCGGCAGGGGCTGCACACGCTCAGCATCACGCACCGCTACCGTCACCCGCCCTACCGGGGCCAAAATTCGTTGAATGTTATCGACCCCGCCCGCGAGATCAATCAGTCGCTGTAGTGACATGAACTTACCTAAAATTATTTTCGGGAACGTTCTCAAAAATATAAAACAAACATCGATTCCGCAAGTTTTTCCGCAATAAAGTGAGGGGCAATCCGGTTGAGTGTGAAGCCGGGCACAGAAACCCGGCCACCATCGAGCGAGAGATAAAGGGAAGATTTAGCAGGTTTCGCGGGCGACATTCTGGAACGTGAGCACCACTTTACTCATTTCCTGACCGCGTCCGGCGATGCGTTCGAGCAACATTTTCGCGGCATTTTCTCCCGCTTTATCAAAAGCATAGTTAAAGGTCGACAGCGATGGCGTGCTGACATAGGCCAGTTCATCATTGCCCACGCCCAACAATTTCACCTGCTTGCCCACCTGCACTCCCGATTCTTGCAGCGCTTTGATCGCCCCAACGGCTAAACGGTCGGTTGCGCAGAACAAGCCGTCCATGTGCGGGTACGCGTTGAGCTGTTCTTTCGCCAAACGGTAGCCCGATTCAATCGAAAAATCGCCGCGCACATGAAACAGCAGCGGTTGATTGTGAAACGCCAACGCCTGCGCCAACCCTTGTGAACGCAGCACATCCACCGCAATGTCATCACTTTGCACCCCGATAAACCCGATCTGCTTGCAGCCCGCTTGCACCAAGCGATTGCCCGCTTCAAAACCGACGCGCGTATCATCGTGCACCACACTCGGAATGTTGTGTAGCGAGCCATCTTGCCCCACCAGCACCACCGGGACCGCCGATTGTTGAATCGCTTTGACGAGCGGCGCGTCCAGATGCGTGGCGTAAAAGACAATCCCTTCCACCCGCTTTTGGTTAAAGATTTGAATGTATTCCAATTCTTTGGCGTGAACTTGATGAGTATTGGCAAGCAGCACGTGCTTTCCGGCTTGTTCGAAAATCGACGTCAGGCCATCCACACCCTGCGCTGTCGCGTGGGACGACACCCGTGGCACAATCACGCCAATCAAATTGGTTTTCTGTGATTTAAGGTCTTTCGCCACTTGGTTCACGACGTAACCACACTCAGAAACAGCTTTTAAGACTTTGATTTTTGTCGACTCTTTGACGCCATACTCATCATTAATCACCCGAGAGACGGTCGACTTTGACACGCCAGCCAGCCTAGCGACGTCATGCAAACTTGCCATAAAGCATCCTATTCACCTTCATATTGGGATTGATTGCAGAATCTCTGCGATTCAACCTCGGCATAAGCGTGATTTTACCCTTGTTTTGTCGTTTCTCGATCCTGCTTTTGGCGATCACTCTCACAGAATTCACCATGTTGTTTTGACCGAATCGCATTAATTGACAAGAATCGATTTTGCAAACGTTCCCAAAAATACAATCATAAAGCAGTACATCGCTGAACCCAAACGCCATGAAGCGGCCAACACCACGCCACTTTCAGCGGAATGGGTCTACTGACAAGTTACAAGAACCGGGGTGAGTTATGGACTATCCAGTCATAGCAAAACAACTTCTCGAGCACTTGGGTGGCAAAGCCAACATCCAAGCGCTGGCACACTGCGCAACACGACTACGTTTGGCCGTGAAAGATGAAGCGCAAATTGATGAAAGCGCGATTGAAACGCTAGACGGCGTCAAAGGCCAGTTCAAGGTCGCGGGCCAATACCAGATCATTTTTGGCTCAGGCATCGTGAACCAAGTGTATGCCGAAATGGCGAAACTGACCGGCATGGCCGACATGTCGACCAACGACGTCGCCAGTGCGGGCGCACAGAAGCAAAATATCGTGCAGCGCGCAGTCAAAGGTTTATCGGATATTTTCGTGCCCATCATTCCCGCCATCGTCGCGGGCGGCCTGCTCATGGGGTTGTTCAACGTTTTGACAGCGAAAGGCTTGTTCATCGATGGTCAATCGCTGATTGATGCCAATCCGGGTCTGGCGGATTTAGCCAGCATGATCAACACCTTTGCCAACGCCCCATTTGTTTACTTACCGGTTCTGCTGGCATTCTCTGCGTCACGCAAATTCGGCGGAAACCCATTCCTTGGCGCAGCGCTGGGGATGCTGATGGTGCACCCGGATCTGCTAAACGGTTGGGGCTTTGGGAGCGCGACCGTGGCTGGCACGGTGCCGACGTGGAACATTCTCGGGCTGGAAATTCAGAAAGTGGGCTATCAAGGCTCGGTGCTGCCGGTGTTGGTTTCCGCGTTTATTCTGGCCAAAGTGGAGCTTGGGCTGCGCAAAGTCATTCCCTCAGTACTCGACAACCTGCTCACCCCGATGCTGGCGATTTTCATCACCGGTTTCCTCACGTTCACCTTAGTCGGCCCCATCACGCGTGATGTTGGCTTTATGCTGGGTGATGGCCTGAACTGGCTGTACGATTCGGCAGGCTTTATCGGCGGCGCACTGTTTGGGTTTATCTACGCGCCCTTCGTGATTACCGGCATGCACCACAGTTTTATCGCCATTGAAACGCAATTGCTGGCCGACATTGTCACCACAGGCGGGACGTTCATTTTCCCGATTGCGGCTATGTCGAACGTGGCGCAAGGTGCTGCGGCGCTGGCGGTCGGTTTTACCACCAAAGACATCAAGCTTAAAGGCATCGCTGTGCCATCGGGCATCACCGCGCTGCTGGGGATCACAGAGCCGGCGATGTTTGGTGTCAACCTGAAACTGCGTTACCCATTCATTGCCGCCATTACCGGCTCTGCGATTGCGAGCGCGTTCATTACGCTGTTTAACGTCAAAGCTCATGCGCTGGGCGCGGCGGGTCTACCGGGCATCATCTCCATCAACCCAGAGAAAATCGGTTACTACGTGGTGGGCATGGTGATTTCGTTTGCAGTTGCGTTTGGCCTGACCCTGATGCTGGCCATGCGTGAAAAAGCAAAACAAGGCGTTCGCGCCACGGCGTAATGCATCCCCCTTGCATTCACGCATTTGCCCACTCCACGGAGTGGGCATTTTTACGTTATTGCCAACGAAAGTTGATGGTCACATCACGGCCATGATCGTGTTCGATGGTGTGATACGGCCATGCGTAGTGACGAATAATACGATTGGTCAGCTCCAGCCCTAAGCCAAAACCGAGTGTATCGTGTGCGTTGGCGCCACTGTGATCATGATTGGCAATGGTGACTTGAGACCCGCGCTGTGTGATAACCACTTTGCCCAGCAGCGTGTGCTGGTACGCATTGCGAATGAGGTTACTCAACACGATATGACACAGCGTTTTTGGCAGCAAAAATTGTCCCGCAGAAAGCTGCACGTCTACCGTCACCTCTTTGTCGCGCACCAAATAGTGCAGCTCCTGACAAATTTGCTCGATCAGGGCCTGCAAATTGACTTCACTCAGCGGCGGCTCGCTCTCTTTGCCACGATTGAGCCACAGCAGCGTTTCAGTTAGATCGGTCATGGTGACACCTGCGCGCACAATCCGCTCCACCACCTGCTTCTGCTTTTCCAGACTGTCCGGTTTATCCAGCAGCTTGGCCAGTAACTCGGCGTTGCTGCGCACTACCGCGATGGGTGTGCGCAGTTCATGGCTGGCATGCGCCAAGAACTTTTGCTCGCGACGCAGCGAATCTTCAACCGTTGACAAGCTGCTGCGCACCACGTCGGCCAAGCGGTTCAGTTCGTTGTACTGAAAATCTGGCAGCGGTTCATTTAACTGATTCGGCGTGAGGTGTTTCGCCCATTGCCACAACCGTTCAATGGGCCTTGCGACCATTTGCATCAAGAACATCATGCACAGCGCGAAAATGACAATGCCCAGCGCACCGTAGCTCAACAGTTTGATGACATGTGGCCATTTGCCCGCAGGCATGTCCCGTTCAAACTTAGGGTGATTGAAGTCATCCACCACACGCGAAATGTAGAGCGTTTCGGCACGGTCTTGATCGTAGCGCATCAGAAATAGCGCTCGTTTGGGGGTCGAGAACCAACTCGAACGATCGATGTGTTTGAGCAGTTCAAGGTGTTCGGTGGGCTTGGCAAACTCAGCGCGAATTTCCGGCTGCACATCTTGCCAGCGACGCGCCACTTGAAACCCGAGCATGCGTTCCGGTTTGCCTTCCAACAGCTCCGCGCGATGGCCAATTTCCAGCATGGTCATACGCATGCCGCCATCGAGCCCTTGCTCAAAGTAATTGGCGGCCAAGGTGGAATAACTCAGCACCGTGATGGTGCCCATCGCCATCACCGAAAAGGCAAAAAAGATTTTGAGGCTACGACGCAGTTTCATCGTTGCCCTGCCGTTGTATCGCAAATCCGTAACCCGGTAACGTATGAATCAAAGGTTCTAGCCCCGCTTTGTCGATTTGTTTGCGTAAGTTGAACATGTGCACTTTCAAGCTGTTGCTGTCGGGTTGATCGTCGCCCCACACATTGAGGACAATTTTCTCCCGTGAAACACCCGACGGGTATTCACGCATCAGCAGTTCGAGAATTTTTATCGCAATCGGTGACAGCTTGATCTCCAGCCCGGCGCGCGTGACTTTGCGCTGCGCCATATCCAGCACCAAATCCGCCACGCGCAATTTCGACACTTGGCCGCTGCGACGTTTCGCCAGCACCTGAACTCGCGCCATCAGCTCTTCCATTGCAAACGGCTTCACCAAGTAATCATCCGCGCCGTGGCTAAAGCCTTGTAGTTTATCGTCCAGCGTATCGCGCGCCGTGAGCATCAGTACCGGCGTTTCAATCCCACGTTCACGAATGCGCTCGCACACCACCAGCCCTTCAATTTTGGGCAAGTTGAGGTCGAGCACAATCACGTCGTAGCGATTTGCCATGATCAGGTTGTAGCCCACTTGTCCGTCGGCCGCAAAATCGCAGTCGATCGCTTCCAACGACATGTAGTCAACCAAAGCGGTGGCCAGATCGAGATCATCTTCCACCAATAACGCCTTTAACATTCCTTTTCACCACCTGTGGTCGCGGAGCCGTGCTGCAATGCATACGGGGGCTGCGCAAATGGTCGACGTGACGAACGTCGCTGCGCGCGGTATGTCGTGCTTGCATTCTGTTGTCTATCATAGCGTCATTGGATGATGCCAAACAAAAACACAGATCAAAACCGTCGACTTTTTTCGAGGTGTTCAAGCGTAACGTCAAGCGGGTTAAGGGTGGGTTAACCGAATGCAAAACGCCCGGTCGAAACCGGGCGCTTGACGTCTGCGTCAATCAGAACTGATAGCCGAGTTTCAATTCGATGGTGCGCTCAGCACCGTACCAGCAGTTCATGTTGTTGTAACAGGTGTAGTACGTTTGGTCGAACAGGTTGTTGGCGATCACATCCGCACGCGCGCCTTGCAGGCGGTCGCTGATCTGACCCAAATCATATCCAAGCGACAAGTCAACCACGGTGTAATCCGGCACTTTGCCTTGCGTATTGGTCGCATCCATATACATTTCGCCCACATAACGCGCGCCGCCGCTGACGCGACCACCGCGTAACACCCCGTCATCCACTTGGTACGTGCTCCACAGTGTGGCGCTGTGCTTGGGCACATAAATCGGCGTGGTGCCTTGCAAACCATTGGCACTGTCTTTGGTCACTTCAACATCCGCGTAAGTGTAGCTTGCCGCGATGTCCCAGTTTGGCGTCAGCCACCAGCGACCCTCGACTTCTACGCCTTGCGAACGCACTTCGCCCACCTGAATATCATCCTGATAGTTGGCCGAACTTGGGTCGGTCACCACCACATTGTTTTTCACAATGTGATACAGCGACACGCTGGCCTGCTTGCTCATGTCCGCCGACTGATACTTCACGCCCACTTCCACTTGCTCGCCGGTTTCCGGCTTGAACGGTTGACCAAACTGACTGTCGGTGCCCGCCACCGGTGAAAAACTGGTGGCGTAGCTGGCAAACGGCGCAATCCCAGAATCAAACTGATACAGCGCGCCGACGCGATACGAGAACTCGGTGTCATCCGCTTTGGTGGCGTAACCCGACACCTCGCTGTTGCTGGTGTAGTGATCAAAGCGGCCGCCTGCAATCAACACCCAACGGTTCCAGCGCAGTTGATCCTGAACATAACCGCCGAGCTGTTTGATTTCGATATCGTAGTCGTACGCATACTGCGCCGACACCGTGCTGCTATCGAGCAAATTGTTGTTGGGGTTGAACAGGTTAAAGCTGCCAAAATCGCTGTCGGTGGTGGTGTAGGTTTGGTACAAAGAGTCCCCTTTCAGGCGTTGGTAATCCACGCCAAACAGCAGGTTGTGTTCCACGCTGCCCCAATTGATCACACCGGACAGTTGGTTATCCACCACCAAACCGTTGTAATTTTCATCGGTGCTGTAAATGTTGCGCGTCAGCACGCCCGTGGTTTCATCAAAACCACCACTGCTGTGATAGAGGTTTTTCTGGGTCAATGATGCGTCGGTGTAACGCAGGTTCTGTAAGAACGCCCAGTTGTCGGTGAACTGATGCTGCACTTTATAACCCAGCATTAGGATTTCACGCTCGAATTTGCTCCAGTTGGTGTCACCCGCGTAAGTCGAGGAGGACGTTGACCCGTTGGCGTTAGAGGTCACGGTGCCTGAGGCAGGCAAAGCCGAGTTCATGCCCATCGCCGGATCGTTCTGATAATAGAGGTTAAGATTGATCAGCGTTTTGTCGGTGACTTGCCAGTCGAGTGACGGCGCAATCAAATAGCGCTCTTCCTCCGTACCATCAACCTGGCCGTCCTGTTTGCGCGCTTTGGCAATCAAACGGTAAGAGAGCGCATCACTGAGCGGCCCGGTGGTATCGAGCGTCACTTGCTGCAAATTGCGCGAACCCGTGGAAGCCGACACTTCGGTGCTGCGCTGCTGTTGCGGCGCTTTGGCTATCACGTTCACCATGCCGCCCGGAGGCATCGCGCCATACAACACCGATGTTGGGCCTTTGAAGACCTCCAGTTGCTGCATCGCAATCGGATCAATCTGTGGCTGCAAGTTCCAGCCTTTGAGGTATTGCAGCACCAAGCCATCGTAATAGCTTTGGTCAACCTGAAACCCGCGAATGTAGAAGTTGTCGTACATGGTGACGGAACCGCCTTTGGTTTCTGTCACCACGCCGGGTGCGTAGCGTAGCGCTTGACCAACCGATGTCACGCCGCGCTGCTCAAGCAGTTCGCCGTCAATCACGGTGATGCCTTGCGGCGTCTCTTCCGGCGCCAGCGCCGTTTTCGTCGCGGTGTTGCGATAGGTTTGACCCAAAATGGTCACGGTTTCTGTGTCTGCGCTTGTGGACTCATCGGCGGCAACACTGGTGGTGGGCATCAAAAGTGCCAAGATCGCCAACGCGACCGGCGACAATGTGGTATGCGGATTCAAATCCATGATGGTTAACTACCCTGCTTTTCTTATTGTGAGAATAAATATCATTTGTATTCTAAGCAAAGCGCGGCGTGAAAAGTTAACAATTTGGAGCATGTTGCGCCGCTCAGGCGATCTCAATCGGCAACCAATAATCCATCTCGGCATGCACAGCCGTGCCGTCATACCCGGCGGGATAACGTTCCAATTCAAACCCATCCACGCCGCGATAGATCGATTGCGGCAACCAATCGAAAATAAACCAAGCCAACGTTTGTGGCAGCAAGGCAATCGGGCCACGATGTTTCACCACCGCGTAAGTTTGCGCAGGCACCGTCACGCGTTCTGCGCCCGACACGGGGAGCGTGCTGGTCGCCCAATAGATCAACGTATGGTCATTGTCAGCGGCGGCCGTCACGTCAATCACGCCGGTCAGTGGCTGCGGGGTTTGATGCGCCATCAGCGGCGAAAACTGCGCCCACACACTGGGCACCTGCTCAGCAAAATCAGGCGCTGCCGCGAGCAAGCCGCGAATCGGCGTCGCAAGGCCGTAAAAGGTTTCCGATTCCGCCGATTCCACCCGCACTTGCATCAGTTGCGGCGTTTGGCTCACCGGCGGCGTGCGCTGCGCCAGTTGTAGCGGTTTGCGCAGCCCTGTGTGGCGACCAAGCTTGCGATAATCACGCGGGCTGAGGCCAAAATGTTGCCGAAACGCGCGGCTAAAACTGATTTCAGAACTGAAACCGTTGGCGAGCGCAATATCAATCACCCGCGCCGAACCATGAATCAGGGCTTCGGCGGCTTCGCTCAGTTTAAGCTCACGCACGTAGTTGGCGACCGTCAAGCCGGTCTCACTCTGAAATACCCGCTGTAATTGCCAGCGCGACCAACAGCTTTGCTGCGCCAAATCATCCAGCGACAACGGCTGATCCAGATGCGCATGGATGTAGTCCAGCAGTTTGCAAATGCGATTAAACGATGAAGAAGGACGAGTCATGACAGCAAAACACCTCGAAAATAGAGGGCTTAGTGTCGCACAGATGATGAGTTAATGAGAAGTGTTATCAATTAAAAACTCAACAACCGTGAGTGAGCCAGCAAACGCAAGACGAAAAAGGGGGCTGAAAGTCAGCGAGAGTCCAATTCCTGACAAACAGCCCCGTGGATTAATTCGTTTCGTGCGGTTTATTGAGTGCCTGTTATTTAGTTAAAGTTATTTAGTGCGCCGCGGACGGGTCCACCGCGTGTTTCGGTTTCGGCGCCATCCAGATCATGCACGCGGCCACGGCAAAAATCACCGCGATCACCAAGAACAGTTGGTTGGTTGCGACCATCACACTTTGTCCTTGCAGCATGCCGTCCAGCGCCGAGCGGGTTTGATCCGCGCTCATGCCCGCATTTTGCATCGCTTGCGTCGCCACGCCCGCTTTGTCGGTCAAGCCCGCCAATTCAGCATGCACGTAGCGCGACTCGTGCTCCCACGAAGTGTTGATCATCGAGGTGGCAAACGCGCCGGACAAGGTGCGGATGAAGTTCATCAACCCCGCTGCCGATTCCATCTCATGGGGCTTGACACTGCCGAGCGCAATCGCCGTTAGCGGCACGAAGAACAGCGGCATCCCAATCCCCTGCACGAACATCGGCCAACTCACCTGTTCAAAGGTCATGTCGACGGTGTTGAAACTGCGCATAAAGGTCCAGAACCCAAGCCACATCACGCCGACAAACACAAACGGCCGCGGGTCATATTTCGACGACAAGTTGGCGATAATCGGCGCAAGAAACACCGCTAGGATGCCCATGGTCGCCGTCGCGTACCCCGAAATGGTTGCGGTGTAGCCCATGAAGTTTTGCAACCAGAGTGGGGTTAACACCGTCGTGGCGAAAAAGGCGCCAAAGGCGAGCGATAACGTGACCATGCTCATCGCATAGCCGCGATGGCGAAACACTCTTAATTCCACCACCGGATTGCGCTCGGTCAGCTCCCAAATCAGGAAGGCGACAAAGCCTATCGCGGCAATCACCGCCAATGTCACAATGCGTGACGATTCAAACCAGTCATGGTCTTTGCCTTCGTCCAACATCAGTTGCAAAGCTGCTACCCAGACAATCAGCAACAGCAGGCCGATTTTATCGATCGGCAAACGTTCATTCTTGGTTTCGTATTTTTTCAGGATCTTCCAACCGACGAATGAGGCAAAAATGGCAAATGGAATGTTCACAAAGAAAATAAACGGCCAACTGTATTGGTCACACAAGATACCGCCTAAAATCGGCCCCATGATCGGCGCCACCAAAGTGGTCATCGACCAGATGCCGATCGCCGCGTGACTCTTGTCTTTCGGGAAGATACGAATCATCAGCGTTTGTGACAGCGGCATCAGCGGGCCACCTGCAAAGCCAAGGAATACGCGACACATCACCAACATGTTGAGGCTCGTTGATAAGCCACACAGCAGCGAGAAAAATCCGAAAAAGAAGAAACACGTAACGAAAACGCGAATCGATCCAAAACGCCGCGCAAGCCATCCGGTTAAGGGAACCGAAATCGCTTCCGCCACCGCGTAAGACGTAATCACATACGTCCCTTGACTTAAAGACGTGCCCAGCCCACCCGCGATATTCGAGACCGACACGTTGGCAATCGTGGTATCCAAAATGGCAAAGAAGTTTGCCATCGCCAGACAGAGGGCGCCGAGAAACAGCGCCCCACCTGACAAAGGTTTGATGTCATTGTCAGAGGTATGACTCATGGCTTCACCTTAGCCTTGTTCTGACACTTTCGCGGCGCGAAACTGCGCAATCACCTGCTCGTTGCTATCAGCGGAGGTATCGACGGTAACGACCATCGACAGCCCCACTTGCAGCGGATGCGACTGCAAATCGGTTGGATCGAGTTCAATACGCACCGGCAGACGCTGCACCACTTTGATCCAGTTCCCCGTGGCGTTTTGCGCCGGAATCATTGAGAACGCCGATCCCGTGCCGCCCGAAAATCCGGCTACCACGCCGCGATACGTGACATCGTCACCGTAAATATCGGCGGTGAGTGTCACCGGCTGCCCCACTTTCACGTTGCGCAGTTCCACCTCTTTGAAGTTGGCATCCACATAAATGCTGTTGATAGGCACCACCGTCATCAACGGCATCCCCACTTGCACGCGGCGGCCCACTTGCACCTGACGTTTGGCAATGATGCCGCTGATGGGCGCGCGAATCACGGTGCGGTCCAAATCCACTTTGGCTTGCTCATAACGCGCTTTCGCCAGTAGCACTTCCGGGTTGTTTTCCACTGTGGTGTTGTCCGTCAACGCCGCGTTGGCTTTTTGTGAACCAATGGTCGACAGCTTGGTCGCTTGCGCTTGTGCCATCGCCGCTTTGGCTGCATTTAAGTTCGCTTGCGCTTGTTGATAGCCGGTTTTGGCGTTGGTCACTTCTTCGCCGGACACCGACCCGCTGCGCACCAGATCTTCACGGCGCGTTAAGTCAATTTTGGCGCGCGCAAAATCTGCCTGCGCGGCTTTCAGTTGCGCTTCGGCGCGTTGCTCGCTCGCTTCCTGCGCTTCGACCATCGCGGTTAAGCCTTCGTCATTGGCGAGGTAACTGCGCACGCGGCGTTCGGCCAGCGCCAAATCTGCGGCTGCCTGCTTGAGCGCCAACCGCGCATCGGTATCGTCGATTTGCACCAGCACGTCGCCTTGGTTGACGTATTGGGTATCGACCACGCTCACGCGGGCAATGATGCCGCCCACCGCTGGGGTCACTTCGGCAATCTCAGCCGCTGCGTAAGCGTTGTCGGTCGACACATAGCGTGAGCCGATGAAATGCCAGTAGGCGCCGTAACTGCCACCGGCGAGGATCACGGCCGCCGCCAGTGCGAAAAACCCTTTTTTGCGCGATTGCTTGGCACGCGCGGCATCAAATTCTGCTGGTTCTGATGGGATGTTGTCTGATGAACTCATGGGATAGAAACCTTTTAAACCGAATCAAGACTGTGTTGATTGAAAACCGCCGCCCAAAGCATGGATCAGGGCGAGGTCTAAGCTGAACGCGCGTGACTGCAAGTTCACCAGCGCTCGTTGGTTATTCAATAGCGACTCTTCGGCCACCAGCACGTCCAGATAGGTGGCAAGGCCGCCCTGATACCGGTTGCTGGCAATCTGCAACGCGCGCTGCGCCTGCTCGACCGCTTCCTCTGTTTTGGCGATGCGCTTGTCCAGCGCCTGCGTGCTGGTGACCACATCGGCCACTTCATGCAACGCTTGGGTGAGCGTGGCGTTGTATCCACCGACCGCTTCCTGATAACTCGCCTGCGCCGACGTCAATTGGCCGTCCAATCGGCCGCCGGTAAACAGCGGCAAGTAAATCGCCGGGCCAATACCGCCTGCGTCGTTGCCACTGTTAAACAGGTTATCGAGGCCAAACGCCTGATAGCCAATAAACGCAGACAACGTCACGTCGGGATAGAATTGCGCTTCCGCAATGCCCACCCGCTGCGCTGCCGCTTCGGCGCGCCAGCGCGCAGCGGTGATGTCGGCGCGATGGCCAAGCAAACCAACGCCTGCATCGGTGGGCAATCCGTAACGCGCATTCAGTGCCACTTGGGGTTCCTGAATCGTCAATGCGCGATCCGGCCCTTGCCCCGCTAAAGCCGCCAGTGCGTTTTTCTGCAATTGAATCGACTCATTCAAGCCGAGTAATTCCGCTTCAACGCTGGCCGCGATCGCTCTGGCCTGACTCACCGAACCTAAGGTTTCCAGCCCGTTGACATAGCGTTTTTGCAGCAGTTCGACGGTTTTATTACGCACGCCCAGCGCCGCGTCCACCGTGTGTTGGTTGGCGTACAAACGCGCCAACTCGGCATACGCATTGGCAATCGACGTAGCGAGCATCAGCCGTGCTGATACCCCTTCGGCTTCAGCGGCCGCCAGTTCAGACGATGCGGCAACCACTGCCGCTCGGTTCTTGCCCCAAAAGTCAAAGTCATACTGGAAGTTAAGCGTGAGCGAACCGTAGTCATTCCAACCGTGCGGTGGCATCGCGGCCTGATATTGGTAGCTGACTTTGCTCTCGGTCGCCGAGGCAGACAGTCCGACATTCAGAGAACGCGCCGCACCCGCTTGCTGCGCAAGACCTTGCGCATTTTTCAGGCGTGCCATGGCGATTTGCAGCGTCGGTGATTGTTCGAACGCTTCGTCAATCAACTGATTGAGCTGCGCATCCTGATAGCGTTCCCACCAATGATCCGATGGCCAGTCCATCGCGGCATGATTGGCAAAAGTTTGTTGCGATTGCAGGTCGTGGGCATCCGCAACCGTGCCCAATTCATCGCTATGATTGGGCGTTGAACAGCCCGCTAAAATCAGCGTGCTGAGTAAAGTCATTGAAAAAAAAGGCGCTGTTTTCTGCAGCATCCCTTGGCGTTTGGCACTGTTTTTCACATTTTGAAACCTTATAACTAAACCGTACCGTACGGTTATACTCTTGACAGAACGGGATCGTCAAGAGAAAATTATCCACAATTTTCCCTGGGAATAGACGATTTCATGCGAGTTAAAAGCGAAGAAAAAAGACAGGCGATTTTGGAAATTGCGAAAAATTCCTTTACACAGCAAGGGTTTGAGCAAACGTCCATGTCCTATATTGCGAAAGAGTTGGGCGGTTCGAAAGCGACGCTGTACAACTACTTCAGCTCAAAAGAAGCCATCTTTATTGCGGTGATGAAATCGTCCGCATCCGAGCAAATTGCGCAATCTTTCCTCGCCCTTGACCCGAAACGAGACATGCAAACCTCGCTTTTAGAATTTGGTTACAATTTTTTAAGCTCGGTGATGACCCCAGATGCCATGGCCATTTATCGCATGGCGATTCATGAAGCCGACCGCTCTTCGGTGGGACGTAAATTCTATGAAAACGGCCCTAAACTCGGTTGGACCCATTTGAGCGACTATATCGACAGTCAGGTCAAAAAAGGCTTATTGAAGCGGTGTGATACGTGGTTTGCGGCCATGCAATTCAAAGCCTTACTGTCGGCGGAACACATCGAACCTTTCGCATTGGGAGCCATCGATGCGCCCAGCGCCAGCGAACTCAAAGCCGCCACGCAACGCGCAGTTGATACCTTTCTTGTCCTCTACGCCGCCTAATCGTCTCATCTGAAACCGACCTGATGCCACGCTCAGGTCGGACCGTTTTTTTCTCCGATTATTCAATTTACACTAGACATGAGAACCATTCTCATGCTGCAATATTGTTATGTTATAACATTTCAGCATGGAATTATGAAAAAGCTATTGATACTCGCTCTGGTGTTGGGCGTGGGCGCAACTCTATTTTGGAAACCTTCTGCCCCGACGCACGACACGCTCTCTATTTCTGGCCCGTTTGAATTCAACAGTCAGGATCTGTCGAAAGACGGGTTTGTGTTCTCCCGTCTACAAGTGGTGGAATCGTTGGTTGGCATCAACGATGACGCCGAACCTTACCCGCTGTTGGCGCAAAGCTGGCAACAAAGTGATGACGGCCTGAGCTGGACATTCACCCTTCGTCCGAACGTGCAGTTTCACGATGGCACACTGCTGAGCGCGCAAGCGGCAGCGCAGTCGCTCAATCTCGCGCTCGCCAAACCGGGCGTGATTCGCCAAGTGCCGATTCAGTCGATCAGCGCGCTGAACGATCGCGTGGTTATCACGCTGGATCGCCCATACCGCGCGCTACCCTCGGTGCTGGCGCACTACTCCACTGCGATTATCGCGCCAAGCTCCATGGACGCCAGCGGCAAAGTGATTCAATTGCAAGGCACTGGCCCGTATCAGATTGCGAGCTTGCAAGCGCCGCACAAAGCCAAAGTGACACGCTTTGACGCCTATTGGGGCACGCCTGCCCATATCGAGACGGTGGAATACCTAGCCGGCCATCGCTCAGAAAGCCGCGCCTTGTTGGCGCAAAGCGGTCAAGCGGATTTGGTCTACACCCTTGATCCCATCAGCATCAGCACACTGCAAGCGGCAAAAAATATCGACCTGCATGTGGAATCGATGCCGCGCACGGTGTTGGTTAAACTCAACAACGCGCACCCGTTTCTAAACGACAAAACCGTGCGACAAGCACTGAGTTTGGCTCTGGATCGCGAAGGCATCGCGCAATCGGTGCTGCGCCTGCCAGGCTCTGAAGCATACCAACTGTTTTCGCCCGCGCTGGGTGCGTGGCACATCGCGCAGCACGATCATCAACCCGATACCGCTCACGTCAACAATCAGCGCGCGGACGATCAACTCATGGGCAATCAGCATGCAGACAAGCTGCAACAAGCCAAAGCGTTGCTGAGCGCACAAGGGTGGCATGCCAATGCGCAAGGGCTGTTGCAACGCGACGGCCAGGTATTTCGCGTGCAGTTGGTGACTTACGCAGACCGCCCAGAGCTACCGCTCATCGCCACCGCGCTGCAAGCCCAATGGCGCGCACTGGGCATCGATGTGCAGATCTCGATTGATAACTCCAGTGCCATTCCAGCCAAGCACCACGACAACAGCTTGGAGATGGCGCTCATCGCCCGCAACTTCGGCACGTTGGCCGATCCCCTGCCGCTCCTGATGAACGATTTTGCAACCGAGAAAGGCGCCGACTGGGGGCCGATGCACTGGTCATCCAACACCTTTAGCGCGTTGCTCGAACAACTCTCCGGCGAAGCCGACCCGGCGCAGTATCGCCAGTTAGCACAGCAAGCCGCCACGGTACTGGCCGACGAAATGCCGCTGATCCCGGTGACCTATTATCGCCAGATTGTCGCGGTCAATCGCCACCTCGACGGGTTCTCATTCGACCCGTTTGAAATCAATTACCGCGTGTCGGAGATGCGTTTCCATGACTAAAATTTTGCTATCTCGCTTGTACCAAGCGCTGTTTGTGGCGTGGTCGGTCGGCACGTTGACCTTCGTGTTGATGCGACTGATTCCGGGCGACATTGCCTACCGCATCGCCGCCGGGCGTTACGGTTATGACTACGTGAACGCCGAAGCCGCGCAAGCAGTGCAGGCAGAATTGGGACTGGATCGCTCTGGATTTGAGCTTTATTTCAACTGGTTATGGGATCTGCTGCATTTTAATCTCGGGAATTCGTTGGTCAGCGGTGAGCCGGTGATCGCTGCGCTCTCGCACCAGTTGGGGCATTCCTTGCTACTGGCTGCGGCCGCAACAGCGCTGTCGCTGCTGATCGCCATTCCGGTGGGGCTGTATTGCGGTCGCCGCGCCAATCAGTGGAGCGATCACGCGGCGCTGTTTGGGTCTATCATCATCAAGGCGCAGCCAGTGTTTCTGATTGGTTTGTTGTTGGTGTTGGTGTTTGCGCTCCATTTCAACCTGTTCCCCGTTGCTGGGTTTGGCAGCGTCGAATATCTGGTGCTGCCTGCAATGGCGCTGGCGCTGAGCATGGCTGCGATGTCGAGTCGAATGATTCGCAACGCGACGCATCAGGTCCTGAACTCGCCTTATTTTCAATTCGCGCGCTTAAAAGGGCTGAACCATCAGCAAGCGTTTACCCGTCACGCGCAGCTCAATATTGCGCTGCCAGTGATGGCGTTTGTCGGCATTCAGGCCGTCAGTTTAGTCGAAGGCATTGTGATGATTGAATCGCTGTTCTCTTGGCCGGGCATCGGCCACGCGTTGTCACACGCGATTTTTCGTCGTGACATTCCCATGATTCAAGGCGCGGCGCTGTTGATGGGGCTGCTGTTTGTGGCCATCAACACGCTGGTCGATGTCGCGCAGTACTGGCTCGATCCACGTCAGCGTTTGGCGACCAAGGCGGTGATGGCATGAAACAGCTTTCGCGCAGTCAATGGGTCGGCGTGAGCATTCTCGCCGCGTTGGTGGTCTTTGCTCTCTTTGAAGCCCTGATTTACCGCGGCGATCCCGCGCAGCAATCCTTGGCGCAAGCCTTTGCCTCGCCCTCATGGCAAGAGCCGCTGGGGCGCGATCATTATGGCCGCAGCAACTACGCCCGCTTAGCGAGCGCCGTGAGTACCTCCCTGCTGATGGCGGTGGTAAGCGTGGTCACCTCGGCCGCTTTGGGTTTGCTGGCCGGCGTGACCGCCGCGTGGAAAGGCGGCTGGTGGGATAAATCGCTCTCGTGGTTGGTCAATATGTTGCTCGCCATGCCGGGGCTGATTCTGGTGCTGCTGTTTGGCGCCATGGTGCCGGGCTCGTTTTTGATCCTCTATCTCGCCATCTCGTTGATGTTATGGGTGGAATATTTCCGCGTCGTGCGCAGCCGCACCTTGAGCTTGTTGCGTTCGCCTGAAATCGAAGCCTCGCGTTTGTACGGTTTTGGCGTTTGGTATCAGTTTAAACGCCACCTGTGGCCGGAGCTGCGCACCGACCTGTTTACCCTCGGCTGCTTTGGCGCTGGCAACGCGATTCTGGCACTGGCCTCCATTGGCTTTTTGTACGTTGGCCTTAAGCCGCCTGCGGCCGAACTCGGTTTGATGATGGTCGAGCTGTTCCGCTATTACCAACAGGCGCCGTGGGTGCTGGTTCAACCGATTGTGGTGGTGTTTTTGTTAGTGATGAGTTTTCACCTGTTGGCGCGAGGAAAGCAGGCATGAGTGTGTTATTGAACGTCGAACAGTTGTCGATTCAAGCTGGTGAGCAAACCTTGGTTGAACCGCTGTCATTTGAGCTTCGTCGCGGTGAAGCGGTCACGATTTTGGGCGAAACCGGTTCGGGCAAAAGCCTGATGGCCAACGCCATTATCGGCACCTTGCCGGAAACGCTGACCATGCAGGGCGACGTGACGCTATTTGGCGACGCGCAGCGCGATCTTAGCCACGACGCGCGCCAACAGCTGTGGGGGAAAAAGCTAGCCGTTTTGCCACAAGAGCCGTGGTACGCGCTAAGCCCGTTGATGGCGGTGGGCGAACAGGTGCGCGAAGTGCACGAGGTGGTCAATGGCGATCCCGCGCAAGCGCACACCCATACCCAAGCCGCATTTCAGGGCGTTGAACTGGGTGACGACATGGCGAAATTCCCGCATCAATTATCCGGCGGAATGGCGCAGCGCGTGGCCTATTTGTGCGCGACCCAAGCCGGTGGCGAACTGCTGATTGCCGATGAGCCAACCAAAGGCTTAGACGTCAGCCGCCGCGACCAAATCATCGCGCAGTTGCTAAGCCATAAACAGCGCGGCGCGGTGCTGACCATCACGCACGACATTGAAGTCGCGCAGCAATTGGGTGGTGAAATCATCGTGATGAAAAAAGGCGTGGTGCAAGAGCGAGGGCCTGCGCAACAAGTGCTGAGCGCGCCGCAATCGGACTACGCCAAAGCGCTGATCGCCGCCGACCCGCGTTTCTGGCCAAGCGCATCGCTACCGACCGTTGGTCAGCCGGTGCTGCACGTGGAAAACCTGAGTATGCATTACGGCGATCGCACGCTGTTTGAACAGCTTAATTTTTCCATCGCGCAGGGCGAAATTCTGGGCATCAGCGGAGACAGCGGGTGTGGCAAATCCACATTGGCGGACATTCTGGTCGGCCTCAAACGCGCCACTGGCGGCACGTTGCGGCACACCACACCGTTTGCGACAGGCGATGTGCTCAAGCTGTATCAAGATCCGCCAAGTGCGCTGCCGAAAAGTGCAACGCTGCACACACTGCTGAGCGATTTGTGCCAGCGTCACACCATCGACCCAACTCGTATTGAGCCGCTGATGGCCAAGCTCAAGTTGTCGATGCAGCTACTCGGGCGCAAAGTGACTCAAGTGTCTGGGGGCGAGCTGCAACGCTTTGCAATTTTGCGCGCGTTGCTGATGAAACCCAAACTCTTGATTGCCGATGAACCCACTTCGCGCCTCGACCCCGTGACAGCCGCCAGCACGTTGCAGCTCATGACGGCGCTGACGCAGGAAATGGGCTGCGCGCTGGTGTTGATCAGTCACGACAAAGTGGCGCTGAGTAAAAGCTGTCATCAGATCATTCGCCTCTAACCTGCCCGTTGCCGCTGACTCCTGCACGTTCAGCTTCCTGCACGTTCAGCGGTAACGTCACGCGAGCCTAGCTCCGCGCGCCACACATCTGCTATCATCGACGCTGATAGTCGGGGAGCCCACTTGGGCTGAGATTGCCACCCACTGCCCTGCGGCAGCGATGCAAGACCCGTAGAACCTGATTCAGTTCGCACTGACGTAGGGAACTATGTACGCTTTGCGATGTGATGCGCCCCAATGATGTGAGCGCCTCACCCAGCGTATGGCTTTAGCCGCCCAGCACTCGAATCCTTCCCTCGTGTTATGGCGCTAAACCGGTTCCTGATCGCCGAAGACTAGGAGCCCAAATGCCTCATTCAAACCTTCAATGTCACACCTCAACGGTTCTCACGCTGGCCAATTCTGCCAGCGGCAACGATGCGTACAACGATCCGTGTAGCGCCCAACTCAAAACCACGGAGGCGACCGCATGACGCCCTACACCCTTTACTTGGTCACTGATGATCAGCAAGACCTCAACACCCTATGCCGTGTCGTTAAACAAGCCATCGCTGGCGGCGTTTCACTGGTGCAAGTACGCGAAAAACAGGGCGACGTACGGACTTTTATCGAACGTGCGGCGGCAGTGAAAGCGGTGCTAAGTGGCAGCGGTGTGCCCTTGATCATCAATGATCGCGTTGACGTGGCCTTGGCCGTGGATGCCGATGGCGTGCACTTGGGGCAAAGCGACATGCCCGCCACGCTGGCGCGCCAACTGCTTGGCCCGGACAAACTGATTGGGCTGTCGGTTGAGAACGAGCAACAATTTGAACAAGCGCAGTCGCTTCCGGTCGATTATCTCGGCCTCAGTGCGATTTTTGCCACACCGACCAAAACCAATACCGTCAAACATTGGGGGTTGGATGGCCTGAACTGGGCGATGGCGCGCAGCCGTTTACCCATGGTGGCGATTGGTGGCTTAAACACCAGCAATATCGCGGCGGTCGCCCAAACAGGCGTGCACGGTATCGCGCTGGTATCGGCGATTAGCCATGCGCCTGACCCACAACAAGCCGCTCGCGAGCTGCGTTTGCTAATCGAACAAAATCGCCCGGATTCGCTTGTTCGAAATTCTTGAACGACCACAACAAGTTGTACGGCTGTTGACGCCTGCTCGAAAGCACTAGACTGAGTATCAAGCCTGAGGGAGTGAACCATTCCCTCACCCAACACCAAATACGATTTGGTCCGCCAAGTCGAAGGAGCAGAGCATGATCGAAGTAAGAAAAGCAGAACAACGCGGCCGCGCAAACTTTGGCTGGTTGGATAGCAAACACACCTTTTCATTTGGTAGCTACTACGACCCGAAACACATGGGATTTTCGGAACTGCGCGTGATCAACGACGATAAAGTCACCCCCAGCGCCGGTTTTGAAACCCACGGTCACCGCGACATGGAAATCATCAGCTATGTGCTCAGCGGCACCATTGCGCACAAAGACAGCGCGGGCAACATCAAAACCCTGCCTGCAGGTGAGTTCCAGTTGATGTCTGCCGGTCGCGGCATTTACCACAGCGAGTTCAACGCCTCCGATAGCGAGTCACTGAGCTTTCTGCAAATCTGGATTCAGCCAAACAGCTTTGGCGGCGAACCGGGTTACCAGCAAAAAGACTTTGGTCAAGCGCCGGGCCTCACCACCATCGCCACCCCAACGGGTGAAGATGGCACGCTGCACATCAAACAAGATGCGCGCCTATTGCAACTGATTTTGGCGCCTCATAGCGCACTGACTTACGATGTGCCGCAAGGTCGCCGCGTTTACGTGCACCAAATCGACAGCACACTGGCCATCAATGACGTGACACTGAATCCGGGCGATGGCGCGAAAATCGCCAAAGAGAGTCAACTTGAACTGCGCAACGACAGTGACTTGCCAGTGAAAGCCTTGGTGTTCGATTTGCCCTAAGCGCGCACCAGCACGCAACGCGTGAGCAACGTCACCCCATACGCCGCGGACTTTGAGTTCGCGGCGTTTTTTTATGTCTCCATCTAATAATGGAACCGGTTACAGAAACCGGTTCCATTTTCACATTTCCTGATCTAGAATGCGTTTAAATTGATGAGTTTTGAATCAGATTGACGCACCGTGAAGGGTGAACGCATGATGCCAGCGACAGACTTTCATCTGCCGCCCCGCATTGACCTTTCGGCGCAACACAAAGGGGTAACGACATGTCACAACAAGGTTTTCCTAGCGATTTTCTGTGGGGCGGCGCAGTCGCGGCGCATCAGGTCGAAGGCGGCTGGAACAAAGGCGGAAAAGGCGTCAGCATCGTTGACGTGCTGACCAAAGGCGCCCACGAAGTACCACGCGTGATCACCGACACCGTGGAAGCGGACCAATTTTATCCAAACCACGAAGCGGTGGATTTCTACGGTCACTACAAAGGCGATGTGGCGCTGTTTGCCGAGATGGGCTTTAAGTGCTTTCGAACTTCGATTGCTTGGACGCGCATCTTCCCGAACGGCGATGAAGACACGCCGAATGAAGCGGGCCTGCAATTCTACGATGACCTGTTCGATGAACTGCTGAAATACGGCATCGAGCCGGTGATCACCCTGTCGCACTTTGAAATGCCCAACCATTTAGTCAAGCAATACGGCAGTTGGCAAAACCGTCAGGTGATGGATTTCTTCGTCAAGTTCAGCCAAACCGTGATGCAGCGTTACCAGCACAAAGTGAAGTACTGGATCACCTTCAATGAGATCAACAACCAGCGAAACTGGAAACTGCCGATTTGGGGCTACTGCAACTCGGGCATGATCTACGCCGACCACGAACATCCAGAACAAGTGATGTACCAAGTGCTGCATCACCAATTTCTGGCCAGCGCCAAAGTGGTCAAACTGGGCCATGAGATTAACCCGAACTTTAAGATTGGCAGCATGATCCACATGATGCCGCTCTACCCGGCGACCTGTCGTCCGGAAGACCTGTTGCTGGCGCAAGCGTTGATGCGCGAAAAATACCTGTTCAGCGATGTGCAAGTGCGTGGTTACTACCCTAGCTACCTACTGAAAGAATGGCAACGCAAAGGCATTCAGGTAGAGATGCAAGACGGCGATGATCAGATACTGCGGGACGGCTGCGCCGATTATCTGGCCATCAGTTACTACATGACCAACATCGTGTCCGCGCAAAAAGATGAAGACGGTGAAACCACCTCGCTGTTTGAAGGCAGCCGTTTGAACCCGTACCTGCCGGCGTCGGACTGGGGTTGGCAAATTGACCCGGATGGCCTGCGCTTTGCGTTGTCCGAGCTATACGAGCGTTACCAAAAACCGATCTTCATCGTCGAAAATGGCCTTGGCGCGGTCGATCAGGTGGAGTCCGATGGCGCCATCAACGATGACTATCGCATCAACTACTTAGGCGCGCACATTCAAGCGGTGAAGCAAGCGATCTGCGAGGATGGGGTCGAGGTGATGGGCTACACCCCTTGGGGCTGTATCGACTGCGTCTCGTTCACCACCGGTGAATACAAGAAACGTTACGGGTTCATTTATGTGAACCGCCATGATGATGGCAGCGGCGACATGAGCCGTTCGAAGAAGAAAAGTTTCTACTGGTATCAGAACGTCATCGCCACCAATGGTGACAGCCTATAACGAGCCGCCCAGCAGATAACTGTTTCAATCTGCTGACGAAGTTCGCTACACTCGCCATCCGGCCTGAGCACTCGCTCGCGCCGGATGATGGGATGAAGGAGCAACGATGGCCACAATCAACGATGTCTGCAAAGCTGCAGGCGTGTCAAAAGCGACAGTGTCACGTGTGATCAATGGCAGCGGACAGGTCAAAGAGGCCACCCGCCAAGCCGTGATGAACGCGATGGCCGATTTGGGCTATCAACCCAATGCGCTGGCCCAAGCACTGGCCACCAATACCTCCCACGCCCTGGGTCTCATCCTGCCGCAATTCCAAAGCAGCTATTTCGGCAGCGTGCTGCATCACGCTGAACAAGGCGCGCAGCAAGCGGGCAAAAAACTGTTGGTAGTCAACAGCAAAGATACCGCAGACGGCGAGCGCGATGCAGTCATCACGCTGACCAACCAACGCTGCGATGCCATCATGCTCTACAGCCGTCATCTGTCACAAGCGGATCTCGATCAACTACAACGGACGATAGCGGTGCCATTGGTGGTGATTAACCGTGAACTCACCCTCGACGCCGTGCCCAGTTTTGGCTTCGATCAAGGCCAGTTGGCGACCATCGCCATGCAGCATTTAATCGAATTGGGCCACCAGCGCATCGCATGTATCACCTCACCACTGCATAGCGAAACGGGCCGACTGCGTTTTGATGTTTATCAAGCCATGCTCAAGCAACATCACCTTGAATCACGCCCTGAATGGGTGGCCGAAGGCAACAATACACTTGAGCGTGGGTATCAGGCGGCGCAAGAGCTCTTGGCACAGGGCCACACGTTTAGCGCTATTTTTGCCTGTAATGACGACATGGCGATCGGCGCCATTCGCGCATTGCACGATGCGGGCCTGTCGGTGCCACACGATGTGTCCGTGATTGGGATTGATAACGAACCGGCGTCGGCGTACGCCATTCCTAGCTTGTCGACCGTGTCGTTACCCATCACCACCTTAACGCAAGATGCGGTCGCGCTGACGATTGCCCTTGCTAACAAACACAGCAAAGCGCCGCAGCATCAAACCTACTGCGGCGAATTGGTGAGACGCGAATCCACCCGCGCGGTAAAGTGAGTGAGTTAAGAATTTAAGAATGAATCGAAGCGAGCGCCCTGCTCGCTTTTTTGTGTCCGTCAAGCGGACGCGTTGCATTGCGCCAGCGTGATGACGCACTGTTCATCCCAGCGATAATGCACCTCAAACACCCACGCCTTGCCCGCCAGTTCTGCCGCGCGCTGCACCAATTGCAGCATCAATCGTCCATTCGCTTCATCCCATGCCAGCAAGCGCGAATCGTGAAACTCAAGGTATTGCCCCACCCGCGGATACAGCGCTTTGAACAAGCTCTCTTTGGCCGAAAACAGCGTGGTAATACGCTGCGCCGCAGGCAGCGACAGCCCCGCAAGCATGGCTGCTTCCGGCGCCGTCGCAATCGTGGTTTGAATGGCGAGCCGTGAATGCTCGTCAATCCGGCTTTCTACATCCACGCCAAGCAGCAGCGCGTCTGCGTCACGCTCGATCCGCTGTGCCACCGCCAGCGCGAGGTGTTCATTGTGTGAAATTGACCCCACCACGCCTTGCGGCCAACGCGGCGCGCGATGCTCGCCCACCGCCAGCATCTGCGGCGTCACGCCCGCCGCCTGCAGCGCATCACACGCAGCCACCCGGCCTGCGAGAAACTCCGCTTGACGCTTGGCGACCGCGCGCTGTAATTCCGCCGGCAGCGTTAACCCATACGGCATGCGCTCATGCGATGCCGACGGTGGCGCGACATAACGCGCCACCTCAAACTGACGTGCATGGAGGGTGTGTCCGCCCAATGCCAGTTGCATTGGCGCGCTGAGAAAAGACTCAGTCACGACGCGCGCCCCCCCGTGGAATCACCAACGGCGTGTGGCTGACCGGATCTTCAATGATCACGCTTTCCAAACCAAACACCTCACGGACCAAATCCGCGCTGATCAGTTCGCTCGGATTGCCTTCTGCGATGATCTTGCCATGCGCCATCGCAATCATGTGGTCGGCATAACGACACGCCTGATTGAGGTCGTGTAGCACCGCGATCAGCGTGTGACCGCTGGTAAGGTTGAGATCGCGAAACAGCTCCAACAGCTCAATTTGATGGGCGATGTCGAGATAGGTCGTTGGCTCATCGAGCAGCAGCAGCGGTGTTTGCTGCGCGAGCACCATGGCAATCCACACACGCTGACGCTGACCGCCCGAAAGTTCATCCACTTGGCGTTCGGCCAGCGCATCAATGCCCGTCACCTGCATGGCCGCGCGCACCGCGCGTTCATCATCGAGGCTCCATTGGCGAAACAGTTCCTGATGCGGATACCGCCCGCGCGCCACCAAATCAACCACGCGAATACCATCGGGCGCCGTGGCGCTTTGCGGCAACAGCCCTAACTGACGCGCCAGCGCTTTGGTCGGCAGCTCATGAATGTCGTGCCCATCGAGGCAGACCTGCCCGGCTTTGGGTTTGAGCAAGCGGCATAAGGTGCGCAGCAAGGTCGATTTTCCGCAGCCATTGGGGCCGACGATGACGGTAAATTTGCCATCGGGAATGCGCACATCAATGCCATCAAACACAGTGTGCCCTTCATAACCTAAACGCAAGTTGCGGCCCGTCAGGCGCGCTTCAATGTCGCTATTCATGTCGGTTTCTTTGTACTCCATTCAGTTGTGTTCCTTGATGAGTTCGCTCAAAGCGGTGTGTTCGGCATTTGGCTCAGCAAAACGTGCCAACATACGTTGCGTGGCCTCGGTCAGGGTGTTCACCTGCGCGTCGCCATATTGATCGCTGCGATAACTCATCAATACGCGCACTCGGTCTTCACCGCCCACGCGCTCTTCCATCACTTCAAATTGCAGCCCAAGCGCCGACTCACTTTTTTCCGGGTCGACCTGCTCAAAACGCACCGCCTGCTGCGCGCTCACCAACTCACCATGCAGTTTGTTTTTGGCGTGCAGTTGAATCATCACCTCAAACAGATGGTGTTTGTCGGTTCGCTCGCCAAGCAGCGCATCTTCAACCCAATCAATCGGCACATCCGAATAATCCAACGATTCGTTGATGGTGTTTTTCACCTGCGCGATGAGTTCGCCCACCGATTCGGCGCGATCAAAATGCACCACATGCATCGCCAGCGTGGTGAAATAGCCCACGGTGTCGAAAAACGCCGCATCCAATCGCCCGGAGGCCGGCGTGCCGACAATCAGTTTGTTTGGCGCACCCAGTTGTTTCAGCGCCAGCGAAATCGCGGCGTACACCACGTTAAACAGTGACGCGCCCTGCTGACGAGCAAGCTGATTAAGCCCCTGAGCCACACCGGGTTCGAGTTTAAATTCGACCCAGCCACCAGCATCGGACGGTTCAGCATCCGGCTGATTTTGCAATGCGGGCAGCAGCGGCGCATCCAACGGCACGCCCTCAAACTGCTTCAGCCAATAGGCTAAATGCGACGCATCAAAGCCCTGCTCATGCTGGCGAGCGGCGTATTCACTAAACGGCAACGGCTGCGCGCGCCACTGTGGCGAGGTGCCTGATGCGCGAGCTTGATACGCTTCACGCAAATCATCCATCAGCACGTTCACCGACCACTCATCCAGCACCACGTGATGGAACAGGAATGACAGATATTGCTGCCCCGAGCTTACATCGCGCACGAAACGCAGTCTAACGGGCAGCTCACGGCTCAGATCAAAAACATGAGATGCTGCTTGATTCAGCGCGGTTTGCCGCTCCACCTGCCCGGTCTCTTCCGAGCGCCAGAACCAGCGATACTGGCTGAGTTCCGCTTCCGGCACCACGTGTTGCTCAACGATGTCGCCCTCGGTGACAAAGCGTGTTCGCAGCACTGAATGGCGGCGCATCACATCTTCAAACGCCAAACCAAACAGCGTTTCATCCACCGGATCTAAAAAGCGCAGCGCAAACGGAATGTTAAACAGTTCGTTGTAACCAAAGGCCGCGTAAGCCTTCCACAACGAGGCCTGCGCAAACGAGAGCGGCGCGCGATGGCGCATCGGTTGCGTTTCCTGTTTCACCGTAACCGGATGCTCGTTGCTGTGCGAAATCGCATGTTCGGCCAAGCCCCACGCCGTCGGTTGACTGAACAGATCGTTGATGTGCACTTCAACCTGATGTTCAGTTTTGAGTTGACCAATCACACGCGTGGCGATCAGCGAGTGGCCGCCAAAATCAAAGAAATCATCATGGATCGAAAAATCAGCGTGGTTGAGTGCGGCGCCAAATGCGTCGGCGATCAACGTCGCTATGCGTTCACGTTCGCCGCGCGGTGGATGGGCGTCATCCGCCACGGATATCACGGGCGCTTCAATGGACGGCGCCCCAGAGAACGTCATCATCCGCTCATCGCCGAGCGAGGCGGTGAATTGTTCCAACAACCAACCGGCGATGTATGGCGACACGCGCTCGCCGGTGGTCAATTCCAGTAGCAACTTGTTGTCGCAGCTAATCCCTAGCGCCAGTATCAGGTCAAAATCGCTGTGCAGCGGCGCAAAACGGACAGTCTCCGCCTGCACCTGATGCAAGCGCAGATGCACCGCTGGGTCGACGCTCCAGGTCACTAAAATCGCCAAATCATCGGGTTTGGTGAGGCTGCTCGCGTGCGAATCTGCGCGTCGCCATTGCTGGGTTACCTCATCCAACAAGGCCGCCTGATGCGGATGATCCGCATTGATGGCCAAGCGCAATAAACCGCTTTGCACTGCGCTACCGTTGAGTTCGTGATGACGCTGAACCACCTGCTGGGGCGCAAACACCGTTTGCTGAGCTTGCCCACTCAGGCGCGCGATAAAACGGGCAAACTCGGTGACAGCGGCGCACAGCATCACGCCGTGATCCAAGCTTGCCTGCGCGCCCTGATGCGCCGTCAGTTGCGCCAACGCCTGCACCGGCAGCGACACGCGGACTTTCTCAGCGCGGCGCTCGATGGTATTGACGCGCTCGCTTCCCAACCACTCGATGCGGCTGCGGGCCGAACACGCGCCCACGGCCAGCCAGTGATAGGCGGCGTTCAACGGCTGTTCGCGTGAATAGAGCGGATGCGCCAACGGCAACTCAGCTTGAAGAGACGCCGCCCATTCGTCGATGTTAAGCTCGCCCTGATGACGTTCACCCTGATAAAAACGGCTCAGCGCGCTCAATAGCGTTTGCCAATTGATGCTGCGCGCCAAAATGCGATGGTGACGCACGGCTAAAATCAGTTCATCGCCCAGCAATAGACGACATTGCATCGGCGGCTCGGATGCCAGATCCATGCGTTCATTTTGCCAATGGAGTAGCATTTGTTGAGCTTCAGCTCGTGAGGCCACTTGCACCAGCTTTACCCGCTGACGCAGCGAGGCATGCTGTGACTTGACCAGTTCAAACTCATCATTGAGCTGATAGCGTGCATCGAGGTTCGGCATAGATTGCAACAGCGCATGCAGCGCGTCCAAGAGCGCGGCGAGATTCACATCGCCATCATGGCCATCACCGTGATTGGCATTCAGTCGGAGCCGAAATGCGCTCAGTTCTTGATGTGTGCTGTCGCCGCACTGTTCGTGATGCAGCCAAACTTGCTGTTCAAATTCGCTGACAGGATGAGACGTGCCAGCCTCTGCTGGCGGCGTGGCAAAAGCGTTGTGTTCATTCATGAACGAATTCCTTGTGGCGAGATGCGCGTGGGTTGAGCGGGCGCATGCGGATCAGATGAGATGTTCTGCGCGTATTGAACCAATGAAATCCACTCGTTCAAGGTCGGCTGTGATGCCAGTGGCAAGTAGCCAATGTAATGGCCACATGCCGCGCTGAAGCGCTCGCTCAAGCGCAGAATCAACAGCGAATGCAGACCGATTTCGTACAGATTGGTGTCAAAATTGAAGTCGTGAGAAGGCAGTGCGAGCGCGTTAGTC
This sequence comes from Vibrio sp. CJQ_6, assembly GCF_043106745.1. Lineage (NCBI taxonomy): Bacteria > Pseudomonadati > Pseudomonadota > Gammaproteobacteria > Vibrionales > Vibrionaceae > Vibrio > Vibrio sp. CJQ_6. The sequence continues at coordinate 486,875 of NZ_JBICMV010000008.1, read as the reverse complement.
ACTTCGTTGATCACCAGTTGTTTGGCATCGACCATTGGGTACTCCATGGGGGTTAGCAAAAAGCCTCGAATCAGCCATGAACCCATTCGTTGTAAACCCATTCTTTGTGAACTAAGGCATCGAGGATTATTCAAGGGAAAATAGCGGTGCCCGTTACCGGGCACCGGGGACATCAGAAGTCCAGTTGCAGAGACACACCCACCAAACGTGGCTGTTGCGTCACCGCTGTGTAGACGTCGTTGTCGGTGATCATGGTCGGTTGCGTAGAATCAAACAGGTTGGTCGCAAACAATGTTGCGCGGCCCATGCTGAAGTTGTACGCCAACTGAACATTGGTGATCCAATCTGCATCAATCTTACCCATCTCATCATTGTCGTAGTATGAGTAGTAATTGTCGGTGTAATTGACCGTGGTGCTGAACACGAAGTCGTTGAAGAAGGTGTAGTCCGCACCAAAGTTCATGCTGTAAGACGGCGCACGAGGCAGTTCATTGCCTTCGTATTCGCTGCCGCTGAACTTGTTGATCTTGGTTTTCAACAAGCCCACCGCTGCCGACAGTTCTAGATCTGAGATAGGCAACCAACGTGTGCTGAATTCCGCACCATATGTTTGCGCTTTCTCAGCATTGATGATTTTGGTGGTACGCGCACTGATGTAGAACGGCAATTGCAGATCATCGTAATCGTTGTAGAAGAAGTTGGATGTCAGCTCGACTTTGCCATCCGCCAAACGGTGGCGCGTGTACATCTCATAACTCCAGACATACTCTTCGTCATAAGTGTACGCCGTGTAAGGGGTATCAAAAGTCATCCCCGCACCGCCTGCGTTGTAACCTTTGGCAACCATCACACCAACCGTATGGTCGCGATTCAGTTTCCACGCCACATCCGCTTTTGGCAGGAACACGTTGTAGGTTTCATCAAAGTCGACTTCCACCGTTGAACTGCCGCCCTTACGGGTGCGATGTTCGCTTTCCAAACGACCCGCCAGCGTTAAATCAACCGCAGGCAAAACTGCGTAAGTGACTTCAGCAAACGCAGAACCGGTTTCGGTTTTGTCATCAAACGTGCTGCCGCCAAACAGGTAAACATACTCGTCTTGCGAGGAGTGGTAGTAACGCAAGCCCGCTAAACCGCGCCACTGTTCATCGTTGGTGGCAAAGTGCAGCACGGGTTCAACATGGAATTCCGCACCGTCAATATTGGCGTAAGGCAACGTGGTGGCTGTGCGGCGATTGATGGTGAAATCGGTGTAGGCAATTTGGTTGTCAAAGCGCAGATTGCCTGCCGTTTGATACTCCAAATCCCAAATACCGCTGGTATTTTTAGTTTCAAACACCGGGCGACGTTCATCGTAACGCGCACTTTGATGTTCAGCCGACGGGATCAACGCTTCGTTTTGCGGCGCTTTGCTGTCGAAGTGGTTAATCGTCAGCTTGGTGGAGAGACCGGGCAGCGCAGAAGGCTCGTACAGCAACTTACCGCGTGCAGTGATGGTTTCGACGTCACGCGGGTCGCCAATCGGATCGTACGATGGCATGTCCACGAAGCTTTCACGAGTTTGGCGGTCAATCGACAAACGGAACGCGAGTTCATTGTCAATGATCGGGCCAGACACGACAGCCGCCGTTTGTGAATAGCCCTGCTCGCCATACGAACCGCGAATGGAGCTTTCCCATTGGTAGGTTGGATCTTTCGATTGCAGCACCACAGCGCCCGCCATGGCGTTTCGGCCCTGAATATAACTTTGCGGGCCGCGATACACTTCAACCTGTTGCAAGTCCCACAGCGATTGCGGGCCAAACGCCAGTTCGTTGTAAGTCAGTGAGCGGCCATCAAGAGACACGTTCAAACGTGGACGCGTGCCGTTGAGGAAGGCGTTTGCGCCGCGCGCCGCACCTGACCCGTCAATACCCCGAATCGCCGGCACATCGTTGCCGACACCGACATCGACAATGTTTGGCGTGTTTTGCAGCAAGTCGGTCACGTCGGTCGCGTTCGGCATCGAGTCGATTTTACTGTCATCATACACTTCGACACTGGCGCTGGTTTCCTGCATCGAACGGGCCACTTTTTCGCCGTAAACGGTGATGGTCGATACCGCAGAAGTTTGAGTCGATTCGGTGTTGTCAGCCAACGCCAAAGGGGCGTGGCAAAGGCTCATGATCATGCCCGACAAAATACAAACCTTTGTATTGAGAATTGTGGTCGGTTTGTTTTGTTGGACAAGGTGTGATGCTGTCATTTCTTTCTCCTTTCGTCAGCATAAACGTCACACACTCACGTCGCGGTTACAGATCCCATTTAAGCCCACTGCGAGGAGAAAACGCCTGCAAACCCACAACGTGGATTGGTCTGTTTGACTACATTCCAAATCAAACAGGGGGCCTACTGTAGAACCGACAAATACAAATGTAAAGAATTCTCATTTACATTTGATAATAATTTTCATTATTTTGTTACTCGCATCAATGTATCAGTATGGAAACTTTTAAATAACTCAATTATCAATAGCTTAAGACTGTTATGCCGTAACACACTCCCCCGATAGCCACGCCTCGAAGCCATGCGGATCGCAGAGCGACCGCTACAATTTGGGCGAACGTGTGAGCAGCCAGATCAGGTACAACCCCCCGACAATGCCGGTCATGCGACCAATCGGCAGTGTCAGATTGAGCGGTTGCAGTTGCGTGATGAGATCCGCCACCACCATCAGCAGCGCGCCCATCACCGCCGAGCCATACACCGGCAGTTGCGAGGTGCGTAACAAGCGGCTGATCAACTGCGGCGCGGCCAAGGCGATAAATGCAATTGGCCCTGCCGACCCCGTCGCAATCGCCGCCAAAATCACCGCCGCCAACAACATCACCAAGCGCACCCGCTCAACACGAATGCCCAACTGCGTCGCCAGATCGTCGCCCATTTCCATTAGGGAAAGCTGCCTTGCCAGCAGCATGATCAACGGCACCAACACGATGACGCCGACCATGACGGGAATGGCGTGCGACCACGTACGCGCGTGCAGCGATCCCGCTAACCAGAGATTGGCGGTCACGGCGTTGTCGATGTTGCCTTTAACCAACATCAACCCATTGAGCGCACTGAGCACCGCGCCAATGCCGATCCCGGTTAGGATCAAGCGATAACCGCCGACCACGCCAGCTTTGCGCGACAGCAAATACACCATCACCGCGGTGACAATCCCACCGAGGATCGCCGCCAGTGCCACCTGCACCGGCCCTTGTTCAAACAGCACAATCTGCGCAATCGCGCCAGTCGCCGCGCCAGTGGTAAAACCAATCACATCTGGCGACCCCAGCGCATTGCGCGACACCGATTGAAAAATGCCGCCTGAAACGCCGAGCGCCGCCCCCACAAACACCGCGGTGACAATGCGCGGTAGACGAATATTCCAAACGATCCGCTCCTGCACCGCACTGCCCTGCCCGCTGAGGACTTGCCATAAGTCCGGCATCGAGATGGTGTAGCGACCAATCGTGAGTGCGTAGGCAGCAAGGCCTATCACCAGCACCGTCAGCAGCAATAACCATCCCATCGACACCGCCGAATAACGCACCGACCAGCCGCCACGACGCCAGACATGATACACCGGTTGAGAACAACGATTCATAACTGCGCGATCTTCCATTTTCGAACCAACACCACAAAGAATGGCCCACCAATCAGCGCCACCATAATGCCCACACTGATTTCATCCGGATGACCGATCACACGGCCAAGTATATCCGCCACCACGGTGAGTAACGCTGCGATCAGCATTGAATATGGCAGCAACCAACGGTGATCCGGACCAACCCAAAAACGTGCCAGATGCGGCGCCGTTAAGCCCACGAAACTGAGCGGCCCAGCGGCTGACGTCGCCGCGCCTGAAAGCACCACAATCACACTGGAAGCCAGAAGCCACACTCGCTGCGGATTGGCGCCTAGCGCTTCCCCCAAATCTTGCCCCAATGAAACCGTATTCAGCGCTTGGCGTAGCGCCATGGACAGCGCCAATCCGAGCGCCACCAACAGAGTGACCGGCCACAACACGTCGTACCCACGACCTTGCAATGACCCAACCGCCCAATGACGAAACTGGTTAAACACCTCTTGGTCGCTGTTGACGGTGATGATGTGCGTGAGTGCGAGTAGCACCACCGATAGCGCTGAACCAGCGAGCACCACGCGCACCGGATTGATGCCACGGCGCAGCCCCGCCAGCAGATACACCGCGCCACCAGCAATGGTGGCCCCAATCAAACCAAACCACATGTAACCAAACACATCGGTGATGCCAAATAGCGCAATCGCACTGACGATCGCCACCGTCGCGCCCGCGTTTACCCCAAGAATGCCCGGGTCCGCCAATGGGTTTCGCGTCAGTGCCTGCATCATCGCCCCCGCCACACCCAGCGCGCCGCCCACCACCACCGCCAGCAGCGTGCGGGGCACGCGTAAATAGTGCACGAGTAGATGCTCGCTCTGGGTCGGGTCAAAGGCGGTGAGCGCTTGCCAAGTCACTGCTGGCGCCACAAAGCGCGTGCCGATAAACACGCTCAGGCAGGCGCAGCCAAGCAACGCCAGCAGCAGCCCCACAATGCCCCAGATTTTGGCTCGGTCGTGTCGGCGAAGGTTCATTCGTTCAGCAGCACAGGAGTTCATGGTGCTACAGGCGCTCCAAAGCGCGCGCGAATGCCGTCCACAATTTCGTGTGCGCTGAAATAATCAATGCGAAACGAATTCGCCCCCAAGCCATACACTTGACCGGTTTTTACTGATGGCAAGTTGGCGAGCACCGGATCGTTTAAAAACTGCGGCACTTTGGCATCAGTGGCGTTAAACAAGAATGTGGTCGGCGCGGTCAATTCAGTCAGATGTTCGTAGTGAGCGCGGACAAAATCGTTGAGTCGGCTCGGACCAGTTTGCCAAGCGGGATTAGGGCCTTCGATATCAAAGCCAAGTGATTTCAGCAGCATGCCGTGTGAACCGTGTGGCGTCGCGATGGGGTTGGTCACCCCAGGGCCGTTGTAACTGATGATGTTCGCTTGCCCTTTCGGCAGCGTCAGCGCGGCGCGAGTTTGCGCGATATAATCATCAAACTGAGCAATTTTGGTTGCCACTTGCTGCTCAATCCCCACCACTTCGCCAATTTTCTCTGCGAGTTGTTGCCAGTTTTGGCCGCCATAATCAAGCACCACTGTCGGGGCGATTTGGCGCAGCTCATTCAACTGACCAAGCGCAGAATCCGCGCCGCCCAGCGACACGATGATCAAATCCGGTTCAAACGCATACGCCATTTCCAGATCCACACTCCCCGCAGGCCAAAGGCGCTCAACCCCGCGCTGCTCAGCAACCGCGCGCCACTGCGCAAAGTAGTCGCCATTGGTCGTGGTGGCACTGGCAATCACCGGCGCATCGACCGCCAATAGCGTGCCGGTGATGGACACGGAGGTAGAAAGAATACGTTTCGCGGGCGCGTTCAACGTGGTGGTGGAACCGTCAGCATTGAGGAACGTGCGCGGCCAACCTTGTGCCTGTACGGCACTACTGACGAGGAGCGTGAACAAAAATAATTTTCTAATGATATTTATTATCATTGTGATTCTCATTACATTAATAGACTACAATATCGCGTAAAAAGACGTTTATACCTGAAATTTATGGGAATTTTCACAGAGCGAGGTGATAGCTCTGACTAAGGGAATCTTTCACACGAGACCGACATACGCGTGCGCAATTCGGTTCCGACACACATGAGTGAGCCTTCATGCTACACACAAGTTCCCCATAAGTTCAAGAAGTGAGCGTGAAAAACGCCACGCATGATCCGCGGCATCACACTGAGTGGTGCTGGATTGAGCAATCTGGCCCCAGCGCGATCCATTCGCAACAACAGCCCAATTTAGAAGGACCCGTGATGAGTTCCCCCCAACCTTTGTGCATCGGCATGGCCTTGGCCATCAGTTGGCTCACCAAGAACGGCTGGCGCCGCGACGACAGCGGTGTCGAGCGCATGTATGACACCGATGTATACGTCGAGCTGGCCCAACGCGCCGAACGCGCCAAGCTCGATTTCCTGTTTCGCCCCGACACCCTGTTTCTTGCGACGCACGCTGTCGCCACTGAACCCGGTTTTAGCAGCTTAGACCCCATGGTTCTGCTGGCCACATTAGCACGTGAAACCACCCACATCGGTTTGGTTTCAACCGCCTCCACCACCTTCAATCCACCGTATGTGGTGGCGCGTCAGTTACAATCGCTCAACTGGGTGACCCAAGGACGCGCCGGTTGGAACATCGTCACTGCAATTGACGGCCAGCAGAACTTTGGCCAGCAGACCATGTTGCCCTCCGAAGCACGCTACCAGAAAGCGCGCGAGTTTACCGACGTGGTACTTCAGTTGTGGAACAGCTACCCCAGCAGCGCGATTAAAGCCGATAAACAGAGTGGTCAATACGCGGACATTGACCAGATTCAACCCATTGCCCATCACGGTGGCTACTTCGACGTACAAGGGCCGCTCAACGTGCCCAAGCGTCCCGGCGGCGACATACCGCTGTTTCAAGCGGGTGCGTCTGAATCCGGGCGCCAATTTGCCGCCAGTATCGCCGATGCGATTTTTGCCGCCACACCCGATATCGATGCTGGCGTTGAGCTGCGCAACGATCTGCGTCGCCGCGCGTTGGCACACGGTCGCCCAGCCAATGCGGTGAAAGTGCTGCCGGGGTTGTCACTCTATCTGGCCGACACGCGGGAAGAAGCGCAGGCGCTGCACCGCGAGACGCACGCCAATATCGATAACACACGCAAGTTTGCCTACGTCAAAGAAGCGCTCGGCCTTGACCTCAGCCAGTTCGCCCCTGAGCAGCGCATCACGGCCGATATGCTGCCCTCCCCTGAATATCAAGTGCGCAGCCAAACTCATTCTAACTTGTTACGCCGTTTGATTGAGCGCGAATCGCCCACCGTGGCCACGCTGCTCGAGCGCCCAGAAGTGATTGGTTCTGCCCACTGGATTGTGATTGGCACGGTTGATGATGCGTTTAACGCCATCGTAGAACGCGTGAACGCTGGCGCGGCGGATGGCTTTATTGCGGTTCCCGGCGGTTCATGGCAATCGGTCGATCTGTTCTTTGATCAACTGATGCCACGATTGTCGCAAGCCGGACTGTTTCGTTCCGACTACCAAGGGCGAACACTGCGCGACCACTTAGGACTTTGATAGGGTCAAATTTTGACATTGATGCAAATGATAATAATTGCCATTATCAAATTTGACGCTAAACTAATTTGCGTGAGTGGTTGTTCTTTCGCCTCCCTAGAATCCTGAAGGAACAGGCGCTCACGCAAACTCCTCTTGAAAAGGCACAAGCTTCGCGGCTTGCGCCTTTTTCTTATCACAACAATAATTCAAGGCTTTTTTCATGTCAGTTACTGGTTCGGCTCTTCATTGGATGCCCCTTACTCTGCCCCAACTCGATTTCTGGGAAGAATTTTCCCTTCACCCGGATGAGCCCCTCTCGACCGTCGCTCACTACATTGAACTTAAAGGCACGGTGAATGAAGCGGCACTGTGCCGCGCCATTGCCCAAACCGCGCAAGAAACCGATGTGCTGGCGCTGCGTTTTCGACTCGATGACGACGGCAAAACGCCGTTGCAAGCCCACGATCCGGCGCGCATACCGCAAGTGGAGATCAAAGATCTGCGCGGCAGTTCGCAGCCACTGGCGGATGCCAAAGCACTCATGGATGGCGATGTCCATGCACGCCTCAATCTGCTGCGCGATCCGCTGTCAGCGCAATGGCTGATCAAACTGAGCGACAATCATTACCTGTGGTACATTCGCGCGCATCACATTGTGATGGATGGCTTTGGCATGACGCTGTTTGAGCAGCGCTGCGCCACACTGTATCAGCACTACTTGGAGCGCACAGATGCAGGCAAACCGTTTAACGCGTTCGTCAGTTTCTTGGATGAAGAGCAGAGCTATCAAGCCAGCGCGCGCTATCAGCAAGACAAAGCGTTCTGGCGCGATTACCTGTCGAACCCAGCGCAACTGACCGTCCTCAACAAGGAGGATGATTACGGCGATGAAACGCTGCACGTTGCCCATGAACTGACACCCGCAATGAGCCACGATATTCGCCAGTTGGCGCACCAAGTCACCATGGGTTGGCCAGATTTATTGGTGACGTTGTCAGGCCTCTACATGCATCGCTATTTGTCCGACGCGTACTTGGGCCAAGGCAACGCCATGCCATTGTGGATTCCGTTCATGAGCCGTTGGGGCAGCGTGGGCGCCTACATGCCTGCCCTGCTGGTCAACATTCTGCCGTTGTATGTGCAGGTGGAGAAGAGCACATCGCTGCGTGATTACCTGACCCAGACCGGCAAAACGCTGCGCCAACTCTACGCGCGCGGCCGCTATCGCGTGGAGCAGATCGCCCGCGATCAAGGCGTGACGGAAAACAGCCGTTACTTCTTCTCGCCTTTCGTCAACGTGCTGCCATTCGATCCGCCGCAATTTGCTGGCTGCCAGGTCAAACATCATGTCATCACCAGCGGACCGGCCGACGGGTTTAACCTCACCTTCCGTGGTCAAACCAATGCCGATGGCTTGGTGCTGAGCTTGGATGCCGATTCTGCCGCGCACCCGCATGATGAGTTTGATCAGCACGCGCAGCGCGTGATGACCTTCATGCAGCAGGTATTAGACGAGCGCTACCTCGACCAACCGATTTCCGCGTTGTATGACGCGATTGATCACGCCTAAGCCTTAAGCACCTACGTGAACAGGGTCGCGAACACGGTTACCAATACATCGTCAAAAAAGCCGCTTCAATGAGCGGCTTTGTTAGTTCGACAGGGTGAAGTCATGGTGTTAACTCACCGGACAGCACGTCAACTCAGTTCGAGCAGTTTCGACACCTGGCCGGCGTTCTTGCAACCCAAGAGCTGGCGCGGCTGCACCGATTTGCCAAAGGTTTGACTGAGTTTCTCCGCCACGGCTTTCACGTGGGATGGCATTAAACCAGCCTGAATAAACTCTGCATGTTCCGTCAGTGAGGCGGCGCGCTCCCCCAACACCTGCTGATAGACATCAACGATGGATTGCCAAGGCGCCATTTTTTCTGGCGTCAGCGAAGGGGTTTGCGGCTCGCGGGAAGACCCGAATGGCGCCGCTACGCTAGCTGCCACAGTGCGCGGCGATTCACTCGCTGCCGTGAGCATGGCCAAGAGCGCGCGTTTGTCTTTCTTCCCATTGGCAGTGAGCGGAAAATGCGCCAATGGCACAAAACGCTGCGGCAGGTGCGATGCAGGCAGCCGCTGCCCCACAATATCACGCCACTGCGCCGCATTTTTCACAGCGCCGTCGCCAGAGACATAAAACAGCGCCAAACCAACATCGCCGGTGATTGGGTCGTTAAAATCAATCACCGCTAAATCTTGCACGTTCGCGACATTCATCAGCACGTTCTCCACATCAGGCAGCGAAATGCGTACGCCGCGCACTTTGACGTAACCGTTGATTCGCCCAGCGAAGATGAGGCGCCCATCGTCGCGATAGTAGCCCAGATCACCAGTTTTAAACGCGCGTACACGCTCACCATGTGGCGTCTCGATGGTCATGAAATCGGTTTGAACCACTTCGCCATCCACCAAATACCCCAGCGACAGGTTCACGCCCGCCGTGACGATGCGCCCCACCACACCTTGCGGGCAGTGTTGATGCTGCTCATTCACCACGTAATATTGCGTGCCCGGCAGCGGCGCGCCGTAAGGAATCACCGCGCCATCCTCGGGTTCAAGCTCATGCCAAATGCTCCAGATGGTGGTTTCCGTCGGCCCGCCGAGCGAGAACAAGCGCGCGTCGGGCAGACGTTCGCGCAGCGTCTGAATGGTCTGCGGTTTGATGTAATCGCCGCCCTGCGCAATCAGGCGCAGCGATTGCCCCTGCGAGGTCGACTGGCAGGCCAGCAACATCTCCAAAATGGCGGGCACGGAACACCACAGCGTGACGCCGTGCCGTTCGACCAAGCTGTTCCAGTGCAGCGCATCTTTTTCGGCCTCAGGTTCCGGAATGACCAAGGCAGCGCCCGCGCACAACGACCCGAGCAGATCAAACACCGACATGTCGTGATGCAGTGGCGTCACCGAAAGCATAACGTCACGCTCATTCACCTGCCACGCCACTAGCGTGTGATGCAGCACGTTGGCGGTCGCGCGGTTGTTGAGCACCACACACTTGGGCTGACCCGTCGTGCCAGAAGTATAGAGGTAATAGGCAGGCGCTTCACTGTGACTGCGCGCGCGAAGCACCTCTCGGCTTGGCAAGTGCGCCGCTTTCAGCGCTGGCTGCAGCAACTCACGCATCGCGACACAATGCGGGTGTTCAGCATTTTCCACACCGTCGCTGGTCACGATCACCAGCGCCGGTTGGCAGTGCGATAGCAGATACGCTTTACGCTCTGGCGGGCTGGCGGCATCAATTGGCACCCAAATGACGCCCGACAACGCGCAGCTCAGTGTTGCGATGACATGTGCTACGCTGCGAGGCAGGCAAATCGCCACCACGTCGCCAGCTTTCACGCCGCGCGCCTGCAGATGCGCCATCATGTTCGCGACTTGCTCTCCCAGTTGCTGATAGCTCCAGCGCTGCTCACCGCAGAAAAGCGCGGTGCGCTGACTCGGCGTGTCCCACAGGCGCTCCGCCAGCGTGGCCAGAAACGGCGCCGTCCCGTCATCCGCGTCAATGGTGTTGCGGTGGTCGACGGCGTTGCGGTGCGAGTTACGGTGCGAATTACGATGATAGTGGCTTAAATCCAGCGCTTCGCGGCTCACCCATTGCAAACTCTGGCGTTCGATCATGCTCTTCGCCGCTCGCTTGTAACTGCTCAGCCACGCAGCCACCTGCGCCTGACTTAACGCTTGTGTGACGTAATCGGCGCTGATGACCAGATTTTTATCTGCGTCGTAAGCGAGGCGAATATCGAGCGCAATCTGCGGCGTTTGGGTCAGCCCATCATGCTGCTGCAACGTATTGTCGGCTCGCAGCGTTTCCCACCCCAATCCATTGGTGATCACCACAGGCAGCGGCATGGTGCGCGCCGGTAACTGGCTCATCAATTGACGGTTAAGTTCAATGCCCGAAAACGCCAGATGCGCCATACCTTCGGCCACATCGCGCTGGATGAAGCGCGCTTGCGTAGCGAAGTCCGCTTCATCCAGCGCGTAGGTCAGCGCAATAAAGCTGGAGCGATTGGTCAGCTCTCCAGCCTGCGGGGGCGGCGCAACGGGCAAACCGATGCACAAAGGCATGTTCGAACACCAGTTCGCCAGCGTGTGCATGACCAGCGTTGTCAGCACGCTATTTGGAAACAGCCGTTCACTTGCCGCCAATTTCAGCAGCGCGCGCGTTTCGTCGCAGCTCAACGTGACGCTTTCTCGCGCGTAACGCGGTTGGTAGAGGGTATGAAGCGGCGCTTGCCACGGCAGTGCCATCGGTTCGGTCACACTGGCCAGCTTCTCGCGCCAGTAAGCTTGCGCCATTTCGCGCGCGTTGGCTTCTTGCTGCGGAGTGATGTGTGGCTGAGTGGTATTTTGTTGAGTGGCGTGTTGCTGAGTGGTGCTTTGTTGAGAAAGAAGCTTCGCTGCCACCTCACTCGTGACACCCAATGCTGGCTGCGCGGCGACGGGCTTGGGTTGATTTTCCAGCAAGCGAGCCAATAGATAGGCGATGGAATGGCCATCGGAAATCAGCGCATCAAAACTGGTGAGTACAATATGGCGAAAAGCGTCAGCGGCCAGCGCGTCCGGCTTGGCTTCGGGTAGCGACACTAACCAGACTTTCCACGGTGAACGCGCTAAATCATGCCGACTGTGCGAGATCTGCTCGATCAGCGCCTCCGCTTCGCTTAATGCCTGCGGCCGACTCCGATCACGCAGGTCGCAATGCTGCCAGTTGACGATTCGCTCATCGCTCACCCATTGCGTCAGCGTGGTGTCGTCGATGTGAGTGCGCAGTACGGGCAGTGTGTCCACCAATTCCACCAACCGCGCGTGCAGTTGATCAGCGTCGACGGTCCCGCGATAGATACGAAAATCCTGCATCGCCACCCCACCCAAGGGTAAATGTTCACTGCGCCCAACCAGATACGCCTGTTGCAATCCGTTCAGTGGGGTTTGGTGAGGGCGCTGCGCGCTGCTGGAGGCACTTGTCGTCTTCACACTTGTCCCCTCATCAATACATGTCCCCTCAATACTTGTCACTTCAATGATGCCGGGTTGCAACACACGCTCAGGATGCTCAGCCAGCTCACTCAACAGCGCCACATAACGGGTGAACAGCGATTGATAGAATTCGCGTGGCACACTGTCCGTGCGCACATCCCAGTTGATCAGAACGCCGCGCTTGTAAGGCACAATCTGCGCGTCCAGCAGCACATGCGCGCCCTGAGAACAGGCCCATACCATGTCGCCGAGCGTGTCGTGCACCCGCTGAGCATAGAGATCGCCGCCGATGTCCCAGCCCGAGGTGAACACCACTGGCGAAGTTTGCAGGGCGCCCTGCTGGCGCGACAGATCGCGCATGACATTGACGCCGCTGTAATGACGATGCTCCAAGCACGTCATCAACTGATGTTGGGTTTGCTCAAACAGCGTTAAAAGTGGCACGTTCGGTGCACAATGGGCGCTAAATAGCGTTAAATTAGCAAAATCCCCCACCGTATCGTCAAAGCCTTGCGGGCGATAAAACAGCGGCACGTTGATTCGAAACGCTGGCTGTTTAAGGGCATCCGCCAACAGCACATTGAACGCACCAAGCGACACAGCGCTCAGGCTGAGGTGATGTTGGGCGGCTAGCGCTTCGAGTTGCGCGCGCTGCTGAACCGTCAGCTCAAACGCCAAGCGCTCAGTATGCACCGCAGCCGTATCTGAATGAACGGGCTCACGCTCGGGTAACTTGGGGGCGGGCGCAATTGTACTTTGCAGAGCCTGCCAGTAACGGCGATCGCGCGCCACTAAGGCCTGCTGCGCAGCCGTCGCCATTTGACGTTGAAACGCAATAAATGGCGCGCTACGAGTATCACTCAGTTCACCATGATAAGCCGCGACCAGCGCGTCTATCATCAGGCGAAAACTTTGCGCATCGGCGGCGATCATGTCGACATCCACATGCAAACGAAAGCGATCGTCAGATAACCGAGTCAAAACAAACTCTGCGCCTTGCCCTTGATTGAGTGCCAGCTTTTGATGGGTTTTCTGCTCACGCATGACGCGAAGTTTTTCATCGCAATCGGCAGCGTCGAGCGCGCGCCAATCCTGTACCTGCAATGCGTGGAATTCATTGAGTTCACCGACAGACCATTGACCGTCCTCGCTGACCGTAACGCGCAGCATTTCATGGCGAGCAAAGAGCGTGTGAACCGCCGCAGCCAGTCGCGTTTCATCGATCCCCCGCCCCTCAAATTCGACATACAAATGGGCCGCATCGCCAGCCCTTGGTGTGGTGGATTGCCTGCCGACCCAATAGGCCGCCTGTAACGTTGTCATCTCGTGCATGATGCTTTCAACACGCCTCTTGTTGTGTTTGGGTTTCGTCGTGATTCACCATTATTGTTACAATTAAACACACATAATGACAATAATTATCATTTACATTAACCACATCGGACATCTCACCACAGCGACAAAGAGCATTAAAATCATGGCGTTAAAATTTAGTCGCTTGATTCACTTTCCCCTGTTTTCTCGCCTCAACATCACACTTCTGCGTGAATCGCCGCTTGACAACAAAACCAAGCGTTGTTGATAATCGCCAAACTCAAAATTGATAATAATTATCATTTTCACAATATAATAACGACCATTCCGCCCATATTTACTGCCCGTCTTGAGGGGGACGAATGCATATGCTCAACAACGTCATGCGCTCAACCACTGTCGGCCAACTGCCGTTTGTCGAAACACTGCTTGGCTCAATTCCCACCAGCGCCACTCAGCAAGCGCTGATTGTCCAAAGCCGCCAAGCGATCGCCGCCATTCTGGAGGGCCAGGACCCACGCCTGCTGGTGATTGTCGGCCCATGCTCGATTCACGATCCACAGCAAGGGCTTGAATACGCGCGCAAACTCGCGGCAGTGCAAGCCGATTACGCCGACCAACTGCTGATTGTGATGCGCACCTATTTTGAAAAGCCGCGCACGCGCACTGGCTGGAAAGGCTTGATTGTTGATCCCGACCTCGATGGCGCGCACAACATGGCGAAAGGTCTGAGTGTGGCCCGCACGTTTTTACGCGACGTGACCGACTTAGGATTGGCGACGGCGACCGAATTTCTCGACACCACCGTTTATCCATACATCAGCGATCTGATTTGCTGGGGCGCAATTGGCGCGCGAACCACCGAGTCACAAATTCACCGCCAGATGGCCTCCGCACTGCCCTGCCCGATCGGATTTAAAAACGGCACTGATGGCAACGTGTCCATCGCGATTGATGCCATTCATGCCGCGCAGGCCGAGCACGTGATGAGCGTCGCGGGCACTCAAGGCGCGCCAGCCTTGGTGATGACACACGGTAACCCGCACGGACATGTGATTTTGCGCGGCGGCAAAGTGCCCAACTATCACAGCGATGATGTGGTGTCGGTGTCGAAACAACTGGAAGAAAGCGGCCTCAATCCGCGTTTGATCATTGATTGCAGCCACGGCAACAGCCTGAAAAAAGCGCACAATCAACTCGGCGTCGCGCAAGATATCGCGCAGCAGTTACTGGCGGGCGAAACCTGCATTGCTGGCGTGATGTGCGAAAGTTTTCTCAAACAAGGCAATCAGAGCCTGGCGAACGAGGACTTGGTGCCGGGGCTATCGATTACCGACGAATGCCTGAGTTGGGACAACACGGTACAACTGTTGGATACGCTGGCAGAAGCAATGAATGGCGTGCTCTCGCAGCGCTATTCCACCGTTGCCTAATTGGGCAGTTTCACGCACACCAAAAACCCCGCGAATGCGGGGTTTTCTTATCTGTACGGG
The DNA here is from genome assembly GCF_043106745.1 of Vibrio sp. CJQ_6. Lineage (NCBI taxonomy): Bacteria > Pseudomonadati > Pseudomonadota > Gammaproteobacteria > Vibrionales > Vibrionaceae > Vibrio > Vibrio sp. CJQ_6. Next base: position 471,833 of record NZ_JBICMV010000008.1, on the reverse strand, counting down.
ATTTTCTTATGGGTGTGAAAGGCCTCAGTTGTCGAGCGTCGCGCCGCCATCAACGCGCAAATCGTGCATGGTGATGTGATTGGCCGCATCCGAGAGCAGAAACAGAATGGTTTTGGCAATGTCTGCCGGCTCTGCGATTTTCTGCAGCGGGATCCCGAGGCGATAACTGCCCGCATCTCCAGCGATGGCATTGGCTTCGCCATAATGTTCATTCCACAATTGCATTTGCATCTCAGTGCGCGTGGAGCCCGGGCTAACAATGTTGCACCGCACACCAAATGGCGCCAGCTCAATCCCCATGCATTTCACCAGCATGTGCAACGCCGATTTCGACGCCCCATACGCGCCCATATTCGGACGCGGCGTGTTGGCCGCATTCGAGCCGATGACCACCATCGCGCCGCGTTTGGCCGCTTTCATCGATGGGCTGAGCGCCTGCATCACACTCAGAATGCCAAAGGTGTTGACCATAAACGTCTCCTGCACCTGAGCAAACGGCATGTCGTTGAGAGCGCCCAAATGCAAAATCCCCGCGCAACTGACCAAATGATCGATCGGTCCGTGTTGCTGCTGCAGCGCCCCAATGACGGCCGCTGTTTTGTCCGTTTGGGTGACATCCAATTCGGCACATTGCAACTTCTCCCCATACTGGGCACGCAACGCCTCGGTGTGACTTAACAGGGTTTCGATGCGCACATCGGTGGCCACCACGCGCGCGTTTTGCGCCAGCAAATGTTCGACAACACTGAAACCAATCCCTCTCGCGGCGCCCGTGACCAAAACCGTTTGCTCATTTAATGACAAATCCATCGTTATAACCCTTTATTTAGTATGAATATAACCAGCAATTACTGACTGAACTGTGAATTATTCACAGCGTAAATCGTGATCTTGAATCAATAATGATATTTATTATCAAATAGTAATGATAAACGTTATCATTAAAGGTGGTATAAATGTATCGATTGCCCAATGAAATGGCAAATGATCTCGACCTCGGTGGTGGGCCGCTGTGCATCGCGCGGCCGACCGCTGAGTCACATCAGAAAGTCATAAATAGTCACGTCAGAAAGTAAAAGAGGGATTCAAAATGCAACGTGAAGTGATTGGCTATACAAAAATGGAGAGCGAACTGCTGAGCGATCAGCTAGACCGTGCGCCGTTTTTCTTCGCTTCTCCTACCAATACGATGCTGGGTATCGGCATCGAGCAAGAAATCCACCAGCCCATGCCCTTTGCTCAGTTGGCAGAGCGGGCGCAAACCATGCTGCAAGCCGCGAAACAACACGAATCGGATAATCCGGTGCTGTTTGGCATCGTGCCATTTCGTGAAGAAAACCCGACCCGATTTGTGATTCCGCAGCAGCTGTTTGTCTCCAGCAGCACACGCGGCTCCGCCAACGCGGCGGCCAACCAAGCGGCACAGGCCAAGGTGATCTCCTCCCCGACCGGCCAGCATTACCGCCAAGGCGTGAGCGATTTGCTCAATCTGTTCGCCACCACCGACCTCGCCAAAGCGGTGCTATCGCGTGCGGTGGAAGTGGAAACCGACACGGACATTCACCTGCCGGGACTGCTGCGTAACTTGCTTGCGATCAACGCCAAAGGCTACACCTTTGCCGCCGACACCTTGCCAGGCGTGAAGCTGATGGGCGCAAGCCCTGAATTGCTGGTGGCGAAAAAAGGCAGCTACGTGGTGTCGAACCCGTTGGCTGGCTCACGCCCGCGCTCAGCCAGTGAGGCACAAAACGACGATTCGCGCCTGTCGCTGCTCAACACACAAAAAGATTTGCACGAACACGGCTTGGTGGTGGAAGAAGTGGAACGCGTGCTGAGCCAGTACTGCCACAACCTGTATGCGCCGATGATTCCATCGGTGATCGAAACCCAAACCATGCTGCACCTGTCGACGCTGCTTGAGGGCCAAGCGAACGACGCCAACCTCAATGTGCTGAAGATTGCGGCCGATTTACACCCGACGCCGGCGGTATGCGGCTATCCGCGCGCCAATGCCTATGAAGCGATTCGTAACATTGAACAGTTTGATCGCGGCTATTTCACCGGCATGGTGGGCTGGTGCGATTCGCGTGGAAACGGCGAATGGGTGGTCACCATCCGCTGCGCCGAAGTGCAAAAACGCCAAATGAAGGTATACGCCGGTGCGGGCATCGTCCACGAATCTGTCCCGCAAAGTGAACTGGATGAAACCGGCGCCAAGATGGGCACCATTTTATCCGCCGCTGGCATTCAACTGAACGAACTCCTCACCGCCTAGGACGCCCCATGAACGCACAACGAGAATTAGATTACACCCCTTGGCCGCAGGAACTGGCCGACGACTACCGCGCGCTGGGATACTGGCAAGATAAAACGCTGTTGGATTACCTACTGGAAACCGAAGCCAAGTTTTCGCAGCGTGAGGCCATTGTGTGCGGCCAACGCGCGATCAGCTATCGCGAACTGGTCGACAGCGCGGCGCAACTGGCGGCGGGATTTCGTCAGCTCGGCTTGCAGCGCGGCGACAACGTCGTGTTGCAAATGACCAACATTGCCGAGTTTTATCAGTGCTTCTTCGCCCTACTACAAATTGGCGTGCGCCCGGTGCTTGCACTGCCCGCCCATCGCCAAATGGAAATCAGCTACTTCTGTCAGCACGCCGATGCCAAAGCGTATCTGATTGATGGCGAGGCGAGCAGTTTCAATTATCAAGCATTGGCAAGCGACATCGTGGCGCAGTGCCCGACCATTGAGCATGTGATTGTTCGCGGCCAAGTCACCGTGGACGACCCTCGGTTCGTGGCGCTTGATGACTGCTTGCAACCTGCGCTACAAGAACAAGATGCCGATGCCAGTGAGGTCGCGTTTTTCCAGCTGTCGGGCGGCACCACGGGCACACCGAAACTGATTCCGCGCACGCACAATGATTACGCCTACAGTGTCACCGGCAGTGTAGAGATTTGTCATTTCGACCACATGACGCGCTTTTTGTGCGCGCTGCCAGTCGCGCATAACTTTCCACTCAGCTCTCCGGGCGCGTTGGGCGTGTTCTGGGCAGGTGGCTGCGTGATTCCCACCCAAGATCCAACGCCACAACATGCGTTTGAGATGATTGAGGGTCACCGCGTTACGGTGTCTGCGCTAGTGCCGCCACTGGCACTGCTGTGGATGGATTACGCCGAAAAGGCCACGCACGACATTTCCAGCTTGGAACTGCTGCTGGTTGGCGGCGCTAAGTTTAGCGAAACGGCGGCGCGTGAGCTGCCAAGTCGACTACACTGCCGCCTGCAACAGGTGTTTGGCATGGCGGAAGGGTTGGTGAACTACACTCGGTTTGACGACAGCGATGAGGTGATTGCTAGCACCCAAGGCCGCCCGATTTCACCGCACGATCAAGTGCGCGTGGTCGATGAGGACGGGAACGATGTCGCCGTCGGCGAAGAGGGATTTCTGCTCACGCAAGGGCCGTACACCATTCGCGGCTATTATCGCGCGCCAGCGCACAACGAACGTTCGTTTACCCCAGACGGCTTTTATCGCACTGGCGATCTGGTCAAACGCACCGCAGCAGGCAACATCATCGTGACCGGACGCGACAAGGATCAGATTAACCGCGGCGGTGAAAAAATCGCGGCAGAAGAGATTGAAAACTATCTGCTGCGCCACGAAGCAGTGCATGATGCGGCGCTGGTAGCAGTGCCGGATGATTACCTGGGCGAGCGTAGCTGCGCGGTAATCGTCAAGCGCGAAGGGCATCAGGTGAAAGGACTGGCGCTGAAACGCTTCCTGCGTGATTTAGGCTTGGCGGATTTCAAACTGCCGGATCAAATCCAATTCATCGATGTGTTGCCAAAAACCTCCGTCGGCAAAGTCGACAAAAAAGGACTGCGCGCGCTGTATAGCTAAGCAGTCAACGCAGGCAAAAAGCCCGGTTAATCCGGGCTTTTTCATGCCTCTTCATTCTCTCTATACCGCCATATCAGCTGCGTTGGCTTCGTCTGCACCGCACTTGTCTATTTCGCCGATAAAAAAGGGCTTTGCCAGTGGTTCACTCGCAAAGCCCATCAGCCTTTGGCCGCCATGACATTACGCCATCGCAGGTTCCGCCGCCGTTTGCGTGGTCGGTTCGCCGATGAGCGCCCACCACTCGTGCAACGTCACTTTCTCAATCAGTTGCGCGAACGTCACATTCACACCGTACGGACGCCACTTCTCCAGCAGCACCATGGCACGAATTGAATCTAAACCAAGAAACAGTAAGTTCTCGTTCACATCAACTTCATCGAGATCCAGCGACAGCGCTTCAGCCACATCGACACACATTTGATCCAGCGTCAGGGATGGCTTGCGAGCAAGTGCTTGTTCTACCGCGTGCACTGTCTGCACACTTGCGGCGCGACCCGCCAGATAGTTAAGAGTATGAATATGATCTTGCTGGCTAAAATCGGCAATCGCATCGCCAATCACAAACGGTTTGATATCCAGCATGAACGCTTCGAGTGCGGTCGACAAAATACCTATGTGGCCGTACACGCCGCAGATGATCAGTTGATCTCGGCCCTGCGCCTGCATATCTTCCAGCAGCGAGGTTTTCTTAAATGCACTGTAGCGCCACTTCACGTATTCCACATCGCCGTCCTCTGGTGCTAACGTGTCCAGAATCGCGGTTTCTTCTTGCAGCCCCGGCCCCCAGAAATCGGTCAGCAACGCGCGCTCGGCCGGATCTTGATTGGCCGGTTGTGCGGTATACACCACGGGAATCCCCGCCTGTTTGGCCGCCGCTTTCAAACGTTGAATGTTGTGGATGATGTCGCTCATCGGCGACTGAGTGATCTCAAAGAAGTTAACGAAATATTCCTGCATATCGTGAACCAGCAACACCGCCTTGGCGGGATCAATCTGCCACTGCGTTTTATTGAGCGGGTAGTGTTCGCTGGCAGGCAGTGTGTAACCTGCAATTCTTGGGATTGCCATTAATCCGAATCCTTAATGCTTGTGGACCTCGACCCTTCAAAACGGCCGCGCGCTTCGCGGTCGTTCAAATTGGACAGATCTCTTTTTTTAGATGCTGACGTTGTTAGCACGCCCGCCTTGTTGCCTTAAAGCATTCTTCGAACGCCTCAAAACTTCAGCCACAACAAGGCGGTGCGTTAAGCTGTGTGCATACTAACAACCGAACCCATTCATGTAAACGATATTCATTCTCATTATTGTTTAACAGGCGTTCAAAGCGGCAATTTTGGAATCAGCATGGCGTTTTGGCGTTCACCCTGTTGCAATCACACGCAGGCATAAAAAAAGCAGCCACGGGGGCTGCTTTTTCGGATTTGAACGATTAGCGGATCGACGGGAATTTTTTCAACAGCACCAACATCAGCACCAGCGCCACCAGCGCAAAGCCGGAACCGACGTAACCAATGGCGTCGAGCGAGCGAAAGTGAATCACTTTCGCACCAATCAAGGCGCCAGCCCCGATACCTAAGTTGATGATCCCCGAGAACATCGACATGATCATGTCTGCAGCATTGGCATCAATATTGAGCACTTTTACCTGCATCGCCAAACTGACGATCATCAACGCGGTGCCCCACAGAAGCAGTAGCGTACTGATGCCCCACGGATTCGTCGCCGAAAACAGCAACGCCACCATACACAACATGACCACCGCGGTGTTGCACACCAAGAGTTTGCTGTTGGCCCGTTCGCCCCAGTAACCAAAAATCACACTGCCCAAAATCCCTGCGCCACCAAAGAGCAACAGCAAGAAGGTCGTGAAGTTTTCGCTCACCTGACCCACCACTTTCACAAATGGTTCAATGTAGCTGTAGGCCGTGTAATGGGCAGTAAATAGCAGGAAGATGAACAGGTACAAGCCAAGCAGCGTCGGTTTGCGCAGCAGCTCTGGCAGTTTTTTCATCGAACCAGAGAACAAACTTGGCAAGGTTGGCAACAAACGGAACAGCGCAAACATAATCAGCAGCGCGGTAACCCCGATGACGCCAAACGTCACGCGCCAGCCTAACCATTGACCGATAATTCGACCCAGCGGCACGCCCAAGACCATCGCCAGCGAGGTGCCGGTTGCCAGCACACTCAGCGCTAATGTTTTCTTGCCCGGCGGGGCCACGCGAATCGCGATTGATGCGGTAATCGACCAGAACACGGCGTGCGCAAACGCGATGCCAATCCGACTCGCCACCAGCATTTCAAAGTTCCAAGCAATCACCGAGAACCCGTGGCTGATGATGAACAAGGTAAACACGCTCAGCAGCAGCGTCTTGCGCTCCATTTTGCTGGTCAGCATCATCATCGGCAAGGACATCGAAGCCACGATCCACGCGTAGATGGTCAGCATCCAGCCCGCGGAGGCGAGTGGTACATCGAAATCTTGCGCGATGTCCGTTAACAAGCCAACCGGCACAAATTCTGTGGTGTTAAAAATAAACGCACTGAACCCCAGTGCAAAAACACGTAAATATTGATTGTGGCGCGAATTATCATTCGGTGCCGAAGCGGTTTGAGTCATATGCAAACAGAAATGTTCAACGAAAAGGACAAAGAGTGATCATTGTCTCGCTTTTCTTACATAAAGGAAAGAATTTATACAACTTATTTTATATCTATTCATTTTCTTCACATTGACCGGACTGATATGAATTTTTCGCGAAAGAAACCGCTGTCAAATAGTTGTCAATTCTCGCCAAAACGTAAATATTCATTTGAATGCATTAGCAATTTGGATAACTATTTTAACACGCTCAATCACATCTAAAATTCTATGACCAGCCAACGTATTTTGATCCTCTACGCGCACCCTTGTCAGCACAAGAGTGAGGTGAATTCGCGCCTGTTTAAAGCGGCCCGTTACGCCCGCAACGTCACCCTCGTCGATTTGTATGGCGAATATCCGACGTTCAATATTGATGTCGACAAAGAGCAACAACGTTTGCTGGAACACGATGTGATCATTTTTCAATTTCCGATGTACTGGTACTCCACCCCGTCGATTCTCAAAGAGTGGCAGGATCTGGTGCTGGAATACGGTTTCGCCTACGGTCAGGACGGCGAAGCGCTGCACGGCAAAACCCTGCTGTGCATCACCTCCGCTGGCGGTAAATCGGAGAGTTATCAAGCCAGTGGCTATAATCGATATAGCGTGCGTGAACTGCTGCGCCCAATTGAGCAGATGGCCGCAATGACCGGCATGAATTACCTCGCGCCACTGGTGCTGTTTGATGCGCGATCCGCATGCGACGACGAACGTCTCGATGCGCACATCAAACGCTACATGCAGGTGCTGCAAGCATTGAACGACAACACCATTGATGTAGAACGCGCCAGCGAACTGCCCACACTGAATCAGTACTTCCGACCCATGGAGCTAAGACACTCTGCATGACCAGTTATTTTATTCAGGCTTTTATCTACCTCGTTGCGGCAGTGATTGCCGTCCCGCTTGCGAAACGTTTTGGCCTCGGCTCGGTGCTGGGATATTTGATGGCCGGCGTGGTCATCGGCCCCGTGGTGGGACTGGTTGGCGATGAAACATCCACCATTCAGCATTTTGCGGAATTTGGTGTGGTGATGATGCTGTTTCTGGTCGGTTTGGAGCTAGAGCCGAAAATGCTGTGGGCGATGCGCACTCGCCTGCTGGGCTTGGGCGGCTTGCAAGTTGGCGTCACCACGCTGGCGACCATGGGCATGTGTCTGCTGTTCGACATCACTTGGTCAGTCGCGCTCACCATCGGTTTGATTTTCTGCCTCTCCTCCACCGCGATTGTGCTGCAAACCTTTAACGAGAAACGCCTCAATCGCACCGAAGGGGGACAAAACGCGTTCTCTGTGTTGCTGTTTCAAGACATCGCCGTCATTCCGATGCTGGCGTTTATTCCGCTGTTGGCGTTGCCCGAGTTGATTGAACAAGCGCAAACCGCCGCCAATGCCGCCGCCGCTCATCAGGAAGAACTCAACTTAATCGCCGATTTGCCGGGCTGGGCCTACGGCATCATCATTACTGCCGCAATTGCCACCGTGGTGGTGGGCGGTCACTATCTCAGTCGCCCGCTGTTTCGCTTTGTGGCCAGTGCCGGGGTGCGCGAAATCTTTACCGCCACTGCACTGATGTTGGTGGTTGGCATCGCCACATTGATGAATGTGGTCGGGTTATCCCCCGCGCTGGGCACCTTCCTCGCAGGTGTCGTGCTGGCCAACAGTGAGTTTCGTCATGAGCTGGAAGCCAACATCGAACCGTTGAAAGGCTTGCTGCTGGGGCTATTTTTCATCACCGTGGGCGCGGGCATTAAGTTCGATATTCTGTTTGGCCACTTCTTTATTATTTTAGGCGCGACCTTGGGTGTCATGCTGCTCAAGGCGGTCGTGCTCTATCTGCTGGCGATGATCTTTCGCATCCAAGGCAGCAACCGCTGGCTGTTCACGTTGAGCTTGGCGCAAGCGGGTGAATTTGGTTTTGTGCTGTTAACCTTTACCCAGCAACGCCACGTGTTACCTGCCGATTTAGCGCAGATTCTGTCTCTGGTGGTCGCGTTGTCGATGTTCCTGACGCCGGGGCTGTTTATTCTGTTCGACAAAGTGATTCTGCCGCGGTTTGAACACGTCACCAATGAGCGCGACAGCGACACCATCGATGAACAAGGCACCGTGATCATCGCCGGGATCGGTCGTTTCGGCCAAATAGTCAACCGCTTGTTGGTCGCCAACGGCGTCAAAACCGTGGTGCTTGACCACCAAGCGGTTCAAGTGGACAACTTACGACGCATTCACACCAAAGCCTACTTTGGTGACGCCACTCGCCCAGATTTGCTTCACACTGCAGGCATTGAAGACGCCAGCCTACTGGTGGTGGCGATCGACAATCAAGAGAGCAGCGTGGAGCTGGTCAAATACGTTAAGCAAACTTATCCGCACGTGAAAGTGCTGGCGCGCGCGTTTGACCGAGGCCACGGCTACCGATTGCGCCAAGCAGGCGTCGATATGGCGGTTTCGGAAACCTATCATTCCGCACTCGAAGTGGGCGCAGCGGCGATGAAAACCCTCGGCTTTCACCCATTCTTTGTCGAACATCAGAAAAACACATTCAAGAAAGTGGAAAGCACGCATTCAGATGGTTTGTATGCCGCGTGGAATGCAGAGACCTTTGGCAAGGAGCGGCTCGATAACAACTACATCAAGCTGTTTGTTGAACTGGAAGAGCGCTTAAAAGCAGAAATGGCATTTGATCGCACCGACCGCCGCTTTGACAACGAGCGTCACTGGACGCCGCCACCCAAAGATTCTGCCATGCACGACCCATCGAAATAAGCAGACCTGACATCAAATAACGTTTAAGCCATGTTGATGCGCTTAAACGTTATTTTTCATTGCCGACCATCAACTCTCCGCTTGATTTTATTTTCAGTACATCTTTCTTGATCGGTTTATTTCTGTATTGATTTATTCCTGCATTGATTTATTTGTGCATTGATATAGCGGTGATGTCCATATACATAGACATAAACACGCTGTTAATCACGCGACCACTCAATAAAATCGATATTATTTTTGATTTAAAATCAATTATTAAGATTATTTTCAATATTTACACGGCGCTGCTTTTACAGCGAATGAAAGGGCAACCATACTCACACGAAAATTCATTTGATTCGCATCAACAAACTTATTCGAAATAATTGTTCATCATCGCCAAAGGCGTCGGTGCAACTCGTTGGTCGTTTACTGCTAAGTTAATAAAAAACCACTCGGAAAACTCATGATGAAAGCACTATTGAATGGATTAGATTCACTGTTCGACAAAGACGACCTAGGCAAACTCATCCTACGCGTCAGTTTCGGCGTAATGTTCTTACTGCACGGTATTCATAAACTGTACGGTGGCATCGAGTTTATTCAGGGGCTGTTGGTGAACCATGGTTTGCCTGCGTTCGTAGCCTATGGCGTGTATGTGGGCGAGGTCATCGTGCCAATTCTGATCATTCTTGGCGTGCTCACCCGCGTGTCGAGTATCATTTGGATTGGCACCTGCTTGATGGTGATTTGGCTGATGCATGCCGACAACCTATTTACCGTGAACAAAGTCGGCGCATGGGCCGCCGAAGGCATTGGGGTATATCTGTTTGCAGGCATTGCCATCCTGCTGTTGGGGCCTGGCAAATACGCATTAGAATCGCGCAGCAACTAGCGCCCAGCACACGCGTCCATCATCTAAGCTTCGCTCAGGCGAAGCTTTTTTATTGGCCTTTTTATTGCCTTTTCTAATTAGCAGAAATTTTATCGATACTTCTGTTCATCTATGCCACCTCTTCCATCGGTTTCACCAATAAAGCCCGCGCGGTTTGACCCATCTCATGATGAAGCTCACATTTTGTGGGTAACATGACGGGGTTTTTAGCGACCCTCGGAGTTTTTGACGTGTACACCGAACAAGTCATGATGCTACTCGCCGTGTTTGAACGCGCCGCTTTGATGCTGATGACACTCTTCATTTTGACGCGCACCCACCTGTTTCAGCGCATCGTCATCAAACGTCACCGCAGCCCCAAAGAGACCGCGATGATTTCGTTGCTGTTTATCTTTTTTGCCGTCTTTAGTACCTACACCGGCGTCAACGTGTATGGCTCACTGGTCAACGTGCGCATCATCGCCATTTTATCTGGCGGCATTTTGTTTGGCCCGTGGGTGGGCATTCCGGCTGGGTTGGTCTCGGGCATTCACCGCTACTGGATTGACATGGACGGCCCCACCTCCATGGCGTGTCTCATTACCAGTATACTGGCGGGGCTTCTGGCGACGTGGATTCACCTACGCTGTCCGAAAAAGCGCTTTGCCATGATGGGCATCGCCGCGGGCGTGCTGTGTGAAGTCACCACCATGTCGCTCATCATTGTGCTCAATGACAACACGGCGTTGTCGCATTCCATCGTAGAGCAGATCAGCATTCCGATGATCTTGGGCGTGATGTGCATCGGCTTAATCATCACCTTGGTGCAAGATCTCGACGATGAAAAAGACATGATCGCCGCGCTGCAAGCCAAGCAAGCGCTCAACATCGCCAACAAAACCCTGCCCCATTTCAGACAAAACGACCGCGATTCGTTGCAAAAAGTGTGCGCCATTATTCGCGACGAAACCGAAGCAGATGCGGTGGCGATTACCGACACTCAAGATGTGTTGGCCTACATCGGCGTCGGTCAGGAAAACTACCTCGATGCGTACCACAAAATCAGCGACATGACGCAACAAGCGGTCAAGCTGGGCAAACAGATCATCAGCAATGACCTCAACGTGCATGAGTTCCACTCGTTGCTGATCATTCCGTTATGGGAAAACGGCAAAGTGACTGGCACGCTCAAGATTTTCTATTGCCAACCGCACCGCATTCGCGGCGCGCTCAAAGAGATGGCGATTGGTTTATCGCAATTGATTTCCACCCAAATCGAGATTTCACGCCTTGAGCAGCTCAAAACCATGGCGAGTAAAGCTGAGTTTTCTGCACTGCAAAACAAGATTAATCCGCACTTTCTGTTTAACGCGCTCAACGCCATCTCAACCTTGGTGCGCATTCAGCCCGATAAAGCGCGGCAATTGATCGCCAATCTCGCCGATTTCCTGCGTTTTAATTTGGAGAAAAACGACGGTCTGATCGACATTCAAGAAGAGATTCAGCAGGTGCGAGATTACGTGGCGATCGAACAAGCCCGCTTTGGCAGCAAACTCACCGTGACGTTTGATATCGATCCGATCCACAAGAAAGTGCCATCACTGTTGATCCAGCCCTTGGTCGAGAACGCCATTCAGCATGGCGTCGTGCCCGGCAAAGGCCCAGGAGAGGTGATTATTCGCGTGAAACAAGCGGGCGACGTTGTCAAAGTGACCGTTCGGGATAGCGGTGAAGGCATCAGCCAGCAGGTGATCGACAAAGTGAATCAAGGCACGATGGGCAGCCACCGAATTGGGTTGGTGAACGTCCATCAACGCCTTGCGCTGCTCTACGGCAAAGGACTCACCATTCAACGTCTGTCCCCCGGCACAGACATTTCTTTTGATCTCAATTGATGGTTATTTCCCTATGTTAAAAGCAATCATTGTGGAAGATGAATATCTGGCACGTGAAGAACTCAGCTACCTGATTCGCACTTACAGCCAGATTCAAGTCGTCGACTCATTTGATGATGGACTCGAAGCGTTCAAATTTCTGCAAAGCAACAAGGTCGACATCATCTTTCTGGACATCAATATTCCGTCGATTGACGGCATGCTGCTGGCGCGCAACATTCATCAATTTTCGCAAAAGCCGCAAATCGTGTTCACCACCGCGTATAAAGAGCATGCTGCCGAAGCGTTTGACTTGGAAGCCTTTGATTACCTGCTCAAACCGCTCAATGAGGAGCGCGTGAAACGCTTGCTGACCAAATTGGAACAGTTCGCGCTTCCGCAGCCGAGCGCGGCCAACCCGGTTGAACCGAGCATGGCAGCGAGCGCCGCGACCATCAACTTGGTGCGCGACAATCGCATTCGCGTCACGCCCATCGATGACATTGCCTATGCCGAGGCCAAAGAGAAAATCACGTTGGTGTACACCCACGATGGTGAGTTTGTTGCGCCGTGTTCAATTAGCGAACTGATTGAAAAACTGCCAGCGCAGCAATTTTTCCGCTCCCACCGCTCGTTTTGTGTCAACACGCGCCACATTCAGGAAATCATTCCATGGGTGAACAGCACCTACCTGCTGAAAATGTCGGATGTCGAAGGCGATGTGCCCGTCAGTCGCAGTAACATCAAAGCATTTCGCGAACTGATGCACCTGTAACTGATACCCCTTGTAATTTATGCCCTCTGTAATTCATACCCCCCTGTAATTCATGCCCGTATATTGCAACTCATGCACCGTGAGTTGCATTTCATTTTTTACTTGTTTCAAGCCCTTGTACCGTCGCTCAAACGCCGTATGTTGGGGGTATTCGGAATGAACACCCTGCTTCATTCCAACCCTGATTATTTTATCTGGAGCGTGCGTTATGAGTGTAACCGTAACCAAAACCCAACGGTTGATGACATTAGCCGGTACCATCATTACCCAGTTTGCACTGGGCTCTGTTTACACGTGGAGCCTCTTTAACTCACCGTTAGCCAATAAGCTGGAAGAACCCATCAGCCAAATCGCGTTCTCATTTGGTATTTTGAGTTTGGCACTGGCGGTGGCGTCATCCATTTCCGGCAAACTGCAAGAACGCTTTGGGGTTCGCAATGTCACACTGGCGGCAGGCGTGCTGCTTGGCGGGAGCTTGCTGCTCACCGCACATGCATCGAACCTGATGTTGCTTTACGTCTTCGCCGGTCTCTTGGTCGGCTTTGCCGACGGTACGGGTTACTTGATGACCCTGTCGAACTGCGTGAAGTTTTTCCCACAACGCAAAGGGTTGGCCTCAGCGTGTGCGATTGGCGCATACGGTTTGGGCAGTTTGGGCTTTAAATACATCAACATGTACTTGCTGACACACATGGCGCTGGAACAAACCTTTGAAATTTGGGGCGCCATTGCGATGGTGATGGTGATTATCGGTGGCCTGATGATGACCGACGCGCCAAAACAAGTCAGCGCTACTGCGCAAGCAACGACCGACGACAACGACTTCACGCTCAATGAAGCGATGAAAACCTCACAATTCTGGATGCTGGCAGTCATGTTCCTGACCGTATGTATGAGTGGTTTGTACGTGATTGGTGTGGCAAAAGACATCGGTGAAAACTACGTGCACCTGACCATCGCCACCGCCGCCACTTCCGTCGCCGTGATTGCGGTCGCGAACTTAGGGGGCCGTCTGGTGCTGGGTATTTTGTCTGACAAAATGGCGCGCATTAAAGTGCTGGCCTTTGCCCTGTTCGTCTGTTTGGTCGGCACCGCATCGCTGCTATTCCTGCACTTGCACAGCCTGAGCTTCTACTTCGCCGTGGCATGCATCGCGTTTAGCTTTGGCGGCACCATCACCGTGTTCCCTTCATTGGTGAGTGATTTCTTTGGCCTCAACAACCTGACCAAAACCTACGGGGTGATCTACTTAGGATTCGGCGTTGGTAGCTTTGCAGGCTCGATGATCGCCTCCACCTTGGGTGGTTTCAGCGCCACCTTCTACGTGATGTTCGGTTTGTTGATTATCTCGCTGGTCATGGCCGCCTTGATCAAATTCCCACAACACACACAACCTCGCATGCATTCAGACCTGATGGCGCACAGCAACAGCTAACCCGCCATCCCAAGCTCAACACACGACAAAGGTCACCTCGGTGACCTTTTTTTATGGACGGCGAACCACGCTGTTAGGCAGCCACTGATTGATTTTCGATCCCATCGTGATAGGTGATCCCATCACGCTTGTGGTACATCACGCATTGAGATGTTCGGAAGCGTTAAACGAAAACATACGCACCTCATCGCGCGCGCACCAACCCAGTTTCTGATAGAACCCTTGTGCGCTGTGATTGGTGTGATACACAAACAGGTGGGTTTTATGAATCCCCAGCGCGGCCAGCGCATCAACGGTTGCGTCAACCAATCGCTCACCAATGCCTTGCCCGCGCAAGCCACTGCTGACCGCCAAATGTTGCAGATAACCACGGCGACCATCGGTGCCAGCCAGCACCGTCCCAACGATCACGCCGTCCTTGATGGCGACAAAACTACAGCCCGGGTTGCGGGCCAAATACGCCGCGATGCTGTCGCGCGAATCGACATCACGCAGGGATAAATGCTCGGTTTCACGCCAAATCGCGATGACCGCATCATAATCTGAGATGTCCATTTCTCGAATAGTGACCACATAAGCTCCTGATTTTCTGAAGATGCGCGTTTGCGCCTCGATGCATCATGGCATAATTCCACGCCATCGGTATAGCGTCACACCTTGATTTTATTGGGCTGCAACCTAGTGCGCAGGGAAAAAAGATGCTCGAAATCACGCGCCAATGATGTTCAAATAGTGACCTTTGCGTGATCCATTCCACTTATTAAACAGAAAAACATCATTAGTGGAGACACGCCCCTTGCTTTAAGGGGAAAAAAGCCTAATAAAGGGGAAATGAGGCAGAAAACGTGCTTTTTATGAATTCTTGATTCACCGCATTACACCTTCTTCCCTGCCCGATTTAGTATTCGCTTCGGTATCGAAGCACCATTCAAAGGATCATTAATATGTCTGACCTGACGACGAGCATTGACTCTATCCAACCTGTTGTTGAATCTTCCGGCTCCTCTATCTGGGGCTACGTGATCGGCGGCATCGTCATCGTTCTGGCTGCTGGCTACTTTGGTTTTAAAAAAATGAACCAACCTGCTTTCGTGATTAAGCAGCTGCGTAAACGCAACCGTAAAGAGATGCAAAAACAAGGCGTTGAAAGCGCAGAATCGATGGCAGACCTGGATCTGCTCCTTGACGCGGTTCAAAAATACGCGACTGAGAAAAAAATGACTGGCACCGCGATGGTGCAACTGCTGGCGCCGATGAACGATAAATCGAAAGTGAAATCGGGCACCGATTTCTACCACGCACTGGCGTACATCGCGAAAAACATCGACGATCCGCAACTGGCGCGTAGCTTCCAAAACAAATCCAAACAGGTGAAATCCAGCTCTCCGCTGATGGCGGGTCTGCTGAAACGCGCAGGCGTGTAACCCTCACCGAAAGATGATTCGATAACCCGCCGCGTGCGGGTTATTTTTTACTTTCGTTTCAAACGTATACCGAAGATCTATCACTTTCTGCACATCAAGCCCCAATTCCTCATGGCATTTCGAACGCTTTGCCAGTACCGTCATGATTCCTGCATAAGAAAAATGAAAAGGATGTCATGACCAGTCTTGTGAAACGCCTCAAATCCAGCCCGAAAAGCACGTTGTGGGTTACGCTCTGTTTGCTTGCGCTGCCACCGCTCTTCTGGGCGGGGAACTTTATTGTCGGCCGCTCGGTGCGCGGCGATATTCCACCGCTCACGTTGTCGTTTGATCGTTGGCTGATTGCCAGCCTGATCTTGCTGCCGTTTACCTACAAAACGTTGCGTCGTGAATGGCGGCTTTACTGGCAATACCGCACGCGGATTGTCATCGCTTCCATTACCGGCGTCGCGGCGTTTAACTCGCTGATCTATCTTGGTTTACAAACCACCACCGCCAGCAATGCGTTGATCCTGAACTCGTTCATTCCGCTGCTGATCATGCTGTTTGGCTCGCTGTTTTTTAAACTCACCCTCAGCGCCAAACAGTGGCTGGGGATGAGCATTTCGTTTGTCGGCGTACTGAGCATTATTTCGCGCGGCGAGTGGTCGAACCTCACCTCATTGAGCTTTAATCAGGGCGACATGGTTGTGTTTCTAGCGATGGTCAGTTGGGCCATCTACACGTTGGTGATTCAGCGTATGCCAAAAGAAATGAACCGGATTGGTTTGATGTCGGTGCAGATGTTCCTTGGCTTGTTGGTGGTGCTGCCGTTTTACCTGTGGGAAGTGCATTCTGGCGCGTTGCCAAACTGGAACAACCACACGCTGCTTGCGCTGGCTTACGTGGGGATTGTGCCCTCGGTGCTGGCGTATCTGCTCTACACTGCGGGCGTCGAACGTTTGGGGCCAGCTAAAGTCGGATTATCCATTCACCTCATTCCAGTATTTGGCGTGTTGCTCTCCATCGCGCTGCTCGGCGAGAGTTTGCATTTGTATCAAATCAGCGGCATGGCGCTGATCTTCCTCGGCATTCTGCTCAGTTAGCGCTGACAGGAAGATGTTGCCCAATAAAAAAGTCCCCGGCGAAGCCTCTTGCCGGGGACAAAGAGCTAAAAGTAAGCTCTACACTTCGGTTAAGCCCTGAGACCGGCTGCGGTCATCAAGGCTCTAAACAGCGTCGCGACAATGCCCAGCGTGGCCACGCTGACACACCAAATGCCCGCCAGCCACAACCACTGTTTCCATGTCGTGGGCGTCTCAGACGCCTGATGTGGTTTGTTCAATGGTACGCCTCCCCGTCTTTCACTTTGCCGCCAAACACGGCATAGCTCCAAAAGGTGTACATCAAAATAAAGGGAATGATGAACAGCGCGCCCACCAGCATAAAGCCTTGGCTTTGCGGCGGTGACGCGGCCTGCCACAACGTGACCGACGGCGGAATGATGTTCGGCCACAGGCTGATGCCCAAGCCAACAAAGCCCAGCAGCACCATGCCCAGCGTGGCGACAAACGGCAGGCGATCCGCATGGCGCGCCAATGCGCGATAGGCCGCCCAAGCCAGTAAACCCGTAGCCAGCGGCACCGCAGAGAGCCACACCACGTTCGGCACACTCAACCAGCGCGTGGCAATACTCGGCTGCGCCAACGCCGTCCACGCACTCACCGCGATCATCACGGCCAATTGCATCGTCAGAATACGCGGCGCCATGCCAAAGAATCGCTGCTGCAAATGGCCCTCAGTTTTCATGATGAGCCAGGTCGCGCCGAGCAGCGCATACGTCACCACCAAGCCTATGCCACAAAACAGCGAGAACGGCGTCAGCCAATCAAACGCACCGCCCGCGTAGTGACGTTGTTCAACCGCTATGCCTTGAATCACCGCGCCGACCACCATGCCTTGGCAGAAGGTCGCAGCCACCGAACCAACCATAAAGGCGCGATCCCAAAACACGCGATGATGCGCCCACGCTTTAAAACGAAACTCAAATGCCACGCCGCGAAATATCAGCGCCACCAACATCAGTGTGAGTGGAATGGTCAGCGCATCAATGATCACGCTGTAGGCGAGCGGAAACGCGCCAAACAGCGCCGCCCCGCCCAACACCAACCAAGTTTCGTTGCCATCCCACACCGGCGCGACCGAGTTCACCATGGTGTCCCGTGCCTCGCCGCGGGTCACCATCGGCATCAAAATGCCGATGCCCAAATCAAATCCATCCATGACGATGTACATCAGCGTGGCAAACACGATGATGCCAAACCACACGATTGATAAATCAAATCCCATCTCAGGCTCCTTGAATTAAATGCGACCGGACAAAAACGGCTGTTCATGTTCAGGTGAATGCGCAGCATCCGGCCCCTGCTTGATTTGGTGAATCATGTACAGATAGCCAAAACCAAACACCGCGCCATACACCAGCACAAACCCAATCAGGCTGATGCTCATGTGCAAATCGCCATGGGCGGACACCGCATCTCGCGTGCGTTGCAGCCCATACACCACCCACGGCTGACGGCCCACTTCGGTGGTAAACCACCCCGCCAGAATCGCAATTAACCCGCTCGGCCCCATCCAAACACACAACCGCAGAAAGCCACGATGTTGATTGAGTGTGCCGCGCCGGCGCAGCCACACGCTCCAAAGCCCTTGCAGCAACATCAACATGCCGAGTCCAACCATGATGCGAAACGCCCAGAACACCACAGTGGCATTCGGTCGGTCTGCTTTGGCAAACTCTTTCAGCGCCGGGATCGGTTTACTCAGGCTGTGATTGAGGATCAAGCTGCCCAGATAAGGAATTTCCAGCGCGTAATCGGTGGTCTCGGTCTCCATATTCGGCATGCCGAATAAAATCAGCGGCGTCGGTTCGCCATCACTGTTATCCCAATGGCCTTCCATCGCAGCGATTTTCGCGGGCTGATGTGCCAATGTGTTTAAGCCATGCAGATCGCCAATCAGGATCTGAATCGGCGTCACCACCACCAACATCCACAGCGCCATGGAAAACATTTTGCGCACCGCGCTGCTGGCATTGCCCCGTTTCAAATGCCACGCCGCCGATGCTGCGACAAACAGGGCGGTACTGAGAAACGCCGCCACGCCCATGTGCAGCAAGCGGTATGGGAAAGAGGGGTTGAAGATCACCGCCAACCAATCGACCGGCACCACGCGGCCATCGACAATCTCATAGCCTTGCGGCGTGTGCATCCAGCTGTTAGACGCCAGAATCCAGAATGTGGAGATGATGGTGCCAAGCGCCACCATGCAGGTGGCAAAGAAATGCAACTGTTCCCCCACCCGTTTCCAGCCAAACAGCATCACGCCGAGAAATCCGGCTTCGAGGAAAAATGCCGTCAGCACTTCGTACGTTAGCAACGGGCCGGTGATCGAACCGGCGAAGTCCGAAAAACCACTCCAGTTGGTGCCAAACTGATAAGCCATCACCAAACCAGACACCACACCCATGCCAAAGTTGACCGCAAAGATTTTCGACCAAAAATGGTAAAGGGTTTTGTAATCGGGATTGCGGCGTTTTAGCCACAGCCCTTCGAGCACCGCCAGATAGGTCGCCAGACCAATCGTGATGGCGGGGAAAATAATGTGAAACGAAACAGTAAACGCGAATTGAATACGAGCAAGCATGAAAGCGTCGAGACTGAACATAACTTCCTTCCAGTATCTTTTTAATTGTGGAAGGCATGGTATGTCGCCACAAAAATTGCGAACAGATACAGAAACTCGTCGCTTTTCTATAACAGTGATGAAAACCAAGTGTTATATTCCGAGTTTCAATGAAAGGGATGAGCGATGGCGAAATACGAACAGTTGGTGGCACAGATCAAGCATCAAATTGACGCTGGTATCTGGCAGGCGGGCGATAAGTTACCGTCGCTACGCAAGCAATCTGAGCACACGGGTTTGAGCCTGATGACGGTGCTGCACGCCTACCAAGTGCTCGAATCGCAAGGCTGGATTCAATCGCGCCAACGCAGTGGGTATTGCGTGTCACCACAATTGGCCCCAGCGGCCAACACCGTGCCGCGCGCCATCGAATCGATGGAGCAAATCGACATCAACGATTTTATCTTTGATGTACTGCAAGCGGGGCGTAATCCGCACATGGTGACGTTCGGTCACGCCTATCCCGACCCCAGCCTCTATCCGCGCCATCAGGTCAACAAGTCGCTGATGGCAGCCGCGCGTAGCATGCCGGTGTCTAGTGCGCTCGATAACCTGCCGCCGGGCAACGACACGCTGCGCTCAATCATCGCCAAACGTTACGCAGCCCGTGGCATCAACATTTCACCGGATGAAATCGTGATCACCGCAGGCGCGCTGGAAGCGCTCAACCTTAGCCTGCAAGCGGTGACGCGCCCCGGCGATTGGGTGGTGGTGGAATCGCCCACCTTTTATGGCGCGCTGCAAACCCTTGAACGCTTAGGGCTGAAAGCGCTCTTCATTCGCACCGATCCGCAGCACGGCATCGACCTCGACTCCCTTGAACGGGCGTTGCAATCGCATTCGGTCAAAGCGTGCTGGTTGATGAGCACGCTGCAAAATCCGCTCGGATTTACGCTCAACGCCGAAAAAAAGCAGCAACTGGTGCAGCTCCTCTGCCGCTATCAAGTGGCCTTAATTGAAGATGATGTCTACAGCGAACTCTACGCGGGTAAGGAAGCGCCACTGCCTGCCAAAGCGTGGGATCGCAGCGCCAACGTGATGCACTGCTCGTCGTTTTCCAAATCCTTGGTCGCCGGTTTTCGCATCGGCTGGGTGGCCGCAGGTCAGCACGCCCTGCGCATTCAAAAACTGCAACTGATGAGCACATTGACCACCAGCGTGCCGATCCAACTTGCGCTGGCGAACTACCTCACCACACGCAATTACGAACAGCATTTGCGCCAACTGCGGCGCAAACTTCACGAACGGAAAAAGGCGATGCTGGCACAGCTTCATCAGGCGTTTCCGCCCGAAGTGAGCATCACCGATGCTGATGGGGGATATTTTATCTGGGTTGCACTGCCGATAGGCATGGATGCGATGGCGCTGTATCAGCGCGCGCTACAAGAAAAGATCACCATCGCGCCGGGCAAAATGTTTAGCCCGGGCGAGCAGTTTGCCCACTGTTTTCGTCTCAACAGCTCGTTTGAACTGACCGAGCAGCGCCAGCGGGCGATTTCTCGCTTAGGGGAATTGATTCGCCAGCAGATGGCGGAAGATTAAGTCGCTGCTTTAAGCGCTACTGCCAAGCGACTAGCTCAGTAACCACATGAAGCAGCTACACTAAGCGACGACAAGGCAGTTTTTGCCACGGCGTTTGGCCTGATACAGCGCACTGTCGGCTTTCACCAACAAGGCTTCGATGGTCTCGCCATGAGTCGGATACACCGCCGCACCAATGCTGATCCCGATTAACGCCGGGGAACCGTCAATCACAATCGGGGCGCTGATCGCCTCAATGATCTGTTGCGATTTATAGAAACAATCATCGTCGGTGTTGCGCAGAATCGCGACAAACTCATCCCCGCCAAAACGCGCGACAATGTCTTGCGCGCGAACACTGTTTTGTAGGCGATGTGCGACCACTTTCAACACTTCATCCCCCATCGAATGGCCGTAGCTGTCGTTAACGTCCTTAAAGCCATCCAAATCCATGTAATAGAGCGTAAATGGCTGCCCCTGCGCACGCGCTTGGGCTAAATGATCATGCGCTAAATCGTAGAAATGACGGCGGTTCGCAAGGCCGGTTAACTCATCTTGCGTCGCCAGTCGCCGTTCCAACTCCACCACTTCTTGGCGTCGTTCGACTTCTTGCTGCCAATGCTCCGTCGCATCGCTAACGGCTTTGGTCACTTGCACGCGGTGCGTCAGAATGCGGTATAACCCAATGGCAATCACGCCAGTCGAGAGCAACAAATAAATCCAGTACCACGACGACAAAATAAAGCCAGTATGCATGACATACGCGGCTCGGCGACCATTCATCGACAGCACCCAGCGACTGTTACTGAGGGCAATTTCGGTGGAAAGAATCGGGTTGGCATCGGTTTCAGCGCGGCCAAAAATCACCGCATTCACATCGCCCACCGGATTCACCGCGCGCATCGCGAGCGAAAATTCGCGATCGAATGCGGTGATGGGCGTTGATTGCAGCAACACCTCTAAATCAATGATGACTGTCGCAAAGCCCCAGAATACATCTCGCTGCGTCAAATCATGGGACGGCAGGTAAACTGGCGCGCGTGCAATCAATGCCTGACCGCCTTGGCGCAAGGTTAACGGGCCATCGACGATGGTGCTGCGCGAGGTAATGGCCTTCATCACGCCGTTCTTGCGTTTCGGATCTTGCAACAAATTGTGGCCGACGGCTTTTTGATTGCGTTCGACATTCGTCACGTAGGTCACAATGCCTTGCGGCGCCAATTGCAAACTGGTGATGTAAGGGGTTTTCTCCAGCATACGTTCCGCAAAAATGGTGAACTCTTCTGGCGTAAAGTCGGGGCGAGACTGCACGAATGCTTCCAAGCTGTCGGTCAGTCTGAATTTGCTATCGAGCGCCGCTTGCAGCGAGATGGCCAGCCCTTGCAACCGCTGTTGGTACAGGTAAAGGTCGTCGCGCTGCTTGGCCTCTTTCTCGATGTAGCGCACGCTCAGCGCTACCGTTCCCCAAATCACGCAGGTCAGAACCACAATGGTAATGTGCAGCGGATTGGCCTTGTAGAGCGAATTACTCGTGACATTCTGATCCACCAAAATGCCGCGATAAAGGAAGTAGTTCGACGCCAAACGGAACAGATGCCCTGCCGCGTTGGCATCGCCATATACCGAGGCATATTGGGTAAAACAAAACTCTGCCCCCATCGTGAGCGCAAACGAGATCATCAAATAATGCACTTGCAGCGACTGGTAGCTGCGGCGGCGCATCCAAACGCCAATGGCCGCCAACAATACAAAGCTGATGACCACATATTCGCTGTAGATTTTAAACGGCGTGAGTCCTTGGCCATCAAGAAAAGCATCCGGGAAAATTTCGAGTGGATAGATGGCGCAAACACCAGTCACGGTCGCCAGCACCAGCACCTTGATGTACTGCTCGACGTAGCGACATTGAAATGGGCAAAGGAACACCAGCGCCAAGCCCATGGATTCCACCAAACGGGCCAGAATCCAGAATTGCGTGGGCGGATTGTTGCCCAGCCCTTCAGCAAAGAGCGATCCTTTGTAACTGAGGGTATGTGCCAAATCGACAAACGCGACGCATAAATACAGGGTACTGAGTAACGCGAGCGGACGTGCATCCTTGTGGGTCGAAGCTTTGTAGCCTGCTAAGGCAATCATGCCGGAGACAAACACGGTCGTCAGTTCAATGATGGCATGAAACGTCACGAAATCGTGGCGTGACAGGATCCAGAGCAGCCCTAACACGGCGGCCAGCAGCAAGGATTGTGTCGACCTGACAAAACGACTTTTGTCAGTGAACTTCAAACTTTCCAACGCGTCCTATCCCATTGATTTGTTTTTTTTAAGGGTGAAAGGGTCGTCTCTGATCATCTCGACCAGAATAAACAGCCACAGGAAATAATGGCCGGCACGGTCACTCTGGGTGAGCATCACCAGAATTCGGTGCTTCGTCTGTTTTTGACTTAGTGACTTTTTGAATAGTAACGTGGTTCATAAAAATGGGTCAATTCATTGACACCATAAATGCAGGGGCTATCGCCCAAAAACGGTCAATTAAACCTCATTTTCTTGATGGATATAACAAATAATTGACGCGAAATCAGTCTCATTTTCCTTCAGCGAATCGCGTGAAACAATGTACATTAGATTGCTTGAAACACAGTGGCCAACATTACCCCTTCAGGAGTGTGGTGATTTTTGTGCGGGCGAGTAGAATCACATCTTTACCACTGATGATACTGACGCCATGAAACCCGATCGATTGACTGCCATGCAGCAGATCATTGATGCGGTGCAAAAGGAATTCCCGCTTTATCAACAAGACACCTTTGTCTGCGGCCCCGACAACACCTGTGTCGGCTGCCCGAAAAAACTGATGGAACTGGTCGATAGCGAACTCAGCTATTGGCAACACCAAGTGACACGCGGCCTGCCGCCTTCATTCGACGAACTCAACCGATTTGGCAAACTGTGCAAAAACGTGCGCCGCGCCTTAGTGCGCAATGGCCGAATCGCGGTCACTGAGTCGTAATCATTCGCCGGTAACGCCACTGTTCACCAGCAACGTCAGGGCTCATCGACACGACACCGATGAAGATGAAAAGGCGCAGCGGCATAAGCTCACTGCGCCTGTGTGGTGTAATGTGGCGTGGTAAGTCGTGTGTGAATTGGTTTGTGCTACGCTTTGCGAATCCGCGCTGGTAAAGATTGGCGAGCCGCCGCGCCGACCACCCAGTCGAGCAGCACACCGGGGCTTTGCCGGGTTGGGTCAATCAAACCGATATCGTTGATGTTGACGCCATCGCTGCGCTTCATGTTGACCGGTTGCTGCTTGTCGCCAATCCAGTGCGCCCGCTCGCCGAGTTCGGTATGGCCAAAGCCGTGCTCGAAACCGAGCGTACCGGGGCGAATACCCTCCAGCACCATCGCCACCGCCGTCATCTGCGCGCTGGGCGTTTCAATCACAAACTGATCGCCCGTTGCAATCCCCGCCGCCTTGGCATCGCGTGGATGCATGTAGACCGGATTGTCACCTTTGATCGCATTAAGACGGGGCGACAAATTCGACACCGCGCTGTGAATGTTGGACTTAAAGTTGGTCAGGCTGAACGGCCACTCGTGCGGCGGATAACGCACTTCCAGCGGCGTGCCGTCGGCCAGTTTTTGCGGATACCAGGTCGGGCAACCGCTGTAGCGCTCGCCAGTCATAGTATTGCGCGACATCGCCAGCTTTTCGTTCCAGATCGCAACCGGATTGACCCATTTGTATTTCATGGTATCGCCTTTGTAGGCTTCGGTCGCATCCTCAAACCGACCGCCGCGCGCAAAGATGTACGCCACCCGCTTCATTTCGTCCGCTGTCAGTGCCTGCTGCATGGCGGGCATCAGGCGCTCCAGCCCCGACCACGCGATGTCTTCCGCCGTCACTTCCGGTACGCCGCCTTTGACATACGCCAGGTTGGCTGCCGAACGCAGGTAGAAATCTTCCGCACTGTGAATGCCGTGCCAGTTGCCATCGGCATCAGCAATGGCGTTGTCACCAAAACCGCCGAGCTGCATTTTCTTCGCCACGTCGATCAAAAAGTTTTCCAGACAGATCGAGCGCCCATCCGCCGTTTTGGCCGTGCGCGGCGCCACAACCGGCCAGCGCGCCGTGACGGTTTTGACGGGTACGTCATGCCACGGCCCGGCCATGCCCCAGCTTTCGTACGTGACGGTATCCGGCACAATGTAGTCCGACAGCGTGGTGGTTTCGTTGATGAACGCATCGACCGATACGATCAGCCCCAACTGCTTCGGATCTTTGAGTTTTTCTTCCAGCAGCGCTTTGAGCCCCGGCACGCCGTAGATCGGATTGGCAATGTGGTTGATCCACGCTTTGATGCGATACGGATAGCCGTCCATCGCCGCCGACAAGTGTTCGGTCAGCAGCGGCGCGGATATCGGATACCACGGCGCACGTGTTGGGTAAGGCGACTCGCCGGCCGCTACGCGGCGCCGGTATTCACTGCTTTTGTGATACGGGAATTTGCTCCGCGACAGGAAAATGCCTTTGGGCGCAACCTTGCCGGCAAACTGGTTGAAGTTGTAACGCGGGCCGTCTCCCGACGTCGAATAACCGCCCGCTTTGGCCATTGCACCGCCTTTGCGGTTGATGTTTCCCACCATGGCATTGAGCATCATGATGGTGAACGCGTTGTAAAACCCGTTGCTGTGCATGTTGCCGCCGTGGGTGTCCACCACCGCTTTGGGGCCATAGCTGGTAAAGCGCTGTGCCAGCGCGATGATTTGCGCCTCGCTAATCCCACACTGCTGGCTGTAATAGGCCAGATCGTATTTAAACGCCTGCTCTTTAAGGTGTTGCAGCGACGATTTGACCGTGACGGACGTGCCCGCGACCATTACCTCTCGCGTGACAAACAGCGCCGCTTCGTGTGGTTCGGTATGGAGCGCAAACTCGTCGCGGCTTGCATTGACCACCACATACGGATCGCTGTCTGAACGTGCTTCACCGTCAAACGGCAACCCGACATCCGATGCGCGCAGGAAGCTGCCGCAACGCGGATGCTGCTCGTCACTGATCACTAAATGGGTCGCGTTACACCAGTGCGCCGTGCCGGCACGCTGCATCGCGGCCACGCCCGGCTGAGCCAGAAATGTTTGGTTGTAACGTTGATTGGCGATGATCCACTGGATCATACCAAGCACCAGCGCAGAATCGGTGCCCGGTTTGATCGCCAGCCAATCGTTGCGATCGCCCGCCGCTAAGCTCGACGACCCCGCTGGCAAGCTGGGCGTGACCACAGTGTATTCGAGTTTGCCTTCGCTACGCGCATTGGCAAGCTGGCGCGCCTGACGCTTGAATGGGTTACCCGCCTGCGCTGGCGACATGCCAATAAACAGAATGTATTCGGCGTGGTCGAAATCCGGTTTGAGGTGAGCGTATTTATCCAAATCGTTGAGGAATGCGCCGCTGCCGGCACGAAACGCGTAGCCGCAATACGAGCCGTGATGGCCGAAGTTGCGCGTGCCGAAACTGTTAAACGCAAAGCGCTTGATGATGTCATCCCGCCCCTCGTTACTGGCATTGGTCACCAGCAACTGGTTGGCTTTCGGACCATATTCCGGATTGTCGACATCCAGCGGCGTGGTGAGGTCGCGAATGGCACGCAACCCCTCAACGTGCCCTTCGCCAAACAAGTCACCCCCTTCTACTATCTCCTCAATCAACTGCTCGTAGCTGATCGGCTCCCAGCGCCCTTCACCACGTTTGCCAACCCGTTTCAGCGGCTGCGTGATTCGGTAAGGGCTGTTTTGCATGTCCAGCATCGCATTGCCGCGGGCGCACGCCGTTGAACGGCCTTGCAACCCCGCTTCGCCCGCCATACTCAGATAAGCGTCTTTGACCGGCGTCGCAAACGGAATCGCATTTTGCTGCGACAGCGGATGATACGGGTTACCGCTGATGCGCAGTATGTCATCGTTGCGATTGTCGATGCGCACGCGCAGGCCGCACAACGTCCAGCAGCCAAAACACATCGAGGGCGCGACGCGCTGATTCGGATTGGGGATCAGACTGCCGCTGCGATTAACGCGGTATTCCGGCTCCAGCGAATTACCATGATGCGGATCGCGGGTGGCCTGCCCGGCTTTACCCTCCACAATCCCTTCGACCATGTGTTTAGTGGTGGTTGCGTACCCGGCGGCAAATGCGCCCACACCACCGACGGCAAGGCCCGACTTCAAAAACTGACGGCGTTTGTTGTCCATGTTCTGTTTCTCCTACTCGTGGTGTGTCAGTACGGATGAGGGATGGGTTTGCGCGCGATGTTGCACCAGTTCACTGCCCAGCAGTGCCAGCGCCAGCCACAAACCGAACATGCCCGCGATGCCGAGCGCGCCATTGGCGCCCCAAGGCAATTCATACGGATAAGGCCCGACATCGAACTTAGGAATGGTCTGCACCTGCATCATGGTGACCCAGCGCACCAACCAAGCAGCGACAAGGCTGAGTGCCATCATGCCAATCAAGCCCAACCCGCGGGTTCGCTCATGCAAGCTCAAAAATGCCCATGCGATACAACCCAGCAGCGCCGCAGTCAGCAGCGCCAGATGCTGCGTCCATTGCGCATTTTCATACAGTGAAAACGTTGGGTTATTGGCCGCCCAAATTGGCACTAAAATCAGCGCCAGCATCGCACTGAGCGACACGGTTTTCTTCAGTAAACTGAGATCAAAGCTACTCAGTTGCGCCGAAATGGCTTTCGGCACCAGCAGATAAACAAACAAGCTAAAACCGACGACGGCCAGAAACGCGGTGACAAACCACAGCAGCGGCGCGGCGGGTTGATGCCACAGCGGACGTGCGCTCACGGCGGCAATTTCCGCGCCGGTATAGAGCGCAATCGACAGCCCCGAGAACATAGTCAGCGTCGCCACCAGCAGCATCAAACGGCGCGAGGTGCGCCATTGTCCGAGCGACAGTTGACCAACCCAGCGCAACACCAAACTACGGCTTTGCTGCAGCGCAATCAAATCGGCGCGCAGATAGAGCCAAGCCGTCGCCACCGCCAGCGCTGAAAACAGCGGCAGAAATAGCGAGCCCAGCGACATCCACGACCACGGCGTAATGTAAGCGTAGAAGTGCCACGCTCGGCCGGGTTGATGCAAATCGCCAGTCAGTGCCAACGGGCCAACCATGGCGCCAATCGCCAACGTAAGCACCAGCGCGGCACGTAAGCGGTGGCTGCTGCGCCTTTCAAACAGCAACGCAATCAAAAAGAGCATGGCCGCGGCGTACGCCGAGCCAATGTAGAAGAAATACTGCACCGCCCACGGTAGCCAGGCGATCGCTTGCGGCGCAACCAACACTTCGGTGATGTTCATGCGTGGCCTCCTAGCGGCTCGTAAATGGCGGCTTTGCCTTGAATGTGCGAGGTAAAGCGTTCATCCATGCCGAGATAAAACACATGCGGCTGGGTATTAGCTTCCGGTTTCAGCACTTTCAGTTCGCCTTGATGCTGCGCCATTAGCTGGCGAATCTGACTATGCGGATCGTTCAAATCGCCGATGATGCGCGCGCCGCCGACACAGGTTTCCACGCACGCTGGCAGTAAGCCTTGTTCCAGACGATGCGCACAGAAGGTGCATTTATCCGCCGTCAGGGTGTGTTCGTTGATCACCCGTGCATCGTAAGGACACGCCTGCACACAATAGGCACACGCCACACAGCGACTGTTATCCACCATCACAATGCCGTCCTCACGCTGAAAAGTGGCCTGTACCGGACACACCGCCACGCACGGCGGGTTATCGCAGTGGTTGCACAAGCGCGGCAGCGTGAACGCTTTCACCTGCTGAGTCGCCTGCGAGCCATCGGTTAAGGTCACTTCGTACTGTTTGACGGTGGTGCGAAACTGGCCGATAGGCATCTGATTTTCGACACTGCATCCGACCGTGCAGGCCTGACAGCCCACGCATTTGCGCAGGTCTATCAACATTGCATAGCGTTTGCCAATTTGTCCTTTGCGGTCCGGCGCTTGGTTATTGCGTATCACGGTACTGGCCGTTGCCGTGCCAATCCCGGTTACGGGGATTAACGCAGCACCAGCGGTCACCGCGCTGAGAAAACGTCGTTTGGTGGAATCCATCACTCACCTACTGAATTGGGTTGGGTGAGTTGATTGTCAGCAATGCGCGACGCGGTCGGTATTGTGGTTTTCCACATACCCGGCGGTTCATTGATCTAAAACAAATGGGGCATGATGCGGGTTGCTGTTATCCTAGTCGCCAATTGATGCATTCAGGGATGAAGACCGCATGTTCACTTCGTTAGTTTGCCGTTTGATGTTCCCCATCCTGCTGGGGTTGTGCTTGTTGAGCGCGCAAAGCATCGCGGCACAACAGGCGGCCAATCAAGTTAAGTCTTCCAAAATCAAGCCTGTCGTTGATGTTGGGGTGTTGGCGATTCGCGGCAATCTGGCAGCAAAGCAGCGCTGGCAGCCGACCATCGATTGGCTCAATCAACACATTCCGGATGCCGAGTTTGTGCTGCATCCGCTCGATTTAGACGGCATGCTGAATGCGGTGAAATCACAGAGCATGGAGTTTATCGTCACCAACCCCGGTCAGGCAGTGCGCCTCGGCAGGCAGTACGAGCTGTCGTGGATGGCAACACTCACTAATCGCGCGCCGAGTCATTCTAACGACGCCATCGGCTCGGCGTTGGTGGTGCGAGCCGAATCCCCTTATCAGCAACTGGCGGATATCGCCGGACATTCGATGGCGGCGGTCTCCGAGCGCGCTTTTGGTGGCTACCTCACGCTGCGCTATCAGGTGTTAGAACTTGGCTTTCATCCGAATGATTTTTTCGCCAACGTGCGCTTTTTGGGGTTCCCGATTGACGCCAACCTCTATCAGCTGCGTGATGGGTTTGTCGAGGCGGCGGTCGTACCCGCGTGTTTGCTGGAAACCATGACCCGTGAAGGACTGCTGGAGGCCAATCGCTATCGCGTGCTCAACGTCGACACCAACGCAGATTTCCATTGTCAGGTCTCGACTCACCTTTATCCGAATTGGTCGTTTGCCAAAACCGACCGCGCATCGGCGCCTCTCGCCAAACAAGTCACCCGCGCGCTGCTTGCGATGCCTGCCGAAAGCCCGGCCGCCATCGCCGCGGGCGCGTCCGGTTGGAGCTCGCCCGTCAGCTTGCTGTCCATCGATAAACTCTATCAGGCGCTCGATCTGCATCCATTGCAGGAGCCGTGGTGGAAAGAGGCGATCCGCTGGCTGCGTTTTCATCAGGAGTGGGCTTGGGCGCTGTTTATCGTGGTGGTGGTGTTGAACGCCTACCACTTCTGGCTCGAATACCGGTTTAGCAAAAGCCAACAAGCACTGGAGAAAACGCAGCGGCGCCTCAAAGAGAAAAGCGAACAGTTGGAACACGCCCAGCGCGTGGCGATTGTGGGCGAACTCGGCAGCAGCTTGGCGCATGAAATCAATCAGCCGCTGGCGGCGATTCGTAATTACAGTGAAGGCGGTTTGCTGCGCGTGGCAAAGCAGCGCCCGACAGAAGAGATCACGCCGGTGTTTGAAAAGATTCAGGCACAGGTCGATCGCGCCGATGCGATCATCAATCGGCTACGTAACCTGATTAAAAAACGCAGCCTTGAAAAGCAGCCGTGCAACATCGAAACCCTGCTCGACGAAACACTGGAACTGATGCACTACCGCTTGCAAAAATACGAGGTGGCGATCAGCCGCAGCAGCGAAGGCGACGTCATTGCCGTAGAAGCAGACCGCGTCGGTATGCAGCAAGTGCTGGTGAATGTGCTCAGCAATGCCATCGACGCCTGCCTGCTGTATCAAGAGCGTGAAGCATCCGGCAGTTATCAGCCCAAAATCGCGCTACATACTAATTATCAGCCCGAGACGCTGTACATTCGCGTGGTCGATAACGGCACCGGACTGGAACACGGCACCCCGAGTGAAGCGTTTGTCAGTCACAAAGCGCATGGCCTCGGATTGGGGCTGGCAATTTGTCGCGATGTGATGGAAAGCCATGGCGGGCAAATCAGCCTGATGTCCGTCGAGCCACACGGCTGCATCGTCAGCCTTTCTCTGCCCTATTGGGCGTAAATTCAGGAGCGCATGAATGAGTGAATCGAATCCACACCTGCCCGTCTATGTGGTTGATGACGATGAATCGGTGCGTGATTCTCTGCAATTTATGCTGCAAGAGCACGGTTTCCACGTCACCACCTTTGCCAGCGGCAAGGCGTTTCTCGACCACATCAATCCGCTCAAACCCGGCTGCGTGATTTTGGACAGCCGCATGCCCGAGCTGCGCGGCCAGCAAGTGCACCAACGGCTCAACGAGGCCAACAGTCCGCTGGCGATCATCTATCTGACCGGTCACGGCGATGTGCCGATGGCAGTGGATGCGCTGCAAGCGGGCGCGATTCACTTCTTTCAAAAACCCGTCAAAGGCGACGAACTCGCCGCCGCCATCACGCAAGGGCTGCAACAGTCAGCATCGAAGCTAGATCTGCTGGCGGCAAAAACCGCATTTGAATCGCTAACGACACGCGAAAAAGAGATCCTCAAACTGCTGATTGCCGGTAAACGCAATATTCGCATCGCCGACGAACTGTGCATTGCACAGCGCACTGTCGAAGTGCATCGCGCGAATCTGATGAAAAAGTTTGCTGCCAGTACCGTGGCCGAACTTGCCTACGTCTATGGCCAACTGGCCAAGGTGATGCGCTAAATCGTTCGAATTCGGTCGAATACCGACCGCACCCTTTCGGCATCGTCCAAGTCGGCGCACGCGCGCCACAAAACCCTCACAAAAAACAAGCCATTCATTCACCCAACCACCAAAATGACCAAATGACACATAAACTTAAGTTTATATTTCAAACATAAAATTTACACAATACAACCTTTTGATCACAGAATGATGTTCAGTGAATGAATATTCAACATTGCTAATGTGCTCGCAATTGCAGGTCTTGCATGACGAAAAAAACTGAAGGTGTCTTCAGCTAATCTTAAGTTTAGATTCGCATGATAGCGCCATCGTTTCATCGTCAGGTTTATTCTTCATGTCAAACTCAAGTCGTCTTTCATTTCCGCGTCTCCCCATGAGCATGACCACGCTCATTGTGGTTTTCGCGGTCTATTTTGGTACGGTGATGAATTATCCCGTGCTGAAGACTATTTTCCGTTTGAGTGCGGATGTCTCCAATCCGTTGTTTGCCTACACAGCGCCTGTTCTTCTAACTTGCGCCTTCATT
Source organism: Vibrio sp. CJQ_6 (assembly GCF_043106745.1). Lineage (NCBI taxonomy): Bacteria > Pseudomonadati > Pseudomonadota > Gammaproteobacteria > Vibrionales > Vibrionaceae > Vibrio > Vibrio sp. CJQ_6. The sequence continues at coordinate 439,631 of NZ_JBICMV010000008.1, read as the reverse complement.
ATTATTTTCTCCGCATTTGCCTGGCCATACTTTTTCAAGCCGTTTATGGCATTTGTGGTGCTAACATCCGCTGCAGCGCTGTATGCCGAAGTCAATTTTCAAACGCTGTTCGACACCACCATGATGGAAAGCGTGTTTGAAACCAACTCTTCAGAAATATCGTTTTACCTCAACACGGCGACACTTCTTTATTTGTTCGGCTTTGGTGTGGTGCCGTGTCTCTTCCTCGCCATGGTGCGCATCACCCCGCACCGCACTTGGATGCGCGCGATCGCATCGCGTGTGGGCATCGTCATCATCGCGGTCGCGGGGATTGGTTTGATTGCGGCCACCAGCTACAAAGACTACGCCTCAGTCGGTCGAAACAATCACTACCTGAACAGAATGATTATTCCCGCGCATCTCTACAATGGCGTGAAATACCTTAACAAAACCTACTTCGAAACCAAGTTGGCCTACCAAACCTTGGGCACCGATGCCAAGGTTGCAGCCACACCAAACGGCAAACCCACGCTGATGGTGGTGGTGCTGGGTGAAACTGCTCGTGCGATGAATTTTGCCTACAACGGCTATCAGCGCGACACCAACCCCTACACCAAAGACATGGGGTTGATCGCGTTTCAGGACGTCTCCTCATGCGGCACGTATACCGCATTGTCGGTGCCATGCATGTTCTCGAACATGACGCGCGATAGCTACAACAAACCCCGCGCTGCCGCGCAAGACAATGCGCTCAATGTGCTGCAACACGCCGGGGTTGATGTGCTTTGGATCGATAACGACGGCGGCGACAAAGGCGTCGCGAAAAAACTGCCCTATCTGTCGATTGACGCCTCACTAAAAAATGACGACTGCAACGGCTCGACCTGTTTTGACGTGGCCATGCTCAGCGATGCGAAAAAGTTCATTGACGACGGCGCACGCAACAAATTGCTGGTACTCCACACCATCGGAAGCCATGGCCCAACCTACTGGCAACGGTACCCCGATGCACAAGCGCCCTTCCAACCCGCGTGTAACCGCAGTGATATCGAAAACTGCAACGACCAACAAATTGTCAACGTGTATGACAACACCTTGGTCTACACCGACTATGTGTTAGCACAAGTGATCAATGAGCTGAAAAGTGTCTCCAACGATTACAACGTGATGCTGACTTACATTTCCGACCACGGTGAATCACTGGGGGAAAGTGGCCTGTATCTACACGGTACCCCTTACGCGATTGCTCCAGTCGAACAGACGCACGTGCCTTGGCTGCTTTGGATGCCAGAGCAATATGCACAGCAGAAAGGCTTGAATACGCAATGCCTCAAAGACAAAGCGAAAACAAGCGCGCTGTCACACGACAACTTATTCCATAGCCTGCTGGGTTTTTATGGTGTGCGTACCGAGGTTCAGAACAGCGAGCTGGATATCACGCAAAGCTGCCTTTTAGATTCATAACCCCTATTTATAGAGTTCTCATTCAATGCAACAGGAAGTCATCATTAAACGCACCGGGGTGCACCGGATTGTTTATACCTTTGTCCACAGTTTTAACGGATTCAAGTGGCTGTGTAAGCACGAAGCGGCGTTTCAACAAGAGCTGATGCTCTTCGTGCCACTGACCGTGTTCGCGTTTTGGTTGGATCTACCCGCCATGCATACCTTACTGGTGATGTTAAGCATGGTGTTCGTGTTATTTGCTGAGATGGTCAACACCGCCATCGAAGCCGTGGTGGATCGTATCGGTTTGGAATATCACACACTGTCTGGCGTTGCGAAGAATATCGGGTCGGCACTGGTTCTTTTGGCCATGGGATGTTCATTGGCTGTTTGGGGTACCGTATTATGGCTACACTAATTTCTGCGTTCACTGGCGAGCGCGCCAAATTTAAATTGGGTGCACTGCTGCCATTGCTGTGCTTTGTTTTGATTGATTTGCTGCTGCTGAGTTTGTCACGTCTGATGCTCTCGGTGTGGCAAAGCGAGCGCGTGTTTTCGACCACCGATTTTGGCCAGATTTTTATCGGCGGCCTGCGAATCGATATCTCGTCGGTCGGTTATCTGTTTGCACCTGCGCTGCTGCTGATCATCGCCGCCACGCTGTTGCGTGCGACGCGCTACATTCGCCTACCGCTCAAAGTGTATTTGGTGGCGGGCAGCCTGCTGTTTCTGTTCTTTGAACTGATCACGCCCACCTTTATCCTTGAATACGACCTGCGCCCCAACCGCCTGTTTATCGACTACCTGATCTATCCTAAAGAGGTGTTCTCGATGCTGGCCTCTGGCTACAAAACCGAAATTGCGGTGACGTTTGTCATCCTGTTTTTGGCCGCTCGCCTACTGAGTAAAGTCTTTGATGCGTTGTGGAGCGCCGACGTGAAAGGCGCCGTGTTACCGCAATTGGCGATGCAACTGGTGCTAACGTGTTTGGTGGTACTGGGCGCGCGCGGCACGTTGGAACACCGCCCGATCAACCCGGCGTTGGTGGCGTTCTCAACCGATCACCTGCTCAACGATTTAAGCATTAACTCCGCCTATTCGGTGGCATTTGCGTGGAAACTAGCGCAGAAAGAGATGTCGAGCGCCGATTTCTACGGCCCGATGGATCAGCAAACCTTGTTGCGTGAAATTCACCGCACCATGCAAAACCCCGCGGCGGATTTCGCCGACCCAAGTACGCCGACCAAAACCATGCACACCACCAGCTTTCCCGGACGCAAAAAGAACTTAGTGATTCTGCTGCAAGAGAGCTTGGGTGCCCGTTATGTGGGCAAACTCGGTGGCCTACCGCTGACCCCGAACCTTGACAAAATCATGGATGAAGGCTGGAACTTCACGCGGCTATACGCCACGGGAACACGTTCGGTGCGCGGGATTGAAGCGGTGGTCACCGGCTTTACACCAACGCCAGCACGTGCGGTGGTCAAACTGGGCAAATCACAACAGAACTTCTTCACGCTGGCGAGCTTCCTTGGCAATCAAGGGTATCGTACCCAGTTTATTTACGGCGGTGAAGCGCACTTCGACAACATGAAGACCTTCTTCCTTGGCAACGGTTTCCAAGATATCGTTCAAGGCAGCGATTTCGCCAAAGTCGATTTTACCGGCTCTTGGGGCGCATCGGATGAAGATCTGTATGATCAAGCCAACAAAGAATTTACTGAACTCCACCAACAAGGAAAGCCGTTCTTTAGCTTGGTGTTTACCTCATCGAACCATTCACCATACGACTATCCAGACGGTAAAATTACGCCTTACGACAGCGACAAACAGACGCGCAATAACGCCGCGAAATACTCGGATTATGCGCTGGGCGAATTTGTCAAAAAAGCCAAGCAATCAGAATACTGGAAAGACACCATCTTTGTGGTCGTCGCGGATCACGACTCACGGGTTTATGGCGCAAGCCTTGTCCCCGTACGTCACTTCCACATTCCGGCGGTAATTTTCGGTCACGATGTACCACACCAAGTGGATGATCGTCTGGCAAGCCAGATTGACCTTGGCCCAACACTGCTATCGTTGATTGGCGCATCTGGTGAGCATCCTATGCTGGGCAACGATTTCACCAAACCGCTGACGGCCTCTCAGCCGCGCGCGATGCTGCAATACGACAAAAACTTCGCGTACTTAAAAGCGGGCAAAGCGGTCGTCTTCCAGCCTGACAAAGCGCCACAAACCTTCCTGTTGGATGGGGAAAATCTCACGCCGACTCAAAGCGATGACGCACTGACACAAGAAGCGCATGCCTACGCCAACTTCGGCAGCATGGCATATCAAAAAGGGTGGTATAAACCTTAATCACGCAGCGTGAGCGGCGGTGCATCAGCCGCGACTCATCCACGAGACACATTCATCAACAACACACCATTCATCAACAACACATAGTAAAACGCCAGATCATCACGATCTGGCGTTTTTTATTGCGAGCAAAGCGTTCAATTAACGATTGGCATCTGCATTTTGACGGGCACGTGGCGCGCCGCCATTTTGATTTTGGCCATTGCGGCTTTGACCATTGCCGCGGCTTTGGCTATTGCTGCGGTTTTGACTATTGCGGCTTGGGCTACGGCTGTTTGAGTTCTCGTTGTTCCCTTTGTTCGCACTGTTGCCGTTGCGTGGTTGATGACGCTTTGGTTTGTTCGCTGCTGTGCCCGCGTTTTGCTCGCTGGCTTTACCGTTTCGAGCGCCGCTGCGCGGTTTGGATGTCGCCCCCTCAGGCTGATCGCTCTTGGCTGGCGCTCGGCCTTGGCGCGCCTCACCTTGACGAGATGGCTTAGACTTACCGCCCGCGTTTTGATTTGGCTTTCGGCCTTGCGAGGCCGGCTTTTCGCCTTGTGCATGGCGTTCGCCCTGCACTGCTGGTTTTTTCGGTTTCTTCGGTTTTTTCGGTTTTTTCGGTTTGATTGGGCGAGTGTCCAGTTTTGATTCTGGCACAGCGTTGGTCGGCTTAAAGCCGTCCAGTTCTGCGCGCGGCAAGACTTGCTGAATCAAACGTTCAATGCCAAACAGATCCGGCGCTTCTACAGCACACACCAAAGAGATCGCGCGACCTGCTTCACCCGCACGGCCCGTACGGCCAATGCGGTGCACATAATCTTCCGCTATGTTTGGCAGCTCAAAGTTCACCACTTGAGGCAGTTGTGGAATGTCGATGCCGCGCGCCGCGATGTCGGTCGCAACCAACACGCGCAATTCGCCCGATTTAAATTCGGCCAAAGCTGTCGTACGTGCGCCCTGGCTCTTGTTGCCATGAATCGCCGCCGCTTTAATGCCTTCTTCATTCAAAAATGCGGCCAGCTTATTCGCGCCGCGTTTGGTACGGGTAAACACCAGCACTTGCTGCCAATTGCCGTCTTTGATGAGTTTCACCAACATCGGCGCTTTCTTTTTCACGTCGGCTGGGTAAACACACTGCTCGACCGTTTTCGCAGTAGAGTTCGCTGGGCTCACCGAGATTTCCACCGGATCGTTCACCAAGCCTTTGGCCAGCGCACGAATTTCATCGGAGAACGTGGCGGAGAACAGCAGGTTCTGACGGTTTTTCGGCAGCAGCTCAAGAATCTTACGAATGTCGCGAATAAAGCCCATGTCCAACATGCGGTCCGCTTCATCAAGCACCAGCACTTCCAGTTGATCAAACTTCACCGCATTCTGGTTGTACAAGTCCATCAAACGACCTGGCGTTGCAACCAGCACATCGGCACCTTTTCGCAGACGCAGCATTTGTGGGTTGATCTTCACGCCACCAAACACCACCGCGCTGCTCAGTGGCAGGTGACGGCTGTAGGTAAATACGCACTCTTGTACCTGAGCGGCTAGCTCACGCGTTGGGGTCAGAATCAACGCACGCACCTGATTAGCACGCACACGAGGGCCACCCGTTAAACGCTCCAGAATCGGCAACGTAAATCCGGCGGTTTTACCTGTTCCGGTCTGTGCTGCTGCCATCACATCTTTGCCTTGCAGCACAGCGGGGATCGCTTGTGCCTGAATTGGAGAAGGTGTTTCGTACCCTTTTTCCTTGATGGCTTGAAGGATTGGCGCAGATAGACCTAACGAGGTAAAACCCATAGTTGATTCTCAATAGTTAATAGAACGGTGGATCGTCGCAGAATGCGACTCCAAAAGTCCGGCATTCTGAATCTTTTAAGCCTTGGGTTCAACCAGTAATTGCAAACTCCCGCCGCCCCACGCAGCCATGCAATTTATCTGACTGATTTTACTCAAAAAATGAAACCATCGCCGCCATACCCCGAATTGTCGCCACATTCATCCCAGCGACATAAAACATCGTCATCTTAAGCATATGTTAAGTCACGCGCCCTATGATGAATATCACTGAAGTCATACGGCGAATGTATCGAGGCAAATGTGTCGAGGCAGATGTATCGAAGCATCCGAATAAGCGGCTCATCAGAATGAATGATGATTCGACCTAGGCGACAAATCGGTGTTTGGCAAACGAAATAGAGAGGGCAATGATGATGCAACTGGTCGGTGAGAACCCAAAACTGCGAATCAAAAATTACTTACGTAAATTCGATCGCTACCGTAAAAACAAAATGACCCACGTGGCCAACCTGCTGCTGTCGGTACTCGGAAACACCCGTGACGCGCAACCTGAGTTAGTCGCGGCCAACGACGTCAAACAAATTTTGATTGTGCGCAGCAACGACCGCGTCGGCAACACGGTATTTTTGATTCCGTTCATTCGTCAGGTTCAGCACCACTATCCACAAGCCAAGATCACGTTACTGCTCAACAAACCATGGCAACAAACGCTCTTTGCCCATATGGGCATCGAGACGTTCGCGTTTGCCAACCTGTCGTTTTCCAGCCTGCCGGAATGCATCGCATCGCTGCGTGGTTTGCGACAACAGGTCTTTGATCTTTGCCTGTCGCCAAGCACATCGGCGCAATCGTCGATTTTGTGCGCCTTGATGAGCGCGCGCAATAAAGTGGCTGCCACCAGCCGTTACGATGCTGCATTCACCCACACGTTCCCCGTTCGTAAAGCCTATAGCCACGCGGCACTGTGTAACCTCAGCTTACTGCCGCAAATTCACTCATCAGCACAACAGGCCTCCCAGTGGAACAGCCATCAACTGAGCATCAGCACGGACGAGTGCCACGCCGGGTTGGAAACCAAAACCATGCTCGCACCGGACGATTCGCTGTGTCTGGCATTTTTCCGCGGCGCACGCGGCGACAAAAAGTTAACCGATGTTGAATGGCTGAACGTTTTGCGCCAGTTTGAACGCGCCCATCACCAACCGATCACGTGGATCGAAGTAATGGGCCCAGAAATTGAAGCGCCGCTGTGTCGTGATATTCAAACCTATCGCAGCAAAAGCTTGCGTGAACTGGCCTGTTTCCTGCGCCATGCCGACGGCTTCATCAGTTGCGACACCGGCCCGCTGCACCTCGCCGATGCCGCCGGAGCCAGTTGTATTGGCCTATACACCCACACCGATCCTGCGGTGTACGGTTTGCTGGGAGAACGCTGTTTCCATATCACCGACCTCGAACACATCGACGCGGCGACCATATTGCATACGTTAGAAGCTGCCAAAGTCCTACCGCAAGCGGCGTAAGGGAGGCTGCACGATACGTTTGTCTGAACGATGTGTCTGAACGATGCATCTGAACAAAGCGTCACCGCCCACCATGTTCCTGAGAAAAAGCAGCCGTCCTCGCTGCTTTTTCGTCAAGAATCTCCACCTCGTTATACCGTCATCTGAGAAACAGGCTTGACCTTCCCCTAGGGGGAAGCTTTATAGTCGCTGCACTTTTTATGTCATTGCCCTTTTTACATGCGCTTAAACTTCATGACGACACTCGGAATCACACTGTTGGCATTAGCTTCGCTGCTGATGTCCGGCTTTGTTGCTGGTTCGCCCGCCATGAATGTGACCCTCAGCAAGCACATGGCAATGCCACCTGTGATGTCGATGCCCCATCGCGTCAGCGCCAATTGCACCGATAACTCAAACGCAAAGCAGCCCTACACCCAACATGCCCACGCCAGCGCCTCATGCGATGTCAGTCATGACATGAAGCACAGTTGCTGCGATACCACCTGCACCAACACGTTGGCGTTGATGGCATGTCTTGCGCCAATCCCATCGCGGATCAGCACGCAAACCCAATACCACGCCATCAGTGCCGGTGATGTCATTCACCGCACGCAAACCCTGTATCGGCCCCCCAGCGCTTAAATCCCAACTTTCGAACCTCGGTTTCCGCCTCGACGAACAGTTAACCGTTAACTGCTAACAGGCGGAGAGATTCTCGTGCGCGTCACGCGCTCAGTTGTGGATGAACAACGTGAAATTAAAACCATGCCTTTTGGCGCTGTCTATCAGCGCTGCGGCTTGGGTGAACACGATGGCGATGGCGAGTGAAACCTCGCCTGCCAGCCCATCACCTCAGCCTGCACAGGCGTTGTCTCAATTGATTGAGACGGCGCTGTCGAACGACGGCATTCGTCGTCAGTATTACGCACAAGCGCAAGCGATGCGCGAAACGGGTCGTGCCAGTGCGACCTTAATGGACCCCAAACTCAAAGTGGGCGTCACTGGTCTGCCCGTCGACAGCTTCCAATTCGATGACGATGCGATGACCAACCTGTCCGTCGGCTTGATGCAGCAGTTTGAGCGCGGTGACACGCTCGATCTGCAACACAAAAAAGCCACCCAACAGGCACAAGGCGTCGACCTTCAAGTCGTCGGTCGCGAGCTGGACGTCGCCAACGCGCTGACTCAATTGTGGCTTGAACTAGGCTATCAGCAGGTGGCGCAAACCATTTTGTTGGAAAATCGCAGCCTGATGAATGAGATGGTCAATTTCATTCAAACCAATTACGCGATTGGCAAAAGCGAAGCGCAAGATCTGCTCAATGCACAGCTGCAAGTCTCACGCCTAGACGAGAAGCTGCAGGCAAACGCGCAGATGCAGCAGCGCCTGACCGCGCAGCTCTCCGAATGGCTCGGCTCAGACTGGCTGCTTTCAGCCCATCGCCTTCAGGCATCGAACCAGTTGCCGTGGCCTAAGCTGGAGCAAACCCTCAACCACCCGTCGACCGACAACGCCTATTACACCGACCTCAGCCGTCATCCGGTGGTGCGCATGGCAGACGCCGCCATCGCCGCCAATCGCACGCAGGTCGATATTGCGCGCGAAGCCTACTCGCCGCAGTTTGGCGTGGAAGTGATGTATGCCTATCGCCAAGCCAACAACATGCGCGGCGAACCCGCATCGGATTTGGTCAGCGCCTATCTGACCCTCGACATTCCGATGTTTACCGGCAACCGCCAAGACCGCAACCTCGCGGCAGCGCAGTATCAGGTTGGCGCGGCGCAGTCGCAAAAAGACACCTTGCTCCGTCAGATGAACGCCAAAGTGAATGCACTGCGCGTCGATCGCGACAACCTCGCTCAGCGTCTGGCACGTTTTGACTCGACCTTGCTACCGCAAGCCAAAGCGCGCGTGCAGGCTACCGAGCGCGGCTATCAGAACAATACCGCGCAGTTTAACGACGTGATTTCGGCCAGTACGGATGAATTGGCGTTGCAGCTTGAATATCAGCGCCTGCTCACCGATCGCAATCTGGTCAACAACAACCTCGCGGCGCTGCTCAGCAGTTACGAATACCACGTCAGTCCGCCGCAGCTCTCCACGTCAACCGCCGAGCAGGAATAAGGTCACATCATGAAAAACAGTCATATTGCAATCATCGCGCTGGCCATCGGCGCAGCTCTGGGCGTAGGTGTCCAAACGTATCTCACGGGCATGAACGCCGAACATAACGCCATGAACAACACCATGAACAGCGCCGCCAGTGAAGGCAGCAAAGAACCGTTGTATTGGGTAGCGCCCATGGACCCAAACTACAAACGCGATAAACCGGGTAAATCACCCATGGGGATGGATTTGATTCCGGTGTATGCCGAACAAACCGCGAGCCAGAAACCGGGCACGGTCACCATCGACCCGTCGGTGGAAAACAACCTAGGCGTCAAAACCGCCCAAGCCGTGCGCGAGCCGCTGTCACCCAGCATTGAAACCGTGGGCTACATCGCCTTTGATGAGAGCCGTTTATGGCAAACCAACGTGCGCGTGGCAGGCTGGGTCGAGAAGCTCTACGTCAACGCGGTCGGCGATCGCGTGCGTAAAGATGACGTACTCTTCACCCTCTACTCTCCCGAGCTAGTGAAAGCGCAGGAAGAGTTGCTCAACGCCTATCGCACCGGACGCAGCGCTTTGGTGAAAGGAGCGACCGAGCGCTTGGTGACACTCGGCGTCGACCGCGCGCAGATTCAAGCCATTCTCAAACGCGGCAAAGCCTCGTCGTCTGTCGACATCAAAGCCAAAGCCGATGGCATCATCGCCAGCTTGAATATTCGTGAAGGCGGCTATCTCTCGCCAGCACAAGCGGTGATCAGTGCCGGCCCGCTGGAGAATGTGTGGGTCGATGCCGAAGTGTTTGAGCGCCAGTCACACTGGGTGACCGCGGGCAGTCAAGCGATGATGACGCTGGATGCAATGCCGGGGCGCGAATGGCAGGGTGAAGTCGATTACGTCTACCCGATTCTCGACCCGCAAACCCGCACCCTGCGCATGCGCTTGAAATTCCCGAACCCGCAGGGCGAACTCAAACCCAACATGTTCGCCAACATCTCGCTGCAACCGGTCACGGAAGAAGCGGTATTAACCATTCCCAAGTCAGCGGTGATTCATTCCGGTGGCATGAGCCGCGTAGTGCTGGCCGAAGGCAACGGCCAGTATCGCTCAGCGCGCATTGATGTCGGCCGTGAAGCGGGCGATCGCATTGAGGTACGCCACGGGCTCAATGAACAAAGCCGCGTGGTCACTTCAGCGCACTTCCTGCTCGATTCAGAATCGAGTCAAACGGCCGACTTGTCGCGCATCGATGGCCTGCAAGCCGCCAGCGACATGATTTGGGCCAAAGGTGAAGTCACCGATGTGATGGAAAAAACGCGCATGCTGACCATCAGCCACCAGCCTGTCGCGGCACTGAACTGGCCGGGCATGACGATGAACTTTACCCTCGCCAGCAACATCAACGTGGCACCGTTCAAGCGCGGACAGGCGATTGAGTTCGCGCTCAAAAAAGGCGATGACGGCCAATATCAAGTGGTCGATTACCGCATCGGTGACACCGTCATTCCCGGCGAGCTGTGGCTGACCGGTGACATCAGCATGCTGATGGCCGATTTTGGCATGATCACCCTCAAACACTTGCCCGTTGCCGAGTGGCGCTGGGATGCGGGCGAAATGAATTTCAGTGTCGGCGATGAGGTGGATCTTAGTGGGCTGAAGGAAGGTCAGCCGGTTCGGTTTCTAGTGCAGAAAAATGGCACCGATTATGTGCTGAAAGCGATTGAACGCCGCGGAGGTCAATCATGATCAACGCCATCATTCGCTGGTCGCTGCACAACCGCTTTCTGGTGTTGGTCGCGACGATTGCGCTCATCGCGGGCGGCCTGTTCAGCGTGAAGCAAACGCCGGTCGACGCGATTCCCGATCTCTCCGATGTGCAGGTGATCATCAAAACCAGCTACCCCGGCCAAGCGCCGCAGGTGGTGGAAGATCAGGTCACCTACCCGCTCACCACTGCGATGCTGGCCGTGCCCGGCGCAGTGACGGTGCGCGGTTATTCGTTCTTTGGTGATTCGTACGTGTACATCATCTTTAACGACAAAACTGATATGTACTGGGCGCGTTCGCGGGTCCTTGAATATCTCAGCCAAGTAGCGCCCAAACTGCCTGCCAACGCCAAGCCGACGCTCGGCCCCGACGCCACAGGCGTGGGTTGGGTCTACAGCTACGTGCTGCAAGACAAAACCGGACAACACGATTTGGCGCAGCTGCGTAGCCTACAAGACTGGTTCCTCAAGTATGAGCTGCAAACCGTGGCTGGGGTGTCAGAAGTTGCGACCGTGGGCGGCATGGTCAAGCAGTATCAAATCCAGATTGATCCCGCTAAGTTGCGCGCCTACAACCTGACGCTACAACAGGTCAACGCCGCCATTCAAAACGGGAATCAGGAAACGGGCGCCTCGGTGATTGAAGTGGCCGAAGCCGAACACATGGTGCGCACCACCGGTTACCTGACCGGGATTGAAGACATTCAATCGCTGCCGCTCAAAGTGACCAGCAAAGGCACGCCGCTGCTGTTGGGCGATATTGCCGACATTACCTTGGGGCCACAAATGCGCCGCGGGATTTCGGAACTCAATGGTGAAGGGGAAGCTGTCGGCGGCGTCATCGTGATGCGCTATGGCGAGAACGCCAGCCAAGTGATTGCCAACGTCAAAGCCAAGTTGGACAGCCTGCAAGGCAGTTTGCCCAGCGGAGTGGAAATTGTACCGACTTACGATCGCTCCACACTGATCAATTCTGCGGTCGAGAACCTATGGAAGAAGCTGGCGGAAGAGTTCATCGTGGTCGCCATCGTCTGCGCGCTGTTCCTGTTCCATATGCGGTCATCACTGGTGATTGCGCTCAGCCTGCCCGTCGGCATTCTGTCGGCGTTTATCGTCATGCACTGGCAAGGCATCAATGCCAACATCATGTCATTGGGCGGCATCGCGATTGCCATTGGCGCCATGGTCGACGGTGCGATTGTGATGATCGAAAACGTCCACAAGCACATCGAGCGCACGCCGCTGACCGATAAAAACCGCTGGCAAGTGATTGGCGATGCGGCGCAAGAAGTCGGCCCACCGCTGTTCTTCTCGCTGATCATCATCACCCTCAGCTTTGTGCCAGTGTTTGCGTTGGAAGGTCAGGAAGGCAAGATGTTCTCGCCGCTCGCCTTCACCAAAACTTACGCCATGGCGGCGTCGGCGGGGCTTGCCATCACGCTGGTGCCGGTGCTGATGGGCTATTTCATTCGCGGGAACATACTGCCCGAGCACAAAAACCCGGTGAACAAGGCCTTAGTGAGCTTGTACCGCCCGCTGCTCAACCTCAGCCTGCGTTACCCAAAAACCGTGATTGCGGTGGCAGTGGCGTTGATGGCATCGGCCTACTACCCGACCAGCCAACTCGGCAGTGAATTCATCCCGCCATTGGATGAAGGCGATTTGATGTACATGCCGACCACTTATCCGGGCATCTCGATTGGGAAAGCGCGCGAGCTGTTGCAGCAAACCAACAAGCTGATCAAAACCGTGCCGGAGGTGAACACCGTGTGGGGCAAAATCGGCCGCGCCGAAACTGCAACGGATCCCGCACCGCTGACCATGATCGAAACGGTGATCCAACTGAAACCACGCAGCGAATGGCGTGAGGGCGTCACCCCAGCATCGCTGCGTAAAGAGTTCGACAATCTGGTGCAGTTTCCCGGCCTCACCAATGCGTGGGTCATGCCGATCAAAACGCGCATCGACATGTTGGCGACCGGGATCAAAACCCCGATTGGCATCAAAATCGTCGGGCCGGAACTGGCGACCATCGAACGCATTGGCGCTGAGCTGGAGCCGATTTTGAACCACATTCAGGGCACTTCGTCGGTGTATGCCGAACGTGTGGCTGGCGGCCGTTATGTCACGGTCGACATCAAACGCCGCGCGGCGGCGCGTTACGGGCTGAATATCAAAGACGTGCAGCAAGTGATAGCCACGGCGGTCGGCGGCATGAATGTGGGCGAAACCATTGAAGGGCTGGAACGTTACCCGATCAACGTGCGCTACCCGCAGGATTACCGCGATTCCGTGGTCAAACTGCAAAACCTGCCCTTGGTGACGCCCAACGGCGCTCGCATTGCACTCGCCGATGTGGCCGACGTGCGTTACGAAGATGGCCCACCAATGATCAAAACCGAGAATGCTCGCCCCAATGGCTGGGTGTTTGTCGACATCGACGGGCGCGATCTCGGCTCCTACGTGGTCGAAGCGCAGCGCGTGGTGGCCGATCAACTCAAGTTGCCAGCGGGGTATTCACTGACGTGGTCAGGGCAATATGAATACATGGAGCGCGCCAAAGATCGCCTCAGTGTGGTGGTGCCCATCACGCTCACCATCATCATGCTGCTGCTCTACTTCAGCTTCCGCCGGGTGGGAGAAGTGCTGATCATCATGGCGACATTGCCGCTTGCGATGGTCGGCGGCTTATGGCTGATGTATTCGCTCGACTATCACCTGTCGATCGCCGTCGGCGTGGGCTTTATTGCGCTGGCTGGTGTCGCGGTCGAGATTGGCGTCATCATGCTGGTGTACCTCAATCAAGCTTGGCATTACACCAAACTCAAGGCTCAAGAACGCCAAACAAACCTGACACGGCAAGACCTCAACGACGCCATTCGCGAAGGCGCCGGGCTGCGCGTGCGCCCGGTCATGATGACCGTGATGACTGTCATCATCGGCCTCATTCCGATTATGTACGGCGAAGGCACTGGTTCTGAAGTGATGCAGCGCATCGCCGCGCCCATGATTGGCGGCATGGCATCGGCATTGCTGCTGACGCTGCTGGTACTGCCCGCCATTTTTAAGCTGTGGAAACAGCGTGAAACACAACCCACACCAACCACTGAAAAGGAATAACTCATGAAAATCACTGTATTGGCTTTGGCACTAAGCCTCACTTCCCCACTAGCGCTAGCCGACATGACGCACGGCGACAACCAGCAATCCGGCATGGATCACAGCATGATGGCAACCGGTTCGATGTCGCATGAGAGCATGTCGAACCCAGGTATGGACCACGCTGGCATGATGAACATGGGCGAGATGTCGGACGTTGGCATGCCAGCCGCCGGGTCTAAACCGAGCAAAGTGGTGTATGTGATGCTCTCTGATGACATGAAAATCACCTTCAAAAAAGAGGTCACGATCGAGCCCAATGACGTGGTGCAATTTGTGGTGATGAATACCGGCAAAATCGACCATGAATTCTCCATCGGCTCTGCCAAAGAACAACTGGCCCACCGAGATATGATGCGCACCATGAGTGGCCAACACATGCATGATTCCGGCAGCACGGTGACCGTACAACCGGGCAAGGCCAAGCAATTGACCTGGCATTTCCAAGGCGATAACCACGTCGAGTTCGCCTGCAACATTCCCGGCCACGCCGAAGCGGGCATGGTGAAAAAAGTAACGCTGTAAACATCGCAACCTGCGATTGAAACACAAAAAAACGCACCAATGGGTGCGTTTTTTCTTTCCATATCAAATAGTTTTCGTCACCGCGCGTATCGTCTATCCAGTGAGATCACAGCTCGCCGTTAATGTCGCGTTCGTCCGGGAACAGGTATTCCATGTTGATTTGGCCTTCGGGGCTGAGGGTAAAGCGAATGTGGTCGTGGCCGATGCCGGACTGATTGATATCCGAACACCCCAAAAACAGCTCCCAATCGTAGCTGTATTCGATTTGATAGCGGTTCTCCGCCAAATGATGCACCGACTGAATCTCGATGCCGTTGACGTTGTGCGCCATGTTATCGATGTAGGAGAGATCAGGGATCAACTTGTCCTGAAAGGTGTTTTTGTTGGCGATGAGGAAATCTTTCAGCGCGTCGCACAGCGCCGGGCCATGTTCCATCGGTTGAGATAAGGGAGTAAAAATCACGTTTTGTTCTCCAGTTGAAATCGGGCAGGTTCAGTCAATAGAAAGACGATTGAATACAAAGTCAGTTTAAATCCAACGACAAACGCAGCATGTCTTGATGCTGAATGCCCTGTTCGAAAATCGGCTCCGGATAGTGCTTGAGAAAGTGCTCTTTGAGCACGCCATCCACCCGAAAACCGAGCCGTTGATAATAGGTCAGTTGATAGCCAAAAGTGCCCGTGCCCAGCTCAACACGCTGCACGTTGCTATTTTTCAGCTCATGCAACGCAAACCGCAGCAGCTCAGAACCGATTCCCTGCTGCTGAAATGGCGCAGCGACCGACACATTGAAAATCTCAGCGGTGGTCTCATCCAGCGCTTTCACCACGCACGCGCCAATCACGGCGCCGTGGTGCGTGACGGCAAAACACCACGCGTCCTGCAAATACGTTGCGATGTTTTGCGGCGACGGATCGGCTTCCAACAGCAGTGACATCGGAATGTCATCGGGTTCAACACGTAAGTATTGCATGAGGCCTCAAATCAATGGTCGACAGGAAAAGTTCCCAACCGCGAGCATATGCAGCGGCGTGAATCTTACACTTTACTGCAATCGGCTGGAGACGGCACTCGTTTCATGGCCATCAAGTGTTTTGACATACCCTTTGGGCGAAATACCAAACTTATCTTTAAAGCGCTGGCTAAAGCGGCCTTCCGACTGATACCCACACAGGCTTGCGATCATTGCGACGTTGTTGTGCCCTTCTTGCATTAAACGAAGGGCATGATTCAAACGCACTTCAGCCAGCACTTCTCGATACTGAACGCCCTCTTGGCGCAGTTTTCGAATCATGGTAGCGCGGCTCATCGCAAAGTGGCGGGCCACATCGTCCAGCAAGTGGTCGTGACTGGGCGACTGCGACAAATAGCGACTGAGTTTTTGAGTCAGTGAATCTTGCGATGTGGCAAAGAGGTGATGCAATGCGCCGCGCTCTGCCAATTGCTGATACAAGCCCAGCACCCAATATTGCTGGGTTTCGGCGCTCAACGCTTGGCGGTCAAACGCATAGAGCGCATTAAGCGTGTCACGCAGGGCAGCATCGTGAGAGAGCATGAATGAGGAGCCTTGCTCGGCGGCATTGCGCTGGCTCAATTCAAGCATGGCGGGCGACGGCGCGCAGAAAAAACTGAACATGCGCGATGAAAACCGCCCTTTGTGGGGCATGTTTTCAAAACTCAGCGACATGCCTGAGCTGCACAGCAACAGTTGAGTCGCGCCCAGTTCACTCGGTTCATCCTGCCAAAAGAGTCGTTTACTGCCCGCCGTTATTTGAATCAGACTCGGAGAATGGATGCGAACATTACGCAGCGGTTGCTGCTGTCCGGCACGAAATACGGTGACCTGATACTGATGATTCATCCATTCCCTCGCAGAATTTATTGACGCGTATACGTGGCGGTCAGTCTGGCTTTACCCAGCGCCATGCTGTTGAGGGTGAAACCAAATACGGCAGGCGGCGTGTTGGCATCCAATTGCAGTGATGCTTGCGGCAGCGCCCACACGGTAAATTGATAACGGTGCATGCCGTCGTTGACTGGCGGACAAGCGCCACCAAAGCTTGCGACACCATAATCGATACGCGCTTCTTTACCACCCAGTTTTGCGATATTGACACCGCGCGGCACGGCATTCACCGACGCCGGAATATCAAACGCAATCCAGTGCCAGAAGCCACTTTCTGTCGGAGCATCCGGGTCATAGGCAGTGATGGCAAAGCTTTTGGTGCCTGCTGGCGCATCGCTCCACATCAGTTGGGGTGACAGGTTTCCGCCATCGCATCCCCACCCGGCGTACTCAAAAGTTTTCGCCATCGGGTGACCTTCCTGAATGTCGTTGCTGGTCAATTGAAAGGCCTGCGCGGAACCCGCGGCCAATAGGCTGACGGTCATGATGCTATTGATGAAAAATTTCATTGCTGTTCTCCTTCGTTGGTCTGATTCAGTGTAAGCATGCATCACGACGATTACCGACCTGAAAGTATCAAACAAACATAACAATCAGCAATATTTGATACTTAATGATAAATCAGAAATATCCGCCTAAGCCCAACTTCCCCTGACTCATCACTTTCATATTTTCTCTATTGCATTTTTGTTATAAAAAATGCAAACATTGCACTTTAATGATGAAAAATGCAATTAAGCAGGCTAATCAGGGTCCGTGTCGACTCGTAGATCAAGAAATAAGGAATATTTCATGTCCCCGACCAAAACCATCGCGCTGCTCTACAAGAACAGCTCAAGTATTCCACCTCAAATCATTGAGGCGATGAAACAGCGAACTCCCACGGGCTTTACATTGGAAATTTGCGATGCTCAAACTTCTGATGACCGGCGCCGAGCAATACTGAAAGATGCCGAGTTCGTCATGGTTTATAGCGTGCAACTCGATGACTATGATGTGCTTGGAGCCGTCAAACTGGTTCAGTTGTTAAGCGCAGGCTCAGATCTGCTTGATGTCGGGAAATTCCGCCAACTCGATATCCCTGTTGCCAATAACGGTAGCGTCAATTCCTGGACCGTCGCTGAACATACGGTACTGCTGATGCTCGGCCTGCTGAGAAAATTGCCGTTACATCACAACAGCATGCAGCATGGTATCTGGCTGGGACACCAGCATGCGCTGAGTATGCGCGAGCTACGAGGCAAACAGGTGGGCATTATCGGCTTCGGCCACATTGGCCAGTCGGTGGCCCAAATTGTTGCGGGTTTTCAGGGAAATGTATGCTATTACTCGCGTAGCCAAGCGCCTCTAGATGTTGAGCAGCAACACAACGCACGATGGATGCCACTCAATGAGTTGCTGCAAACTTCCGACATCATCACCATTCACACACCACTGCTGGAAAGCACCAAATCGCTTCTGAGCTACGACGAATTTCAACAGATGAAACCCAGCTCACTGCTGGTCAACACGGCGCGCGGTGCGATTGTTGATGAATCAGCCTTGGTGCATGCGTTGGACAATCATCTCATCGCTGGCGCTGCGCTCGATACCTTCATCACCGAGCCGCTCGCCAAGGACAACCCGTTTATCGGCAGAGAAAACGTGATTGTGACACCTCATGTCGCAGGAACCTCGATTGATAACTGGGAGAGACGCATTGAATTCTGCTTCTCCAATATTTTGCGTTCACTGCATGGTGAACCGCTACACAGCGTGATCAACCGCTAAGCCGTTACACTGACGATGAGAATCACCATGAAAATCAAACCAATTGTGAACGACTTTCTCTGGGCCGATACGATCTACAAGTATGTCGATCTACCTGCATCATGCGGCGCAGCGCTCGCATCACTGCCCTATGTGCTACGCCTCTTACTGGAAAATGCAGTGCGCCATCATCGCGGAGATGAACAAACGAAACTGATTGAAGCGATTATGGACTGGCGCACTTTGCGAACCAGCCAGAAAGAGATCCCCTACTACCCGGGGCGCGTGTTGATGCACGATACAACCAGCACACCAGCTCTGGTTGATATGGCTGCTCTGCGAGATTGCCTCGCAGAGCAAGGCCTAAACCCGAGCCAGTTGAATCCGCGGTTGCAAGTGGATATCTCAGTTGACCATTCCTTAGCCGTTGAATACTACGCCGAGCCCGATGCGGCGAGAAAGAACCTCAACCTGGAACTGCAACGTAACGCCGAGCGCTATCGCTTTCTGCGCTGGGCTAGCCGAGCGTTTGAGAATGTGCGCATTCATCCGCCGGGGACGGGCATCATGCATACCATTAACATGGAACAGCTCGCCACCATCGTGACGCCGATACAGCAGCACGGATCGGACTGGATAACACCCGATATGATGCTTGGCACTGATAGTCACACACCGATGGTAAATGGCCTTGGTGTTTTGGGCTGGGGTGTGGGCGGATTAGAAGCTCAAAGCGCCATGTTTGGTATTCCGACCATGTTGCGTATTCCGGACATCGTCGGCGTAAAATTAACGGGAGAGCTAGGCGACACCGTGCAAGCCACGGATCTGGCTTTGGTGGTCACCCAACGCTTACGCGCTTTAGGCGTGACCGGAGAGTTTGTAGAGTTTTACGGCCCGGGGGTTTCTACACTGACTGCGGATGACCGCTGCGTGATCGCCAACATGGCTCCGGAATATGGGGCCACAACCGGTTACTTTGCGGTGGACCAACAGACACTGGATTACCTGCGCAAAACTGACCGTCCTCAGCAGCACATTGACCTCATTGAACGGTATTGCAAGAATAACGGGCTGTGGTTCGATCCATGCGCCACGCCGTACTTCACCAGAAGTATTGAGATCGATCTGACCCAAATTGCAATGCATGTCGCGGGACCGAAACGACCGCAGGATCTTCTCAACTACCATGACATCCCCGCCGCATTAGCGCTTTATCATTCAAGCACTCACCTTTCAGGAGAGTTACCTCACTTCCCGGTAGCGGTCGCGGCAATCACCAGTTGTACCAACACTTCTCACCCTTCGCTGCTCATCGCTGCCGGTTTGCTGGCTCGCAATGCCAACCGCTATGGATTAAAAATCCCGCACTGGGTGAAAACCTCACTGGCTCCTGGCTCACCAGCGGCGAAACAATATTTGCAGCGATCACATCTCTTGGAAGAGATGGCAGAGTTGGGATTTGACATTGTCGGATACGGATGTTCGACCTGCATCGGGAACTCCGGGCCGTTGCCGCTCGTGATTAATCACGCTCAGAAAGAGGAGCGAATTCATCCTGTGGCGGCTATTTCGGGCAATCGTAATTTCCCCGGTCGAATCCATCCCGATTTGGAACTGGGCTTTCTCATGTCACCCGCACTGGTGGTCGCAACGGCAATTGCAGGCGATGCGCAGAAAAACCTGATGACGGAGCCTTTGCAGTTAGACTCCCAAGGTCGCGCCATTTATCTCGCCGATATTTGGCCAAGTCGACAAGAGATTGCGGACACCGTCAATGCGGCGCTGGATGCCAAGGACTTTAGTACTGAGTTTGAAAAAGCCAGTGTTCAGCCCGGTTGGGAACAATTGAGCGTGGATCACTCCCCACTTTTCCCTTGGGATGAGAGCTCCACCACGATTCGTCGCCCACCTTTTGTCAGCCCTGATATCAAGAGCGCATTGGGGAACTACAGCGCTTATCCGCTGATGGTATTCGGTGATGACGTCACGACGGATCACATCTCTCCTGCGAGTGCGATTCCACCAGACAGTTACATTGCCGATTTTCTGGTCAATCAAGGCGAAGATCGCGCGGATCTGAACGTTTTTGCCTCACGAAGGGGCAATTGGCAGGTGATGATGCGCGCTGCTTTCTTTAGCAAAAGCCTTGAAAACAGGCTCCAACCCGGCATGCCCGTCGGGCACACACTGCATGCCCCCAGCGGAGAGATACACCCAATCTGGATTGCTGCGCATCACTATCAGCAACAAAGCCAACCGACCGTCATTGTGGCTGGAGAGCGCTACGGCATGGGTTCATCGAGAGACTGGGCCGCCAAAGGACAAAAGCTGCTGAACGTGAAGGCCGTGTTAGCGGTCAGTTTTGAACGCATCCATCGTTCCAATCTCATTGGCATGGGCATTCTGCCACTGGTCATCTCAAAGCATGATTTCGACGCGTTGTCGTTGCAACCGGGAGATAAAATTGAAATTAAAGCGTTACCAGAACTGATTAAACCTCAGGCGAACATTTCGGTCTTCGTTCAGCGTCATACAGAACATCAATCAGGATTTGCTATGACCGCTCAAGCCGCTGTTGAAACACAATTAGAAGCGGATTTGCTGCGCGTGGGCGGTGTTTTCCAACATATATTAGGCCAGTGTTCGCCAGCTCATCGCGAAAAAACAGAATAGGCAATCGAGTAAAACAGCCCACATTTACCCGCCTACCCCAGATGGCGTCTGAATTGCGGTTCAGCCCTGTCTGGGGTATCTTTAGCGACCAAAATCATCGAAAAAACCGTAACCTAAATGTCAGAAGAATTTACCGTTCCAGCTCAGATCATCGAGTTTATCTTCAAGCAGAAACTGACGGAGGGCGCCCATCTCTCGGCGCAGGTTTTGGCTGATCATTTTTCTCTCTCTCGCACACCAGTCACTAAGGCGCTGGCAGTGCTCGAACAAAAAGGAGTGGTTTGCCGCCAACCGAACAAAGGTTACTTTCTCTGCGTCTCATTGAAAGAACCATTGGAGAGTGTTCTCGTCGATCTGGATATCAAGCGGGAAGACTTGCTGGATAACGTTTATTTCCAAATCGCCGAAGACCGACTTCAGGGTTTACTCGGCAACGAATTCTCCGAACAACAAATCAAAAAGCGTTACAGTTTGACCGCCTCTCAACTGCAAAGCGTGTTAAGTCGAATATCCGAAGAAGGCTGGGCCAGCAAAAAGCCCGGATACGGCTGGGTATTTTCACCTATGTTGACCACACCAGACAGCCTGCTACAAACCTATCGATTGAGACTGGCATTAGAACCCGCAGCTCTACTTGAACCGGGCTATCATATCGAGCAATCAGTAATCGAACGTTGTCGCGAAGTAGAAACGCAGATTTTAAGTCAAGGGATTGATGACCTTAGTATTGAGCAACTCCATCAACGCGGCGTCAATTTCCATCTTGCTTTAGTTGAAGCGTCTGGCAACCCTTTCTTCATCGATACATTGCACAGGATTCACCGAGTGCGTCGTTTGCTGTCTTATCGTTCGATGCAGGACAGACAGCGTTATCATGCGCACGCGCAGCAACATCTGGAGATTCTCAACTTACTCGAACAAAAACGGAATGTTGAGGCATCAGAGGTACTGAGAAAACATCTGGAGCACACAATTAAAAACGTTTCCCAAATCAGTCATTTGTTAACCAAGAAACAGCGCACAAACGCCCTTAAATCGTAGCCCAAACAGCCTTTCCCTTTACGCCGCTTCCATCAGTTTCGGCAGACAATCCACGATCGCGTCTAGCGGGAAAATACTCTGGTGCGCTCGGCACAGAACCACGGCGCCTTCAATGCTGGCGATGATGCCCAGCGCGCGACTTTGCGCCGATGATTCCGCGTGGCCTTGCGCCATCAAGTGCGCCGCAATCAATGTCTGCCACTGACTGAACACCTGCGATACCGCCGCTTTCACCGCTTCACCTTCTTCTGCCTGCGGCGCTTCAATGGCTGCAGCCACAATCGGACAACCGGAACGAAACTGGGACTTTTTGAGGCGTTCCCTCCACTGAGCAACAAAAATGCGCAGACCATGTTGAGGGTCTGATTCAAGGCAAGCACGCAACTGCGCAGCAGCTTGTTCACCCGCCCAAACAATGGCTTCGGTCACAATTTGCTGTTTTCCTCCCGGGAAATTGTGATACGTCGACCCCAGCGGCGCCCCCGCAAATTTTGTCACTTCACGAATGCTGATCCCACGTAAACCGTGCAATGCTAACATCGCCGCAGCGGCCTCAATCACCCCTTGGCGTCCTTTTTCGCTACTTTTGGTCATGTGTTACACCCTTGTTATAACAATCGTCATAAGATAACATGCAGAACACAATTAAGACACTCGTTATAATAAGGAGATTATGATGAACCCAACGTCGTTTTTCACCGATGATCATTACCGGATCGGCGGCCAGTTATTCACGGCAACTGGCCCTCTTCAGGGACGCATTGTTGTGGCGGGCGCAACCGGTGTTCCGCAGGGCTTCTATCGCCGCTTCGCTCAGTTTGCGAGTGGGCAAGGATTTGAAACATTGACGTTTGATTACCGCGGTATCGGAGAATCAAAACCCGACACGTTGAAAGGCTTTGACATGGATTTGCTCGACTGGGGCAAACGGGACTTGGCCGCTGCGGTCGAGTTCATGAGTCAAGACGATGTGCCGCTGTTTGTGATTGGCCACTCTTACGGCGGACACGCATTTGGTCTACTGCCCAATCACCATAAAGTCGCCGGATTCTACGTGTATGGCACGGGGGCGGGTTGGCATGGGTACATGCCGCTGTCTGAGCAAATCAAAGTGCTGACTATGTGGCATGTGGTGCTGCCCGCGCTGACGTGGTGGAAAGGCTATTGCGCCTGGAACCGACTGGGCATGGGTGAAGATCTTCCCAAGCAGGCGTTCCATCAGTGGCGCTACTGGTGCCGTTTCCGTCATTACTTTTTTGATGATCCCGACATGGCAGGCATAGAAACCCTTTATCAGTCGGTGCGCACGCCGATCGTGGCAGCCAATGCGCTTGATGATCGATGGGCGATGCCTGAATCTCGCGATGCTTTCGTCAAACATTACAGTCATGCATCTGTCACCCGCGTGGATCTCTCCCCAAACCTGTTCGGCGGCAAAATCGGTCACATGGGCTATTTTCGCAAAAGCGCCGAACCTTTATGGCAAGTCACGCTCGACTGGTTCAAAACCCTTGCAGCGGAGCAAAAAGCAGCATGATGGTGTCGAATATTGTTCTGCATCACCTTAAATGACTCCTCACACAATTTGTATGAGACAAGGAGCGACATTGACCATTTCTTACTTCATGAGCTTAGAACACCGACACGCAATCATCACTGGACGGATAAAACCCAAAGATGATAGAACAGTCTCGCGCGTCGCACGTTCAGACTTAGGGTCAGTTCATGCGTCTCTTTTAGTCCAATGGCGGTCATCATGCAGCACAGTTTCACCTTCATCACGCATTCTCAATGGCAACACACCATCGATACCCCACGCTATTTTCGTGGTTCGATTCGCTGTGAACAGGCGTTAGATGCCGTTGTCGTGACCAATAGCGCAGGCGAAATTGTCCACCACCTGATCACGCGTGGTGCCAGAGAGGCCGAGATTTTTTGGCAGGTGCAGCACGCCGATGACTACACGTTTCATTTCACATCCCAATCGAATGTGCCGACCACCGTGACGCTCGAACTGCGGGCATTAGCATTGAAATCCGACCAAAGCGTGTTGTTCGAGGAAAACATCATCAGCACGCAATTGGCCAAGACGGCACAGCAAATCGCGCATCATGACACACAAGCGGAAGCGAACTTTTGGGCCAAGGTCGCCAGCACAGGCACACCGTTGGTTGAAGCGGATGAGGATGGACAAACCGTGGTGACGTTTCTCTATCAGGGGGATGCATCGACCCACAATGTGATGGTGATTGGCACGCCATATGACGGGCAAGCGTATCTGACTCGGCTTGCGAGCAGTGACATCTGGTTTAAAAGTTATGTGCTACCACGCAGTAGCCGATTGTCTTACCACTTGGCGGTCAACGTGCCGCAATTAGCGGAAGACGACTGGATTGAACAGTACTTTGCGGCGTACTCGACCCTGATGCTTGATCCTCAGAATCCACATCCCACGTTTGGGGATGATCAATCGCAGTTTGGCGCCGCCTCGACAATGACGTTGCCCGACGCGCCCTCTGATTCCCTGACCCACAACCATCACGCTCCCCAAGGACGTATCGAAACGCTAAACTATGCCAGCGATCAATTGGGGAACTCGCGCGTAGTGCGTATTTACCACCCCCACCCCGTTTACACGCCGCACGAGACTTCCCCGTTGCTATTGATGTTTGATGGCAACGACTATCTGACCAAAGTGCCCACGCCATTGATATTGGATAATATGATCGCGCAAGGCATCATCGAACCCATTCGCGCCGTGTTGATTGATCCACCCACCCCCAAACTGCGAGCGCAAGAACTCACCCCCAATGCCGCCTACGCAACATTTCTCGCCACCGAGTTAATGCCTTGGTTGTGTGAACATCTGGCGATTCATCCGACGGCTGAAAACACCATTTTGTGTGGTTCAAGTTTTGGTGGCTTGGCGGCGATGCACATTGCGTTTCAATACCCCAACCAGTTTGGCAAGGTGCTTTCTCAATCCGGCTCGTTTTGGTGGTCGCCAGATCAGGCAACGCCAGCGTCATCAGAGGCGTCCCCTTGGTTTGCCGAACAAGTCTCCCAATCGCCACCACACGCCATCGATATCTATATGAACGCGGGCTTGTTTGAAATTAACCCCGCCTCTCATGAAATTCTGGAAAACAATCGAACACTAGCGGACATACTGCAACACCAAGGGTATGCCACCACTTTTGAAACCATCGCGTGTGGCCACGATTATTTCAGCTGGCGCGTCACCTTGGCCCACGGGCTCGCAGCCCTACTCAATCCAACACGCTGAGCTGACGCCTTTCATGGGCGAGCGCTTTGGCTTGAAATTTACCCGGCGTTTCACCAAAGCGCTGACGAAATGCTTCAATGTAAGCACTCACATTACTGTAGCCGCTACGCTCCGCCACTTCGGCGATCGCCATGCCTTCTTGGATCAACGTCAGCGACGTCACGATCTTTGACTGTTGCCGCCATTGGCTAAACGTCAACCCTGTTTGTTTAGTGAAGATTCGGCTTAAGGTTCGCACACTCACGCCCCATTGCGAGGCGAGCTGCTCTTGAGTTAAATCACTCGATGGCGATTTCATCAGTTCATCGGCAATGTTGCGCGCCCGTCGGTCGGACGGCAGAGGCAACCCCAAAGGCAGTTCTTCCAACTGCTCAATGTCATACGCCAATAGCGCCAATAAATGCGCCATATAATTCGGCGGGGAATTCGTCCCATCAAGTTGACGAATGCGTTCAAGCAATGCGCTAAGAAATGCATTCATGCCATACACCCCGGGCTCCGACGGAAAACCATCGAGGTCGGAATAATCCAAATTGAGCACATACGCTTGAACGGAAGAGAAGATCTTCACCTTGTGGGAACACGCTTTGGGCGTCCACCCCACCGAGCCCGGTGTGATCACCCATTGTGCCTTTCCGGTTTCCACATTGATGATGCCGTTTTTTAGCCAATACAGTTGACCCCAAGAGTGCTCATGCCAAGGCGTCTCTTGCGTTTGGGTAAGATTGAGTGAGTCGATCTTGATAATCATGGCCGATGAACCGTATTAAATGTCAATATAACGATAATAATATCACCAATGAATCATGTACATTCCTTCCATAACGCTCAAAGATGAGAATGAGATGCATCTCTAGAATAAAGCGATGCCCTCACACAGCACACGGCGTCGCCAAATTTTATCGATCCGCTCACCCAAATTGAAAGGCTCCTGCACATGTCGCGCTTCAACCCCATGTTTTTTCTGTTCATTGCGACCTTGATTTTTCCACGTTGGGGAAACGCGGCGAATGTGGCTCCATCTAGCTCTCATTCCTTCGCAGAAAAACGCGTCATTGCGCTCACGTGGTCATCCGCCGAAGC
Source organism: Vibrio sp. CJQ_6 (assembly GCF_043106745.1). NCBI lineage: Bacteria > Pseudomonadati > Pseudomonadota > Gammaproteobacteria > Vibrionales > Vibrionaceae > Vibrio > Vibrio sp. CJQ_6. Next base: position 413,265 of record NZ_JBICMV010000008.1, on the reverse strand, counting down.
CTTGTTAGCGCTGGGGGTTACCCCCGTTGGTGTGGCCGACCCGCAAGGCTATCGCGACTGGGTTCAATGGCCGTCCATGCCCAACACCGTCATCAACGTCGGCACACGTTCGGAGCCAAATCTGGAGCTGATCCATACACTCAAACCGGATTTGATTGTGGCAGGCCCCGCTCTTCATGACATCTTGAGCGCCACAGTGGATGCCAATGTGCTCATTCTTGATACCTTTCGAGCCGACCATGCCAATAGCAAGGCGATTGATGAAGACTTCCTTAAGCTGGCACACGCCATCGGGAAAACCAAGCAAGCCGAACACGTGTTGCAGCAACGCGCACAGGCGATCCAAGGTTGGAAGCAACAACTTGAACAACATTTTTCCGGCCATCTCCCGAAAGTCACCATTGTGCACTTTTTAAGTACCACCACTGCGGCAGTCTATGGGCAAAACTCCTCTGTCGAGTATGCGTTGACCCAATTGGGTATCGATGCCGCGATGCCGACATCTTCAACCGCTTGGGGACAGACGCCATTACCGATCCAGCAGTTAACCGCCATCGGTTCCCATGTGCTCATCTACATTCGGCCATTTACAGACGAGAAAAAACTCTTTTCCAGCATCCTGTGGCAGCACATGCCCTTCGTAAAGCAAAACCACTTTCTCGCCATCGAACCCAGTTGGACGTTTGGCAGCGCGCTCTCCATTGAACGCTTAGCCCAAGTCACCGCACAAGCGCTGCTTACCCTAGACACGCCCTAGCACCATTTGGCCCAAGTACCTTCTTGATTAAAACCCATAAAAACACAAGGAAATTGACTGTGAAATTGTTCACTTACGCTCCCATTGTGCTGAGTCTGCCTTTCATTCCCACACTTTCTCATGCATCTGGCGACGATTCGGTTGAAACAGTGACGGTAATTGGCAGCGAGCTGATGAGCCCCAAAGTCAGTAGTTCGACAGGACTGTCATTAACACCTGAAGAAACGCCGCAATCGATCACCATTCTCGATGCCGATTACATTGAGCAACGCCATCTCTCTTCGATTGATCAGGTGTTGGATCGCGTGATTGGCATCGGCTCACTGAAAACCGACGACGTGAGAAACGAATTTCAATCGCGCGGATTTGAGATTAACAACTATCAGATCGATGGCATGCCATACAGCTGGGGAGACACCGCTGGATTCAGCGGCCAAACGCAGATCGACACCGCGATCTACGAACGTGTTGAAGTGGTGCGCGGCTCAACGGGACTGACCACCGGCGTGGGCGATCCTTCGGCCTCGATCAATCTGGTTAGAAAGCATGCCGATAGCACCACACCGACCGGGCGCGTGCAGGCGTCTGTTGGCAGTTGGAACACGCAGGAAGTCATGGTGGATGCCGCCAATGCGCTCAACGCAGACGGGACGCTGCGGGGGCGTGTCGTTGCGAAATATGCGCAAGGAGAATCGTATGTCGATCTCTATGAGAGCAAACGCAAAGTTGTGTACGCTGTCGTCGAGAAAGACTTGTCTTTCAATAGCCTACTGAGATTAGGCGCGAGTTATCAAGCCGATGATCGCGATGGTGCGGCATGGGGCGGCATTCCGGGCGTGTATTCTGATGGCTCGACGACTCATTTTTCACGCGATAAAACAGCAGCCACCGATTGGAACTTTTGGGACACCGAACACCTCAATGTCTTTGCTGATTATGAATACCAATTCGCCAACGGTTGGCAATTGAAATCGAGCTACAACCACACGCAATACAGTCAGCGCGCAAAGCTCACCAACCTCAATATTGGCACGCTCAATCAGGATGGTTCTGGGTTGTATGCGTGGTCGTACAACAACGAAGGCGACAGTACACAAGACAGCGTTAGCATTCACCTGAACGGCGATTACGCATTGGCGGGACGTCAACATGAGTTCATGCTTGGGGCCAGTTACAGCCATTTAAAAGACTTCAACCAATATTACGCCATGGATCCGGTGGCATTCGCCACGGTCGACGACTATTTAGCTTGGAACGGCAACTTGGCGGAACCAACGTGGGAAAACGACAAAACCACCGAATACAATTTCACCACGCAGCAACTGGCATTTTATACCGCCACTCGCGTTCATTTGTCGGATAACACCAAAGCCATTTTGGGGGCACGAATTGCAAACTGGCAGCGCAAAGGCACCAACTACGGTGACGTAACCTACGGCGACAATGGCATCATCACGCCCTACGCTGGCCTGTTATACGATCTCAGTGCACAAAGCCGTGTTTACGCGAGTTTTGCAACCATTTATGAACCGCAAAATGAGCGAGATCGCCATGGGGACTACCTCGATCCATTAGAAGGCAAAACTTACGAAATCGGCATCAAATCCAACCTGACTGAGCAGATCACGCTCTCCGGCGCCCTGTTTCGAATTGAGCAAGATAACCTCGCGCAAGACGACACCGGTTACACCATTCCAAACACCACCAACACGGCACAGAGAGCGGTCGATGGCACGGTCAGTAAAGGGATTGAAGTACAACTTGCCGCCCGTCCGATGGAAGGCATGGACATCAACCTCGGCATGACGCAATTCACGGCGGAAGATAACGAGGGCAACGACGTCAATACCAACTACGCACGCAAGCAAGTCAAGCTTTCAAGCAACTACCAGTTTGTGGGGTGGAATCCCGACCTCACCATTGGCGCAGACGTTCGCTGGCAAAGTGAAATCCATGCCACCGATGACATCAAGCAACCGTCGTACGCGATTGTGGATCTCATGGCGAGCTATCAGATCAACCGCGACGTCACCATGCGCGTCAACGTAGAAAATCTGTTTGATAAAATCTACTACAGCTACTTAAACGCGGCGAATACGGTTCGATACGGCGCTCCATTCAGCGCGAAACTTAGCCTCAACTACCGTTTCTAATCACGAACGAAATCCCCCTCAATCCATGGTGATTAAGGGGGATTGGGACGACACACTCAGCGGATTCATACTTTGAAATTTGAGACTTGAGTGTTTAATTCAAGGTAGACACTATTGAGTTCATTGAACTGCTGACGAATGGCTTTTGACGCCCGATCCACGCCGTCAGTTTGCTCTTTCATCGCAATCAAGTTCTGATTGATCTCGTTTGAGACACTTGACTGCTCCTGTGTTGCCAAAGCCGTTTGTTCTGACAACGCCCTGACGGAGCTGAGTGAATCGTTCAGGGCATCAAAGACTTGTATCACACTATCAAAGTTATTCACGGCGCTATGCGCATTCGATTTGCTCTGCTTAATCGCCATAAACGCATCGGAAACACTGTCCGACAATTGACTGATCATCTTCTCAATTTGATTGGTACTTTCACCCGTTTGGGTCGCGAGTTGACGAACTTCATCGGCCACGACGGCAAACCCTCGTCCAAACTCGCCTGCACGCGCCGCCTCGATCGCGGCATTCAATGCGAGCAAATTGGTTTGTTCCGCAATGCCACGAATCACTTCCAGTACTGATGAAATGGCCTCGGAGTTTTTCTCCAGTTCCTCAGCTTTCGTCATCGTGACCTCAATATTCGCGACGAGCGAATCGATGCTGACATGCGAAGACTTCACCACGCCCCGCCCCCGGTCAATGTGTTCAGCAGCCGATGTGGATTCATTCGATGTATGAGAAGCAACATCGGCCATCTGGGCATTGGCCATCGACATCTCACTGGCCGCGCTCACAATGGAGTCGCTGGATTCAACCAATCTTTGGGTAATTTGATTCACCGAATTGGCGACCGCCTCCAGTTGATGCGTTGAGTCACCTAACGCAGAACTCTTCAACTGGACCGTCTTCATAATGGTTTGTAGATTCCCGACAAACGTATCAAACTCATGTGACAAATCGCCCAGTTCATCTTTCGTCGTCGAGTTGATTCGCGCGGTCAGGTCACCATCACCATCCGATATTTCTCGAATTCTTTGCGATATATTGGTGACATTATTCGTAATACTTTTTGGAATATAATAGCTCACCACGAAAGCAACAATAAAACCGATAATGACGATGATGATGGTCATATCTTGATATTGTTTGATTTCCTCTGCGGTCTGTTGCTCTTCTATTCGCCCTTGTTGTTTTACCGCCTCTCCCGCTTGATCCAATACCGCGCGAATCCGTTCAAATTTATCATCGGTTTCAACTAAAACATCACTCTTATTCTCCGCAACGTTTATTTCACTTGAATCCATTAATTCAGAACTCAATTTAAACCAACCGGAAAAAATACTATCAAATTGATCATAAGGACGAACTAATTCGGGTTCGGAAGCCATTAAGGTACGATACGATTGAAATCGGTTATTTGCTTGCAGCGCATTGTCTTGGAAATCTTTGAGATTTTGATTCGCATCGCCAATACCAGAAACAAACTTCTGTTGGGCGAGACGGGATTGATAGAGGTCGCGATCCGCATTCAGCACTTCGGCAAGCGCATCCAGATAACGCTTGAGCATCACCCGATCAATGGTGTCTTCACGCCATGCCGACACATGGTTACGAATCTTCGCTTCCGCTTGATCAAGCATATTGCGCATCGTAAAAAAATCTTTATCAACAATCACTAAGCGATCATTCACCGATTGATTTGCACGATAAACGGACGATACATTTCGACTACTTTGCAACCACGCCTCGTAGAGTGCGTCAAAGTCACGAAAAGGCTCGATTAACTCAGGCTCATCGGCCAAAAATTCGCGGAAACGTTGAAAACGATCATAGACTTGTTGAGCGTTTTCTTCGAAATCTTGTTGCTGTTGTTGTTTGTCCCCGTAATTAGAGAGCATTTCTGCTTGAGCTAATCGCGCTTGATATATATCGCGGTCAGCATTCAATACTACGGCAATGGCTTCAAAATAAGACTTCGTTTGTTTTTCCATCGCTCGTTCGTCGATCTTGATGATGACTTGCATAAAGATAAAAACGGAGACAACCAAAATGGTGAGAAAAATAATGGGCAACATCATCTTTAATCTTATCGAGTGGAGTCTCATCATAGCCTCTTTATTCAGTAAACATTGACGACATCATCGTGGCATTTTTCTATCCCATTGAGTCTAGTTCAACTTTCTAAAGGTGCGTAAAAATACACAGAAAACACCTTAAATAAGGCGACATGATTGAATTATTGAATTGTCATAATGACCAATGCCACTAATAAAAATGACGTTAAAAATTCGTGAATACTGCAGTGACACTGATGGCAGTATTGGTGTGAATCCGCTTGTCTTCAGACCAACAGCGCCATATCTGTAAGCCAAATTTAGTTTTTAGCCACACCAAACTTTAAGACGATCAGACAAGGTTTTAACCGCATCAGGCAACCGTGTTCATCGAAACGTCTGATAAAGTTTAAAGCCTCCGTGATCAATGGAGCGAATATCTGCCCTATAGTTATTGGTTCCATTCCTCGCTCATAAGCATCTCATTAGGATCGTTTTCATCCCTTTACACCCTATTCCGGAGGTTCAAATTGCATAATCAAGCAAATAGGCTGTCATTTATTGGTGCGAGTTTATCTCTAATGGCAACATATGTGGCCTCTGCAACCGCGATTCCACTGTATGGATTGTATCAATCGGTCGATGGGTTAACGTACTCAGATTTAGCACTCAGTTCCGTTGTGTATTTTATTGGCGCCGTGATCGCTCTTATCATCTTTGGACGCTTATCGAACCACTTTGGTCGCAAACCGATATCTATTTTATCGGTTTTATTAGCGGGGTTGTCGTGTCTGGTATTTTTGAATATACATAGCGCATATCCGCTGCTTGCAGGGCGTTTTTTACAAGGATTGGCCTGTGGATTAGCATCGACGGCGCTGGCCGCTTGGGTGGTAGATTGCGCCGATACTGTACCGAGATGGATTGCTCCCGCAGTCATTAGCTGCGGCCCCATGACAGGGTTAACCATTGGCGGCCTTGGCTCTGGATTGCTCGTAGAATATGGTCCAATCCCAAGACAGTTACCGTTTTTCATCGTGATTGGACTCACCATCGCCAGTATTGTCCTTCTTTTCCAAGCAAAAGAAACCATGGACAGAAAAAATGGCGCATTAAAATCACTGAAACCAAGCTTTTCTCTTCCCCCGATATCAAGAAAAGCTTACCCAATTGCCGCATGTACTTTTGTTGCAACTTGGGCGTTAGGAGGGTTCTTTCAGGCGTTTGGACCCGCAATGGCCAGAGAACAATTACATTCAACAAGTGCCGTGGCTGCAGCCTTCGTGTTTGCCTCAATCATGGCTCCAAGTTCAATCGGGGCATCTTTAGCAGGCAGATATTCAGCAAAAACCGCGCAACTAGCTGGGATGGTTTTATTCACCTTATTTTTAGGCTGTGTCATTCTTTCCCTTAACTTGGGATGGTTAAGCACCTTTCTATTGGCCAGCGTATTCGCTGGGATCGCCCAGGGCATGGTATTAACCGGCAGTATTCGTACCATGGTCTCTGATATTGCAACAGAAGATAGAGCGAACGTGTTTGCCGTTATTTACGCGACCTCTTATCTGGGAGCTGCGATACCGACGCTAATCGCTGGACGACTATCTACATCATTTTCTTTACTGGAAATTTCATGCGGTTATGGTCTGTTAGCCATTTTTGCATCTTGTGTGGTGGTGCTCTCTAAAGTGCGCAATACGTCATCAATGGCGGACTCAAATACTTCGCTCATTAAGTAATGTGAGGGCGTTTTACTCATACCAGAGAACAGAATCGCTTGGTGCTCACATACCTAAAACCAGTATCTGTCGTAGTTTAATGATGCCGGATACCAAATGAGGAGATAAGGTCTCGACAATAAAGTATTCGATGACAAAACGACCACAACGTACATGTTCTGCTGAATTAAAAATAGATGCCGCAAGCTTGGTTTTGAACCAACGATATTCAGCACTTGAAGCAGCACACGCCATGGATGTTGATGAAACAGCTTTACGACGTTGGGTCGACTAACACAAGATTGCGCGTGGCGGTACAAGCAGCAGCGATGTGATGTGCGACGACAGTCGGCAACGCCTCATCATGCAAATGATGGGGTTATCGTCAGTCAATGTTGAAAATCAGCTTAAAACTGTGCCCGGAATTTGTTTATAACAAAAATGAAGTTGAGGACACTTGATGAGCTTAAAAGACAGATGATGCTTTTAATCGGGCGTTTTATGATTTCAGTGAAGCAGATGGGTGGAAGCCCCAGCCACATCCCGGCACACACGTCATTCGCTGTGGCTGCTTCCTTCCGGACCTGACCAAATTCACGAACTAGTGTTGCGGGAGGACCAGGGCCCCCATAGGTCACTTCAGCTTGTCGCCGAAGAGTGGTGAGGATTATCCGGTATCGCCCTTGCTATTGCAACCCCAAATCGGGGGAAAAGCATTGATTTACCGTCAACTGCCCACCATTTGAACAATTTGATTAATTCACTTCCATCACTTCTTTCGTTGAGCGCACCACGCTCTCGAATGGCCGTTTACGCTTCTCTTTGTACATCGCAATGTCGGTTTGATGCAGCACTTCTTGCAGCGACATGTACCGCTCACGATCCGTCGACACACCAATCGCAACACTGACATCAAAGCTCACATCGCGCTCGGTGCAGATAAACAGGAAATGTTCCAGTTGCTCGATGATGGCTTGCAATGCTTCACCGCGCGCCTCACCGACCAAAATGAACTCATCGCCCCCAATGCGGTACGCATTGCCCTTGCCTTTCCACACGTGTTGAATCCGTACCGCAAGCTGCTTGAGCACCTTGTCACCAATTTCATGGCCGTAGGTGTCATTGATGGGTTTAAACTGGTTCACATCGAGATACACCAGCGTGGTTCGTGCCGATAAACCGCGTCGATAGCGACGATACAGCGACCGGCGATTGCGCAAGCGAGTCAGGTTGTCGGTATTCGACTGCACATTGAGGTACAGCGCGACACTCACCAGCACCAACACCAACAGAATGAACAGCCATTGGCTGTGACGGGCAAAACGCTTTTCGGTCAACAGCGTCGCACGCCAGTCGGGCTGATAGTCGTATTTTTTGATGATCTTTTGAGTGTCGATGATTTTAATCGCACGTGTGAAGAGCGGCGCCAGCGCTGCACCCACGGGATTCTTTGGAAAACCAATCGCAATGTCGTAAGCATAGAAACTGCCAATCATGGGATCTTCCACAATCGGCAGCAACGAATCGGCATCCCGCAGGATCTGATTAAAATTGGCTTTGCTCAGCACGATGTAATCGACTTGTTTGTCCAGCAGCGCCTGAATCTGATCTTCTTGGTTGGAGAAAGTGACTAAGCCTTTGTTTGGCAGCATGATTTGCATCAGCTCTTCAAAGAAATCGTCTTTCACCACCCCGATGCGTTCCACCACCAGCTCCGAGACATTGCTGTACACATTCTCTTTGTAGCCTTCACGTTTCACCATCACCGCTTGCGGGTGGTAATAACTTTCGCTGAAGTAGACCACTTTTTTACGCTGCTCAGAAATAGAAATCGGAGCCACGATATCAATGTGCTTATCCTGAATGTCGGCAAACATCCTTTCCCACGTTTCATCGGCAGTACTGACCAAATCACACTTGAGCAGCAGAATGTCACACGCCTGAAATACGACATCGGCGCTAATGCCTTTCACCGAGCCATCATTGCCGTAATTAGCATATTGAGTCAGGTTCTCCAACTTCACGCGTAGCGGGCGCTGTTGATTCACGCCACTGTCGATCACCGCTTGGCGCAGCGCCTGTTTGCGAATGTCGAATTGATATTTTTGAATTGATTCACGCAGCAGTTTTTGCACTTTGGCGGAGTGCACAAAGGTTTCGAATGATTTGAGTAACTCAACATGCTTGCCTTTGGGCACAATCAGCGACACCGGTTGAATCGAAATGCGATCGTTGAGCAACTGCGCATCCAAGCCGCGAGTGAGCATGGGTTTGAGTTGGTTAATCGCATCCACGACCCCATCCACATCAGCATTTTCCAGCAGTACTTTGGCTTCGCTGAACCCGTCGTATTCCACTTGTGTCAGGTGCGGATAGTTTTCTCGAATCAGCTCGCCGTAAATCGTCCCTTTTGGCACGCCGATACGTTTGATTTCGTCCAGCGTGGCGTTGGTGTAGCTGTAAAGGTAGGTGTATTCGATATTGGTGGGCGCCGAATAATCAAAGCGTTTGGCGCGCTCATCGGTGTAGGTGACGTTCGCCGCGAAATCACTTTCACCGGATTCGACCGATTTTAAAATCGCATCGAAACTGGGGTAATTCACATACTGAATATCGATATTAAATTGGTACGCGATCGCATCAAATAGCACACGCGTGACGACATCGTCCGCTTCAGTCGCGACTAAATAAGGTTGATCATTTTTCGGTTGCGCAGCTTGAGCCAGCACTGTGAAGAAGAACAGCATTAGCAACAACCAGACGCGGGTTGTTAGCGTTTTAAACATTGACGTTGTTTTTTTATAGAATTGTAATTTTAATAACCGCTGATAATACCGAAACTTCACGCGTATGCTAAGGACTTATGATGGCAAGCCCCATAAGTTTGCACTAGATTCGATTTTTGATGCATACGTTTACAACGGCTGTTCTTCCGTGCTTTTTAAAATGTAGTCCGTCATCCAAGCAGTCGACAACAAACAGAGCCAAACCACAAACACTGAGTTCGGCACGTCAATGTCGGGCGACAGCACCACCGCCATGAAACTCACCGCAGGCAATGTCCAGCACAACAGCTTGCTCCAGTGAAACGATTTGACCTGCGACAGGCTCTCCAATATGGCGACCAAGCCAGTCAGACACAACGCAATCACCGATGCGAATGTGAGCCCAGCGACCCACAACGGAATGACTAGCCCCAGCGCCCACCAGCTATGGCGATGGCTCGGTTTCCAGCTCGCAGCCGCCCACCACACAGCCATCACCGACACAATCTGGACGATGGTCATCCAAGGGGCGCCGCCCAGTTTTCCTGCCGACTGCGTCACCATGATGCCCACTTGCAAGGTCAGCACAATCAAAGCGCTGACCGCCATAATGCCTTTATTACTGCCTCGTGAAAACGCTACCATCATCATGGGGAAGAGAACCCACATGCTCACAGAAAGCGCAACGGGTTGGTGCGGAAGGGTAATGCCAAAAGCAGCCATCCCAGCCAGCAGAACGAAGCCACTCACGCCACCGCGTGGCAGAATCCAGAGTGCGGGAATCACGAAGGTAATGAATGGAATGTCACCCTCGCTCAAGCCGAGCGCTCGGGCACAGACCATGACCAATACCGTTGTGATTAGAAATTGAAACGTGGACAATACCAACTCCAGCTCCTTATACCTTTCCGTGGTAACTATTGAACTAGGGACACTTTCATTATGGACCAATTTTTAGCACAGATCTTTGCTGTTATTCACCAAATTCCGCACGGAAAAGTTTCTACCTACGGCGAAATTGCGCGAATGGCCGGTTATCCGGGCTACGCGCGCCATGTGGGAAAAGCCTTAGGCAACTTACCCAAAGATAGCAAACTGCCGTGGTTTCGGGTGATTAATAGCAAAGGCGAGATTTCACTCACCGGCCCCGATTGGGACCGACAGCGAGAACGTCTGGTCGCGGAAGGCATTGCAGTCAGTGCTGAGGGCAGAATTTCCCTCAAGAAATACAAATGGCAGCCCTAAGGCTGCCATTGGCTTCATCGCACAGTGAACGTGATCAGCAGAAAGCGGTCATGAAACCACTCAGTTAGCGCGAACGCCGACCAGCTTCAAATTCACTTGGTTAGTGTTATGCTCATCAGTAATCACACCGTAATGGGTGTCGGTGATAAAGCGCAGTTTGCCGTTTAGCTCAATACGAGCGCTGACACTGTAGGTATGACGCGCGTCGATTTGCGCGCTGTCGTATGCCAGTTCAAACGCAAACGGTACTTGCTTGCCTTTCGTCTCAAAGGTTTGAGTCGCGATCACTTTCGCTGGCGCATCCATCAGAGAAACGTCTTGCAAAGTCACGGTCACCACCGCGTTGTCAGGCAGCGCGATGCGCTCACGGTAAGCCATGGTGCCGCTGACGGTTTGCATGGCAGCGGGTGTGGTTTGCGTCATTGGGCTAGTCTCCTCCGCGTTCTGGCAACCCACCAGAACCGAACCCAGTAAAACCGATGACGCCAAAATTAATGCCTTTTTCATAGTGCCTCACTTGAATCAAGGAAATCGCAGGCATTATAAGATCCGTTTCATAAACTGTCATGACACACGCTAGGTCTTGACAAATATTTGACCGAACTCACAAAATAACAACGCACATAACCAAACAGGTGAGGAGCCATGAGCAAACCATTAAACGAGCTGTTGGACTTACTACAGCTAGAAAAACTGGAAGAGGGTCTCTACCGCGGCGCAAGCGAAAACCTTGGCTTACCACAAGTATACGGTGGTCAGGTGATCGGTCAGGCGTTGTCGGCGGCGCGTTACACGGTGGCACCCGATCGCACCGTGCACTCTTTTCACAGTTACTTCCTCCATCCTGGCGATCCTGAAAAACCGATCATTTACGATGTTGAGAACCTGCGCGATGGCCGCAGTTTTAGCACACGTCGCGTGAAAGCGATTCAAAACGGCCGCCCAATTTTCTACCTCACCGCCTCTTACCACGGTGAAGCGCCGGGCTTTGAGCACCAGAAAACCATGCCGGATGTTCCGGGGCCAGAGAACTTTGCCTCAGAATCCGAATTGGCGGCGCAAATTGCGCACCTGCTGCCAGAAAAAGTGAAGAAAGTGTTCTGCGGTGAAAAGCCGATTGAGATGCGTCCGGTGACCGTTATCAATCCGCTGAATCCGCAAAAAGCGGAACCCAAACAGTACCTGTGGATTCGTGCCAACGGCGAACTGCCTAACAACCAACTCATTCACCAATACCTGCTGGGTTACGCCTCAGACTGGGGATTTTTGGTCACGGCACTGCACCCGCATGAAGTGACGCTGATGACGCCGAAGTTCCAAGTGGCCACCATCGACCACTCGATTTGGTTCCACCGTCCGTTCAAAATGGATGAATGGTTACTGTATGCGATTGAAAGCCCGACGGCGAGCAACACGCGCGGCTTAGTGCGTGGGGAAATCTACAACCGTGAAGGCCATCTGGTCGCTACCGCCGTGCAAGAAGGCGTGATGCGATTTAAAAACAGCTGAGTTTTTCGCGCAAAGGCTTTACCTTCACCCAAGGTCAGGCTTTACAGTGCTACCGACATTCACTTTGGAGGGGACATGATGGGATGCTGTAATCAACCACCCAATGGCGGTAGCACAGACATTAAACCGCTACTCAAAGCATTCGCGGTCTTGCTGGCCGTGGTTCTGCTGCTCGCTTGGTTATTTGGCTAAGCTTGCCTGCCTTCAACGGCCTGATATCGCTTCACCGCTGGCATCAGGTCGTTACGTGTTAAAGCGGTAGCTCGGTGGTGTACTTGAGCGATTCCATCGCAAAAGTCGATGTGACGTTATTCAGCCCGCCAACGCTGTTCACCAGCTTTTTGTAAAACTGGTCAAAGTGCTTCATGTCTTTGACCAGCACTTTCATCATGTAGTCGTACTCCCCCGCCATGCGGTAGAACTCCATCACTTCCGGGTAGTCATCCACCGTCGCCACAAAACGGCGATACCACTCGTGCGAATGGTCGCTGGTTTTGACCATCACAAAAGCGATAAACGACAAGTCGAGTTTTTCCGGATCAAGTAGCGCGACCCGTTTGCTGAGAATGCCGGATTCTTCCAGCTTTTTCAGTCGCTTCCAGCAAGGCGTGGTGGTGAGATGAACCGCTTCCGCCAAATCGTTGAGCGACACCGTGCTGTCTTTTTGCAAAATTGCCAAGATCTGACGATCAATTTTGTCGAGTTGCATGCGTTCATACCCATTTCAGGAGAAAATTATTCTCCAAACCTACAAAACCATAGGCAAATTAGCAAAGTTTTTCTCTCCCCTTACAGCTAAATTATTCCCATACCGATTTCAATGTTCCCAAACGTTGCGCGACCTTGCGCTGGGTTTGGGATTCACGCTCATGGAGAGACCTATGTGCACCGACCATCAATGGATTAACAGCGCGATTCGCAAAATCGAAGCCGACTTTCAACGCTCAGCCGACACGCACCTGATCAAACTCGACCTGCCGTGCGTGGCTGGCATCGACATCTATCTGAAAGATGAAAGCACCCACCCGACCGGCTCGCTCAAACACCGTTTGGCACGTTCACTGTTTCTCTACGCCATTTGTAACGGCTGGGTTGGTCCGGACACACCGATCATCGAATCATCCTCCGGTAGCACCGCAGTGTCTGAAGCGTACTTTGCGCGCCTGCTGGGTCTACCATTTATTGCCGTGATGCCCAAATGCACCGCGCGTAAGAAGATTGAGCAGATTGAGTTTTACGGCGGCAAGGCTCATTTGGTCGACCGCTCGGATCAGATTTATGACGAATCGCGCCGTTTGGCTAAAGAGCTGAATGGTCATTACATGGACCAATTCACCTACGCCGAGCGCGCCACCGACTGGCGTGGCAACAGCAACATCGCGGACAGCATTTTTCATCAGATGAAGATGGAAGATCACCCAATCCCGAGCTGGATCGTGATGAGTCCGGGAACGGGCGGCACATCCGCAACCATTGGCCGCTTTATTCGCTATCAGCAGCACAACACCAAACTGTGCGTGGTCGATCCGGAGAATTCGGTGTTTTACGATTTTTACCAAACCCGAAATCCGAACCTGACGCTCAAGTGCGGTAGCAAAATTGAAGGCATTGGCCGCCCTCGCGTTGAGCCAAGCTTTATTCCGAATGTGGTGGATGAGATGCGTGTGGTGCCGGATGCAGCAAGCATCGCGACCATTCAATGGCTGGAAAAAATTCTCGGCCGTAAAGCGGGCGCCTCCACCGGCACCAACCTGTATGGCGCGCTGCAACTGGCGAGTGAGATGAAACGCCGCGGAGAAACCGGCTCTATTGTGACGCTGCTGTGCGACAGCGGTGAGCGTTATCTCGATACCTACTACAACCCAGACTGGCTGGCGGAGAATATCGCCGATCTGTCACCGTATCTGGCCAAACTGGAAACGTTTCAGGCCACCGGCGAACTGGCGTAAGTTCCCGCTCGTCGCCCCGTTCGAATCACAATGCGCGCTTACGATGGCGCGCGTTGAGGATATCTTCGATCTGCTTTTGCTCTTTGCGCGCACGCTCAAAAGCCTGCTTTTTGCGCCAGCGCTCCAGCACCTGTTCTAACCCTTTGACCCGCGCGTGTTTACTCTCCAGCACCTGTTGCACCGAATGACACTGCGCCGCCATCACTGCTTGTTCCTGCTCATGGTGACGCAGCAGTTTTTGCAGCATGTGGTCGACCCGATTGAGGTTCATCAACAGCGCACTATTGAGCGTTGGCGCGTGCAGCGTTGAATCGCCAGCGCTGGATTTAAGACTCGCCAATTGATTGAGCTGCGCTTGCAGATATTGATGCCGCTGGCGCATCGAATCGAGCTGCTGCCCGATGCGGTCGCGGGTTTTCTCTTCGACCTGTTGCAGTTTGCCGACAGCGCGAATCTTCTCTTTCATAACTTATCTCACGGCATTTGAAACAGCTGAGCCAGTTGGGTCAGGCTCGCGGTGTAATCGACACGTTCTTTGGCCGACTGTTGCAGAAATGCTTTAAGGTGAGGATACATGGCGACGGCGCGGTCCAGCTCCGCATCCTGCCCTGGCTGGTAACCGCCGAGCGGCAGCAGCTCTTTGACCTGCAAATAGTTGGCATAGAGCTGACGAAACTGATTGGCGACCGTGACGTGCGCCTCCGGTGTCACCGCCGACATACAGCGGCTGATCGAGGCGTTGACATCAATCGCTGGGTAGTGCCCCTGCTCGGCCAACTGACGTGACAACACCACATGACCATCGAGGATCGCGCGCGCTGAATCGACCACCGGATCTTGCTGATCGTCGCCTTCCGCCAGCACGGTATAAATGGCGCTCAGGCTGCCATCCGGGTTATCGCTGTTGCCCGCGCGTTCAAGCAGTTGCGGCAACACGCTGAATACCGACGGCGGATAGCCGCGCGATGCAGGCGGTTCGCCAAGCGACAAGGCAATTTCACGCTGCGCCATTGCATAGCGGGTCAGCGAATCCATCAGCAACAAGACATCTTTACCCTGATCGCGAAAATACTCCGCCACGCGGTGGCAAAGCAGCGTCGCGCGCAGACGCATCAACGGCGACTCATCCGCTGGTGCGGCAATGATGATCGCTTTGCGGCGTGCTTGTTCAGTCAGGTTACGCTCGATGAATTCACGCACCTCGCGGCCACGTTCCCCAATCAGCCCGACCACAATCACGTCCGCTTCCGTGTTCTGGGTGATCATCCCCATCAATACACTTTTGCCCACGCCGCTGCCGGCCATCAGGCCGATACGCTGACCTTTGCCGACCGTCAGCAGGCCATTAATCGTGCGGACGCCGACATCGAGCGGTGTGTCCACCGGGCGACGTTTGAGTGGGTTAATCGGCTTGGGTTCGAGCGACACGCGGTCGCCACCGCGCAGCGGCGCGCCGTCATCCAGTGCTTCGCCTAACCCGTTCACCACCCGGCCGAGCCATTGGCTGCTGAGCTGCACCGTGCTGTCGCCTTCCAGCGGCACCACTTTCGCCCCGGCAAATAGGCCCCCCAAGCGGCGAATGGGCATTAAATAGGCGACATTGTGGTCGAAACCGACCACTTGTGCTTCGATCATGTCGCCTTCAGCGGTTTCGACCAGACAGCGCTGTTCGAGTTTGAAGCGACAGCCCACCGCTTGCAGCATCAGGCCGTTCACCTTCACCAGTCGCCCGGTCACCCGCGCCACCGGCACGGAATCGAGCGACGCGATGGCATCGTTGAGACGGTCAGTCAGCATTCCGCCGCTGTGCGGTTTACTCATCCGCCACCTCTTGCCCTGCGGTGACTTCATCCAGCAGATGCTGTTTCACATTGTCCATGCACGCTTGCAAGCGTGAGTCACAGCTGGCATCGGCTTCGGCATCGTCCGTGACCAGATGGCAACCGCCCACGGGCAGCTCTTTGTTCGCCACCAGTTTCCAGTTCTTTGGCAGATCGGCATTGATGTCGCGAATGCGGTCCAGATCCTGCGGGTTCAGATGCACGGTCACGCTTTCCGCTTTGCCCGGCATCGCATCGAGGGTTTCGCCCACCAGCGACAAAATCTGCTGTGGCATTAGCGTCAGTTCGGCGCGAATGACCTGCTGCGCGACTTTCTGCACCAGCTCACAAATGATGTGACGCTGCTGCTGCTCGCGTTCCGCCTGCCAGCGCGACAGGGTTTGATACAGTTCGTTGACCGGCTTGGCGGCATCCAAAAAGTGCTGCTTACCGGACTGTTCGCCGGAGACAAAGCCTTTCTGAAAACCCTCTTTCTGGCCGTCCATCATGCCTTGCTGCTTGCCCTGTTCCAGCCCTTGGCGCAAACCTTCGTCATAGCCCTGCTGCAACCCTTGCTGAAAACCGGCTTCGAGCTGCTGCTGAATATCCACCTGCGTGTCCTGCCATTCGTCATCGAGCAACCGATCCTCCGGCGCCTTCACCGGCTGAGCCAGTGGCGGGAAACGGTGCAGACGATAACTGCCCGTAGGCAGACGCATAATTTTTTCTGCTGACATGGCTTACTCCACCGTCGGTTCCTGATAAAGCAGCAGTTCGATTTCGCCTGCTTCGCTCAGTTCGCGCACAATCTGCATGATATCCTGACGCGCGCGCTCAACCCGGCTAAGGGCCACCGCACCACGCACCTGCATATCGTCTTCCAGCGCCTTGACCATACGTTGCGGCATCGAGCGTTTGATCGCTTGTTGCAACGTGATCTCCGCCCCTTTGAGCGCAATGCCCCACAGCTCCATCGGTACCTGTTGCACCAAACGGTCCATGGTCTCTTCGCGCTGACGGCCAAGCACCATAAAGTCAAACATGTTCTGTTCGATTTCGCTCACCACATCTTCATCATGCAGTTTGAGCATTTCCATCAGCGTGGCGCGATCGCCTTCAAAGCGGTTGATGATATCGGCGACCTGCTTCACGCCGGACAGCGGCGCGCTTTGCGTCACCGAGACCTGTTCGATGCAACGTTCAATCAGCTCATTGAGATCGTTGGCGACCTGATGGTCAATGTCCTGCAGACGCGCGATGCGGTACAGCAGCTCATCGTGATAATCCTGCGGCAGGCATTTCAACACCGCAGACGAACTGTCCGGCGGCAGATAGGCGAGGAAAATCGCCTGCATCTGCGGGTGTTCGTTGCTGATAAAGCGCGCCAGCATGTCCGCGTCCACCCATTGCAGACGCTGCATGTTATTGCGAATCTCATCGCCATACAGGGTGTTGAGCAGGCCTTTGGCCAGATCGTTGCCCAGCGCTTTGCGCAGCGTGTTGGACAAGTACTCTTTTGACGCGCCACGAATGCCACTGTGCTGACGAAAATCATCAAAGAACTGCTGAATGATGTTTTTCGCGTTATCGCTTTTAATGCCGCTGAGGCGCGCCATCGCTTTGGTCACGCGCTGCGTTTCATC
Organism: Vibrio sp. CJQ_6; assembly: GCF_043106745.1. NCBI lineage: Bacteria > Pseudomonadati > Pseudomonadota > Gammaproteobacteria > Vibrionales > Vibrionaceae > Vibrio > Vibrio sp. CJQ_6. Next base: position 395,658 of record NZ_JBICMV010000008.1, on the reverse strand, counting down.
GCGGCTGAAATGACGCAGCACCTTCGCCGCGGCATCTTCGCCCATTCCGAGCAGGACCAGTGCGGTCTGCTCGACATGATTAAGCTCTTGGTTCTGCGTTGACTGTGCTGTGTTCATTCACATTTACCCACTGTTTCAAGACTTCTGCGACGCGTTCTGGCTCTTCATTGGCAATCAGCTGCAGATGTTTCAGTTGAATTTCTAACGGCGATCCCGGCGGTGGCAGCATGTCACTGCTCACGTCCAGACCGCTGGATGCTTTGATGCCTTTCTCCTCCAAGCGGCGGTTGAGCGCATCTTCCCGTTCACGCTCTTCACGAGTTTGAAGATTTTCGTAGTAAGGCTCTTCTTGCGGCGGCGCAAACTCCAGCTCTTGGCTGCGGCGATCCGCACCGGTGAGATGCATGATCAGCGGACGCAACACGAAAAAGATCATCGCCATACCCAGCAGGCCACCAATCACGTAACGCAGCGGCTGCTGTACGGTCGGATCCTGCCACCATGGAATGCTTGGCGGCGCTTCAATCTCAATCGGCGTGAAGTTAAAGCTCATCAGGCTCAGGCTGTCACCGCGCGCGGCGCTGATGCCAACGGCATCCATCAGCATGGCGGAGATTTCAGTCTTCTCTTGGTCGCTCCACCCGGTGCCATTCGGCGCAGCCGCTGAGTTCAACAGCACAGAAACGTTGAGTTTTTTCACCTGACCTTGCTGGTACTGCGTACGGCGCACACTGCTGCCCACGGCGTACTGGCGGTTGATTTCAGAACGCGCGTTCGAGTTCTGACTGTCCTGAGTCGGCTTCTCACCGGTCACTGGCGGCTGATTGCTCAGCGAGCCCGGAATGCCGAGCGCAATCTGGTCAATCGAGTTGTTCTGAACGGTGTGTTCGTTTTGCACCACCGGCGTGTTATCGAGGATTTCCTGCGTCTCTTCCACACGGCTGAAATCCATGTCGGCCGCCACCTGCACGCGGAAGTTGCTTGGCCCGACGATCGGCGTCAGCATGTCTGCCGCGCGCTGAATCACCTGCTTCTCCAGGTTCTTCTGGTAATCAAGGTATTTGGCGTTCACTTTGCCTGAATCACCCGACGCCACGTCGGCGCTCAGCAAGCGGCCATACTGGTCAATCACCGAGACGAATTCCGGCTTCATGCCTGTCACACTACCCACCACCAGATTGATGATCGCTTCCACCTGCTCCGGTTTGAGGTCTTCACCCGCTTTGAGTTCCAGCATGACGGACGCCGACGGCGCTTCGCCGTTCTGGCGCACAAACAGAGTTTGACGCGGAATGGCCAGATGCACGCGCGCATTCGACACCGCATTAAGCGCGATGATAGTGCGCACTAACTCACCTTCCAGACCGTGACGGTAACGGGCGGTTTCCATAAACTGACTGGTGCCAAGCGAACTGTCTTCTTGCAGTGAATCCAGCCCGGTCGGCAGCTTGGCTTTGATGCCTTTGGCAGCCAGCAGCATGCGCACGCGCGCCACTTCCCCTTCCGGCACCAGAACTTGGCCATTCTGCTCTTGCAAGCGGTAGCTGATGCTTTCCGCTTCCAGCACCGAGACGATGTCGCCCACATCAAACTGCTCTTGCTGCCCATACAGCGGACGAAAGCTCTGCGAAGAACTCCACAGCGCGACCACAATCAGCGCCGCCACAATCGCCGCCAGCACCGCCGAGAGCACCAGATTGCGCTGACTGCTTGACCACAGCTGTTTCAATTTACGGCTGACATCGTCCATGCCTCTGACCGAAGCGCCATTCGGGCTGATGCCACTGGCACCCGCCACTTGAGTAGTAAGTTCAGACATGATTTACACCGGCATCTTCATAATGTCTTCAAACGACGCAACCACTTTGTTGCGCACCTGCATCAGCGCGTTAAACGACAGGCTGGCCTTCTGACTGGCGATCATCGCCCCGACCAAATCGTCGCTCTTGCCAGTTTCCACTGCGGTCATTTTGCTGCTGGCGACCGCCTGATGCTGGTTCACCACATCCAGAACCTGCGTCATGGCCGATGAAAACGACAAGGGCGGATGGACCGCTTTGACGTCCAGCGGGTTCGCACTGACGACGAAGTCCGGCGTCGCCTCTACGCGCATCGCGTCCATTTTGGTGAGCATTAACTGCTCGGCGGACATTGCATTCCCGATAGGTTGATTTGCCATGTTTACCTCTCCTTTAGGCGGCTGAGCCTAGTACTGACTGAAGGTCGATGCCCTGTTCACGCATCGCCGCCAATTTGTAGCGCAGTGCGCGGGTGGATACGCCCAGAGCATTCGCCGTTTTCGTCCGGTTGCCACCGAACTGACGAAGTTTGTCCAGAATGTATTGGTATTCCGCCTGTTTCTTCGCTTCGACGTGACCAAAGGCCGCATCAGATGCCACAGGCTGTGAAGGTGACTGAAACTCCACCGGCAGCATCAGATCCTGCGCAGTGATGTAGTCGCCGTGACGCATCACCAGAGCACGCTGAATCACGTTCTCCAGCTCACGAATGTTGCCCGGCCAGTGGTATTGGCTGAGCGCCACACGCGCGTCCTGAGACAGATGGCACTTACTGCCATCCTGATATTTGGTAATAAAGAACTGGCTGATCGGCAGGATGTCCTCTTTGCGCTCGCGCAGCGGTGGCCAGTGCAAAGGCAGCACATCCAGACGGTAATAGAGATCTTCACGGAATTGGCCTTTCTGCACCTCTTCGTGCAAGTCTTTGTTGGTGGCGGCAATCACGCGGATATCGAGCTGAATCGCTTTGTGACTGCCCACCCGTTCCACTTCCCGCTCCTGCAAGACACGCAGCAACTTGGCTTGCACGGCTGGTGACATTTCGCCGATTTCGTCGAGCAGAATGGTGCCGCCGTTGGCCTCTTCAAACTTACCGCTTTGCGACGCCAGTGCGCCGGTAAACGCACCTTTGACGTGACCAAACAGCACCGCTTCCAGCATTGATTCCGGAATGGCGGCGCAGTTGACCGCCACAAACGGACCGTCTGCGCGGTTAGATTGTTGGTGCACGTAACGCGCCAGCACTTCTTTACCCGTGCCGGACTCGCCGGTGATGAGCACGCTGGCGCTGGTGCAGGCGGCGCGATGCGCCAGTTGCAGCACCTGTTTACTACGCCAGGATTCAGCGACGATGTTGGCCATCGGTTTGCCGAGCGCTTCCACGCGGCGCAGCAGATTCAATAACTGGTTAGATTCAAACGGACGCAGCAGATAATCAGTCGCGCCCGCTTTCATGGTTTCTGCCGCCAGAATGCCCTGATCCTGATCGACAATCGCAATTGCCACGCCCGCGCCGGCTTGCTTCTGATGACACGCGACCCACTCACGCACGCCCATGTCCGGTAAGTTGGCACTCACCACCGTGATGGCGGCGGCCTCTTGTAATAACGCACTGCGGCCAGTACGTGCATGGCGCACGCGGTAGCCGGCTTCGATCAAAACATCGATGACAGGTTGAGCGAGTAGTTCGTTTGGCTCAACCAACAAAATATCTGACTTCGTCATTACTGAACCTTCATTGAGTCGTTGGTTGGAGGAGTGGTGGCCACCACGCTTTCGTCGTCACGGACTAAGCGGATCACCACGCGGCGGTTTTGAGCACGGCCGGATTCGGTCGCGTTGCTGGCCACGGGATACCGCGAGCCGTGAGCGCGAATCTGAATTTTGTCAGCCGCGACCCCGAGTGTTTCCAGCACCGCAGCAACTTGCTCGGCACGGCTGCGCGACACACTCAAGTTGGCTAAACGTGAACCGACATTGTCGGTGTGGCCATCAATCAGCAGATGCGTCACCCGTTTGTCGCGCGTAACATAAGAGATCAAATCACGCAGTGTGTGTTGCTGAACCCCGCTCAACGACTGCTGACCCGAGGCAAAATAGAGAGAAGTATCGCGCGCCTCGGCAAAGGTGATCGCCGGTAGCTGCTGCTGACAAGCGGTGAACTGGGTGATGACGTTATGCACGCGAATGGAAGGCAGCGTGACCCGCTGCGACTCGGAAGGGGCGCTTCCGCTTAGCGACAGTTGCAGCCACTGCCCTTGGTCGATGGCGTGCAATACCGTGTCAATCTGGGTCGAAAAAGAGAAGCGGTTGCCTTGGTGGCGAACCCCTTCGCTCACCGGAGTCGCCTGCTGTGGCACAATCCACGGCGGCGTCAGCAATGACAGCGCTGCGTGCTGCCAACTCACCGGGCTATTATTGAAGCGAAATTCAAAGGTAACTTTATTATTTGTGACTGAGCGGAAATAAAACTTCCCATGCGGAACTTCCGTATGCACCAAATTGCAATTAAATGCATCACCTTTATATATCCAAGATGACAAGTCCATCGGAACGTTTATCTCTTGTTGAGAGAAAGCTGGCGTAGATAGAAATAAACCTAAAGCACAAGAAGTAAAAGAACATATTTTTAACACGTGATGATAAAAATATTTTTTACATTCTATTGACACTTTCCTGTCATTTAAATATGCCATCGAATTATCATAACTGGCATACATTTTCATATTGATGTCCCAATCTGATTCAATGTTCACCACGCTACAAGCCTTGTGAAATCAAGCAGTAAGCATAATGAACCTGATGAATAAACAACCAACTAATACAAAAAATTATCTTCCGTGACATCTTCTGCAGCGATTCATTCGCCATCTTAAACACGAAAAAACAGCCTATAAATTAGGCTGATCATTTTTTATTCATTTATATCTATATTTATTTATCGACCAACCTACTCGCTTTCATATTGTTATTGAAGAACTAAATTGGCACTTCAAATCAACATGTGAACTAACGTCACAAAGTTATAATTAGGCACTAAAAATAAATAAAAAATTCTGTGTAGACTGTGCTCCACAAAGAAAACACTCTCTGTCAACGCACGGTAAAATATAAATGGAAAATCAAATCCAGACGCCTATTCCCGAGGTGAAGACCTTAAACGTGGAACTATTAGGAAAACCGATTCATATTATTCGGGAAAAACTGGACACCATTATCACCGACGCCTGTAACGGCTTAACCAGTGAGCTACAGAACTGGCTGACCACCCATCACATCGATGTGGCGCTGGATTCGGTGGAACTACACAGCGTGAAGCCCTCAGACATCGACAAGCGCAGCGTGACCCAGTTTTGTCATCAAGACGGCGGCGCGCTGTTTGTGCGCCTTGACAGCCATATGCTGATCACGCTGGCTGATCGCTTTTACGGTGCCAACATGGCGCGCAGCCAGAGTGTCTTGACCAGCAGCGATCGCCGCCTGCAAGAGCGCATCGGTAAAGTCGTGGCCCATTGGGTCGCACCGCAAGAAATGTGGCAACTGCACGAGGGCGACATCGGCAACGGGATCGGCCTCAAAGCAGAACTGTCGGTGCGTTATGCCGACCAGCACGGTGTGTTGACGCTGATTATGGAAAGCCAGTTGGTGCAAACCCTGATTGATCAACTGGATCTGCAACCCAATACCGAGTTGAACGCGCAGTTTCGCCGCTCGCTGCAGCACACGCCTGTGCGTCTCAATGTGCTGCTGAGCAAGAAAACCATGCCCCTCAGCGACGTGTTGCGCCTGACGCCAAATGACATTCTCCCCATCGATTTACTCTCCACGGTGCCGGTCAGCATCGGTCACGAACGCCTGTTTTCAGGCCGGATTGCCGAGCAAGAAGGCCAACTGGTGTTGATTTTAAACCAAGATAAGGAATCCCTAAGATGAGTGACGCTCTAGACAATGCCAGCTTTGATGACGAAGCGCTCAATTTCGATGAGTTTCATCTGGAAGATTTGGAACCAGAAACCGAGGGTGACACCGCGCCAAACGTAGAACGCGATTTGAGCTTCTTTCGCAATATTCCAGTCACCGTCACGCTGGAAGTTGCCAGCAAAGCAATCGCCCTTGGCGAGCTGATGAAAGCGGGCGAAGGCAGCGTGATTGAACTGGATAAACTCAACGGCGAGCCACTGGATGTGAAAGTCAACGGTGCCCTGCTCGGCCACGCCGAAGTGGTGGTGGTGAACGACAAATACGGTCTGCGCCTGATTGATGTGCTCGACAGCGCCCTCACCGCTGTGGGCCAATAACAGGGCTGTGTCATGACTCAACCGCGTTCCCTGCGCTGGGTTGGCGCGCTGGCACTTGGGCTGATGCTGTGTGCATGGCCGACGCTGGCGGCCGATAACGGCCTGACCCTGTTTACGGTATCCGACGGCAGCACTCAGGAAGAGTACAGCGTCAAGCTGCAAATTCTGTTGCTGATGACGGCGCTGAGTTTTCTGCCGGCGTTCATTTTGATGGCCACCAGCTTTACCCGCATCATTGTGGTGCTGGCGATATTGCGTCAGGCGCTCGGCCTGCAACAGAGCCCGCCCAACCGCGTCTTGGTTGGGATTGCGCTGGCGCTGTCGCTGCTCATCATGCGTCCGGTGTGGAGCGAGGTGTATGAGCACGCGTTCAAACCGTATGACCAAGGCCAAATTACGCTGATGCAGGCGTTTTCCGTCGCGGAAAAACCGGTGCGCAATTTCATGTTGGCACAGACACAGCAAAGCTCGCTGGAGCAGATGCTGCGTATCGCCAACGAGCCGCTGGATCAGAACGTCGACGACATTTCGTTTGCCGTGGTGCTACCAGCGTTTGTCATCAGTGAGCTGAAAACCGCATTTCAAATCGGCTTCATGCTGTTCATTCCGTTTCTCATCATCGATTTGGTGGTCGCCAGTGTGTTGATGGCGATGGGGATGATGATGCTCTCGCCACTGATCATCTCGCTGCCGTTCAAACTGGTGGTGTTTGTACTGGTCGATGGTTGGGCGATGACGGTCGGCACCCTCTCGGCCAGCTTCGCGCAGTAGCGTGACTCGGCACATTTAAGGAACGCTGTATGACTCCAGAAACTGTCGTGACCCTGATTTCCAACGCCGTCTGGATGGTGATCCTGATTGTCGGTGTGTTGGTGGTGCCGGGGTTGATTGTCGGCCTCGGCATTGCGATTTTTCAGGCCGCCACCCAGATCAACGAACAGACGCTGAGCTTTCTGCCGCGCCTGATGGTGACGCTGCTGATGGTCATCTTTGCCGGTCACTGGATGCTACGCAAGTTCATGGAACTGTTTGATTTTCTGTTCCATAACATTCCGGGGATGATTGGCTGATGGAGCTGAGCTTTGCCGAGATTTCCAGCTGGCTTGGGCAACTGTGGTGGCCCTTTTTCCGTATCGGCGCCGTGTTTGTGTCGATGCCGTTTTTCGGTGACCTACTGATCCCGGTCTGGGTGCGCAGTCTGCTTGCCCTCTCCATCACCGTGATCACCGCGCCTTTGATGCCCGCGATGCCCGCGGTCGATTTGATGTCGATGACCTCGCTGTTTCTCGCGTTTGAACAGGCTGTGTGGGGGCTGATGTTCGGCCTGATCCTGCACATGCTGTTCACCGTGTTTACCCTGCTCGGCCAGATTGTTTCGCTGCAAATGGGCCTTGGCATGGCAATGATGAACGACCCGGTGAACGGCCTGTCGGTCGCCATTCTCGGCCGCATTTTTCTGGTGTTCACCACCCTGCTGTTTCTGGCATTGGAAGGCCACTTAGTGGTGATTGATGTCCTGATCCAGAGCTTTACCGTGTGGCCGGTCGGCTCCGGGATCACGATGTTGTCGCTGCAAGGCATCGTCAATATTTTCACTTGGATGTTCTCGGCGGCGCTGGCATTAGCGCTGCCTGCCATCGTCTCGATGCTACTGGCCAACATCAGTTTTGGCGTCATGAACCGCGCCGCGCCCAGCCTGAACGTTTACGCACTCGGTTTTCCGATGACCATGTTACTCGGCCTGTTCAGCGTGCTGATTTCCGTCTCCGGTGTGCCGGGACGCTACGGCTCGCTGGTGCATGACACGCTGCGCTTTCTCCATCAGTTTATGGTGGGGGGCGCATGAGCGATCAAGCTTCGTCTCAGGACAAAACCGAGAAGGCCTCGCCGCAGAAAGTCAAAAAGGCGCGCGAGCAAGGCCAAATTCCCCGCGCCAAAGAGTTCACCACCGCGGTGATTTTTCTCGCCGTGGCCATCTACTTCTACGCCCAGCTGCCCGCCATCTGGCAATCCATCGCGGGCGTGTTTCGCTATAACCTCTCGCTGACCCGTGCCGATCTCGACAATCCGATGCAGATGATTGAACAGTTGGGTCACAGCCTCGGCATGGTGATTGAACTGCTGATGCCGATGTTTCTGGTCATCATTGTGGTGACGCTCGCCAGCAGCATGATTCTCGGTGGCTGGCTGTTCCGCCCGGCCAACCTGCTGCCAAAGCTGAGCAAACTCAATCCGATCAGCGGTATCAGCCGGATTTTCTCCACCCGCTCGCTGGTTGAACTGGTGAAATCGACGCTCAAAGTCAGCGTCATTTTCGCCGTGCTGTACGGCTATCTCGATAACCATCTGCAACCCATGTTGGGCATGCAGGGGCTGCCGCTCAATCAGGGCTTTATCCTGATCATGAACATCCTGTTTGAAGGCTTACTGCTGATGGGCTTTGCCCTGTTGGTGTTTGGCGTGATTGATATACCTTACCAGCGCTGGGAACACCTCAAAGAGCTGAAGATGACCAAGCAGGAGCTGAAAGAGGAATACAAAAACAACGAAGGCCGCCCGGAAATCAAACAGCGTATTCGCCAGATTCAGCAACAGTTCGCCCGTCGCCGCATCGACAAAATGGTGCCGAAAGCTGACGTGGTGATCGTCAACCCGACCCACTACGCCGTGGCGTTGAAATATGATCCGGCGCTGTCGGACGCGCCGTTTGTGGTCGCCAAAGGGGTGGATGAAACCGCGCTGCACATTCAGCGCCTCGCGCGTGACAACCAGGTCGAGATTATCCACTCGCCGCCGCTCACGCGTTCGATTTACTACACCACTGCCATCGAGCAGGCTGTGCCCAGCCAGCTCTATGTGGCGGTGGCTCATATTCTGACCTACGTCCTGCAGTTGAAAGCGTTTCGCAGTGGCAGCGGTGAACAGCCGCTGCCACTGCCACACTTTTCGATTCCGAACCATCTGCAGCACTGATTTGCATTGAATGAAGGACTGATAACCATGCTCAACCGGTTAAAACAATGGCAAAACTCCGGCAAGGGATACCTAGGTATTCCGATTGTGCTGCTGATGGTACTGGCAATGGTCATTCTGCCACTGCCACCGCTCCTGTTGGACGCGCTGTTTACCTTTAACATCGTCCTGGCGATTCTGGTGCTGCTGGTCAGCACCACCGCCAAACGCCCGCTCGATTTCTCCATCTTCCCGACCATCTTGTTGGTCGCAACCTTGCTGCGCCTGACGCTCAACGTTGCATCAACCCGGATCGTGCTGTTGGAAGGTCACAACGGCGGTGATGCGGCTGGTAAAGTGATTCAGGCGTTCGGTGAAGTGGTGATCGGCGGCAACTATGTGGTTGGTATGGTGGTGTTCATCATCCTGATGATCATCAACTTCGTGGTGATCACCAAAGGGGGCGAACGGATCTCCGAAGTTTCAGCGCGCTTTACGCTCGATGCCCTGCCGGGCAAGCAGATGGCGATTGACGCCGACCTCAACGCTGGCCTGATTGACCAAGACACCGCACGCGATCGCCGCCGCGAAGTCGCTAATGAAGCGGACTTCCACGGTTCGATGGACGGTGCGTCGAAATTTGTGCGCGGTGACGCGGTCGCCGGTTTGATGATTCTGTTCATCAACATCATCGGCGGGATCAGCATTGGCGTATTCGAACATGGCCTGCCTGCCTCTGAAGCGTTTAAAACCTACGCCCTGCTGACCATCGGTGATGGTCTGGTGGCGCAAATCCCATCCTTGCTGCTGGCAACGGCCGCGGCGATTATCGTAACGCGCATTAACGACAGCGACAACGACATGTCGCAGACCATGCACAAGCAACTGCTGGCCACGCCGGCCACGCTGTTTACCGTCGCGGGCATCATGGTGGTTATCGGGATCGTGCCGGGTATGCCCCATCTGGCGTTTTTCACCTTTGCGGCGGCGCTGGCCTTTGCCGGTTGGCGTCAGGCCAAAAGCCCGGTGATCGACACCTCGCTCGATGAAGTCGAAGCGATTTCGCAGGCGATGCAAAACGAAGGCGACGCGCCACTCAGCTGGGAAGACATCCCCCACGTGCAGACCTTGTCGCTGGCGCTTGGCTATCGTCTGGTGCATCTGGTCAATAAAGATCACGGCGCGCCGCTGACGCAGCGCATTCGCGGTGTGCGGCGTAACCTCTCCGAGCAGGTTGGCTTTTTGCTGCCGGAAGTGGCGATTCGCGACAACCTAAGCCTCAAGCCCAACCAATACACCATTTCACTCAATGGCGAACTGGTCGAACAGGGCTTGATTGAACCCGACCGCCTGATGGCAATCGCCGTGGGTGAAACCTATGGCGACATCGACGGCATTCTCGGCAGCGATCCGGCCTACAACCTGCCGGCGGTGTGGATTGAACACCCGCAGAAAGCGCGCGCGCTAAATATGGGTTATCAGGTGGTGGATGATGCCACCGTGGTGGCGACCCATATCAGCAAAGTGATGAAAACCCATCTGGCGGAGCTGTTTAACCACGACGATGTCGATGCGATGAATCAGCGCCTGACTGCGCAAGCGCCGAAACTGGCGGAAGCGCTCGCCGCGGCGCTGCGCCCAGCGCAGCAGCTCAAAGTGTACCGTCAGCTGCTGCTCGATCAGGTGCCGCTGAAAGACATTCGCACCATCGCCAACACCATGTTGGAGTCGTCGGAAAACACCAAAGACCCGATTCTGCTCGCCGCCGATGTGCGCTGCGCCTTGCGCCGCACCCTGATTAACCTGCTGGCAGGCCAGAAGAACGAGATTCCGGTTTACGCCCTGTCCGACGAACTGGAGCAGATGCTGATGACCTCGCTGCATCAGGCGCAGGCGAGCGGCAGCGTGATGCTGGACAGCTTCCCGATCGAACCGAATATTCTCGGCCAGTTCCAGCAGAACCTGCCGCTGATTAAACAGCAGTTGAAACAGCAAGGCATGGCGCCGATCCTGTTGGTGATGCCGCAACTGCGTCCGCTGATTGCCCGCTACGCGCGGACGTTCTCGCACGGACTGGCGGTGCTGTCGTACAACGAAATTCCGGAAAACAAACAGATCAACGTGGTAGGAAACCTTGGCTAATCTCTCTTCGCATCAAGCGCTGTACCATTATCTGCGCGACCTTATTGAGCAGCACATCGTCACGGAGGACGACGCGCTGGTGTTTGACGCTTTTCAGCGCAACGACATTCGCCACGCCTGTCAGGCGATTCGCGAAGCGCACAGTGGCGAGGTGGAATATCAGCACCTCACGCTGCGGTTTGGCAGTCAGGGTGAACAGAGCGTGTACCAGTTTGAGCTGTCGGAGCCGATGGCGTTCTGCCTCGATCTTTACAGCCTGTATCTGGCGCTGCGTCAGTCGCGTTTTCAGATGGAAACCTTTCATCCGGATCTCATCAGCAACGTGGTGGTGCCGATTCGTGCCGATGCACTGCTGTGGCCCGCGGGCGCGCTGTTTCTCGACCAGATCCTGCAATTTCATCGCGCGGCGTTTGCTCATGTGGTGCCGTCGGTGCAGATCAACTTTGCCCATCCGCTGCACCCTGAGTTGGATGAACTGGTTGAACAGATTCGTGAGAACGCGTACGCGCTATGGTTTGAACTCTACACCGCGGCAGAAAACTTTGAGCAGATTGCGCGCTATAAGCCGGACATGCTCAAGCTCGCAGTGTCGCTGGAGAACAAAGAAGATCGCAGCGCCTTTCTGCCTATCGTGCGCTTTTTGCGTCAGCACCGCTTTAAATGGGTCGCCGGCCGCGTCGCCAGCCAGACCGAACTGAACCAATACAAACTGCTCGGCGCGAGTTACTACTTTGGGTATTTCAGCGATATTCCGACATCGCTGTCTTTTAAAACCTTCGATGACGCAGATAACGACAACTGGTAATGCCTTGCTTGCCCCTCAAAATAGGGTGATTTCTGGAATAGACGTCACCTTATCCCCGCCTTTTTCGCCCTTTTGTCAATTTTTTTCAATTTCTGATTAATGCTCGCCCGTAACCATCCGCCTCTAGTTAGTGAGCAGGGAATATCCCGAAGAGCCTGAAGATAGCGACAACCAAGGAGACTAAGATGGCTTTATCTATGCACACTAACTACGCATCGCTAGTTACGCAAAACACTCTGAACAGCACAAACAACCTGATGACGACTGCGATGGAACGTTTGAGCACTGGCCTTCGCATCAACTCTGCCGCGGATGACGCAGCGGGTCTGACGATTGCGAACAAACTGGAAGCACAAACGCGCGGCATGTCAGTGGCGATGCGTAACTCTCAGGACGCTATCTCAATGCTGCAAACCGCAGACGGCGCACTGGAAGAGCTGACGAACATCGCTTACCGCATGAAAGACCTTGCCACACAAGGCGCGAACGGCACCAACGGCACCACAGAACTGGCCGCGCTGGATTCTGAATACCAAGAGCTGGAAGCCGAAGCAACGCGTATCCTGACGCAAACCACTTACGGTGCAGGTCAGCAACTGCTACAAGGCGGCAAACTGGCTGCAGCGGTTGACTTCCAAATCGGTGCGTCAGCGGCTGAAACACTGACTGTAGATATTTCAACAAACCTCGGCAACGTGGACTTCACCACAACAGGTGCACTGACCACAAACGCGGCATCCAACGCGGAAATCACTGTGATTGACGGTCTGTTTGACACCATCAACACCGTGCGTTCAACACTGGGTGCAAACATCAACCGTCTGGACCACACCATCAACAACCTGGCTAACGTGTCTGAAAACACCGCCGCAGCGAAAGGCCGTATCACCGATGCTGACTTCGCGGTTGAATCGTCAAACATGACGAAGAACCAAATGCTGATGCAAGCCGGTACTACCGTACTGTCTCAGACCAACCAGATTCCAAGCATGGCCATTTCACTGCTTCGCTAAGCAGCGACGCCATACATCTGTACGTTTGTATTTGCCTCCTGCTCGTTGGGAGGCTTTTTTCCGTTTTACTTTTTTCGTGGCGCCTGTCCTCTTCCTTTTCGACAACATAGCCGGCGCCTTTTTTCCTTTGCTTTCATCGGGTCGATTCCGACCTCATTTTCTTCCTTTCGCCCTTAATTCCCAGCGCCAAACGGTCGCATTACCCCGTAGAGAAACCTTAATTGACAAGGACTTGATTTCCAAAGAATCGATTTCTGAGGAAAAGCGGAACTGCCGATGAGGAAACACCGCTTCCGTTTTTCACCGATTAATTTAATAAGTCACTGTTTTACAAGAATTTAATCCATGGCACACATCTTGCGAATTTAGCGACAGGTTCTATCAAACCCGACACGCTACCGCGACATCTGATGTGCGCACCACGGTAAGCAGACTGAGCAACAGGGAGCGCCCAAATGAGTTCATTGGATCCAATCACCATGGCAACACAGCTGGCTACATATGATGTGCAGTCATTTCAGCAGCGTTATCAAACGCAATCGACCCAATACCAGTCTCAATTGACGGCGTTGGGCAAAGTGGAAACCGCCCTGCGCGCGTTTCGCACCGCGATCACTGAAATGAATAGCTCCACCAGCAGCATCGTGAAAAACAGCGCCACCGTCTCGCAAGAGGGTTACTTCTCGGCCACGGCCGATGCCAATGCGCTGGCGGGCAGCTATCAGGTGTTTGTTGAACAAGTTGCGACCGCGCATCAGGTGTCGGCCAGTATGCCCGCGAACCTCGATGCCACCACACAAGTGCCGACCACCGGCACCCTCGATTTCACCATCAACGGCGAGACCATGACGCTGGATCTCTCGACCCTAGACAGCGACGGTGATGGGGTGGCGACCATGGCAGATTTGGTGTCGGCGATTAACAGCGACAGCAACAACCCGGGCGTGAACGCGACGCTGGTGCGCTCGAACGGCCAAACCTATTTCATGCTATCGAGCACCGAAACCGGCGTGGCCAACTCGGTCAATGTGGCCGTCTCCGGCACTGGCCAAACGTGGTTTGAAGATGCGTTGACCAACCTTAACGAGATCAGCGCGCCGCAAGATGCCGTGATTTGGCTTGGCGCCCAAGGCACCGGCCTGCAACTGACCAACAGCAGCAACACCTTTGAAGGCGTGATCAACGGCGTCGACCTGACCGTGACCAAAGCGCAAACCAGTGGCGAAGCGCCTCTGAGCCTGTCCGTCGGTGCGGATCAGGAAGGCACCAAAGAACAAATGAATAAGATCATCGAGGCCTACAACAGCCTGATGAAAACCATCGATACGTACACCTCGATTGGCGGCGAAGATTCCCAACGTGGTGTGCTGGCGAGCGACCCGACCATTCGCTCAATTGAGAGCCAGCTGAAAACGTTAGTGCGTGGCGAATTTGAAGGCATGCGCCTGAGCGATCTTGGCATCGAAATCAGCCGTGACGGCACGATGAAAATCGACGCCGACAAGTTCGAAGACGCGCAAACCACCAATACCGCGGCGCTGGAATCGTTCTTTAACGGCGACGGCAATCTGCTCGATAGCCTAGATTCGCTGCTTGACCCCTACCTGCAATTTTCTAACGGCCTGTTTAAGTCACGTAAAGATGCGCTGCAACAGAACATCAGTCGCATTGAAGACAAACAGACGGCACTCGAGCGCAAATACGACATGGCGTATGACCGCTACCTGAAACAGTTCACGCAAATGAACCAACTCATAACCAAGATGAACCAGACCATGTCGATGTTCGGCTAAGTCTGGCGAGGAGACGTTTTATGTTAATGGACTCGGGCTACGACTCGTATCAACAAGTCGATTTAGATGCACAAGCCGCCGCCGCCACCCCGCATCAGTTGGTGGTCATGCTCATTGACGGCCTACTCAACGAGATTGAACGCATTCGCGGCCACATCAGCGTGGGGCGATTGGCAGAAAAAGGCGCGGGCATTAACAAGTGCATGAACATTCTGATCGGCCTCGACAGCGCGCTCGATATGGAGAGCGGTGGCGAGCTGGCAACCAACCTGCACCAGTTGTACGACTTCTGTCAGGTGGAGCTGTATCAGGCCAGCGTGCAAAACGATGTGGAACGCCTCAGCACCGTGGAAACGGTGATGGGCAATATCAAAGAAGGATGGATGAATTTTGGTCAACACGCATAAGGTTTCCCCTGAGCGATTCCGCCACCTTTCTCAGCGGATCACCATCGCAACAAAATTGCAGGATTGGAGCGCGCTCGCCCGCTACGACAGCGAGCTGCGTGAACTGCTGCAATACCACAAGCCGTTTCTGCGCGACCCACAACTGGCGCCGCAAATCGCCAAAGCCAAAGCGGCGCATCAGGCGGCTTTGGCCGCCCTGAAAGCGGCAACCGCGGAACTGGAATCGGACATGGTACAGGTCAGCGCGCAGCAAGAACGCGCCCTTGCCTATCAGCTCGCCATGACCATGGAGGGTTAATATGCAAGCCATGACGCCTTCCGCCAACCATTCGCCAGCCAGCCATTCATCAACAAGCCGTGCGGCACCTGCCAGCTCATCGTCGCGCAGCGACAAATCGGATGCCGCATCGGAGATTCATCAAGCGCGTTCGTTTGGCGACGCCGATGCCAGCAAAACAACTCGCTTTACGCTGGGCCAGCCTGCCCGATCGTTGCCGTCATTCAGCGACGAGCAGCCAGAGTCGGCGCTGACGACTCAACCCCAAGAAGAACTGGGCGACCTGACCGCGCTGGCGGCGCTGCTAAGCGCCCATCAACCGATCCCAACGCAGGCTCAGTGGGTCAAAGGGTTTGCCGAGAACCATCGCGTCGGCGGCGCAAACACCGCAAATACTGCCGCGGCGCAAAACGCAAATGCAGCGGCACCATCGGCAACAGGACAATCAGCAGCGGGGTTATTCAACGCGCAATCTGCGCCGTCCATCACCGGGAGCCAGCCCGTTGCGACCAAAGCTGCGCTCCCGCTCGACAGTGCGTTAAACGCGGCGCTCAATCAGGTCATCCACCCAGCCTCAGGCGCACCAAGCCTCGGGCAAGCGCAGGCTCAGGTTCACGCGCCGAGTGCCACCACAACGGTCAATGCGCCGGAATGGGCCAGCGTGCGCATTGATACGCAAGCGGGCAAATGGGGCGAGCAGATGCTGCAAGTGCTGCATGACCGCGTCACGCTGCAAGCGCAGCAGCACCTGCAAGAAGCCAAGATCCGCCTCGATCCGCCCGATCTCGGCAAGCTGGATTTGGTGGTGCGCGTGGAAGGCGATCGCCTCAGCGTGCAGATCAACGCCAATGCCGCGGCGACCCGTGAAGCGCTGATGCAGGTGTCTGACCGCCTGCGCGCTGAACTGCAAAGCCAGAACTTTGTGCACGTTGATGTCAATGTCGGCACCGATCAAGGCGGCCAGCGCCAATCCTCGTCTCAGGATGAGGCCGCGACCCACCCCATTTTCGCGGCGCGCGACACTGGCGACGAGCCGTTTACCGCTTCTCTGTCTGAGCACTGGCTCAGCACTCACGCCTAAGGTTTCAACGAGGAATAAAGGTTATGACCAAACAGCAACTTATTACCGTGTTTATCATGATGATCATCACCAGCGCCCTCGTCTCTGCGGGAACCGTGTTTGGCGGCATCTGGTATCTCAAGCAGCAGAGCACGCAGCAAGAACAGCCGGACAGCGACTGGCTGGCGAACTCGCCGCTGGCGTTTTTAAGCGACACCACCCCATCCCCCAAAGCGCCGAGCTTTCATTCGCTGGATAAAGTGGTGCTGAGCGTGAAAGGCAAAAATCAGAACCACTTTCTGATGCTGGAAATCGCGGTCGAAACTCGTCATCCGGAACGCATCGCCAACATTGGTGATTACATGCCGGTGGTGTGCAATTCGCTGATCAAACTGTTCAGCGACAAAACCTATGAAGATTTGCAGCAGGACGGTGCGATTGAGCACCTGCAAAACGAGGTCAAACTGACCATTCTCAACGCCTTTGAGAAGACCGACATTCTGCGCGACATCGACGATGTGCTGCTGACCAAATACGTCGTGCAGTAAGGACGCGCTTATGTTGGATATGCAATATCAGGACGAATATGCCATGGCGGACGAGGTCGCCTCGCCGACACAGCCGATCGATGAAAACCGCCTGCTCAGCCAGTATCAACACTTGGTGAAGCGGGTCTCGAACCAACTGCGGGTACACGCCACCACGCATTGCAGCCTCGAAGACATGCAGCAAATTGGCCTGATTGGCCTGCTGGAAGCCGGTCGCCGTTATGGCAACATTGACGACCCGAACTTTCCTGCGTTTGCGGTGTGCCGCATTCGCGGTGCCATTCTCGATGAACTGCGTCGGTTGGACTGGCGATCACGCAAAACGCGCCAACAAGCGCACGAACTCAACGATGTGACCCGCGATTTGACCCGCAAACTGGGTCGCCAACCAAACGATCGCGAAATCATCGCTGCGCTGGGCACCGATGAGCAGGATTACTACGCGCGCTTAAATGCCTCCTTAGCGGGGGAAATGCAGAGCTTGGATCAGTTGATAGACACGGGCGTTGAGCAATTTGCCGACGGCCATTACGACGGCATGACGCACGAGCACATTCGCCGCAGTTTAGAACAGGCGGTCGGCCAACTGAGTAAACGTGACCAACTGCTGTTGACCCTGTTCTATCAACACGAACTCAACTTACACGAAATCGCGCTCGTGCTCGATCTGACGCCGCCTCGCATCTGTCAGCTACACAAACAGGCGCTCAAACAACTCAACCAATATTTGTCCTCTTAGGAGCCACTTATGCAAAAGTTTCTTGGTGCCATCATTGTTCTGATGTGTGTATTCGGCGGTTACGTTTGGGCGGGCGGCAGCCTGACGGCGATTTGGCAGCCAGCGGAATTTCTCATCATCGCCGGGGCGGCACTTGGATCGCTGATCATCGGTAACCCGCCGCAGGTACTCAAAGAGATGCGCCGCCAACTGCGCATGATGTTGTCGCAGCCGAAAAATGAGCAAGCGTATTACATGGAGCTGATGGCGGTGCTGCAAGTGCTGCTGGAAACCGTGCGTAGCGGCGGCTTTAAATCCCTCGACAAGCACATTGAAAGCCCCGACCAAAGCCCGATTTTTGCTCGCTACCCGTTGGTTGCGCGTGATTATCGTCTGGTTTCGTTCATTACCGACAACCTGCGCTTAATGGCGATGGGCCAGATGTCGCCTCATGAACTTGAGGGACTGCTGGAACAAGAAATCGACGCCATTCAGACCGACCTGCTGCTGCCATCGCGTTCAATGCAGCGCACCGCAGAAGCACTGCCAGGCTTTGGTATTCTGGCGGCGGTCGGCGGCATCATCATCACCATGCAAGCCATCGATGGGTCCATCGCCCTCATCGGCTACCACGTTGCTGCGGCACTGGTGGGCACCTTTATCGGCATTTTTGGTTGTTACTGCTGTCTTGATCCGGCAAGTAACGCCATGGCTCAGCGCGTCAAACGTGACATGTCGGCTTTTGAATGCGTGCGCGCCACTCTGGTGGCCTACGTGGCGAAGAAACCGACCCTACTGGCGATTGACGCAGGGCGCAAGCATATTCAGCTAGACATTAAACCAACCTTCAACGACATGGAGAAATGGCTAGCGGAGCAGGAGGGATAATGCAAAAACAGGAGCATGTCGTATTCAAGCGCTCAACTCGCAGTCACGACGAGCCTCACCATGGCGGCGCGTGGAAAGTCGCCATGGCCGATTTTATGATTGCGCTGATGGCACTGTTTCTGGTGCTGTGGGTGATGCAGGTGGTGAACAAAGAAGAGCGCAAAGCGATTGTCGCGCATCTGCACAGCGCCAGCGTGTTCGATCGCAGCTACGGCAACCCGTTTGATACTTCGCAAAGCATCTCTCCAATCGATTTGGCCTCGGAATCGTCGGTGCCGAGCAAGCACGATGCCAACCACACCGTGACCTCGTTCTATAACGGCAACGGCAATGGCCCTGAATCGGATGCGATCATTCCCGGCAACTTCGATACCCAGGAACAGCTGACCATTCTGGCTAAAGTGATTGAAGCCATGATGCGCCAGATCAGCGCGCAAGGGAACGTGCACGTCTCCGTGACGCCGCAAGGGCTGCGCATTGTGCTGCAGGACGATTACAAACAGCACATGTTCAGCCGTGGCGGCACCGAGCTGACGCCGTTTTTTGAAGATCTGTTGTTGGCGCTGGCGCCGGTCTTTCAGCGAGTCGAAAATCCGCTCATCATTAGCGGCCACACCGACTCTACCGCGTTTAAGCAGCGTTTTAGCCATCGCACCAACTGGGAGCTGTCAGCCAACCGTGCCAACATTGCGCGCCAAACGTTGGTGGCTGGCGGCATGCCAGAACAGCGCGTGTTGCAGGTCACCGGCATGTCGGATCGCGCTTTACTGAACCCCGACGAACCAGATGGCAGTGAAAACCGCCGTATTGAATTGTTTGTGTTGACCACGCCTGCCGCGCAGGTGCTGGAAACCTTCTTTGGCAATCAGCAACCGGGCGAGTTGGATAAAGCGCGCAATCAAGCGCAGTTCAACCAGCCAGTGCTGCGTCAAGAAACCATTCAGTATTCAACCCCGGTCGAGGCCACAAAGCAGCCCGACCAACCGTTATAACGCGTCCCCTGCCCGACGCCTGAGCCTCGGGCAGCTTTCCCGGTTCCATGACCCTTTTGATTACCGAGCACGTTATGTATCAGCAGCCCCGTAAACCCACGCAAACCGACGGCTTGAAAAAAGCCTTCCTCTGGCTGATCGTCATCGATTACTGCCTGCTGGGGCTATTTTTGCTGCAACTCACCAGCCTGACACTGCACGCAGGCACCAGCATCAGTTTGCTGCTGATGATGTACAACATTCTGCTCAGCTTTCTCTGCTTTCAGCGCACCAACAAGCAGGAGTCTTACATCATCTACCCAACGCTTTCGGCAACGCTGCTGGCGTTCATCTGCTTCCTATATTTCTTTTTTTTGATATAAGCGGCCGAGATATAACAGCTTTCTGACAGCCTCGGCCAAAAGTATGACGACAGACTGACGCATCTGACATTTCTCTGTTGAATAATACTCATCAACAACAACGTCCACACGTTCACTCGATAGATAAGGAAAGATGATGAAAAAAGCGATGTTCGCCCTAAGTGCACTGACTTTTATTTTGGCGGGCTGTGACACGGCTGATACAGCGGCAACGCAAGCAGAATCTCAACCCACCGTGGATACGCTGCCAACGGCAGTCAGCAACGCAGTTTCAACCGTCACCGACACCGTTTCAGCCGCCGCAGGCGCCGTTGCAGAAACCGTCGAAGCCGGTCACAACGCCTTCAACAGCCTTGATTGGCAAGGCACCTACAAAGGCACGCTGCCTTGCGCCGATTGCGCTGGCATCGACTACACCCTGACGCTTAGCGAAGATGAAACCTACACCCTGACGCAGGTTTACCAAGGGAAAGAGGAAGACGGCGGTCAATTTACATCAAGCGGCAAATTCCATTGGGACACCAAAGGCAGCGTGATCACGCTGGAAGATGGCTCTGAAACACCAAACCAGTACTTCGTCGGTGAAAACCTGCTGATGAAACTCGACATCAACGGCGAGAAAATCACCGGCGACATGGCCACACTCTACAACCTGAAAAAACAATAAGTCGTCGCGGATTCACCGCCCCTCGAACTCAAAACGCCAGCATGATGCTGGCGTTGCTTTTTTTCTGATGCATCGCGCTCAGCGCAACTCGGCCAGATGATCGGCAATGTACTCATCCAGCGAACGCGGCGCTTTGCCGGTGAGAGTGGCAACCGCTTCGCTCACGCCAGCCGTCCAGCCTTCGCGCACCGGATAGAAAATTGAGGTCAGAAATTCCGCGTAGTCGGCAGGGACACCCACCGATTTCAGCAGGTCACAGAACGCGCCCTCTTCCATCGCCTGATAAACCACTGGCTTACCCAGCGCCGCACTGATTTTTTGCGCGGCTTGCGCATAGCTCAGCGCTTCTGGACCGGTCAGGTTGAACGCCTGATTGTCAAAACGATTTGTGGTTAATGCCGCCGCTGCGCTGCTGGCAATATCACGCACATCAATAAAGCTCGATTTGCCTTCCCCAGCAGGAACGCCAATCACGCCTTGGTCGATGCCCGCTTTCCAATAGGTATGGAAGTTATCCGCAAACCAGTTCGGACGCAGGATCACATACGGCACGCCGGAGTTTTCCAGCGCGATTTCCACTTGGCGGTAAGGAATGGAATCATCGGCATCCACACCGAGTACGCTTTGGAATACCACCTTCACATTGCGCTCAGCCGCAGCCTGAATCACAGGCTCGAGCAAAGCTTTTGATTCCACATAACCGCCTGGCAGCATCACATAAGCGCGGTCAACGCCGTCGAACGCGGCGTCAAAGGTTGTTGGGTCAGCAAAATCAAACACCACACCTTCAGCCGCACCAAACGCTTTGCCACTACGCGACGCAGCTTTGACCTGCTCCCCTTTTGCCAGCAGCTCTGCCACCAGCGGTTGACCAACGTGACCAGAGGCACCCAATACCAATACTTTGTTCATTCTGTTCTCCTAGGTATATTTTGGAAACTATGTAGTTGATAGAAACTTTGTAAACAATCTATACTCCCGAGCTGACGTTGTGAAGAAGGCACTTTTCGGTAACAAGGTGTCCTTGAGGTAACCACCCTGTGGTTTGAGCATAGAGGAAGAATGATGGATTTTGCGTATGACGTTTATGAGAACCGCTGCCCAACCCGCGCGGTGTTGGATCGCATTGCCGACAAATGGGCACTGCTGATTTTAGACAAACTGCGCGGCGAACCAGTGCGCTTTAACCACCTAAAGCGCGACATCAAAGGTATTTCGCAAAAGGTCTTGTCTCAAACCCTGAAAAAGCTCGAACGCGACGGGTTGGTCAGCCGCACCGTATTTCCCACCGTGCCGGTCACCGTGGAATACGCGTTGACGCCACTCGGCACGACGTTAACCGACGCCGTGGCTGCCCTCGCGCACTGGGCGGAAAATAATATGGACGCGGTACTGAAAGCACAAAAGAGCTACGATGCCAAACTTGATGGCGAGTAGAATTTCCGCTGAATACAAACTCACACCAAACCGACGTTAACGCTTTCTGTGTAAAGGCTTAGAGTAAAGTTTATTTTGCTGTCAGTTGGTCAAACTTACTTTTCACCGCCTAGAATCAAAATGTGATCTCGATTAATAAACCACACAAAAAGCAGGAGTATTTTAACTTGGCATGACGTTTTTGGGGGAGTAGCCATGACTGCATCGAAAATGTTTCTAAGAGATTTTCTTGGCTTAGTTTTAATTGTTTCAACCGTACTTGCTTTGCTCAGTGTTTTGTTGGATTTACTGGCTTTGATGGCCTATTTCAACCACGAAACACAAGTCGCCACCGTGTTATTTGACGAGTCGTTTTACATGTTGGTGTTCTTTGTTCCACCCTACTTTATCGCCAAATACATTAACCGCACCGACGTGGTGAAAGCGGTGGATGAATATCAGCTGATGAAGAGTAAAAGTGAAATCATGTAAGTGATGATGCACGCGACAGCAATCACGTTGAACGTAAGGGTTTGATGGGGATTGTGTGTCGCGTTTGTGTTTTTATCGAATGCGTTTTGGTTGAGTTTGAAAAGGGTGATTGAGGTTTGACGCGTTTTCGCATCATCGAATCACGCAGCTTGGTTTGTCACGCGCCAGTTACTCTTTGCTGGCACAAAGAGTAACCAGAAAATGCCTGTTGTTTCTTTGTCGTTGTCCGGGACAGTTTTAGGCGTTCCCGACGCCGAAAACCTAAAAATTCATCCATGAATTTTTCCCTAGTGAAAAGGGATTAAATGACAAAGCTGATTTCATTGGGGAGACAAAGACAAGACTGGTAACTGTACTGTAAAGAAAAATGCCAATGCATAGTGAAAATGCCATGCGTTACGAATCTGCCTTAAACGCTTTGTTAGTTCTATTTTCCTACAGAAGTCATTAATTTATCATTCAATCGAAGGAATACGTCCTCAGATGAACTACCTTCATGATAAATTGGAATAGAAAAGCACCTGTCATAAATCCCAATAGTTTCATCTTTAAGCTGGAATACTGGAAAACAGAAGTAAATAATTATAGACAAACAGTCAGACCCATACTCTGAGAATGCTTGCTGAAAAGTAGGAGCATATGCGTGATCTGCATTTTTTAGTACATCTGAGATAAAATATAGATCATTCGGGACTAAAAATTCATGCTCAGGGTTAATTAAAGCAGTAATGTCAATTGCAGCAATACCCTTTTGGTTTCTTTTATCATTAGGGTCAAAACGCTTGATGGCTTGTTTTAGAGCTGTTTGGATGTTTGGACCAACTGTCTCTTCTTTAGCAGGTCGTTTACATTCAATAAATATGGAGTCTTGTTCATCTGTGGCATTTATGTCTGAAATTGTGTCAAAGTTCAAGTCGTACCCTGCCCGTTTGAAATATCGCGCCATAAATAATTCAAAAGAAAAATTCCGAGCAGAGTTAGTTTTCTCTTTCTGCGCATCAACGCTATATAACTCATCACCAGATAAGGTTTTTTTTAAAGCCGCTGTTAAATTATCATGCTTAAGCTCTAGTAACTTTTCGCCTATCTCGATCATTTGGTGTACTTCAAAGAGAGCACTAGCGTATTGTTTATTATTGACGATAGACGAGATGGACTCAGTCCCCCATCTCGTAATCATTTGATTATACGGCTCAATGTACTTCTTTAAGCGACTTGGGTTCACATTGAGTCCAAGATCTACTAATTGAGTAAGCGTATATTCATACCTAGCCAGACTTTTAGCTAACTCTTCTTTATTTATTATTGAGTTATAATCACCCACTAACATACTCCTAGAACTAACGCTAAGAACAGTTGCAAAATATATGGCACTACATTTTGCGAAGCAAAATTCGTGACATATATTTTGTCAATTGAAACGCCTTGTTATGTTTTAATTAGTTCATCAATTCTTAATTTGAGTGCTTCACTACAATGCTTACTAGTTTTTAGCTTGTCCAGCCAACGGACGTCTGAGGATCTCATATTAAGTCTATCATCAGCTTCCAAGTACTTGAGCATTGCATCAATATCACTATTAGATAGCCACTCAAAATGGTCACAAAAAGTACGCCAAGTTGACCAACATTTACCGCGTTCTGATGGTGCCGACCAACGCAGAATATCAATAATATGATGGATTCTAGGTTTAAAAACTGGCGAGTCTGGAAGTGGAGATATTCTTAAAACATTCAAGAAAGGCTTGCTAGCAGTATAAAAGTCCCATACCCCATCTGTTTTTGAACATGCCTTTAGAACCGACATATGAAACTGGTCGCGAACTTCTTCAGAAGGATAACGACTCTTATTAGAGATAGTCACAATAGTTTGAATGAACTGGTCAACCTCTCTGTATGACATTCTATTTTCGGGTTGTAGTAATTCACCGCCAAACTCTTTATATAGTACTGGATAAGATAAAATTTCGACTAGTGCAGAAATCGCTTGATCTCGAGATTCTTTGTTGTTGAAGCTATTGAGAATATCTTCATCAGTCATCGGCTTATTTTCTACGATTTTTGTAGAGAGCTCCCTCAAGCGCATTTCAATATTTTTGTATTGGATTAAAAAACGCCTATTTGATTTTTTGTACTCTGTATACTCTTTAGCGAGATCTTCGAGAAACTCACCTATTTCTGATTTTATGATAAAGATGTTTTTATCCTGGAATAGTAATCGAGACTCTTCCAACACATTATCACTTACACTTGGGTGAACAATCATAAACGCGGGAGGCTTCTCTTCACCCAAATCAGCATAAACTTCGTCATAGAGAAAGCCGATATTTGGATCCGTTAAGCTATAGCCGATAAATATCGGAGATGCCTCCGAGAATAGTGTGTAAATTTTACGATTCAAATAAGTATCTTCACGTTGAAACGAAAAGTACTGACTTTGGGTTACGACTATCGAATCTGGACGACCTAAATCTCCATGAATTTTGAATATATTTTTTCCATTGCTGGCGACTTTAGGGCACGAGTCTTTTCTAACAACAACATTAGCTAATCCATCAAAGATATTTTCGAGTACATTGTCCCAGTTAGTAGTGATTATCATGTTAGGAGCAAGTGCTCGGAAGCGTCGTATCCAACTTGGATCAGCAGTCTCCTTTTTGAGGTTTAATAGAGACTCTGATACAAGCGAATTAAACTCATATTCGGAATGATTGTGATGAGTTCTAGCAAAAGAGTAAAGCAGCTCGGCAGCCTTAAGAGGATTGCTCAAATCCAATACTAATGGATACTCAATTTTCTTGCTTATCTCTACAAGAACATCCCCCCAACTTCCATATCCAAAATTATATGAAAAACCTGAACCTACCCAAAAGAAATAGTTTTCGGTAAACACAGATGCAAAAAGGCTCTGCTTTGCTTCTTCAGATAATTGTTCAATACAACTCATAAGTATCCCATTAAAGCATAACCGCCGTTAGTAAGCAGACCGTATCTATAGAAACTATCAAACAAAACACAGAATTGGTCTATTCAACATCGAACAAAATTATGTACATCATCAATCACTAATACAAACTAGTCAAAACCCCGAGCGCTAAAACGTGCCGTAAGTATCAAACCCATGCAACACCAACGAAACACCCTATCCCCCTCACCCATAGGGAAAAATTCATGGATGAATTTTTAGGTTTTCGGCGTCGGGAACGCCTACAACCGTCCCGGCCTGCGACCACAAAACCAAGGCACTTTCTGGTTACTCTTTGTGCCAGCAAAGAGTGACTGGCGCGTGATAAACCAAGCAGCGAGGTTCGATGAACATCAAACGCGACAAACCTCAAATAGCAAAACAACCAACCATTCCGCACATACCGAAACTATCCCCCATGCAACCCCAACGAAACGCCCTATCCCTCTCATCAACAGGGAAAAATTCATGGAAGAATTTTTAGGTTTTCGGCGTCGGGAACGCCTAAAACCGTCCCGACCTACGACCACAAACCCAAGGCACTTTCTGGTTACTCTTTGTGCCAGCAAAGAGTGACTGGCGCGTCACACCGCAAGCCGCCTATTTTCCTAAAACCAAAACGCGACAAACCTAAAGCAACAAACCACCATACCCCGCACTAAAAAGACAAAAAAAAGACCATCAATCGATGGCCTTCCCCTTCCAAAACACCCCATTCACAAATTCTGACTCAGCTGCCCCGCCACACTTAACAACTGCGTCTTGGTGTGTTCAATATCCTCAATGTGGTGATGCACCGTATTGGAGTTCAGCGTCATGTACGGCACCGTGATCACCGCCATCACTTCCCCCAGCACGCCGAAAATCGGCACGCTGATGTTGGTCACCCCGGAGATCTGCGGGCTTTCGCCGATGTAAAACCCTTGCTCGACCGTTTTGTCGATGTGGCTTAGCGCGTGTGCCACTTCATCAGCCGTGGCGCGTGCTTTTTTGAGGATCTCTTTTCGCTGCTTTGCTTCACTGAAACTGAGCAGCACAATCCCCGACCCCGACGAGCAGATATCAATCTTCGAGCCCAAACGCAGGCTGAATCCCATTTTGTACGGGCTCTCTTCGCGGGCAATCACCAGCAGCTCACCATTTTTGTAACTGCACAAATGGCACGATTGATTCACCTTGTGACACAAGGCTTCCATCAGCGGGTTGGCGCGTTTAAGCAGCTGCGCAATCGGCGGGTGTTGGTTGGAGAGTGCGAACATCTTCAGCGTGAGCGAATAGCACGACGTTTCGCTGTCGTACTCGATATATTGCCGCTCCATCAGTACCGACAACATGCGAAAGATTTCATTAATACTGCGGTTTAGCTTTTCTGCGATCTGCTTTTTCGACAGCGGTTCTGACTGCTCGGCCAGCAGTTCGAGGATCTCAAGCCCCTTCTCTAACGCAGGCGCTCGATATTCTGTTTTCTTATTGCTTTCCATAGGAATTCTTACTCAACACGACCGCCTAAGAGTACTACAAGCCGCGCGCGGCCGCTATTGCACGCCGCGCTTGTTCAACGGCAAGCACCCACACCATGAGTGCTTGCTCAGGGTCTATTTAATCAGCCCCATCATTTCTGGCAGCGTCATGGAAATGGCCGGAATATACGTGACCAAGCCCAATACAAACACAATCACCAAGAAGAACGGCAGCAGCGTTTTAATGACGTGGTCGATGCTGATCCCGCTGACTTTACAGCCGGTAAACAGAATCGGCCCAACCGGCGGTGTGATGGTGCCCAGCGACAGGTTAAACACCAGCAAAATACCAAACTGCACCGGATCCATCCCCAAGCTGACACAAATCGGCAGGAAGATTGGCGTGAAAATCAGCACCGCGGGCGTTGGGTCCATAAACGTGCCGACAAACAGCAGCACCAAGTTGATGATCAGCAAAATGATGATCGGGTTGTCGGTTAGCGACATCAACCCATCGGCGATCATGCCCGGGATCTGCGTAAACGCCATCACCCACGACATAATCGAAGACGTTGCCAGCATGAAGATAACAATTGCCGACATCTTCGCAGTATTGAGGAAGATTTCTGGCAGCTTGCGTAAATCCAGCGCGCGATAACAAAGGCTGAGAAACAGCGAGTAGACCACCGCAATCGCCGAGGCTTCCGTCGCGGTAAAGATGCCGCCAAGAATCCCGCCAATCACCACGATGATAAGCGACAGGCTCGGAATCGCGTCCATAGTCACTTTCACGCAGTCTTTCAGCGTCATGCTGTTTTTGGCGATGTAACCGCGGCGTTTGGCCATAATGCCCGCCACAATCATCACGCCCAAGCCCCATAAAATGCCCGGCACATAACCGCCCATAAACAGCGCCGAAACTGACACGCTGCCCGCCACGGTCGCATACACAATCAAAGTGTTGCTGGGTGGAATCAACATGCCCGTCGGTGCCGAGGCAATGTTCACCGCGGTGCTGAATGCAGTGTCGTAGCCTTCTTTTTTCTGGATCGGAGACATGATGCCGCCGACCGCTGCGGCCGAGGCCACGCCCGAGCCACTGATCGAACCAAACAGCATGTTCGACACCACGTTGGTTTGCGCCAATGACCCCGGAAAGAAGCCGCTGACAATTTTGGAGAAGTTAATCAGCCGTATCGCGATACCGCCGTTGTTCATGATGTTGCCGGCGAGAATAAAGAACGGAATCGCCAGCAAAGCAAACGAGTCCAAGCCGACAAACATCCGCTGCGCCGATGTCACCATCGCGCCCTGCCCCGGCAAAATCACCAGCATGGCCGCGAACGAGGAAATCCCGACGCTGATCGCAATTGGCGCGCCAATCACCAAGAAGAAAATCACGCCACAAAACATAATCAGCGACGCTGTGAGAGCTAAATCCATCCTAGGCTCCTACGAGTTGGTCTGAATGAGTTGTTTGAGTCGAATCGACAGGTGCATTTCGTTGTAGAGGAAATAAAACACCATCAACGCGCCACTGATGGGGATCGCCGCATAAATCACGCCCATGGGAATTTGCAGCGCCGAGTCCATTTGCCACATTTGGCGCACTGAACTGTTGTAACCGCCGATGATCATGATTGAAATCGCGAACACCACCGTGACCAGCTCGATCAACATCTCCAGCACGATCTGGGTTTTCTCGGCAAATTTTTGTTTTACAAAATTGATGGCCATGTGCTCTTTGAGGCCAAACACATACGCTGATCCAAATAAGATCAACCAGATAAACAGATAACGCGACAACACTTCGCTCACCGCGCTCGGACTGTTAAACAGGTAGCGAACCACCACCTGATACGTCACCAAGAGCGTCATTGAGGCCACAATGGCGATGCAGATCCACGACAGCAGTTTATCTACCCAATGTTTTAAGGTGTCGACTTTCGCAATCAAGCCGTGCTTTTGCTGTTCTGACATATTTTTCACCCTGACAGGGCCGAAGCGCACTCCGGCCCTCAAACGTTCAAACGGCTTATTGCAGCGCGGCAATCTTCTCTAGCAGCGTTTTCTGAGCGGCAGTTTCCGCCAGATCGCTTTGTAGTTGCTGACAGCTTTGCTGGAATGGCGTGATATCGACTTCGGTGAAGGTCGCCCCTTTCGAAGACGCTAATGCTTTCGCTTGTTCGATTTGCGCATTCCACAGTTTGAATTCGTTGGGTGTGCTCTCTTTAGCAAGGCGACGCAGCGTCGCTTGATCTTCTTTCGGCATGCTGTTGATGAAGTAGCTGCTGATCACCACCAAGTCCGGCACCATCAGGTGACGTGTCGCGGTAAAGTAAGGCGCGACTTCGTACTGTTTCAGGTCGGCATAGGTGATTTCGTTGTTTTCCGCGCCATCCAATACGCCCTGCTGAACCGCGGTATACACCTCACCTTGGCTCATCGGGACGCCCGTTCCGCCCATGCACGACAGCATTTTGATCATGGTGTCGGACTGCATCACGCGGATTTTCTTGCCTTTCATGTCGGCGATGGTTTCCGTTGGTGCGCCTTTGGTGTACATGCTGCGCGCACCCGCGGTGTACGCGGTGAGCACTTCAAAGCCAAAACGCTGCGTGGAAGCAAACAGGTCGTCCAATACGCCGGATGTAAACACTTTTTCCTGATGCTCCGGGCCGCTGTACACATACGGCATGCCGATCATGCGGAACGTTTTGTCATAGTTTTCCACCAGCGGGTTCGCGACCACGGCCATTTGAATCGCACCGTTTTGCACCAGTTCCAGCGCCGCACGTTGGTCGCCCAGCAGTTCGTTCGGGTAAATCGTCAGCTTGTAACGGCCATCGGTTTCTTGGCTCAGTTTCTGACCGAACTCTTGCAGCGCCTGATATTGAGGGTGTTTGTCAGATTGGTTAAACGCCGCTTTGATTTCCGTCGCCGCAGACACGAGGCTGGAAAACCCTAAAGCAGATCCGACAACGGCAGCGAGTGTGGCAATTTTCAGTGATTTGTTCATCAGCATGTTGATTACTCCATGTAAGGTACAGTGATTGTTCTCTGTGCTTGGTATTGTCTTAGTATTGTTATGTGGGGTTAGCGGATGGTGTTCATATCCACAAAATCCATATCATCGAACGTCTGGTTTTCGCCCAGCATGCCCCACACAAAGCTGTAGTTTTGCGTGCCACAACCGGAGTGAATCGACCAGCTGGGTGACAGAACCAACTGCTTGTCGCGAACAACGATATGACGGGTTTCTTGTGGCTCGCCCATGAAATGGAAAACCACTTGTTGCGGTGCAACATTGAAATAGAGATACGCTTCCATTCGGCGCTCGTGGGTGTGCGCGGGCATGGTGTTCCACACGCTGCCCGGTTTGAGATGCGTCACGCCCAAGCACAACTGGCAGGTTGGCAGCACGTCGGGATGCAAGTATTGCGTGATGGTGCGCGCGTTGGCGTTTTCGCTACTCCCCAGCTCTACATGGCGGGCTTGCTCACGCAAAATGGTGCGTGACGGATAGGTGTGATGCGCCGGCGCGCTCAGGCAGTAAAGCGCTGCAGGCTCTGCCGCATTTAGCGAGGTGAATTCCACATCCTGCTCGCCCAATCCTAAATAGAGGGCATCAAGATGATTGAGTGTGTATTCCTGCGCCGCCGTTTTCACCGTCGCCGCACCACCCAAGTTCACCACGCCCAACTCGCGGCGCTGCAAGAAGAACTCGACGCCAAAGGCTTTGGTATCGACAAAATCATTCAGTTTTAACGTGCGCTCAACCGGGCTGACGCCCATCGCCACCACGCGGTCGATGTGGCTGTAAACCAATGTAATTTCATCATTTTTAAATAATTCTTCCGTCAGAAACTCCGCGCGCAAGCGGTCGGTATCGTACGTTTTTGCATCCAAAGGATTGCTGTTGTAATTGGTGTGCATGGAAACCTCCTGGTGTTGGAAGTAGCCTAACACTCATTCATATTTGATCAATATCGTTTATATATGAGATAAAATCATTTGTGATCGAATCGATCATAATTATTGAAACGGCGTTTATTTTTTTGAAGTGTGACAAAAAATGACCATTTGGTTAAGAAAGCAACAGGTAAATCGGAACGACAGGCACAAAAAAGGCCATCGATGGATGGCCTTTGGGGGAGGAGTTGTCGTTGATGAGGATAGCGCCACGCGTTGCGAATCCGTCTTACTGCTTTTGTTTGCCAACAATTACGACTGTTTGACTGAAATGGCAGTGATTTGACTGAGATGGTAGCGATTTGATTGAGATGGCAGCGATTTGACGCGTTTTAACGTTATCGAGTCACGAAGCTTGGTTTGTCACGCGCCAGTTACTCTTTGCTGGCACAAAGAGTAACCAGAAAATGCCTTTGGATTTTTGGTTGTGGCCCGGGACGGTTTTAGGCGTTCCCGACGCCGAAAACCTAAAAATTCATCCATGAATTTTTCCCTAGTGAAAAGGGATTGAATGGCAACGCTGATTTCATTAAGGAGACAAAGACAGACATAGAGACTGCACTGGAGAGGAAAATCCCAATGCATAGTAAAAAATGTTACGCGTTGGGAATCACTCTTGAATAGTTTGTTATAAGAATTTATTCAAGCCACTCAACCAACTCCTGCACACCAATAAAATCAACACAAGCCTGCTCTAGACCAACTTCGGGATTCTCAGCATTAGCCTTAAACCTAGCCCATTCATGCTCATTTTTTGCTCTCAGGCCAAGGTGGGCTTCAATAGCCCCTAACTTCCAAAGCCAGATATTCCTTGCTTGTAGTTTGTTGTGAAGAGAATTTATCGCATCATGACTTCGTATATCTTGAGCCATCACTGCACAATGCTTTGCATTGGGCAAGTCACCGCGCATCTCAATAACATTGTCATCACATAAGCTTTGCAACAGATCCCTCAAGACAACTAAGTCCTCATCATCTCTGTCAATATAGTTGTTATGTATTGCGCCTTTGAAAACATAATCTAAGTCAACAATAGCTTTCGAAGGAAGATCCATTTCATGCAATATGCTCATCGTTTTGCCGATATTATCTACAGAGCCCGTTTCGATGAGTGCTGCATTATTTTGACCGAGAGTTCTCCCTTTTAGCTGCTTGTACAAGAATGGGAGCAATCTTAGCTCTGTCTTTCCCTCCGTGAGAACAACTTCATTTGCAAACAAGATTTGTGTTGATTGACTTAAAGCGAACAGGTGACCTGCTTGTGCTTCTGCATTTGGAACCGCTCTTTCCAACGCATCTCTCAAAGGTGTTCTGATATGTGTTCCTTGAGCATGAGTTTTGCGAACGAATAAAGTATGCTGTGCGCGTTCAGCAGTAATCATTTGAGCCGAGTGAGTGCTAAAAAGTACTTGATATCCATTTTGCGACAACACATGTAGAGCTTCACGGACTTGTTCTATAGCAAAAGGGTGTAAATACAATTCTGGTTCATCTATCAATAACAGCGTTGTTGTTGGTGATTCAGCATTCTGCTTGATTTCAGCGAGGTGTTGTATGAGTGCCATCTGCACCGAACGTTGAGCACCATGACCATAAGAGGTAACGTCTCGTCCTTCAGCATCGTTTTCATACACCTTTACTGTACCTGCATTGAAAATTTCATTAAAGTCGGGAACATCAAAGTGAAGTTTTAAACTAATGCCAGGAAATAGGTTCTCTACCTTTTCGTTTATTGAATCATCAATTTCCGCTAATTCATCCAAGCGTCGATTTCCGTCCGCACCCATTCGGCGGCTAATTGCATTTAAGTGCCTGTTAACAACAGAAGCATGGTTTTCTGCTAATGAGGTACTAAGTTCTTTTAATAACTTACCAATAGTAGAAGTACTTTTTGCCTTTCCCGCATCTTCAGCGGCATTCTCCATAGCTCCAACCTTAATAGGCTCTGGAAACAATGATTTGATAGCATTCCAAATACCTCTTGGGTTTCGAGCATATCGCCCTCTTTCGAAATTGAAAATTTCGAGATTAATTTCTGTTTTTTTGGTTGCATTGGCCGGCTGAGTTCTTTTTATTCTAACCACACCATTTTCGATATATGGTCTAAGTGGTTCTCGATGCTCCTCATTTAGACGTTGCAGTACATCTTCGGTGACGCCAACAACTTCACCTTCAATAATAACGGGTAGATTGACATCATTGTAATCACTTTCAGCTAACAGTTTGTCTTTTACCAGCCACTCCAGTGCACTAAGAATGTTCGATTTACCGACATTGTTGTAACCGACTAAAGGAGTGTATGGTGTCAAAGTCACTGTCAATTCTTTACAAGATTTGTAATTCTGAATTTCTATATTTTTTATATAGTGAGACATATTATTACCTTACCAACTGATTTCTTATAACGCCTTACTCACCGGAAAATGACGAGCGCCAGCGAGTTATTTTTCCGGTGCAGTAATTTGTTATGTTTTTAATCATCTTTAGTTGTCATGTGCCAACACCAATTGCATAAACCATGTTCGAATACGGCATCATACATTTCAGACCACGGAATACTGGCACCACAACGTTTACAACTTCGGGAAAACGGTTCCAACACTTCTTTATTAAAAACAAATGTTTGCTTCGCTGATAGGCTATCAACACCTTGATCCATAACCTGTTTAGTAATTCCCAGCGCAGCTCCTTCAAGATGTCCCATATCTATAAGCTGACCAAGAAAATCGGAAAAACCATCATCTTCATGCCAATCGTTGTGACCCATAAGCTCCTCCCAAAAGGAATTTTAAATATCCATCAAGTATATTTACGTATTTTTATTTCGATGAAGCAGAGAAAAACATAACAGCCGTTATTAAGCAGCCCCTATCTGTATAACTCTCAAAAAACACAGAATCAGTCTATTCAACATCGAACAAAACCATGTACATCATCAGTCACTAATACAAACCAGTCAAAACCCCAACCGCCAAAACGTGCCGTAAGTATCAAACCCATGCAACGCTAGAGAAACTACCGACTCGCGTATCAATAGGGAAAAATTCATGGATGAATTTTTAGGTTTTCGGCGTCGGGAACGCCTAAAACCGTCCCGGCCTACGACCACAAAACCAAGGCACTTTCTGGTTACTCTTTGTGCCAGCAAAGAGTGACTGGCGCGGCACACCGCAAGCCTCCTATTTCCCTAAAACCAAAACGCGACAAACCTCAAATAGCAAAACAACCAACCATCCCGCACATACCGAAACGATCACCCATGCAACACCAAAGAAACTACCTACTCGCCTATCAACAGGGAAAAATTCATGGATGAATTTTTAGGTTTTCGGCGTCGGGAACGCCTAAAAACGTCCCGGCCTACGACCACAAACCCAAGGCACTTTCTGGTTACTCTTTGTGCCAGCAAAGAGTGACTGGCGCGGCACACCGCAAGCCTCCTATTTCCCTAAAACCAAAACGCGACAAACCTCAAATAGCATAACAACCAACCATCCTGCACAGACCGTAAGTATTAAACCCATGCAACACCAACGAAACGCCCTATCCCCCTCATCCATAGGGAAAAATTCATGGAAGAATTTTTAGGTTTTCGGCATCGGGAACGCCTAAAACCGCCCCGGACAGCGACCACAAACTCAAGGCACTTTCTGGTTACTCTTTGTGCCAGCAAAGAGTGACTGGCGCGTCACACCGCAAGCCGCCTATTTCCCTAAAAGCAAAACGCGACAAACCCCATCCCTACCACTAGATAACAAAAACGACTACCAAATCCCCATTCCCCAAAAACAAAAAAAGACCATCAAACGATGGCCTTCTCCCTTAAACATCCACAAAAAATCAGCAACTCACCGCAATAACGCCACCACCGTATGACGACGCACATTCGCCTGCGCGTTCAGCGCCTGATAAGTCGACGCAAATTGATCCGCCGCCGCATGAAACTGCGTCAGTTTCTCCGTGGTTTGCTCGCTCGACAGCAGACGCGTCTGGCTACGCAGCGTCTGCATTTGAGTATTGAGTTCGCTGTGGTATTGGCGTGCCTGCTCCAGGCTGGTTTGTGCCTGCGCCAAATGCTGGTTGACCTTGGCAATGCCCTGCTTGATGCCATCCCGCGAGCTTAAATCAAAGCGCAGCTCGGCAATGCCGTCCGGCTCGGATTTGAGGTTGAGTGTGTTGGCTTGCCCGGCCGGGAAACGGTGGCCTTGCCCTGTCACCATCACCTTTTGCTTCATCTGTTTGTACGCCGACTCTTTGGCTTCAAACACAATGGTGCCATCTTGCGTCACGCTGGCGCGCATCCCGAGCGGGATCAGGCTGCGATCCAACATTTTGACCGTTTTACTGCCATCCGACTGACCATCGAACTGAATCATCACCGAATTGCCTTGCGGGAAATCGAGACGAATCTGCTCGGCTTTCTCTTTGAGGCGGTTGACGTTCAGCCCCGGAATCGAGAAACGGCGAATGTCAGCGCGGTCGAGTTTCAGATTCAGCTCGTTATCCACCACGCGTTGACCATCAAACCGCGCCTGATCCAGCACCGCTTCAATGGTCATTTTGGAACGGGTTAATGTCTCTTTCAGGTTCGGCACGTTGTCGGCGCCTTGCGTCATCGCCTGCGTCAGACCCCGTTTGATGGTGGTGAGTTCTTTGCCGACAAATTGCAGCGATTTGGAGGCGATTTGCACCGAAGTGGCTTGTTGTTGCCCTTGAGTTAGCAGGACGCCAGAAACAGAATAGGCTGACGTGGTGTCAGCCTGAAGCGTGCGGGTTGGTCTGGCCGGTAAACGGGCCGAATCGGAGGAGCGCGACGGCGTAATGCTGGCCTGCTCCTGTCCGGTCAATCGAATGCCGTGTGGACGAACTTCCACTGTGCTCATTGCCATACTGAACATTCCTAAATTCGGTCAAACAGCGACAGGTCGTCGATTTTCACATAGCTCGCCTGCGTCGCTTGCAGCGCGGCCATATAATTGCTTAAACGCACCGAGGCTTCGCCGTAATCCAGCGCCGACAGATCGCTGGTGACTTTGTCGACAAACAGTTTGTTGTCGCCGTGTGCGCTGTCGAGCAGATCAAGGTTGTTGTGACGGCCACCGATTTCGGTCATCGCCGCCAACACGTTGTTGAGTGTGCTGTCGACGGCGGCTAATGTGTTGTCGACTTCGGTACGAAAGTTGGCGGTCGGTGCTTCAAACTCACTGATCAACGCATCCAGCGTGTTGAGCACATTGCTGCCGCCGCCCAAATCGAGAATATCCTGCGCGGTCATGTTCGATTCCATGGTCACGCCTTTGGCCACCGTCACCACGCGCTTGTCACTGTTGCCTTGCAGCACATAACTGCCGCCGGAGTTATCCAGCGCGGCGGTGCTGGTTGCGGTGCCGGAAAACAGAAAGTGGCCTTCTTCGTCCTGCGCATTGAACGATGACGCAATCGAATCGCGCAGGCTTTTCAGCTCCGTCACGATGCCTTCGCGATCGTCGGTGGTCATGGTGCCGTTGGCGCCCCACAACACCCGTTCACGAATGCTTTTCAGGCTTTCGTTGACGGAATCTAAATACACTTCCTGACTCGACAATGTGGTTTTCACGTTGGCGATGTTGGCCTGATACTGCTCAATCGCGCTGCCTTCACGGTCAAGGTTCAGCAGTTTGATCGACGCCATCGGATCGTCCGAAAGCTTGGTCAGGCGATCGCCCGTCGACATCTGCTGCATCACTTTGCCAAGGCCGGCGTTGTTGAGCTGCAAGCTTTGCAGCATCATCTGGCTAAATTGGGTATCGCTGATTCTCATGGCCTTTCCTTAGAATAATTGCAGTACGGAATCGAACAACTGATTCGCAGTGCTGATCACTTTCATGTTGGCGTTGTGTGCGTTGGCAAACGTCATCAGGTTGGCCGCTTCTTCATCGCTGTTGACCGCGCTGATGTTGTCGCGTGCGGCGACCGCTTGCTCGTTCATGCTGTTTTTGGCCTGATAATCGGAATCGGCCTGACGCGCTTTGATAGCCACTTCACCGACCATGCCGGTAAACGCATCGTTGAGTGACAACGACCCAAAACCGCTGATCGAGAATGCCTGATTACTGATGGCGATCAGCGCCGTCAGGTTGTCACTGTTCCCCGGATTGCCGTCGCCCGACAGTGCCAGTTCGTTCGGCGTGATGTCGGTGATGGTCAGGCTCGATGACGGGTTGGCCGGATCGTAGCTAAACAGCGCCTTACCCGGCAGGCCGTTGAGATCCAAACCCAGCGCCAGTTCGGTATTGAACGAATCGGCCATGGATTGCGCCATGTCGTTGAGCGCCGTAATGTACGGCTTGAGCACGTCGGTTTGATATTCGTTAATCGCGCCCAGCTCACCACCGAGATCGCCCGGAATAGCAAAGCTCTGCTTGCCAAATTCGACTTGCATGGTCGCGAGATAGGCATCGCTCGGATCGGGAATCGCTTTCAACGTGCCGTGTTCACTGCCCATCACCAGCGGCTGACCGGATGTCAGGGTCACTTGCATGCTGCCGTCGGCTTGATCGGTGGTTTTTACTTCAACGATTTTCGCCAGTTCGCCCACCAGCGCATCACGGGTGTCCATCAATTGCGCCGGGTTACCGCCGGTGCCTTTCAGCTCGACGATCTGTTTGTTCACTTCGGCGATATTGGCCATCACGCTGTTGGCCTGCGCGACGGCGGCCGTGCGCTGATCGTTCATGTCTTTGTGTTGGTTGTACATCGACTCGGTCAGCGTGTTGAAACGGCGCGACAGCGCTTCCGCTTCATTGATGATTTGTTGGCGCAGCGGCACCGATTCCGGTTTGGACGTTGCATCGTGCAGCGCCGCAAACAGGTTATCCAGACCGGCAGAGAGGCTAAAGCCGTCAGCGCCGAGCGTGTTTTCCAGATAACTCATGCTGCTGGTGTAACGCGACGCGTAAGACGCCACGCTGCCGGTTGACCAGGTTTGCTTCACCAAAAACTGATCGGTGACTCGGCGAATACTGGTCACTTCTACCCCCATGCCTGCGCTCAGATTGTCGTATTTCGCACCACCGACTGAGGCCATCAGCGCCTGTTGGCGGCTGTATCCCGGCGTATTGATGTTGGCGACGTTCTGCGCCGTCACATCGAGTGCGACACGGTTGGCATTGAGTCCGCTTAAGGCAATGTTGACGAGGTTCATGTCCGTTATCGCTCCAAAGGTCTAATCAGTGGCTGACTAAAAGCATTCGTCACCGCCACTTTGGTGGTTTCCTGAGAAAGAGAGGCGACCGCATCGGCGGCATTATTTACTGCATGGTTAACTGCATTGGAGGCGGCGCTGCGATTGTGTGATACCCGTTCCGCCGCAGCGGCCAGTTCGACCACATTGGAGCCCGCACCATCAACCACCGGACTGAGCTGTTTGACCAGCATATCGGCAATGCCAGAGCGCTGCTTTTTCGCCATCTCAATCGCTAACTGGCCGTCGTACATGTCGCGGAATACGCCCTGCTGCTTGCTGTTAAACGGGCTGTCTTCATCGGCCATCACATCACTGGAACTGCGCATCTGGCGCAGCACCAGTTGGAGAAACATCGCCTCGAACTGACCCGCTACGGTTTCCAGCGCGGCGTGTTTGTCGGCGGCATTTTTGATGTTCGCCAGCGCGTTGTTGTCGTGATACAGCACTGAATTTACTGAACTGCTGTCGCTTCCCGTATCAATCTTCATATGACCACTAACTCTGCGTTGAGCGCCCCGGCTTCATGCAAGGCTTGTAAAATCGACATCAAATCGGTCGGTGTTGCCCCGAGGCTGTTGACCGCATTCACGATGGTGTTGAGTTCCGTGCCTTCCGGCCAGATCACCATCTGCGCGTTGTCTTCGTTGATGTCGATTTGGGATTGATCGACCACTTGGGTATCGCCGCTGGCGAACGCGTTCGGCTGGCTGACCTGTTGAGATTCGGTGATGCTCACCGTCAGGTTGCCGTGGCTGACCGCCGCCTGACCGACTTTGACGTTCTTCCCGATGACCACCGTACCGGTGCGTGAGTTGAACACGATGCGGGCTGGCTTGCGGCCTTCCATCACGCTCATCTCTTCCAGCATCGACATCATGATCACGCGCTGCTGAGTATCTTTCGGTGCGCGCATTTCGACGCGGCCTTTGTTGATGGCAACCGCCACTTGCGGGCCAAAGGTGTCGTTGATTTCACGCGCGATGTTTTTCGCGGTGGTAAAACTTGGCTCACGCAGGTTGAGCGTCACGGTGTCGCGATCGTTAAAGTCGGTCGGAATTTCGCGCTCCAGCGTCGCGCCATTCGGAATGCGGCCGGATGTCGGTGTGTTGACCGCAATTTTTGAGCCGCTGCGACCTTCGGCCGACACGCCGCCGACCACCACGTTGCCCTGCGCCACGGCGTACACTTCACCGTCGATACCGCGCAGTGGCGTCAGCAGTAGTGTGCCGCCACGCAGGCTTTTGGCATCACCGATTGAGGAGACCACGATATTGAGCGTCTGACCGGGACCTGCCATCGGATCGACGGTCGCGGTCACGCTGACCGAGGCCACGTTACGCAGTTTCGGGTCGGTGGATTCATCAATCTGCACCCCAAACTGGCGCAGCATGTTGGTGATGGATTGCGCGGTGAATTTGACCTGATTGCGATCGCCCTGACCGTCAAGGCCCACCACCAAGCCGTAACCCACCAGTTGGTTTTCACGAATCCCCTGCACGTCGACCAAATCCATGATCGGAATTTCCACTTCCGCCTTGGCGGTGGTTGCAAGCCCCAGCGTCAGCGCCAGCAAAACCGTGGTGAAGAAGGTGTTGCGTTGTTTCATCAAAATGGCATCCATGGACTGTTGAAGAATTGAGTGAGCCAGCCGGACGCGTTGCTGTCTGCCAGTGCGCCGCGGCCTGAATAGGTAATGCGCGCATCGCCGATGCGCTGCGAAGAGACCTGATTATTGCGGCTGATGTCGTCCACCCGCACAATGCCGGTCAGGCGGATGAACTCATCGCCCTGATTGAGGCGAATCCATTTTTCGCCGCGAATACGAATCACGCCGTTGGGCAGCACTTCGCTGACTGTCACGGTGATCGCCCCTTCCAGCTTGTTGCCTTGTGAGCTGGACGCGCTGCCGTCAAAGCTGCGATCGCCGTCAATCGAGGCTGCCAGTTTGTCGACCGTTTTACCGCCGACCACCGGCGCACTCAGGCCGACACTGGACGTTTTGCCGTATTGGGTATCGGCGCTTTTCTTCGACTGGGTTTCTTCCGCCAACAGCACCGTCAGAA
Organism: Vibrio sp. CJQ_6; assembly: GCF_043106745.1. Taxonomy (NCBI): domain Bacteria; kingdom Pseudomonadati; phylum Pseudomonadota; class Gammaproteobacteria; order Vibrionales; family Vibrionaceae; genus Vibrio; species Vibrio sp. CJQ_6. The sequence continues at coordinate 355,345 of NZ_JBICMV010000008.1, read as the reverse complement.
CATCGCCCACGCGGTAAGCGCGGCGATCCTGAAACAGGGTCATCGCGTATTGATGACGATAAAGGCTGCCCGACTGGGCGGCAGGCAGAGAGTAATCCAGCGTTGGCGGGCCGTATTTTTCTTCGTCCGGAGACGGCGGCGTGAATTCGTCCCGTCCGGCACATCCGGCCAGAATCAGCACGCTCAGAAGCCCGACTTTGCTCAACTTTGCCATCACGCTTTCCTTCATCGCTTGATTCATCCTTACACCGACTGCGCTACAAACTTGAGCATGTCATCGGCGGCCGAGACCACTTTGGCGTTCATTTCGTAGGCGCGCTGCGTGGTGATCATGTCGACCATCTCTTCCACCACCTGCACGTTGGAGCCTTCCAGCACACCTTGTTTGATGCTGCCGACGCCATCTTCACCGGCAATCAGCTCATCGGCTGCGCCACTGGCTTCGGTTTCACGGAACAAGTTACCGCCCAGCGCTTCCAAACCGGCTGGGTTGATGAATTTTGCCAGCGTGATCTGACCGAGTTCCTGCGGTGTGGAATCAGCGGCGGTGGTGATCGTCACCGTGCCATCGACGCCAACGGACAGCGAAATCGCATCGTCCGGCACCTGAATTTGCGGTTGCAGCGGCAGGCCCTGACTGTTCACCATTAAGCCTTCCGAGTTGACGTGGAACTGGCCGTTACGGCTGTACATGATCTGGCCGTCTGAGTTTTCAATCTGGAAAAAGCCTTGACCCATCACCGCCAGATCCAAGTCCTGACCGGTATTTTGCGTGTTGCCCTGAGTGAAGACTTTCTGGGTGCCGACCACGCGCACACCGCTCCCCAACTGAACACCGGTTGGCAGCTCGTTGACCTGATCGACCTGTGCGCCCGGCTGACGCTGAATGCTGTAGAACAGGTCTTCAAACACCACGCGATCACGCTTAAAGCCGACCGTGTTGACGTTCGCCAGGTTGTTGGAAATGGCGGTCATTTTGGTGTCTTGTGCCGCCATCCCGGTTTTGCTTACCCATAATGCTGAATGCATCGGAGTCTCTCCTTATTGGTCGAGCGCTTAACGCGCGCTCATTAATTTGTTTCCGGCTTGCGCCAACGTTTCTGCGGTTTTCATCATGCGGATCTGCATTTCGAAGTTGCGCGTCAGTGACATCACATTCAGCAGTTCATCAATCGCGGAAACGTTACTGCCTTCGATGTGTTCCGGTGCCAGTTGCACGCTGTTGTCCGCCGCGAGCGGCACGCCATCCACCGTGTGCAGCAGGCTGTCGCGCTCTTTTTGCAGGGGGTTGTCGTTGGCTTTCACCAGCTTGAGCGTACCGACTTCAATTTCAGCGCCGCCGCCCGGCGGAATCACCGAAATGCGGCCGCGTTCACTCACTTCCACTTTCTGAAAATCCGGCAGGACTAACGCGCCGTTCTCGCCCATGACCGCAAAACCGTTGATGCTCAGCGCGCCATTCACATCCACCGCGATATTGCCCGCGCGGGTGTAGGCTTCGCCGCCTTCCGGGGTTTGCACCGTCAGGTAACCGTCGCCCATCACGGCCACATCGAGCGGACGTCCGGTTTTCACCACATCACCGGTGTCGAAACGGGTTGTGGCCGAATTGGTGACGACCATGGTGCGGCCATCGAAACCCGAACCTTGCAGTGGCACGCTGCGCACGCGTTCCATATCCGCACGAAAACCCGCGGTATCGGCGTTCGATAAGTTGTTCGAACGCACGTGCTGCGCTTTGAGAACCCGGCTCGCACCGGAGGTGGCGGTAAACAGCAAACTATCCATCGTCGGCTCCGTTAGATCGCGTTAAACAGCGCTTGAGTCAGCTTGTCTTCGGTCGAGATGGTTTTGGCGTTGGCCTGATAGTTACGCTGCGCGGTCATCAGACTCACCAGTTCGCTGGTCAGGTCAACGTTCGATCCTTCCAGTGCGCCTGGCGTCAAATCGCCCAGTGTGCCGGTACCCGGTACGCCGACCGTCGGCGAACCAGAGCTGAAACTTTGCGTCCACGCGGTGCCGCTCACTTTGGCCAGACCTTGTGGGTTGGCGAAGTTCGCCAGCACCACCTGACCTTGCAGCTGTGATTCACCGTTGGTGTAGGTGGCGTAAACCATGCCGTTGCCTTCCACTCGCACGCCTGCCAGCTCACCGGAGGTGTAGCCGTTCGGGTTGTTGGTGCTCACGCCAAAATCGGCGCCAAACTGGGTGCTGCCGGTCAGGCTGACATCAATGCTCATCGCATTGGCGCCTGCGGCCGGAAACGCGACGTTAAAACTGCCAGTGGGTGAGCTCAGTGTACCGTCGGTATTGAACGTGACTGGCACCGTGGCGCTTGCTGTCGCCGCGCCGTCGACCTGCACGTTCACTTCCCAAGTGTTGTCCGCGGTTTTGGTGAAGTACTGCGTCACCGTGTGGCTGTTGCCCAGCGAGTCGTATGCTTTGGAGGTGTAAGAGGAGTTGAATGAATTCGGATCGGCCGGATCAAACGGGTACACCGTTTGGTCAATCGCGTCCGCGCTGGCGTTAAAGTTGGCAACAAACTCCAGTGAGTCGGTCGCTTTGGCTGACAGCGATGAAGTGCTGAGCTTGATGTCGCCCACCGAGCCGCTCAACAGATTGTTGTTGCCATCCACACTGTAACCTTGCAGCTTGGCGCCGGTGTTGCCGACCACGTAGTTGTCTTTATCCGTGCCAAACACGCCCGAACGGGTATACAGCGTTTGGCCCATGCTGTCTTTGGTGACGAAAAAGCCGCTGCCGTTGATCGCCAAATCCATGGCACGGCCTGTACCGGTTACGGAGCCATTCTTATCAAAGTTCTGCGAAATCGACGCCACTTCCACGCCGCCCGGCTGCATGCCGTTGTACACCGCAGAGAATTCGGTACGCGCGCCTTTAAAACCGTAAGTCGATGCGTTGGCAATGTTATGGCTGATGGTGTTCAGTTCGGTGTTGGTTGCATCCAAGCCGCTGAGAGCAATATTAAAACTCATAAATTAACCTCTGTTTCCTTGTTTGGGTTTAGGCACCAAATTGGGTGATTTGATAGAAAGGCACGCTGCCGACACCGGCAATGTTCACCATGGCCGAACCGCCAGTGCTGGGAATGCGCACTTGTTCAACCGTGCCGGCCAGCAATACATTCGGTGACGACTGACCGTCCTGTACTTCGACACTGACGGTGTAGTTGCCGGGCTTCAGGCCCAGCGCTTCTGGATCGATGGTGAAATCGACATCGCCCGCCGGATGCGCGCCCAGTGGCAGCTTGGTGGTTTGACCGAACTCATCCGCGATGACCAGATTGACCTGGCTGGATGCGTAATCGAGTGCCACTTTGCCGCTTTGCGGCGCGTCGGTGAGTTCAAATTCGTTCCCGGAGACGTAGACCGTCTGACCAACCAGACCCGCGGTCGACAGCACTTGCATGTTGTCGAGCAGCACCATGCTGTTTTGCATCAGGCTCGACATGTTCTCCATGCTCTGCACCTGAGAAAATTGCGCGAGCTGGCCCACGTATTCGGTGCCATCCAGCGGGTTCAGCGGATCCTGATTTTGAATCTGCGCCACCATCAACGAAATGAATTCGTTTTGCAGCGAGGTCGAATCGTTGGCATCTAAACCATTGCTGCTGATACCGGTGTTGGTGGTGGTTGCGCTGCCGGACGTATCACCCGACAAGGCGGTGTATTGTGCAATGCTCATCAGCTACCCTGCCCCAGTTTGAGCAGCCCTTGCTGCATGCTTTTCACGTTGCTCAGCACTTCGACGTTGGTTTCAAAACTGCGCGTCGCGGACATCATGTCGGCCATTTCCGCCACCACGTCGATATCCGGGTAGTACACGTAGCCATCGCCATCGGCCAACGGGTTGTGCGGCTCAAAACGCTTTTCCGCCTGACCCGCGCTCTGCACCACGTCGACGATGCGCACTTCCGCACTTGGATACACGTTATCGCCGGTTGCCAGTTGGCTTTTGTTGTACACCGTGGCGAAGACCGGTTTCAGCGCGCGGTAGGCGTCGTCCGGATTGGCCGACACCGCATCGGCGTTCGCCAGGTTACTCGCGACCGTGTTCAGACGAACGGTCTGAGCGGTCATCGCCGAACCGGCAATCGAATAAATATCAGTAAAAGGCATGATTAACGTCCCTCAATCGCTTTCGCTAAGCCGTTGAATTTCATATTGAGAAATGTCAGGCTGGTTTGAAAATCCATGTTGTTCTGCGTGAACTTGGCTTGCTCGACCCCCAGCTCAACGGTGTTGCCGTTTTTGCTGTTCTGGTAAGGAATCGAATATTGAGATTCCACCTGCCATTCCGGAATGCCCGGATTGACGCCGCGGTTACCGGCCGTACTCATGACGGTTTTAAATGTCAGGTCTTTGGCCAGGTATCCCGGGGTGTCAACATTTGCTAGGTTGCTCGCGAGGACTTTGGTACGCTGAACGCGAAAATTCAGTGCCTCCGGGTGAACGCCTAACGCGGTTTCAAATGAAATGGCCATGTCTGTTCCTTACAAGTCGGCTCAAGGTGCGTTTAGACGAAACAAGATGCATGCCATAAAATTATTCAATTAAAAACAATGACTTATAAATCAGAAAGGAAACGCAACTTCCGCCTATCGGAAGCGCGATTACGCCAAGGGGAAACGATTTTTTCCTCTGCGCGGAGGAACCTGGTACTGATGCTGGCGTTGCTGTTAGCACTGCCAGTCACGGCGCAGGAAAATCGCTCAGAAATGCAGATTCGCCACGCAGTGCAAGCTTCGCTCGACGAGGAAATCGCTCAGCTTGCGGCGCAGCGCGAATGGCCGCCGTACCAGGCGCAGTGGCAACTCTGGATTCCGGGCGCAGCCAGTCACCTGCCGAAATGTCAGGCGCCGCTGATCGTCACTGGGCGTGATAACCAACTGCTGCCCGTCGGCCATCTCAAACGCATGGTACGCTGCGAGGAAGGTGATGCCGCATGGCGGATTAACGTCACCATCAAAGCGTCGCTCACCCTGCCGGTGGTCGTCACGCAAACGGCGCTGGCACGTGGCGGGCGCTTAGAGCCTGCCATGCTGGCCCTGGAAGACCGCATCCTCACGCGTCAGGATGATTTTTTCACCCGTATCGATGAAGCGAGCGGATTGGAAGTCAACCGCCGCCTGCGCGCCGGACAAATTCTCGATCCGACCTTAGTCAGCAAGCCACCGTTGGTCATCAAGGGTAATCAGGTGGTGATCATCGCCGCGAAAGACGGGGTGAATGCCAGCACCAAAGGCGTCGCCTTGGAAGATGGCGGGCGCGGGGATCAAATCGAAGTGCAAAACAGTGCCTCGCAAAGCGTGGTGCACGCCGTGGTGACCGGGCTGAATCAGGTGCACACTCAGTTCTGATTCAGGCTGCAAATTTTGACTGAAGGTAACACTTTTTCATTGTGGCGCTCGAAATCCGCCCCGGATTTCGAGTACAAACTTTCAGTCATTCATTTTTTTGCACAAATTCGCTTTGTGCATTTAACTCTGCCCTGCTCTTGGTCGCCTGTTACCAGTGACGACGAAGATTGAGGACATCAAGCTGATGAAAATTGATAAGGTCTCGGGCGGCCACGTCCCACACACCACATTCCAGCAAGCAAGCAAAAAAACCGTTGCGCCAAGCCAAGCCACGTCTGTGAGCGAGCCCGCGCTGAATGCCAATACCGTGGCACTGGAAAAAGCACAGGCTGAACTGGCGGCACTGCCGGATGTCGATATGGCAAAAGTGGAACAAGTGCGCGCTGCACTGGCGCGCGGCGAGTTAAGCCTCGACAGTAAAGCGCTGTCTCAGGCGCTGATGCAATTCCACACCGGACACGAATAAACCGGCACGCAAGGAGCAGATCATGGCCTCGAACCGCGGACAACTGATGCAAAGTTTTATGTTCACCATGAGTGAAGACCTGAAGCTTTATCGCCAGTTGCATACGCTGCTGACCGAGCAAAAAGCGCTGTATCTGCAATTTAACGGCGATGCGCTGGGCAAAAACATTCGCCAGCAAGTGCCGGTACTGAACCAACTGCACCGCAATGCGTCGCACCGAACGCAATGCTTACAACGCTTAGCGCTGCCCAACAGCGACAAAGGCGTGTTACGCCTGTTCAGTGCGCTGCCCGCCAGCTTACGAACACGCATTGAAAAGCAGTGGCAGGTGCTGAATGTGTTGATTCAGCAATGTCAGCGCCTCAATCAGGATAACGGTCTGAGCTCCGCCACGTTCCATGAACTGCTGAGCGAACTGACCCAGCCGTCACCGACCTACGAAGAACGCATCGCCGACGCGATATGAAATTACGCTCCCTGTTATGCCATCAATCCCACTCCAAGTTGTACCGGCTGACAGGGAGCTTCCTTTTATTGCTGTTGAGTGCTCACACCACCGCACGCTCGTTGGATGACGCGATTGCCTCGCAGCGCGCCCTGCTGTCGCCCTATCAACGTCAGATTGAGTCACGTCTGGAGACCTATCAGCCGCTACTGGCGCATATTTTCAATCAGTTAGACCATAAAAAGCTGCCACAGCAACTGGCGCTGCTGCCAATGCTGGAATCGTCGTTTGATCCGAATGCGATTTCTCACGCTGGCGCGCGCGGATTGTGGCAATTGATGCCGGCCACCGCCCAGCGTTACGGTTTGCAAACCGCCCCGAACGATCAACGTTTGGATGTGTTCGCCAGCACCGATGCGGCGCTGAACTATCTGGCGTTTTTACACCGCAAATTCGGCGGCGACCTAGCGTTAACCCTGGCGGCTTACAATGCTGGTGAAGGACGGGTCGCGCGCGCCATTCAACGCGCAGGCAGTCGTGAGTTTCATCGTCTGTCACTGCCCCAAGAAACCCGCCAGTATGTGCAGCGCTTTTACGCGCTCACCCAGTTAATTGATGTCACGGCGCTCAACCACGCCGCCTTCCAGCCGCTGATGCTGTTTAGCAGCCCACCGGCCATCACCCGTCAGGCACTGATCAATTTGCAACCACTGCCGCCACTGGTTAAGTTGTAAGACTTCAAGCGAGCTTGGCGCAAAGTGCGCAATTTCGGTCAGGATCTTCACGGCCCTGAATGCGACCATGGCTTTGTTTTCTCAAACAGGATTAGAAATGTGATGACCCATTCGCTGCATTCGCGGATACAAGGCGTGTGTGACTACATCGATCGCCATCTGGATGACGAGTTGTCGCTTGAACAACTGAGCGCGCTGGCGCACTGTTCCAAGTACCACTTTCACCGCATGTTCAAAGCGCAGATCGGTGTCGGCACCGCCAAATATCTCACCTTAGCGCGGCTCAAGCGGGCCTCTTACCGACTGGCGTTTGAACCTGGCATCAGCGTACTGAATATCGCGCTGGAAGCTCAATTCGACAGCCCTGAAGCGTTCGCCCGAGCCTTCGCACGCACGTTTGGTCAGTCTCCGTCCGGTTTTAGAAATCAGCCTGAGTGGCAGCAATGGCACTCGCAATTTCAATTTGAAATCCCCGCAAAAGGAGTCAACCTTGTGGACGTGAACATTATTCATTTTGCCGAAACCCGCATCGCCTACATCGAACATTGTGGTGCCCCCGAGCAGGTGCTCGATACCGCCGCGCAGTTTATTGCCTGGCGACGCGCCAGTGGTGAATCGCCGGTGACCACCAGCGCCACCTACGGCATTCCTTACAGTGATCCCAACGAAACCGAGCCAGCGCTGTTTCGCTTTGATATCGCTGGCAGCGTCAGCCAGCCCGTCAAAGACAATGACTACGGCGTGAAAAATGGCGCTATTCCGGCCGGACGCTGCGCAGTGCTGCGCCATCACGGCAGCCATGATGCGATCAGTCAGAGTGTGTACGCGCTGTATCGCGACTGGTTACCGCAAAGCGGTGAAGAGCTGCGTGATTACCCATGCTTCTTCCACTATCTGAATCTGATCCACGAAGTGGATGAGTGTGACTTGCAAACCGACATCTATCTGCCGTTGAAATAACTTACGTTGAAGCGGCTGACATTGAAGTGACTGATATTGAAACGAATAGTCAGTTGCTGCTGGATAGAAAAGAAAAAGCCGCCAGAAATGGCGGCTTTCACATTACTTCTTCTGACGCGCTTCAAACGCGGCCAGTTGCTCGGGTGTCGCTTTCGGCTGATGGTTGTTTTTCCACTCATCGTACGTCATGCCGTACACACGCTCGCGTGCATCGTCGATGTTGAGCGCCAGCCCCATCTCTTTCGCTTCCGACTCATACCATTTGCAGAAACAGTTACGGCAGAAGCCCGCCAGTATCATCAGGTCGATGTTCTGCACATCTTTGTTGTCATCCAGATGCGCCAGCAGACGACGAAAGACCGCCGCATCGATTTTGTCCTGTTCTTCCTGAGTCAGATTTTTGTATTTGAATTCGGCCACGTGACTTTCCTTTCGTTCTTGCCCGGAAGCTCTGAATCAGCGCTGCCGGAGGATTAAAATGTCGTTGAGTGCCTCTGTTATATCACGCAGATAGCAAAACGCCCAAGACAGGCTTGGGCGTTTTTATTCAAGGGTGTGGCGATTTAGCCTTGGATACCGACGATCAGCCACGGCGCATTTGGCGTGGTCAGGTCGCGTTCCAGATGCCAGATATCGTCGATGTTCTCTTCGAGATCTTCGCTTGGGTCGCGGTAGCGGCCGCTAAATTGCAGGCTCAACTGCGCTTTGTTGGCATCGTAGTCGGCGCGCACAATCTCAGCGTCGACGTACATCACGTCCGTTTGCGGATCGGTGTCAATCTTCGCGCGCTCTGCTTTCAAATCTTCAAACAGGCTCGGTGACACGTACTCTTCGATGGTCTCCAACTGGTTGTGGTTCCATGCGCCTTGCAGAATGCGGTAGTGTTCACGTGCACCGTTGACAAACGCCACGCGGTCAAAGCCGTCTGGGTAGTTATGTGGTACATCACTTTGCATTTGGCTGCCGAAACCGCCGCTGTTTTGAGGCTGTTCGAAGTTGTGAACATTTGGCTGCTCAAACGTGTTGCGGTTCATTCCGCCAAACGCTGGCTGCTGCTGTTGGTGCTGATTCATACTGCCCTGCTTGGCGCCAAGCAGACCACGCATCAACTTGAAGATCACAAACGCAATCAAACCGATGATGAGGATATCCATGAACTGGATCCCTTCAAAGGCGCCGCCGAAGAAGGCTGCCAACAGGCCACCCGCCAGCAGACCGCCAAGCAGGCCGCCCATCAATCCTTTTTTGGTCGAGCTTTGCGCTGTTTTCGCAGTGTCTTGTTGTTTCAGGGTATTGGTGTTTTGTTTTTGCTGTGCGGGTGCAGTTTTGTAGCTTTTACCAAACGACTTACCACCACCAAATTTTTTGGCAGCGTCCGCCATCGGGGTAAACGCAACAGAAACCATCACCAGAGCCACAAGTGAAAACAGACGTTTCATAGTTATCCTTAGAAGCCTTACTTTAATACGGGGTCATCATAGCGGCTTCAATATGACAATCAAACACTTTGCATTTATCGACATGTATCAGAATATTGCAGGGTTCTGAGTTGACGCTCAATAGCAGGCTAATTAGAATATCGAACATCGTTCATTAAGCACACATGATCATGGCAAGACGAAATGACCACACCCGTGAAGAATTGGTCTCTTTAACGCTGAAAACCGTGAAGGAATTCCTCGGTAGCCATTCCTACCACGAACTGAGCCTGCGTAAGATCGCAACCATGATTGGTTATGTTCCGAGCACGTTGGTGAACGTTTTTGGCAATTACAATTTGTTACTACTTCATGTGGTTGCTCAGACGCTCGATGAACTCTCCAGCGAAGCGAAAGCGGTCGTTTGTCACGGCAAAGACCCCGAGCAAGCGCTGTACAAACTCGCCTACTGCTACCACGATTTCGCGCAAAAGAACCCACACCGCTGGCAACTGATTTTCGAACACAACATGAATGGCGAAGAGCTGCCAGAATGGCAAGCTGAACGGATCGACACGATGACCAGCATGCTGGAAGGGTTGCTGAAAGTGATTGCGCCGCAGCGTTCCGACAGTGAAATCCTGCGCACCAGCCGCGTATTGTGGTCAGGCGTCCACGGCATCACGCTGCTGAGTGTGGACGATAAGTTCTTTGCATCAGAACCCATCGATGGCAAAGCACTCATCGAAGATCTACTCTCTAACTATCTGGCCAACTGGTAATTATTAAGGAAAGGCGATGCCGCAGTCTCAGACGTCGTTGTTAACTCAACGCCGTTTTCTTCCCTACTTCATCACGCAGTTCTTCGGCGCCTTTAACGATAATATTTTCAAAAACGTGTTGCTGCTGCTCGTGGCGTTTGCTGGCAGCGGCGCGCTGCCGATCTCCAGCGACCTGTTCATTAATCTGGCCGCGGGTCTGTTCATTCTGCCGTTTTTCCTGTTTTCAGCGTCTGCCGGTGTGCTGGCCGATAAATACGAAAAGTCGTGGTTTATTCGCCGCGTGAAACTGCTTGAAATCGCCATCATGTGTATTGGCGCGATTGGGTTTATCACCGAAAGCTACAGTGTTCTGCTGCTGATCCTGTTTTTGATGGGCACCCAATCGGCATTTTTCGGCCCGGTCAAATACGCCTTGCTACCACAGCAGCTCAAATCTAACGAATTGGTGCCGGGCAATGCCTTGGTCGAAACCGGGACATTTTTAGCGATTTTGCTCGGCACGCTTGGGGCCGGCATGATTGCTTCAGCCGACAACGCGCGCCACATCGCGGCCGCTGCAGTAATTCTTTTTGCCCTATGCGGCTACTGGGCGAGCCGTTCGATTCCTGAAGCGCCAGCCAGTGCTCCCGATTTGACCTTCCGCTGGCGGCCGATCAGCCAAACTCGCCATACGCTGGCCATTGCGCGCAGCGACCGCATCATCTTCCAATCGATGATGGCGATCAGTTGGTTCTGGTTCCTCGGCGCGGCGTACCTGACACAATTCCCGAACTTCACCAAAGTCTTCCTTAACGGCACTGAAAGTTCGGTGTCGTTCCTGCTGGCGCTGTTTTCAGTGGGCATTGCTCTGGGTTCACTGGCGTGCGACAAGCTCTCCAATCACCGCATTGATGTCGGCATTGTGCCGCTGGGCAGCTTTGGCATCAGCATCTTTGGTTACTTGATGGCAACCAGTATTCCAAATGACTTGCCTATTTTCAGTCAGTTCTCGGAATTTGCCGCCTATCAGCCGCTGTGGCCACTGTTTGCTTACTTGCTTTTACTCGGTGCATCGGGCGGTGTGTTTATCGTGCCGCTGTACGCCCTGATGCAACAACGCGCCAAAGAGACTGAACGCGCGCAGGTGATCGCGGCGCTGAACATCTACAACTCGCTGTTTATGGTGTGCAGTGCGATTTTGGGCATCATCTGCCTCACACTGCTCGACCTCACCATTCCTCACCTGTTTGTGTTGCTCTCGGTGATGAACCTGCTCTTGGCCGCGTACCTGTTTTTGCAGGTGCCGATTTTCGTGGTGCGTTTTCTGGTGTGGGCGCTGACGCACACCCTTTACCGCGTGCGACACAAAAACCTCAGCAAACTGCCCGAACACGGCGGCGCCCTGATTGTATGTAACCACGTCAGTTACATGGACGCGCTGTTACTCAGTGGCGCATGCCCGCGTTTGATTCGCTTTGTGATGGAAGAAGATTACGCCAATCTGCCGGTGCTGCGTCGTTTCTTGAAACGTGCAGGCGTGATCCCCATTTCGGCCAACAGCCGCACCTCGATTCGCCGCGCGTTTGCCGAAGTGGAACAGGCGCTGCAGGATGGGCATTTGGTGTGTATTTTCCCCGAAGGTCGCCTGACCGCCGACGGTAACATGAATGAATTTATGCGCGGCATCGACATCATTTTGCGTCGCAGTCCGGTGCCGGTGATCCCGATGGCGATTAAAGGCTTGTGGGGCAGTTTCTTCAGCCGCTATCACGGCCGAGCCTGTAAAGGGTTACCACGCCGCTTCTGGTCTCACGTCGAGATTGAAGCCGGAGACGCTGTCATGGCGGGCGAAGCCACCACGGAACTGATGCACGAGAAAGTTGCTGCATTGCGCGGCGATTGGAAATAAGCCAATTTGACGCATCGTAGACAAGCGTTCAGTTTTTCTGAACGCTTGTTCAAAACATTAAGACTTTCTGACCTCGCCCCGTGCGCTACAATGGCTGCCCTCGACTCCGATAACGACCTGATTCCCCCAACATCATGACTCTTCACGCAAAACACATTCCCTTTGCCCTTGTCCTTGGCGCCTGCCTGACCCCGTATATCTCATCCCCCACTGCGCTGTTGCTGGGCTTTTTCCTCGCCTCGCTGGGTTGGGTGCCGACGCAGTTGCCAATCGGCAAAATGACCAAAAAGCTGCTGGCATATTCCATTGTCGGCTTGGGCTTTGGCATTCCGCTACAACAAGCACTCACCGTCACCGGCCAAGGCATCGGGCTGATTTTGGCCAGTATCACCGGCACCCTCGTGCTTGGCACGTTGATTGCGAAAGCGATGGGGCTTAACCGCACCACCGGGCATCTGATTGCGTCCGGCACCGCGATTTGTGGCGGCAGTGCCATTGCGGCAGTGGCGCCTGCGATCAATGCCGATGACGACCAAACGGCGTTGGCCCTTGGCACGGTGTTTGTGCTCAATTCGGTCGCACTGTTTCTGTTTCCGCTGATTGGCCATGCGCTCCATCTGGATCAACACACCTTCGGCACGTGGGCAGCCATTGCGATTCACGACACCTCATCGGTGGTCGGTGCGGCATCGGCTTATGGCGAAGAAGCGTTAAAAACTGCGACCACACTCAAGTTAGCACGCGCGTTGTGGATTGTGCCGGTGGCGCTCATCAGTGCGTGGATGTTTCGCAGTCACTCGAAGAAAATCACGCTTCCGTATTTCATTGTGTTTTATTGTGCCGCGATTGGGGTGAGCGATACGTTACCGCAGTTTGAGGGGGTATATCAGGCGATCTTCAGCGTGGCGAAACAAGCGTTGGTGGTGTGTCTGTTTTTGATTGGTTGCAGCATCTCGGTGGCACGTTTGAAGGCATCAGGCCCGAAACCGCTGCTATTTGGGGTGATCTTGTGGACGCTTATATCGACGACGTCTCTGAGCTGGTTGTTGACCCGTTAACGGGTTTTCGATGCCAAGCAAACGCCAGAATCAGCAGAAATGCGCTCAGTTCGGCAACGTTGCGGGGCCAACCGGTTAGCGTCAGCGCCAGCAGCAGTTGCAGCACAATGGTGGAAATCAGCAAGCCATTCTTCATCATCGATAGTCCTAAGCGGTTTAATTCTTAGGACTATTATGCCAAGCAGTTATAACCAGCAAAATTCAGTTTTGGACTAACTCATAACTCGAAAGCGAGATTGATGGGTTGCCAGCCACGCTTTGAGCGCTTGACGCGACACTTTGATCCCACTTTGTGTCAGCGCAGTCGGCATCTCAAAATACGCGATGGGCCATTTAAATTTCTCCAAACGTCCCTCATACCACGCGTTGCCTTGTTCAAGGCTAAACGGCGTATGACTGAGCACCACCGCTACCGGGCGAGCGCCAAACTCATCGTCTTCAACGGGCACCACCATCGCCAATTGCACGTCAGGATGACGATTGAGCACACCTTCAACTTCTTCACAGTGAATGTTTTCGCCACCGGAGATAAACAGATTGTCGGCGCGGCCGATGATCACCAGTTGGTCGTGCTCGAAGTAGCCAAGGTCGTTGCTGTCATACCAGCCTTGTTCATCCGTCAAACGATGTAGCTCGCCTTGACGGTAATAACCGCTAGCCAACGTGTCGCCACCGATGTAGATGCGCTGACCGTCGACACGCACGGCGCGATGAGCCAGCACGTGACCCGCACCCGCTTGGCCATCGACTGGTTTGGCCGTGACCGTCGACGCCGCTTCCGTCATGCCATAGCCGAGCCAGGTTTCAATGCCGATAGCCGCCGCTTGCTGCGCCAGCGTTTGTGGAATGTGGCTACCGCCGAGCAACACATGGGTCAGCGTGAGCTGTTGGCCACAGTCGAGCAGGCGTTTCAGTTGCGTCGGCACCAATGACGCGTGCGTGACGCCGTCGATGTCGTGCGCCAACTGACCACCGCCAATTTTGAGGCACGCCCCCGTGGTCAGCCAACGATAAATGATGGCCAAGCCCGACACGTGATAGAGCGGCAAGCTCAGCAGCCAAGTGTCATCAACATCGAAATGAAATTCAGCCAGTAGCCCTTGCGCAGAAGCAAAATGCTGCGCGTGCGTGTGGGCTACCGCTTTGGGTGTGCCGGTGGAACCGGAGGTGAAAATCAACGTTGCGAGATTGCTCCGCTGGTACGCGTTCTCAGCCTGAGCCATGCCAGTGGCCGGTTGTGACAGCGCATTCACGTCTCCCAGCTCATCCAACGTCAGCCCCGCACTAGGCGCAAGCCAAACGTTCGCGCGTTGATCATTGCGATATAGCGCCGACCATTTACGGCGCAACTGCGCTGCTGGTTGCGGCATGGTGAGCGCGCACACGACGCCCAGTTGCATCGCGCCCAGCAGCCAAAATAGCGTTTGCGGGTGGTTTTTACCCACCAGCGTCAACACATCGCCGTGCTGAAGGCCACGTTCGGCAATCGCCTTGGCGTATTGCTGCACGCGCTGGTTGAGCTCATGCCAAGTGAGCGTGCCCTCTTCAAGACAAAGCGCCACCCGCTCAGGGTGGCGCTGCTGCCAGTGTCGCCACGGGGTCATACAGGCTCCGATTGCCACAGCAGGCTTTGGTCGCTCAACGTTTGCAGGGGCAGTTCACACGCTGGCCACGGCGTTTCCAACTGCGCTTTAAACAAGCCGATGGTGTCCAAACCTGGAATTTCATTGGGCAGTTGCCAGTGTGCCAAACGCGCCAATTGCGTCAGCCCCAAGCTCGATTCAATGCTGGAACTGATGATGGTTTGCAGGCCCAAGGCTTTGGCTTTCTCAATCAGCTTCAAGCAGCGAGGCACCGACCCAATCAAAGTCGGTTTGATGACGATGGTTTTCACGCCCACCAGATCTTCTAAGCGGAATTCTTGGCTGCGCACCGCATGTTGTAAGGTTTCATCCCACGCAATCGCAATGCCAGTATCAATCGCAAACGACAAACTGTCGCTCGGAGATTGGCAGGGCTCTTCTAAAAACGCGATGCGGCCACGCAAAGATGGCGCGACATATTGGGCGAATTTGGCGGCTTTCTCTTTGGTCCACGCGCGGTTGGCGTCCAGACGCAGGTATAAATCCGGCATCGATTCCAAGAACAGATTCACCAGCATGCCGTCACGAATCGGCTCATACAAACCGACTTTGACTTTCGCGACTTTCTGCCCCGGCATCGCATTGAGCTGCGGGATCAATTCATCGGGGTCACCAGTACACAGCGGCGCCGCTTGATATTGGCCTTGCGCTGGCAGTTCACCAGCTAATTCCAACTCAGCCATCGAGACACCAAAAGCCACCGACGGGAACAACGCATCGTAATCCAATGCCTGACCTTGCACCCACAGCTCGAGCTGCTCTTTCGCCAGTGCGCCCGCTTCGTCTAGTGATTCCACACTAAACCCAATTAATGGCGCAACTTCGCCACGCCCAATCTTGCCATTTTCCTGAAGTTCAACGATGAAGCCTTCACGTTCCGTCAACTTCTCTTCACGAAGAATCACGCCGCTATCCATTGGCAAACGGTAGCGATACAGTTTTGCACTGCGCATATCTAATTTAACTCTGTTGATGAGTGACATGTCCATTCCCCCTCAACGGGCCTATCGCGCGCCGTTGGGCGGTGTTTGGAGCACCAAATTCACTGAAACTACATGGAAACAAAAAGAGCGGCACCAGACATCTGGGCCGCTCTTGTCGATTAAGGGTTACGCGGGAACTTGTTGAAGTCCGGTCTGCGTTTTTCGTTGAACGCGTTGCGACCCTCCTGACCTTCGTCGGTCATGTAGAACAGCATGGTCGCGTTGCCCGCCAGTTCTTGCAGGCCCGCTTGACCGTCACAGTCTGCGTTCAAGGCCGCTTTCAAGCAGCGCAGCGCCATTGGGCTGTGTTGCAGTACTTCACGGCACCAGCGTACGGTTTCTTTTTCCAGCTCATCGACAGGCACAACGGTGTTCACCAAGCCCATGTCCAGCGCTTCTTTGGCGTCGTAGAAACGGCACAGGAACCAGATTTCACGCGCTTTTTTCTGACCAACGATACGCGCCATGTAAGAGGCACCCCAACCGCCATCAAACGACCCGACTTTCGGGCCAGTTTGACCAAATTGCGCGTTTTCCGCCGCAATGGTCAGGTCACACATCATGTGCAGCACGTGACCACCGCCAACCGCCCAGCCCGCAACCGAGGCGATCACAGGTTTCGGACAGGTACGAATTTGACGTTGGAAGTCGAGTACGTTGAGGTGGTGCGTACCGGTTTCGTCTTTGTAACCGCCGTAATCGCCACGGATTTTCTGGTCACCACCAGAACAGAATGCATCTTCACCCAGACCGGTCAAAATGATCACGCCAACGCCTTCGTCATAACGTGCATCAGCCAATGCGTTGATCATCTCTTTAACGGTTTGCGGACGAAATGCGTTGCGAACCTGTGGGCGCGCAATGGTGATTTTCGCAATACCATCTTCCGATTTGTGATAGTGAATGTCTTCGTAACTGCTGCCGCAGTCTTGCCAGACAACCGGAGCGTAAAGTTCTTCTTCTGAAATGCCTACTGTTTTAGCCATGGTGATTCCCATTGTTGTTGTCCACCACCCGTACACTGGGCAGCGGTATTAAATCGTGTATGATGCGCGCAAAAGCGACCGGCTGTTCATGATGAACATTGTGCCCCGCGTCGTCGATCTGACGATAGTTCAGCCCGCTTTGCTCAGCAAGCTGACGAAATTTTTCATCTTTTGCGCCGCAGATGTACCAAATCGGCATCGGCAACTGCGTCAACCCCGGCAACAAATACGGCTGCGTGGCCAGCGATGTGGATAACAGCATCGTGGCGACAGCGGCGCCAAGATTAGCACTTCGCTTCGCAATTAAGGTTTGTCTTTGCTCATGGTTTAGTGAACTAAACACCGCTTGCTGATACCAATCGCTCAATACCTGCTCAATCGGCTCAGCCTCAAAACGCATCGCCCAGCGATGATCGTTTTGCCAACGCGCTTCTCGTTCGACCGCAGAAGGGAGGCCAAAGTTTCCGCCTTCGATGATCAAACCTTGTACGTTGAGCGCCGCAAATGCGTGGGTTGCCGCGCCCGTCATAGCAATGCGCCCGCCCAGCGAATAGCCCACCAGCCAGATGGGCGTTTGCGCCGGTACCTGCGCCAGTACCGCAGCGGTGATTTGCTGACAGCACGTGGCAAAGTCGTCGCACGTTTGCGCCTGGCTGCCGCCATGTCCGGGCAGATCCAACGCAATCCAGTCATAGTCTGGCAGCGCATCGAGCACCGCTTGCCAATCGTCGGTGTTTCCAAGCAAACCATGCAGAAACACCAACACCGGCGTGTCAGCGCGCGGCTGGCGTGATGGCCGGTGAGAAAACGAGGTGCGACTAGAGAGCATGAATCTGCGGCATCAGTTGTTTGATTTGCTGCGCGGCTTGTTGAGGCGGCGTGGTGATCTCAATCAACAACGTGCCTTGGCCCTGCGCCAAATGCTCATCCACCAGCCCCTGATACGCGGCTAACGTTTCCGGATTGGCGTAACGCAACCCAAACTGCGCGGCAACATGTTCAAACTGCATGCCATGTGGCATTTGATACAGCGCTTCCCGTTGCTGCGCCGGGACAGGCAACAAATCGAAAATCGCCCCGCCATCGTTATTGGCGACCACAATCACCAGCGGCTGCGGCGTATTGCGCACCAAGGCCAGTGAGTTCA
Organism: Vibrio sp. CJQ_6; assembly: GCF_043106745.1. Lineage (NCBI taxonomy): Bacteria > Pseudomonadati > Pseudomonadota > Gammaproteobacteria > Vibrionales > Vibrionaceae > Vibrio > Vibrio sp. CJQ_6. The sequence continues at coordinate 337,455 of NZ_JBICMV010000008.1, read as the reverse complement.
TGTCATACAATAATGAGGTATCGCCCATCAGCATCAGCATGGGCTGCTTGATGGCACGTTGCACCCCCGCGGCAGTGGCAACCAAGCCATCAATACCGGAGGCGCCGCGGTTGGAAAACACGTCACGTCCGTCGACGGCGCTAAACATATCCACCAAGCGGACAATCAAACTGTTGCCGACAAACAACGCCGCGTGAGGCGCACGCTCAGTCAAATCGAGCGCCAGCGCGATTTCCGTCATCGGTTCATTGCTTAAATGTAACTTGGCGAGTTCTGCCGTGCTGTAGGCGTAACGTTTCAACGCATCCGCCCAGCCCGCATGCGTCGCGTTGAGCGCGGTCCATTTACTCAGCTTGGTGTCAATCCAGTCGGGAATATCACACACCCATTGTTGCTGGGGCAGATGCGATTGGTTGTTGCGATCCGGCGCTGGCGACACATAACAATACTGTGCGTCACTGCGGCGAACATGCTGCTCCAGCCAGTGATTTAAACGTTTGGACACGATGCGCGAACCAAACTGCACCACCTGCTCGCACTCATCCAGCACCGCTTTGGCAGCGCTGTTTTGTAGCCACAAATCAAAGTGTGCCCATTCACTGCTGATCCCCGATTGCGGGTCACACAGCAGCGGCCAGCCCAATTTCTCTGCAAACTGCTGTGCGGCTTTGGCTTCCGCCAAACGCACCGAGCCGACGATCACCAAGCCTTTGCGGCTCAGCATCTGACCCTCTTCGGGAAACGCATGTGCATCGCTGAAACGGCGCTCACAATACGGTTGATTCGATTGCTGCCAGTGACTCACGCTCGCCAAGTACTCTTGGTACACGCGCGTGTCGTTAGCGGAATAGAGGGGTTCTGGGAACGGGCAGTTAAAATGCACGCTGCCGCCGTGCTGCGCTTGGTGACTCAGCGCCTCATCGACGGTGGTCAGTAGCCAGTTGAGCGGTAAACGCACATTAGGACTCGGCAGATTCACGGCTTGCGTCACGTGAGACGAATAAATACCCAGTTGGTTGATCGCCTGATTAGCACCGCAACCGACCAGTTCAACCGGGCGATCCGCCGTCAGAACAATCAGTTTCTCGCCGGTCAAACGCGACTCTGCAATGGCAGGCAACACGTTGGCAACCGCGGTTCCAGACGTGACGATCACCGCCACTGGTTTGCCGCTCGCTTTCGCCATGCCCAGCGCCATAAAGCCCAAGCCACGTTCGTCGTAATGGGTGTGCAAGGTCAGGTTGGGATTGGCGGCGGCTTCCAGCGTCAATGGGGTTGAACGCGAACCCGGCGCAACGCATACCTCGCTCACGCCAAATCGGGTCATCTCTTCCAGCAGCGTCTGGCACCAGATGCGGTTTAAGACCGCTTGATCCTGACTCATGAAGCCACACCCAGCGGCAGGCGATCGGTGATGAGGCTCAGCAGCGTCGACATTTTTTTGTCCAGCTCCTGCCATTCATGTTCAGCCACCGAGCCCGGCACGATGCCCGCGCCCGCAAACAGCTGCACTTCTTGTTCCAACACTAATGCGCTGCGAATCGCGACGCAAAACTCGGCTTGTTGATGACTGAAATAACCCATAGACCCTGCATACCAGCCCCGAGCAAACGGCTCGTGCTGAGTGATAAAATCAAACGCTTCTTTGCGTGGCACACCCGCCACAGCAGCGGTCGGCTGCAGCGCACTGAGCAGCTGCACGCCATTAACGCCCGCGTTCAGCTGAGCGTGAATCCGACGCTTCAAATGCTGCACTTTACGCAGCCGAACCAAATGGGCTTCCTGTTCCACCGTCACCGTCTCGGCATGAGGCGTTAAACGGTCGACAATATCATCCACCACATATTGGTTTTCATTGAGGTTTTTGGTGTCCTGCGCCAGCCAGTTCGACAGTGCCATATCTTGGGTTGCGTTTTGGCCGCGACCAATGGTGCCCGCCAACGCTTCGGTGTGCAGATCCAACCCTTGACGGAAATAGAGCCGCTCCGGCGTAGAGCCCATAAAACTGTGTTTGGCGTCGAGTGCCAAAAGAAAATGAAAGCTGTTATGGTTCTGATCGTAGCTGGCTTTGAGCAGTTGCGCCGCACTGATTGGGCGATCCAGCGTGAGGCTCGTTTGACGCGCCAGCACCACTTTCTTGAACGCGTTGTGCGTAATGCCATCCAGCACTTGATCCACCAGCGTCGCCCAACCCGATTCGGTGGGTGCATGCTGCACGTCGGTCACCTCACAGTTGAGCGCACGCAGCGGCGTGACGTCCGTCAGCAGCTTCTGTAACGTGGCGAGTGTGCGATGACGTTCATGACTGACGTTGGCCGCCAGCGTCCAAGTCTGATCAAAGCGAATCAGCTCCACCTGAGGCAGAAAGAAAAACGACGACATGCAGCGGCGGTTTTTATCGGTCTGACCATCAAATGAGCGTCCGCCCCACACACGTTGATCGTCACCCAAAATGGTGTACGCCGGAGCAGGGTCGGAGAATGTGTAAAGCTGCCCCAATGCGACCACCTCTTCGCGGGTGTCACGGGACTGCCAATAGAATTTCGGGAAAACCGGTTGGGCTTCAAGCCAATCGATGAACGCGAATGGTGGCTTCTCTGCCAACTCTTGGGTGAAACGAACGTCGTTATCCCTCGCGTCGTTAATTTGCTCTATCAACCGAGCAATGGCTTGATGAAAGTTCGACAAAGCGACCTCGACTAAACTGAGATTCGATGTAACAGTAGCTACTCTATTGAGAGAGCCCTCGTAAATCAAGGTTATACCCCATCTTTTGCGTGCTTTTCCTGTCTCCCTGATGCAGCACTGATTTTTTCCTGCGGAGAAAGCGATTCATCACTAGATTTATATTCTAAAAAAAGGCAACCTGTTGTAGTTTAATAAAGAAATTCAATTATTTTTTGGGGTAATACAATGCAAAATATCGGGATGTCGTCAAAACTCGATAATGTCTGCTACGACATTAGGGGACCAGTACTTAAACATGCTAAGCGCATGGAAGAAGAAGGGCATAAAATACTAAAGCTCAATATCGGCAACCCGGCCCCATTTGGTTTCGACGCCCCGGATGAAATTCTGGTCGACGTGATTCGTAACCTCCCTACCTCACAAGGTTATTGTGATTCAAAAGGCATCTATTCGGCACGTAAAGCCGTGGTGCAGCACTATCAGAAAAAAGGCATTCGCTCGCTGAACGTCGAAGACGTTTATGTCGGTAACGGCGTATCTGAGCTGATCGTGATGGCCATGCAAGCCCTGCTCAACAACGGCGATGAAATGCTGGTCCCTGCCCCGGACTACCCGCTGTGGACCGCGGCGGTTGCGCTGTCGGGCGGTAAAGCGGTGCATTACCTGTGTGACGAGCAAGCGGACTGGTATCCGGACATTGATGACATCAAGAAGAAAATCACCCCGAAAACGCGCGGCATCGTCCTGATTAACCCCAATAACCCAACCGGCGCGGTCTACAGCCGTGATTTCCTGTTGGAAGTGATTGAAGTGGCGCGTCAGCACAAGCTGATCATTTTCGCCGATGAAATTTACGACAAAGTCTTATACGACGGTGCAACGCATACCTCGGTGGCCACTCTGACCGAAGACGTGCTGGTGATGACGTTTAACGGCTTGTCGAAAGCCTACCGTGTGTGCGGTTTCCGTGGCGGTTGGATGTTCCTGACTGGTCCAAAACATCTGGCACAAGGCTACATCGCAGGGCTGGAAATTTTGTCGTCAATGCGTCTATGTGCCAACGTGCCCATGCAACACGCCATTCAAACCGCGCTGGGCGGTTACCAGAGCATTAACGAGCTGATCCTACCAGGCGGTCGCCTGCTGGAACAGCGTGATCGCGCTTGGGAACTGATCAACCAAATTCCGGGCGTGTCGTGCGTGAAACCCAAAGGCGCGATGTACCTATTCCCGAAAATCGACACCAAGAAATACAGCATTAAAGATGACCAAAAGATGGTCTTCGACTTCCTCGTGCAGGAAAAAGTGCTGCTGGTTCAAGGTAGTGGTTTCAACTGGCCGAAGCCAGATCACTTCCGCATTGTGACACTGCCTCACGTGGAAGATCTGGAAATTGCGATTGGCCGCTTTGAACGATTCCTCAGCACCTACAGTCAATAACGCTTTCATCGACCTTCGGTGATCAGTTAGGCTATTCAGGCTCTCTTTTATACACTAGAAGAGAGCCTGATTTTTAGATGAGGAATGCCGAGAGTTATGAAAGAAAGCCATTTTTTTGCCCATCTCGCCCGAATGAAGCTGATCCAGCGCTGGCCGCTGATGCGCTCTGTCTCCAAAGAAAATATCTCTGAACACAGCTTGCAGGTGGCGTTTGTCGCCCACGCGTTGGCGGTGATCAAAAACAAAAAGTTTGGTGGCACGCTCAACCCGGAACGCATTGCGATTCTGGCCATGTACCACGACTCCAGCGAAGTGCTGACCGGCGATTTACCCACCCCCGTGAAATACTACAACCCCGACATCGCCAAAGAGTACAAGAAAATTGAAGCCGCCGCTGAGCGCCGTTTACTGTCGATGTTGCCGGAAGAGTTTCAGCAAGATTTCGCGCCCTTTCTGGTTCACGAAGCAGCGTATGAAGACGATGCGGCGATCGTCAAACAAGCTGACTGCATCTGCGCTTACCTCAAATGTTTGGAAGAACTCAGCGCTGGCAACCACGAATTTGCGCTGGCGAAAAAACGCTTGGATGTCACGCTGCAAGAGCGCCACACCCCGGAAATGGCCTATTTTCTGGAAACCTTCGCCCCAAGCTTTGAATTAACACTGGACGAAATCAGCTAAGTCGCTGTAAGTTTTATCAAAGATACAAATCTTATCCACATCGTTGAATTGCCCCGCTCGGCCTGCTTCGGCAGGTGGTGCTGGGGCCATGCAGGAGCAGTGTATGCAGGTATCCATCAGCCCAGATTGGCAAGCGCGGAACGACGACGAGCACAAGATTCGTCGCAACGATCATCGCAGTCCGTTTCAGCGTGACCGCGCGCGCATTCTGCACTCTGCGGCGTTTCGTCGCCTGCAGGCCAAAACCCAAGTGCACGGCACCAGCCTCAACGACTTCCACCGCACTCGGTTGACACACTCGTTAGAAGCATCACAAATCGGCACCGGCATCGTCGCGCAGATCAAGCTCAAACAGCCGGAGTTTCGCGATCTACTGCCCTCCGACAGCCTGATTGATTCTTTGTGTCTGGCGCACGACATCGGCCATCCGCCTTATGGGCACGGCGGCGAAATCGCGCTGAATTACATGATGCGGGAACATGGTGGCTTTGAAGGCAACGCCCAAACATTTCGTATTGTGACCTGTTTGGAACCCTACACCGAGCATCACGGCATGAACCTGTCGCGCCGCACGCTGCTGGGGCTACTCAAATATCCGGCGCTGCTCAGCCAAACCCGCGCCGAGAAAATTCCTGAGTCGGTGCCACACCAACGCCAGCTCAAAGCCAAAGATTGGGCGCCCGCCAAGGGCGTGTACGACGGTGATCGTCAGATATTTGAATGGGTACTCTCGCCGCTCAGCGCCAACGATCGCACGCTGCTGAGCCAAATGCGCGGTGACGCCACCACGCCGTATCAACACCAGAAAACGCGCTTTAAATCGCTCGATTGTTCCATCATGGAGCTGGCTGATGACATCGCCTACGGCGTGCACGATTTGGAAGATGCGATCGTGCTTGGCATGGTGACGCAAACGCAATGGCAACACGCGGCTGCGAACCAGCTGGCCACCAGCGGCGAATGTTGGTTTACCGAGCATATTGAAACACTGAGCGAGATGCTATTTTCCGGCCAGCACCATGTGCGTAAAGACGCCATCGGCGGCATTGTCAATGCGCTGCTAACCAGCATCAGCGTGCGACCGGTGGATGCGCCGTTTGACAGCGAACTGCTGGCATTTAACGCCTATTTGGAACCCAACATGGGTCACGCGCTGGAGATCCTCAAAAGCTTCGTCAATCAATATGTGATTCAGGTGCCACAAGTGCAGCGCTTTGAATACAAAGGCCAACAGATCATCATGGATTTGTTTGAAGCCTTGGCCGCCGATCCGGAGCGCTTACTGCCTCAAGCCACTCGTGAGAAATGGCAAACGGCGGAACATGCATCCGGCGATGGCATGCGAGTGATTTGTGACTACATTGCGGCGATGACGGATGCTTACGCCCAGCGCCTGCATCAGCAATTGTTCTCCGCGCACGTCAACTACTAACGCCTGACGAAAGCACGCGACTATTGGTCTTGTTTGAGGTAGTTGCGCTCAAACACACCCGGTGGCATGTGTTGGATTTGATGATCAATCATGGCGTCAAAGGTGCGCATCAGCGGCGAAAAATCGCAATCAGGCTGCAAACTTTGCAGCAAATGGTAACCGGCTTCAACGGTCGAGAGTGCATTGTCGCTCGGCGCTTTGCGAATGCGGTAATTGCCGGTGAGATCTTTGGGTAAGTGCAGCGATGGCAAGGCATGCAACTGGGGATTCACCTGCCACATTTTGAATGCTTTTTTCCACGTGCCATCCAATAAGATCACGCGCAGCGTTTTGCCTGCTTCGGGCTCAAACTCAGCCGAGGAGGACGACTGCTCACTGGGATACAACACGAAATGTTGCGCGCTGTCATCGGCCAGCAGGCGATTCAGTTCCTCGTGCTGACGGAAATCTTCCCCCACCAACAAACGGCTGTTGGGCAGCGACAGGCTCAAAATACGCGCCGTTCCCATCGGGCGGTGTTCTTCAGTTGGATGTTGAAGAATGATAAGCTCCACTCGCGAACTTAACTGCACAATCGCATCACAAATGCAGGCTTTGCGTGCTTTTCCACACTCTGAACAATAACGGGACATACTGTGAATCTTTACCTGTGGCTAATTTTAATCAGTATCGTGTGTTTCGGGCTGCAATTCGAGCCGCTCGCCAGTGGCAGTGCGTGGCAGCTCAGCGGCATTCAACACGGCCAATGGTGGCGGATCCTAACAGGAAATTTCACCCACACCAACTTTGCTCACTTGGGCATGAACCTCGCCGGGTTGTGGATCATCAGTTTTATCTTTAAACCGGCGGCGCGCACACTGCTGATTCTGTTGCTCTCACTCAGCGTGTGGATTGGACTCTGCGTACTGCTCACCGACATGCGCATCTACGTGGGCCTTTCCGGCACCTTACACGCGCTGTTTGCGTTCTTTGCCCTGCAAGAAGTGCTACAAGGCCGTCGCAGCAGTTGGCTGTTGGTCCTTGGCGTGGTCGCGAAAGTGGTGTGGGAACAAGCGTTTGGCAGCTCGATTGGCACCGAACAGCTGATCCATGCGCGCGTTGCAACCGAGGCGCATTTGGCAGGCGTGATTGGCGGATTGGGATTGGCGTATATGGTCAAGCAATGGCGGTGGAAAATTTAGAACATCTCTCTTCCTCCCCCCAAAAAACACACACGAACAAAAACACACCAACAAAAAGGGCCGCCAGCATGACACCAGCGACCCTTTTCAATCCATCACGAACTCGCAATCAACTTATTGTTGCAACTTCGCTTTCGCTGCTTCAACTTTCGAGAAATCCAAGCCCAGCTCTTCTACGGCTTCTTTAATCAGCGCCGGATTTTGCATCACTTGGCCCATCAGCAGTTGCAGTTTTTCCTGCGGCAGACCCAGTTGGCTGAGGGTCATCATCGCCGCCAGCGGGTTTTGCGTCAGCGCCTGAAACAGCTCGCCAATTTGTTGGTCACTAATATTGTTCTCTTTCAACAGTGCGAGAATCGGGTTCATCACAGTACCTTTTTTAACGATGTCTTTCATTATGTTATCAAGTGAACCACGTGTTTAATGCATGAGGTCATCAAACGAAAGCGTCCGCATTGAGGCGCTTGGGTGGTTCAATAGGGATTATACAATCGGACGCTGGCCGCGGCTGATCAGCTTCAGGAATACGCTGTCGGCGGCTTCACCAGCCACACCCGCCAGTTTAGCGGTCAGTTTTTTCTTCTGCACGTAGTGGAGCGCCAGCACAGTTTTATTCTTGCACGCATCGACAATCAAATCGTCTGAGGTTTTGATCTCATCCACCAGCCCCAATGCTTTGGCTTGAGTGCCGAACCAGTGTTCACCCGTCGCCACTTTTTCCAAATCCAGATCCGGGCGGTGTTCACGAATAAAGTCTTTGAACAGCACGTGCGTTTCTTCCAGCTCTTCTTTGAACTTTTCGCGAGCTTTATCGCTGTTTTCACCGAACATCGTCAGCGTGCGTTTGTATTCACCCGCGGTCAGCTGTTCAAATTCAATGTCGTGTTTTTTCAGCAATTTGTTGAAGTTAGGCAGTTGCGCGACCACACCAATCGAACCGACAATCGCAAACGGCGCCGACACGATTTTATCGGCGATACACGCCATCATGTAGCCACCACTGGCCGCCACTTTATCGACCGCAATCGTCAGCGGCAGACCGGCAGCTTTCAAGCGATCCAACTGAGACGATGCCAAGCCGTAGCCGTGCACCATGCCACCACCTGTTTCTAAACGCAGCAGCACTTCATCACCCTGTTGTGCGACCGCCAAAATGGCCGTAACTTCTTCACGCAGCGAGGTCACTTCCTTAGCATCGATGCTGCCGTGGAAATCCAGCACGAACAGGTGTGGATCGCGCTTCGCGTCCAGTTCGCCGCCTTTCGCTGCTTTTTTCACTTCTTTTTCGCGAGATTTGTTCTTTTCCTTTTCGCTTTTTTTCTCCGCTTTGTCGCGGGCTTTCAAAAAAGCGTCATCATGGAGATGAGATTCAAGCTGTTCCACTGTCTGCTTGTGTTGCTCAGTCAGGTTGGTGACTTCCAGCTCGCCTTTGGCTGCGCTGTGTCTTCCGCCCACGGACTTCACAATGACTAATAACACCACGACAGCGACGACGATCGTCGCAATCTTGGCCAAAAACAGGCCATAGTCCAACAAAAATTCCAATGTGTTCATCCTCTTCAATGCGAATTGGTGTATTGTAACCACCTTGTCACGAAGACTTAAAGCAAATCATAAGAATAAGGAAACGTAACGTGGATTATTCAGTTTCTAAAGATGCCTTGAAAGATAAAGTTATTCTGGTGACCGGTGCAGGAGATGGCATCGGTAAACAGGCCGCGATCTCGTACGCCGCGCACGGCGCAACCGTGATCCTGCTTGGCCGCACAGTGAAAAAACTAGAACACACCTACGATGAAATCGAAGCCGCAGGCTACCCGCAGCCAGCAATCGTCCCGCTGGATATGAAAGGCGCCACCAAGCAAAACTACATTGATATGGTAGACACCATTGAAGGCCAATTCGGTCGTCTGGACGGTGTACTGCACAACGCTGGCCTTCTGGGGGTGCTCAGCCCCTTTGATCAGATCGGCGAAGATACGTTTGATGATGTAATGCAAGTGAATGTGAAGTCTCAATTTTTGATGACACAAGCCCTGCTGCCCCTGCTGCACAAATCTGACGATGCGCGCATTGTGTTCACCAGCTCAACGGTGGGTCACGTTGGTCGTGCATTCTGGGGCACTTACTCAATTTCAAAGTTTGCGACCGAAGGCATGATGCAAGTGCTGGCAGACGAGCTGAGCGACAGCACCATTCGCGTCAACGCCATTAACCCCGGCGGCACCCGCACGGGCATGCGCGCCAAAGCGTTCCCGGCAGAAGATGCTGAATTACTGAAAACGCCGCTGGATATCATGCCGCTGTACGTCTATCTGATGGCGCCAGAAGGGCAAGCGGTCAACGGTCAGTGCATCGACGCACAGCCCAAAAAATAAACCAAAAACTCATTCTGAATTCAAAGCCTTGCTCAATCAGCAGGGCTTTGTACTTTCTGCCCCGCGACTTTTCTCTTGAATGTTCAACATAACGAAATATACTGTACAGATATACAGGTAAATTGTTATGTATGAACTGATCGAACACCTCAAAAACAAACACTGGTTATGGCAAGGCTCTGACACGCCGTGCGAGCCGCCTTCTCATGCCACAGGCTTTGCCGAACTCGACCACCAGTTGGCTGGCGGTTTTCCAGCACACGGCGTGATTGATATTCAGTCGGCCTGCGGCATCGGTGAACTGCGTCTGCTGTTTCCTTACCTGCAGCAGCACCATGAGCGCCTGACGGTGCTGATCAACCCGCCGGGGCAAGTGCATGCCGAAAGCCTGCAACACGCCGGAATCCATCTCGATAACGTGTTGATTCTCACCCCGCAAACTACCAAGGAAGCGTTGTGGTCAGCCGAGCAATGTGCGCGCAGCGGCGCTTGCAGCCAAGTGCTGTTGTGGCAGGACAAACTGGAAGTGCATCACGCGCGCCGTCTGCAAGTGGCGTGTGAAACTGGTGACTGTTTGCAGTTCCTGTTCCGCTCGCGGCAAGACAGCCTGTTTTCTTTGCCCGTGACCATGACACTCGTCCTGAGCGCCCATCCTCAAGGCGTGGAAGTGCGTGTTCCCAAACGTCGTGGCGGCTGGCCATTGGGCGCTTTCTCGGTCTCGATGGCTGAGCGCTGGCAAGCGCTCACATTGCCCCGACCCACGTCGGTGGTGGTGCCGTTTCCGCTGCGCAAGCAAGGCTGATGATGACGCTGTGGATCTATCTTCATTTTCCTGCGCTGCAACTCGATACCGTGTTTGCGCCAGCGGCAGAAACAGAGCCAGCAGCTCCGGTGGTGATTGTCGATGGGCGCGTGCATCAAGTGGTGCAAGCCAACGAACTGGCTTTCAACCAAGGCATCACGCTGGGCATGGGGCTTGGCAGCGCGGCCGCATTGTGCGCGGGGCTGCAAGTACATCCTTACGATGCCGAGATTGAGCAACGTGCGATGGAAGAAATTGCGCAGTGGCTCTATTTGGTCACTTCCGATATCGCCCTGTATCCGCCGCAGGGACTCTTGCTGCGCGCAACCAATATGCTGTCGCTCTATGGTGGGCTAACCGCTTATTGGCGCACACTCAGCCATCATCTAGATCAACGCGGCGTGCGTTACCACTACGGGTGCGGTTTCTCACCGTTGAGCGCCATGTTGCTCGCCAAAAGTGGCACCAATCTGATTGAAGCGGATACGACCATCTTGCGCCAAAAGGTCGGCCGCTTTCCACTGACCGCCACCGAACTAGAGAGCAAACACACCGATAAACTGGCGCGCGTCGGCATTCGAGACATCGATAGCTTGCTCGCGCTGCCGATGCAGGAGATCGCGCGCCGCTTTGACATCGATTTAGTCAACTATGTTGGCCGGCTGCTGGGACAGTTCAAACACCCGGTCAGTTTTTATCATCCACCGGAAGCGTTTCACAGCCATCTGGAACTGCTGTATGAAATCGACAACGTGCAGTGGCTGGAAAAGCCGCTGCGCCGCCTGCTCACTCGGTTGGAGCTGTTTCTGACGCTACGCAATCAGGTTGCGTTCGAGCTGAAACTCACGCTGACGCAGCGTGACAAAATTCAGCACAGCGTGACGTTCACCTCCGCACGCGGCGATTATCAGGCGGAAAAATGGGCGCAGTTGTGCCGCTTGAGCATGGAATCGCTGCTGCTGGAACATCCGGTCGTCAGCCTGACGTTGCACGTGGTGCGGGCGGGCCTTGCCGAGCAGACTGCCGAAGATTTTTTCTCGGGCATCAAAGGCCAGCAAAGCCCGTTGGAACTGATCACGCTTTTACAAGCCAAACTCGGCCCATCACACGTGCACAAGTTGCAACTGAGTGATGATCCAAGGCCGGAAAAACGCAGTCGCTATGTCCATCCCAATGCCCATCCCAATGTGCATCCAACCACGACAACAACCAAGCCACTACGGCGCGCCGAATTGCGCCCCAGCCTGCTGTTACCCGAGCCGCAGCCGCTGTGCGAAGCGGTCTCGTTGATTCATGGCCCGGAACGCATCGCGACCGGTTGGTGGGACGGTCACAATATGATTCGTGATTATTTTATCGCTCGCACCGAGCAAGGGCGCTGGCTGTGGGTGTTTCGCACTCCCGAGCAGCAATGGTTTATTCACGGCCAATTCAGCTGAGGCAATCATGGTTTATGCAGAACTGTTCTGTCAGAGTAATTTCTCGTTTCTGACCGGCGCATCTCATCCCGAAGAATTGGTCATTCAGGCTGATTTTCTGCGCTATCACGCCATTGCGATTACTGATGAGTGCTCACTGGCTGGCGTGGTTCGCGCCCACACCGCCATAAAGCAGCAACAACTGGGCATCAAGCAGATTGTCGGTAGCCTGTTTCAGCTCAATGACGAGTGCCGCTTTGTGTTGCTGTGCCCGAATCAGGACGCGTATGCCGAACTGTGCCGCATCATCACCAATGCTCGGCGGCGCAGTGAGAAAGGCCAATACAAACTGTCGGAATGGGATGTGATGTCGGCGCGCCACTGCTTGGTGATTTGGTTGCCGAGCCACACCGAGCGCGACAAACACTGGGGGCAATGGCTGACTCAGCATCATCCCCACCGATTATGGCTGGGCGTACAGCGCCACCTTGGCCCGCAAGACAGCGCTTACCTCGACCATTGCCGCACGCTGGCACAAGCATTCGATCTCCCCATAACCGCGTGCGGCGGCGTACTGATGCACAACGCGACCCGCCTGCCTCTACAGCACATTCTGACTGCCATTCAACGCGGCCAGCCGGTTGAACATATTCAGGCTCATTTGGTGAGCAATACCGAGCGTGCGCTGCGCAGTCAGGCCAAGCTGAGTAAACTGTTTCCGCCCGAATGGCTGCAAGAGAGTGTGCGCATTGCTGAGCGCTGCGAATTCCAGTTGGGCTCGCTTCACTACCGCTACCCCAGCGAGTTGGTGCCCGATGACCACACGCCGATGGCTTATCTGCGCCAGCTCGTCAAACAAGGAAAAGCGCTGCGCTTTCCGCACGGCGTGCCCGCTGACATCAGTGCCACGATTGAAAAAGAGCTGACGCTGATTGATGAGCTCGATCTGCCCTACTACTTTCTCACCATTCACGACATTGTGATGTTCGCCAAACGCAGCGGCATTCTTTATCAAGGGCGCGGTTCGGCGGCCAATTCCGTGGTGTGTTATTGCCTTGAAATCACCTCGGTGGACCCCCGCCAGATCAGCGTGCTGTTTGAGCGCTTCATCAGTAAAGAGCGCCAAGAGCCGCCGGATATTGATGTCGATTTTGAACACGAGCGGCGCGAAGAGGTGATTCAATATCTGTATCGCAAATATGGCCGTGAGCGAGCAGCTTTGGCGGCGACGGTGATCAGCTATCGCTTTAAAAGTGCCGTGCGCGATGTGGGGAAGGCGCTCGGCATTCATGAAGCGCAACTCGATTTTTTCATCAAGAACGTTAACCGCCGCGATCGCGGTTTGGGCTGGCAAGCGCAGCTCACTGAACTGGGCTTGGAACCGCAGTCGCTCAAAGGACAGCAGTTTATTGAGCTGGTCAACGAGCTGATCGGCTTTCCACGTCATTTATCGCAGCACGTCGGCGGTTTCGTGATTTCCTCCGGCCCGCTGTACGAACTGGTACCGGTTGAAAACGCCGCCATGCCGGAACGCACCATTATTCAGTGGGATAAGGACGATTTGGAAAGTCTCGGGCTGTTTAAAGTCGATGTGTTGGCGCTTGGCATGTTAACCGCGATTCGCAAGTGCTTTACCTGCATTGAGCAGCAGTATCAGCGCAAACTCAGCATTGCCGACATCACTCGCCTGCAGGATGATGCCAACGTGTATGGCATGATTCAACGCGCCGACACCATTGGCGTGTTTCAGATTGAATCGCGCGCCCAGATGAGCATGCTGCCGCGCCTGAAACCGCGCTGCTACTACGATTTGGTGATTCAGATTGCGATTGTGCGTCCCGGCCCGATTCAGGGTGACATGGTGCACCCGTTTCTCAAGCGGCGCGATGGCATTGAAGACGTCACCTACCCGTCAAAAGAGGTGGAAGCGGTACTCCAACGCACCATGGGCGTACCGATTTTCCAAGAGCAAGTGATCAAAATTGCCATGGTCGCCGCTGGATTTTCGGGCGGTGAAGCCGACCAATTACGCCGCGCCATGGCGTCATGGAAGAAAACTGGCGAGCTGGCGAAATTTCGCACCAAGCTGATCAACGGCATGCTGGCGCGAGGTTATGAGCTGGCGTTTGCCGAGCGGATTTATGATCAAATCTGCGGCTTTGGCGAATACGGTTTTCCGGAAAGTCATTCCGCCTCATTTGCCGTGTTGGCGTACTGCTCGGCGTGGCTGAAATACTACTATCCGGAAGCATTTTATACCGCGCTGCTCAATAGCCTGCCGATGGGGTTTTACAGCGCTTCGCAACTGGTGCAGGACGCGCAGCGCCATGGCATCAAGGTGCTGCCGGTGTGCGTGAACGCCTCGCAGTGGGATCATCAGGTGGTCGAACATGAACAGCAACAGGCAATGCGTCTTGGCCTGAGGCAGGTGAAAGGCTTCAGCGAACAAGGCGCGCGGTTGCTGCTGAGCGCTCGTCCGGCGCAAGGGTTTCATCACCCGGCGCAGCTGAAACGTTGCGGGCTCACCCAAAAGGACATGGAATCGCTTGCATCAGCCAACGCGCTGCACAGCTTTGCGCATAATCGCTATGCAACCCGCTGGTCGATGATGGATTCGCTCTCCGATTTGCCGCTATTTGAACAACTCGACGAAGCCGCGCCGGCGCTGTATCAACAACCGAGTGACATGGATACCTTGATCGAAGACTACGCTTCGCTCGGTTTGTCGCTCACCCAGCATCCCGTGTCCTTGCTCGATACTGCAGGCGAGCTGGGACGTTTTAGCCGCATGCGCGATTTGGCGCAGTTGCCGCACAAATCGCTGGTCACCGTGGCAGGAATCGTCACCGGACGCCAGTCCCCTGGCACGGCGGCGGGCGTGACTTTTTTCACGCTGGAAGATGATACTGGCAACATCAATGTGGTGGTATGGCAGGCCACTGCGCGGGCGCAAAAAAGCGCCTATATCAGTGCAAAAATGCTGATGGTGAAAGGGATTTTGGAACGCGAAGGCAGTGTGATTCACGTCATTGCTGGGCGGCTTATCGACCTGACGCCAAAGCTCCAACAGCTACACACTCAGTCGCGGGATTTTCATTAACGTTGCGCGCTGTGTCGGCTTCACCGACAAAAAAAGCGCTGACCATTCAGCGCTTTCGAATTGAAATGTATGGAGCTACGATTACAGAATTTCGCGCATGCGATCTTGCACCGCTTCCACCAATCGGTCCGGCTGGAACTTGGAGATAAACCGGTTACAGCCAACCTTCTGTACCATGGCTTCGTTAAAGCTGCCACTCAAAGACGTATTGAGAGTAATGAACAGGTCTGCCATGCGCGGATCGCTGCGCACTTCATGCGTCAGTTTATAACCATCCATTTCCGGCATTTCGGCATCGGTGATCATCATCAGCAGCTCTTTGTTGATGTCTTTGCCTTTATCACACCAGCTTTTGAGTAGCTTCAATGCTTCCAGACCATCGCGACATTCGATGATGTTCAACCCCAGTTGTGACAGCGTGCCTTTGACCTGATTACGTGCCGTTGAGGAATCATCGACGATCAAAATGTTGCGACCCACCATTTCATCCACCAGCGCCGGATCCAACACCTCTTCTGAGATCGACACATCGTAGTCGATGATCTCGGCCAGCACTTTTTCAACGTCGATGATCTCAACGATTTGAGTCTGATCTTGCTCTTTAATGTGCGTAATCGCGGTCAGGTAGTTGGCGCGGCCGGCCGATTTGGGTGGCGGCTGAATTTCGGTCCATGCTGTGTTGATGATGTTGCGCACCTGCCCGACCAGAAAGCCCTGCACGGTACGGTTGTATTCGGTGATGATCAGATTTTGCTCTGGGTTTTCCAGACGCGACGGTGGAAACCCGATTGCGCGGCGCAAATCGATGATCGGCACCGGGTCACCACGTAGCGACGCCACACCAGTAATGTTCGGGTGCGACCCCGGCATTTTGGTGGTTTTCGGCATTTTGATGACTTCCCGAACCTTAAAAACGTTGATAGCAAAAATTTGGCGGCTATTTAAGCTAAATAGCAACAGTTCGAGGCGGTTTTCCCCCACCAGATTGGTACGCTGATCGACCGTATTTAAGATACCCGACATACAAAATCCCAAGAAGAAGTAGAGACGCACTGTTATAGCTACACAGTATAGCTATATTTGTGGCTGGTAAATGTAACCTGAACGGCAAATGTAAACCGGGGAAAGGAAAAAACGAAGAAAAACTTATCCTTCCACCACTTTCATCAATAATAAACCATCATACAACGCTTGTTTGATCAACGCGGCGCCCGGCATGGTCGCTTGCTTGTAAAAGCGGGATTCTACCAGTTGCAAATCTTGATGATAAACCGGCAGGCTTTGCTCTTCGATGCAGCGCTGAATCGCAGGATACAACACGTTTTTCGCCTGATTGATGACGCCACCAATCAGCACTTTTTCCGGGTTGAACAGGTTAATCACAATCGCAATAGCCGAACCGAGATAACGGCCCAAGGTTTCCACCACATCGACCGCGAGCGGATCGCCTGCCGCTGCTGCCGCGCAAATGTCTTCAATCGTGATGTCATCGTGCGCTTTTTCGCTCAGCGATGACGCTTCACCAGCGGCAATACGTTCTGCCACTTGCTCACGAATCGCTTGTGAACTGGCCACGGTTTCCAAACAGCCAATATTGCCGCAATGGCAGCGTTTGCCCTGCGGATCAATCTGAATGTGGCCCAGCTCACCGATATTGCCATGACGCCCTTGCAGCACTCGACCATCAAGAATAATCCCCGCACCCAAACCATGGTGAATTGAAATCAAAACCGAGTTATCGACATCTTGCGAATGACCAAACAGCTTCTCCGCCAATGCCCAAGCGCGCGTATCGTTGGCCACAAACACTGGCAAACCGGTTGCTTTGTAAATCTCTGGCCCCAATGCCAAATTTTCCACATTGTAATGCGGCATTTGCAGCACGATGCCTTGATCGGAGTTGACCAAGCCCGGCAACGTAATCGCAATGCTGGTCACGCGACCCAGTTGCTCAGCATAGGTTTGGAAAAATTCATCAATTTCAAACAATAGCCGTTGCAGCACGTCATCTTGATCGATTTCATGAATATCAATTTTGGTGTCAATCAGGACATCGCCGCCTAACTCATGGAGCGCGATGGTCAGGTAGCCACGTCCGAGACGCATGGAAAGAAATTGCCAACCTTCATTGTTGGTTTGTAGCCCCACCGCAGGACGACCACGGCTGATGGCTTCTTGAACGGTGGTTTCGTGTATCAGGTGCGCTTCAATCAATTCGCGGGTGATTTTGGTGATACTTGCTGGCGCAAGTTCACTCTCTTTCGACAGATCGATGCGTGATATAGGACCTTTTTGGTCGATGAGTTTATATACACGGCCAGCATTGACCTGTTTGATGTGATCAATATGGCCTGGTTGAGCCATGTACATGGGGCGCTCCAGAATTCAGTAACCTGCCAATTTTTTTACTTTGCGAAGTAATTGTGAAGTCATTTGGTGAATAGCCGTGACAGGCATCACGCATATACTCGGAACTTTGTGTTTTCAGTCAAATAGTCATCCATTGATTCCCTGATTGAATGCCAGCTCAGCGGTTATTTTTCGTCATTAATTATCTTGTTGCAAAGCGTAAATATCGTTCAGAGCTCCCAAACTCTTCAAATATCTTGCATATACTTAAAACGTTTTACTTCCTCTGTCCGATCATTTCAGGAGATCAGAATGACCTCAGCATTACGAAGAACGAAAATTGTCACCACTTTAGGGCCTTCAACAGACAAAGGAGAAAATCTGGAAGCGATCATTCGCGCCGGAGCAAACGTCGTACGGATGAACTTCTCACACGGTTCGGCCGAAGATCATAAAATTCGCGCGCAAAAAGTCCGCGAAATTGCCGCCAAATTGGGTCGTCACGTGGCGATTTTGGGCGACCTGCAAGGGCCGAAAATCCGCGTTTCGACGTTTAAAGAAGGCAAAATTGAACTGGTTGAAGGTGAACGTTTTGTGCTGGATGCGGATCTCGCACCCGGCGAAGGGGATCAAGATGCGGTAGGCATCGACTACAAAAACCTGCCCAAAGATGTGCAACGTGAAGATATTCTGCTGCTCGACGATGGCCGCGTGCAGTTGTTGGTGGTCGCGGTTGAAGGCAGCAAAGTGCACACCACCGTCCTGGTGGGCGGCCCGCTGTCGAACAACAAAGGCATCAACAAAAAAGGCGGCGGGTTATCTGCCGACGCGCTGACAGAAAAAGACAAGCGCGACATTCAACTCGCAGCAGACATCAAAGTAGACTACCTTGCCGTGTCATTCCCTCGCAATGGCGCGGACATGGACTACGCTCGCCGTCTGGCGCGTGATGCTGGCCTTGAGGCGCGTCTGGTCGCGAAAGTGGAACGTGCCGAAACCGTCGCCAGTGATGAAAATATTGATGACATCGTGCGCGCATCAGACGTGATCATGGTCGCTCGCGGTGACCTTGGGGTGGAAATCGGTGACCCCGAATTGATTGGGGTGCAGAAAAAGCTGATTCATCGCGCTAAAGCGCTCAACCGCGTGGTGATCACCGCCACTCAGATGATGGAATCGATGATCACGAACCCGATGCCAACACGGGCCGAAGTGATGGACGTTGCCAACGCCGTACTCGATGGCACCGATGCGGTCATGCTGTCCGGTGAAACGGCTGCAGGGAAATACCCGGTCGAAACAGTGAAAGCGATGGCTGAAGTGTGCATCGGCGCGGAGAAAATGATTGAGTCCAATCAGCAGAACTACCGCATTGACCGCTCCTTCACCACCGCAGAAGAAACGGTGGCCATGTCAACCATTTACGCGGCCAACCACTTGGAAGGCGTCAAAGCGATGGTCACACTAACCGAATCCGGTCGCACGGCTCTGATGACCTCACGCTTAAATTCCGTGCTGCCAATCTTTGCGATGTCTCGCAATGAAGCAACGCTCAACCGCTGCGCGCTGTATCGTGGTGTGATGCCTTTTTACTTCGACAGCAAAAACGGCACTGGCTTTGAAGTCGCGCAAGCGGCATTGGAAGCCCTGAAAGAGAAGAAATTGTTGTCGTTTGGCGATCTGGTGATCATCACACAAGGGGACATCATGGAGGTGGAAGGTTCCACCAACTGCATGCGTATATTGCCCGTCCTTTAACCCGCACTCAGCAAAAAGGCCCGCTAAGCGGGCCTTTCTTCGTGATACAGCAATGAACGTGAAACAGGTGACGACGGTGGGCTATTCCCCGCGATCAGGATGAAGACCCGCCGCTTGCTTGAGCCGCTGTGATTTCAGCTCATTGGCATTCAGATAACTGCTGACAAACCGCATGCCCGCTTCACGGCCCAATTCATAATCATGCATCAAATCCTCGACACTGCTGAGCAGCGAACTGGATTTGAGCGGCGAACTGGGCGCGATTTGCACGATAAACGTGTCATCGGGCGGCGTTCGCAAAAAGTCACACGTCAGCGAATAGGTTTGATAGTGAACCATCAACATATCGGCGAGGCCCGAATCAAATTTGTCGCCAATGAGATGACTTAACCGATAAATATCATCGGCGCCAAACAGCCAGCGACCGCCGTTGAGTGTGCCAAGATGTTTGTGCTCCATTTTCGCTAACTTCGATTTTTCAATCTGTTGCGAGAAAAAGCTGTTCCAATCTTCTTTCCACTGCACCAGTTTGTTTTGCCACTGGTGCTGAATGGTGTTAAACGAATCTCGAAACCACTGCACTGGCTCATGGTCGGTTTCTAACGGCACGGGCGCCCCCGGCTCTTCATCCAGGCTCTCGGTACGAATGACCGCGATAAAGCGCGCTTCTCGGCGCCACGCTTCCTGCACGGGAATCGAAGCAGATACCCCACCATCGATGTACGGCTGATGCGCTAACTCCACTTCCCGCGGGTACAGCCGTGGGATCGCGCAGGTCGCGATCAGCACATCGCGCCATTGCGGGCCAAGAATCGGAAAATAGAAATCGCTCAGTGTGCGTGTCGAGGTGACCGCGGCAAACGCTTTTCGTTGCCCCAGCACCTGACGCCCCATGTCTAAGTCGAGACGATAAGGAAAGTCACAAATCCTATCCAGCGCCCAATCGAGGTTTAAATACTGCTTACGCCGAATGTAACTGAACAAATGAAAGAATTGCGGGTCGGTGGTGAGGTCGACAATAAACGACTTGCCCAGCTCGGGCTGACGGCACAGAAATGCACTGAGATTGAGCGCGCCGGCTGACGTGCCAAAAAATTCTTCAAATGGGTCAAAGTTGGACAGCATAAATGCGTCCAACACCCCAGCAGTAAAAATCCCTCGTTGCCCGCCCCCTTGAGCGACCAACGCATTTTTTCCGCCAATAAATTTGGAGAGTCGAGCTAAGTCGACTCGAGTGTCCAATTCAGAGACAGTTCCACTATTCATCATAAGCAGAACCCTTATTGCTTAACTTGTGATGGCGATAATTCCAAAGCCAATCAAAACTGCAAACACGGTCACTACGACACAAAGTGCAAATTTGAAATCGCGTTCCATACAACACCTCCTTCGTGATAACGAATTAATAACAGGGGTGCGAGACATGTTCAAGAATTGCTGGTTTTTCGTGCACGATTATGAAGTTACTATCACAATTACTCAACAGGTCGAGAAAAATTTCGAGGTTTGCCATGCGTTATCGGTATTTTATGCTTATCACGGCACTGGCCATCACGCCCACTCAGGCCGCAGTGTATCTGACGCCTTTTGTCGGCTACACCGCAGGCGGCAAGGTGGAGGACAGCCAACGTCAAAGCCACGCCATTCAAGGTTCGGAAAGCTATGCCTTGGCGTTAGAAGTGCCTTATGAAACCGGCCGTTTGGGGCTGTTATATGCCACCCAGCGCAGTGACATCAACACGCTCAGCGACACCATCGCCATGCACTACCTCCACTTTCAAAGCAGCATCTACTATCCTGCCGATGACAAACTCTCCAGCTACCTTGGGCTCGGTCTTGGCGCCTCATATGCCGATGCAGATTGGGTCGACGACAAATACGGGTTTTCCGCCAGCATCTTTACCGGGCTCGACTATCGTTTGTCACCGAACATCGCACTCAACACTCAGTTTCGTTGGTTAGGGACGGTGGTCGATAACGACACCAGTACGGTGTGCACGTTCGGCGATTCAGACCGTTGTGTGATTCGCTTCCAATCAGACTGGATGAATCAGTTCTCCGCCAACCTCGGTCTGACGATCCAGTTTTAACATCTGTTTTGCGACCAAGGTTAAAAAATGGAGAGATTCACTGGCGAGTGTATATTTTTCAGTCATACGCACTTTCATTAAATACAGTTATATCAATTGCAATCAGAGTTCATACCAGTTGAATCATTTATTGATTTCTGTTTATAACAAACATATAACTAATTAAAGCGCAAAAAAACAACAAAGAGGCCAACAACGCAGAACAAAATCATGTTTACAATCTATTGCCTTGTGCGAAAGATCTCTGTAGTCTCAAAACCAATGCGTAGCTGATTATTTCAGATTTCGCAAACACACATCGTAAAACTAAGAACAATATTCTGAGTTTTCTGCCAGCTAATAATATTTAAAACTAACTTTTTGCTGATTCATGGATGATAGAGCAAACTTTTAACACTCAGACCACATTCTGATTGGTTATTAACTATCATGATGAAATAAGCAGCACAAGCTGCAGAAAAGCTTCATACCTCAGGGAGTTGTAAAGGAGTAATCTATGAAGCGAGAACAATGGGGGTCCCGTGCCGGGTTTATCTTGGCAGCTGTCGGATCGGCAATCGGTTTGGGTAACATCTGGCGTTTCCCATACATGGCCTACGAAAACGGCGGCGGCGCCTTTTTCATTCCTTATCTGTTTGCCATGATCACTGCGGGTATTCCGTTCATGATCCTAGAATTCTCTATGGGTCAAAAACACCGCGGTTCGGCCCCGAAAACCCTAGCACGCATCAATGCAAAATTTGAGTGGCTTGGTTGGTTCCAAGTGGGAATTGCCGCCATCATCGCCGTGTACTACGTGGCAGTTATCGGTTGGGCGATTTCATACTTTGGCCTGTCATTTAGCCAAGGCTGGGGAACCGACACCAACGCCTTCTTCTTCAGTAACTACCTCAACCTTGGTGACAACTCACCGACGAATCTAGGTAGTATCCAATGGAAAATTGCCATCGCGATGGCGATTGCATGGGCCATCACTTATGCCGCTATCGTTGGCGGTGTGAAATCCGGTATTGAACGTGCATCGAAAATCATGATGCCCGTGCTGTTCGTGATGGTGATTTTGCTCATCGCTCGCATGATCTTCCTTCCAGGTGCTTTGGATGGTGTGAACTACATGTTCGAACCCGACTTCAGCAAAATCTGGGATGTGAAAGTATGGGCAGCAGCTTACGGTCAGATCTTCTTTACCCTGAGTATCGGCTTTGCCATCATGCTGGCTTACTCAAGCTACTTGCCTGAGAAATCAGACATCACCAACAACGCGTTTATGACGGTGCTGATCAACTGCGGCTTCTCGATTCTGGCCGGTATCATGATCTTCTCTGTACTGGGCTACATGGCTCAAGAGCAAGGTAAACCGCTGACGGAAGTTGTTTCAGCAGGTGTCGGCTTGGCCTTCGTCACTTTGCCAGCAGCCATCAACTTGCTGCCAGCGCCATACATCCTTGGCCCACTGTTCTTCCTTGCTCTTGTGGTTGCTGGTTTGAGCTCGCACATTTCGATTCTGGAAGCGGTTACGTCAGCCATCATCGATAAACTGGGCTGGAGCCGTAAGAAAGCAGCCAACGTGGTGATTGGTGTCGGTTTCATCGTCTCTATGGCGTTTGCGACCAACGGCGGCCTGTTGCTGCTTGATTTGGTGGACCACTTTGCAAACAACGTGGGCATCATGGCCAGCTGTCTGGTTGAGTTGGTGCTGATGACTTGGTTGGTGAAAATCTCTGACGCGCGTAAATACGTGAACTCGATTTCTGATTTCAGTGTGGGTGTTTGGTTTGATATCTGTCTGCGCTTTATCTCACCGGTCATTCTGGCGATCATTGTCGCAACCAAGTTAAGAACGCTACTGACTGAAGGCTACGGCGGTTATGACCTAACACTGGGTTGGGTAATGATTGCAGCGCTACTGGTTGTCGGTGTTGCCGTTAACCTTACCAACCGCAAGGAGAGCTACTAATGACTACAAGTGCCATCATCATGATGATCATCGGTTTAGGCATTACCTGGGGTGGCGCAGCCATCTGCATTAAAAAAGCCATGGATAAACAGCAATAAACGCTGACCATTCAGACCCAAAAAAGCCGGCATCACGCCGGCTTTTTTTTATCCTCGCTTTAGAAGCGGTAGGTGATGCCTAAGGCCGCCCCCAATTGCAGTTCAGGGCCAGAGTGCAGGTTGAGTTCTGGGTGAACCTGACCGTAAAGGTTGAAGTTCTGGTTGATTTGCCAATCCAAACCCAGCGGCACACGAACCCCGAAGTCATCATCCCATTCAGCCCAGCCGCCAGCACCCACATACCAATCAAAAGGTATATCCGGATTGTTAAAGCTACCGCGTTGAATAATGTAATCAAACGCGGCACCGTCATTCCCCAGAATAAAACGATATTGGTTGTTCACTTCGAGCACGGCGCTCAACTGTTGGTCCACTGCTAGACCGACTTTCAGATTGTTATCTTGCTGCGCAAACGCCGTCAGAGGCAAACCCAAAAGCAGTGCCGTCATCCCTAATTTGTTCATACATTCATGTCCTGTATTGATTCTGATGTCGATGCAAACTTTAGCCGGAGGATGGGCGGGGTATGTCAACCGCGAGTAAAGGGAAAATAAAGCTATTGTAGAGATATCACGCGTCGTCGAGCGCATCGCATATTGTGTGAGCCGATGACTCGGCCTACACACTCTGGCATCAAATGCCGAGCCACCGACAGCGAGTCGAGCGTTTTTGTGCTTCTTCCTTTTTAGTAAACAGAACGCTGCCCACGAAAAAGGAGGCCGCAGCCCCCTCTCACTTTCAACCATCGAGTTCGTTAACCGTGGTTACGAATCCACTCGTCCATTTCGGTTTTGAGGTTATCGGACTTGGTGCCGAAGATCGCTTGCACCCCACCCGAGACCACCACCACGCCCGCTGCGCCGAGTTTTTTCAGTTTGTCCTGATCCACGTGTGCGGTATCTGCGACCGACACACGCAAACGCGTAATGCACGCATCAAGGTTGGTAATGTTGGCTTTGCCACCAAATGCCGCGACCAGTTCACCAGCGAGTTCAGTGCCTTCGGTTGCCGACTCATCGACGCTTTCATCTTCGCGACCTGGCGTTTTCAGATCCAATGCACGAATCACGAAAGTAAACACCACGTAGTACAATACCGCGTAACCAATGCCTAGGCCCACCAGAAGCAGCATGTTCTCTGCGCGGGGCGACTGCACCACAAAGTCGATAAACCCGTTCGAGAAGGTATGACCGTGAACCACACCCAGTGAGTTTGTCAGCACATACGCCAAACCAGCAAGCACCGCATGAATTGCATACAACACCGGCGCAATGAACAAGAATGAGAACTCGATGGGTTCGGTAATGCCCGTCAGGAATGACGTGAGCGCCGCAGACGCCATGATCCCCATCACTTTGGCGCGGTTCTCTGGTTTGGCACAATGCGCAATCGCAAATGCCGCCGCAGGCAAACCAAACATTTTGAACAGGTAGCCTCCTGCTAACTGACCGAACCCATTGCCTGCTGCGCGAGAGGCGTCGTCAGCCGTCAAGAAACACGTCATGATCCCGTGAACCGTTTCACCAGAGCCGTTCACACACGTCCCAGCTTCGTAGAAGAATGGCACGTTCCAGATGTGATGCAGACCAAATGGGATGAGTGAACGTTCAACCACACCATAAATACCGAATGCCAATACAGGATTCTGGTGCGCAGCCCAATCCGAAAACGTTGCGATGGCAGAACCGATTGGTGGCCAAATAAAGGAGAGAACAACCCCCAAAATGATCGCCAGAAAACCCGTAATGATCGGCACCGCGCGTTTGCCCGCGAAAAAGCCAAGGTATTCTGGCAATTGAATTTTATAGAAACGGTTGAATGCCCATGCTGCCACACCACCGGCTAAGATGCCCCCCAGCACCCCGGTATCGATCTTCTCAACACCCATCGCCATGGCCATCACTTTTAAGGTCGCAACCATGATGCCGTAGCCAACAATCGCAGACAGGCCAGAAACACCATCGTTATTGGTAAAACCTAATGCCACGCCAACCGCGAACAGCAATGCCATCTGTCCAAAGACCGAGCCACCGGCTTGTTCCATCAAATTTGACACAATGTCAGGCAACCAGCTGAAATTCGCCGCACCCACTCCAAGCAAAATACCTGCAACAGGGAGCACCGATACTGGAAGCATCAGCGCCTTACCCACTTTTTGCAGGTTAGCAAAAGCGTTCTTAAACATGTTTATGCTCCTGATTAACTTATTAGAATTCCTGGGTTCTAACGGCATACCCCCGTAGCCTAAATGTTAGCACCCATTACAAATGTCACCACAAGTGGATTATATTTTTCACTTCTAATTAAATATTGATACCACGCAAACTTTGATAACTATGCTAGACATTTGTTACAGAAATCGTAGTTCGATGACTTTGTTGAATTATTTCCAGTAACATTATCGGCCAATACCCTTCACGGGTGATGCCCAATACAAGAAACTCAAACGCCACAAAAAGAAAAAGCCCGCACGATGTGCGGGCTTTGTGATAGCAAATTGTTTAAGCGTTTTTTCGTGCTCGGGTTTCATGCAACGGCTCAACATCGTACATGTAGAGCTGAATGGCCGAATAGGCCGCATACAAACCTAACGTGGCACAAAACAAAACAATCTTCTCTTTTTCGCGAGCCAAGTAGGTCGACAAATCCTTGGGCTTGATCCACTGACCGCTGTCAACGCGCAGCAAATACTTCCCTACCGACTTACCTATCAAGTTAAAACAGATAGCGCCGAAGCCAAGATATATGCCGATAAAGACCAACAGCATCAGTATCACGAGCATCAGCAGCACAGGCAGAGCCATCGTATCGTTTAACGATAGCCCGCCAGTTTTGTGGCTGAAAAGCCCGGAAACGATCGCCAAGAGAACCGTCACCACCACTTGCGTGAACATCTTTGCCACCATGACATCGATGATAAAGGCGCCGGTTCTTCTGAATTTGTCACCAATACTCATTACTTACCAAGCAGAGAGTTGATTTGCGCTTTGTAACCTGCAGCTTCTGCGCCGTAGATTGCTTGAATACCAGTGTCGCCAACTTTAACCAGGCCACGAGCACCCAGTTGTTGTGTCCAGTAATCGTTGTCTTTCACTTGAGAGCCATCTTTCACTGTGATGCGCAGACGTGTGATACATGCGTCTACATCAACGATGTTGTCTTTGCCACCCAGAGCTTCGATCATGTCTTTGGCTTTCTGGTTGTCGCCAGCTGCACCGCCTTTCGCTGCTTGGTAATCTTTTTTCGATACCACAGCAACTGCGCTACCTTTGCGACCTGGTGTTTTCACATCAAACTTGATGATGAACCAACGGAAGACAAAGAAGTAGATGAACGCGTAAGCAATACCAAGTAGTGGGATGAAGTACCAGTTGTTTTCAGCACCAGTAACACCTGGAAGAATACCGAATAGGGTAAAGTCGATGAAACCGCCACTGAAAGTCATACCCACTTTTACGTTCAGCATATCCATCAACATGAATGACAGACCTGCTAGAGGAACGTGAATTGCGTAGTACAGTGCTGGCGCCAAGAACAGGAATGTGAATTCAATTGGTTCAGTAATACCGGTCAGGAATGCAGTCAGTGCGATAGAGAACAACAGACCGCCTGCCGCTTTCTTGTTTTCATCATCCGCAAGTGTGTACATTGCGTATGCCGCTGCTGGCAAACCAAACATCATGAATGGGAATTTACCTGTCATGAAGTTTGTTGAAGTAAATTGTGAGAAGTCACCTGTTGCAAGCGATGCAAAGAAGATGTTCTGAGTACCTTTAACCAGTTCGCCAGCGATTTCAGCAGTACCGCCGATTTCTGTCTGCCATAGTGGTAGGTAGAATACGTGGTGCAGACCAACAGGGATCAGAGAACGTTCGATGATACCGAAGATCAGAGACGCAATGTAACCGTGACCAGACGCTGTCATTTCACCAAGAGCCGCGCCGATTGCACCGAATGCAGCACCGAAGAAAGGCCAGATGAAAGTCAGAACGATACCGTAGAACAGCGCAGCAAATGCACTGATGATCGGAACGAAACGTGCGCCGCCGAAGAAACCTAGGTAATCAGGCAGTTTTGCATCGTGGTATTTGTTGTGAAGTACAACAGTCACTGCACCAGCAATCAGACCACCAAACACACCCATACTTAGTGTGTTCGAGATGCCCAA
This sequence comes from Vibrio sp. CJQ_6, assembly GCF_043106745.1. Classification (NCBI taxonomy): domain Bacteria; kingdom Pseudomonadati; phylum Pseudomonadota; class Gammaproteobacteria; order Vibrionales; family Vibrionaceae; genus Vibrio; species Vibrio sp. CJQ_6. Next base: position 309,915 of record NZ_JBICMV010000008.1, on the reverse strand, counting down.
CATGTCCGCAACAACCCCTGGGTATTCGCTACCCATCAGGATCACGGTGTTGGTATCTAGGTTGATCATGTTGGCTACAACCAGCGTCTTCGCAATCGCAACGTTCATAACCAGGTAAGAGATCAGCGCTGCCAGTGCCGCAGCACCTTTCTCAGCGCGCGCAAAACCAACCGCGATCGCCAGAGCGAACATCACAGGAAGGTTAGCGAATACGATACCGCCTGCGGCGGTCATCACTTGAAGGAAGCTGTTTAGTACAGTTCCGTCTTGAAGCACACCGATGTTGTATGCCTCGATCATTGTAGGGTTGGTAAAACTCCCCCCGATACCCAGCATGATACCCGCAGCAGGCAGCAGTGCGATGGGTAACATAATGGATTGTGAAAGTTTACTAAAGAAAGCTTTCATACATTTATGCTCCTGATAAAGTTATTAGAATGATTGAACCCTGACGGCACACCCCCGTAGCCATCGTGTCAGCGTTCAATGAAAATGTAACACGGTATGTATTATATTTTTCGGCTCTAAATATATCTTGATGCCCCTCAAGCTTTCTAGTTTGGAATGAAATTTAGTTTCAAAGTAATAGACAGATCACAGTCCCCTGCCCGCTCTGAAATCCTTTACATTCAACCTATCTGTTTGTTTTTATTGATATAAAAATTACTAACAATTAATTTTGCTGAGTGAATAAAATCGGTTGCATTGTTATTTTTCGTAACAAAATTACAATGTCGTGTTTTTTGTCCACATTTTCAACAGAATTCGTAAACAAGGCCAAAATAAAACCTCATTACCGATCAATACACAGATTGGGACTAAAATTGCGCTATTTTGGGTCACAATTTACTTTTTACCGCAAAAAAAGATCGTGATAGTTTTGGGTGGTTTTTTCAGCAACCTCGGTCAATGAAAGTCCTTTCAGCTGCGCGATAAAGGCAGCCACTTCCACCACATAAGCCGGTTGGTTCTGTTTTCCACGATGTGGCACCGGTGCCAAGTAAGGAGAATCGGTTTCGATCAACAGGCGTTCAAGTGGCAACTGCTTGACCACTTCTTTTAGCTCTGTTGCCTGACGGAAGGTGACGATCCCGGAGATCGAGATATAGAAGCCGAGATCCATCGCTGCTTGTGCAAACGGTAAGTCTTCCGTAAAGCAGTGAATGACCCCGCCACAGCGTTCAGCGCCACCGTTGCGTAACATGTCTAAGGTGTCTTGACGCGCATTGCGGGTGTGAATGATCAGTGGTTTATTCAATGCCACCGCGGTTTCGATCTGTTGGTTGAAACGCAGTTTTTGCAGATCTGCGGTTTCCGGTTGGTAATGGTAGTCCAACCCAGTTTCGCCTATCGCGACGACTTGAGGATGCTTGGCATACTCATGGAAACGATCGAGTTCAAAATCACTCTCCACGTCCAACGGATGAACACCACACGACGCCTTCACGTTGTCAAACGGCGCGATCATCGCCAACATGTCGGGGAATGAATCCAACGTCACGCCAACCGACAACAGCTGTTTGACGTTGGCTTGACGTGCTTTTTCAATCACATCTTCGATGCCAGTGTGCAATTCCTGATAATCGAGCTTATCTAGGTGGCAGTGGGAATCTACAAACATGCTTCCTCATTAAATTTCAGTAACCAATCGGTGATCATCAGCTCGCTGTTTAAGCCGCTGAAGACGCGCAGTTGTTCAGACAGTTTAGCCAATGCTTCGGTCTGCTGCTGCAAAAGCGCATAACCACAAGCCTTAGCGACTGCCGGCCCGCCTGGCGTCATGTAGTGCTGCGCCAATCCAAAATGCACCTTCTGCGCATCCGTCAGCACATACCACAACCAATTCAAGCGGCTTTGCGGTTCATTCGCCGCTAATTTCGCACATTCGAGCAGCGCAAGAATGTCGCCTTGAATGGCTTGAAGAAACACCGCTTCCAGCGCCTGATACTGCTTCATACCATCAGACGTGATGAATTCTCGAGTCAGTAGCGGCGCATTGCCATGAATGTGTGCCGCAAACGGGGGAACCGCTTGCTGCAACTCGTCCGCCAACCATTCAGCAACCAACGCTGCGGCCGGTTCTGCAATGGTAATTTGCTGACAGCGGCTCACAATGGTGGGCAGTAGGTGATTGATGCGCGAGGTTAAGAGCACGAACACGCATTTCTCGGCAGGCTCTTCCAAGGTTTTCAGCAAGGCATTCGCGGCGGACTCGTTCATCGCTTCCGCCGGTTCAATCACTATCAGGCGATACCCAGACAGCTGAGAAGATTCCTGCGCCAAGCGATTGCATTGGCGAATTTGATCCACACTGATGTTGCGCCCCTCTTTGTCTGGGCGAATCACATGGTAGTCCGGATGACTGCCGGACTGCATTAAATCGCAGCCATGACAGAAGCCGCAGGGTTCACTGCGGTGCGTTTGACACATTAGTGCACGCGCAAACTGGTCTGCCATTTGAGAGGTGCCTAGCCCAGCCGGTGCCGAAATCAACGTCGCCGACGCAAAGCGTTGTTCATCAAGTTGCTGCTTCCAGCTCTGCCAAGCCTCGGCAAGCCAAGGATAAAGTTGAGGCATGATCATTCCTTACACGCGATTCAGCCAGCTTTCCAGCGCCTGTTTGATGTCGTGAGTCACCTGTTCAATGCTTTGTTCAGCGTTGATGGTGACCACCGATTCATCTCCCGCCGCCAGCTCCAGGTAACGCTCACGCGTGCGTTCAAAGAAACTGATGTCCATCTTTTCGATGCGATCCAGCTCGCCGCGGCCACGCGCGCGTTCTAAGCCGACTTTTGGGTCGATGTCTAGATAGAGTGTGAAATCAGGCTTAAATGCGCCGAGTGTGGTTTGCTTGAGGCTCTGCATGGTCTCTCGGGCAATCTGACGACCCCCGCCTTGATACGCCTGCGACGACATATCATGGCGATCGCCCACCACCCAATGCCCTTGTTGCAGCGCCGGCTTAATCACGTTTTCAACCAGTTGAACCCGCGCCGCATACATCAACAGCAGCTCGGTCATGTCTTGCAATACTTCGCCTTCGTGCTCTTCTTTCACCAAGGCACGCATTTTTTCTGCCAACACCGTACCACCCGGCTCACGCGTGCGTGTGATGTCTTGGATGCCATGCGCATGCAGTGTTTCAACAACCGCTTGAATAGCTGTACTTTTACCTGCCCCTTCAAGGCCTTCTACGACGATATATTTTGAATTCATTACTGTTGTCTAAGCTGTTTTAAGTAGGCGCGTACCGCGCGGTTATGATCGGTGAGATTTTTTGAGAACACATGCCCGCCATTGCCGCTGGCAACGAAATAGAGGTATGCGCTCTGCTCAGGGTTTAACGCGGCGCGAATTGACGCCTCCCCCGGCATTGCAATCGGTGTGGGCGGTAACCCATTGATCACGTAAGTGTTATACGGGGTCGGGGCGCGCAGATCTTTCTTACGAATATTGCCATCGTAGGTGTCGCCCATACCGTAAATGACGGTCGGATCGGTTTGCAAACGCATGCGCTTATTCAGACGATTGACAAACACCGACGCAATCCGTTCACGCTCCGATTCCACAGCCGTCTCTTTCTCGATGATCGAGGCGAGGATCAGTGCGTCATAAGGGGTTTTCAACGGTAGATTGTCCTGGCGTGTTGCCCAAGCGCTATCCAAAATCACTTGGAGCTTGCGATGCGCGCGTTTGAGAATATCCAGATCGCTGGCACCTTTGGTGAAATGGTACGTTTCAGCCAAAAACAGACCTTCCAGTTTCTGCGGTTCAATGCCTAGTTGTTGGGCAATCTCCGCTTCAGAGCGATCGGTTAATTGATGATTGAGGTGCTCGTTGCGCTGCAAAATGGCCAGCCATTCACTAAAGCGACTGCCTTCGACAAAGGTAATCGCAAATTGATGCTCTTTCCCTGCCACCAGCACTTGTAACGCTTGTACCAGCGTCATCTTCGGCATCAACTGATACGTTCCCGCTTTAATTTGCGTCAGTTCTGGATGGAAACGGCGCACCAATTTCTCCGCAAATTGTGCATCAATCCAGCCCTGTTTGGTCATCAAGGCTAATGCACCATTGAGACTGGTACCGGAGGGCACCGTCACGAGTTGTTCGCTTTCAATCTTGACTGGCTGTGAGAGGTAAACGTCCACTTGCTTCGTGACGTAGAAATACCCCACCGCCGCCAGCGCGAGTAAGGTAAAGACCAATGAAACGAGTTTTTTAATCACGAATTAAAGCTCTCCTGAAATCGTCGTGTGTAAAAACCGATGGAATAGTGCTGCCCGGCAAGTTCAGTGACCGGTGCGACTTCCACAATCGCATTTGAAATAAAGACTTCGTCGGCTTGCTCGAGATGCTCAAGTGCAAAGCGCCCCACCACTACCTCAAGACCCAACGTTGGTGCCAGTTCCAGAACCAGTCGCCGCGCAATGCCCGCCACCCCAGCAGACGCCAACGTCGGAGTATACAAGGTTTTGTCTTTCACCCAGAACAGGTTTGCCATGGTGGTTTCCACCACGTGGCCTTGAATATCTAGACAAACCCCATCCGCAAACCCGGCGCGGTCCATCTCGCCTTTAAGTAAGACCTGTTCCAGACGATTATTGTGTTTATGTCCCGCCAGTAAAGGATTGATCCCCATTCGAAGGTGACACACCCCTAACTGAAGACCATGCTGTTGCCATTGGGTGTAGTGGGCAGGAAACGCAAAGTGACTTATCGTCACATTGGGTTGCGTCACTTGTGTGGGGCTGTAACCACGCCCCCCTTCACCCCGGCTGATGTGCAGCTTGAGACCCGCCTTCGCCTCATCCAGCGTGGCTTGGTCTAACCAGCGACGAATCTGAGACCAGTCTGGCAGCGGAATCGCCAACAGCTTCAGGCACGCATCCATCCGTTCCATGTGGTACGGCCAATGCTGAATCTCCCCCTGCTTCGTCAGGATGGTGGTAAAGCAACCATCACCATATTGGAAAGAGCGGTCTGCGATTGCGACCGTGTCACGGGGTTCACCGTTGTGCCAGAACATTTTTCTTCTCCCTGAAAAAAGAAACGGCTTAATGCTAAGCATCAAGCCGTTTCAACTCAAGTAAAGTTCAATGAAAGTGCGGTGATTATACGCGCTTGAAGATCAGTGAACCGTTTGTGCCACCAAAGCCAAACGAGTTACACATCGCGTATTCCATGCCTTCCACTTTACGTGCTGTGTGCGGAACCAAATCCACGCCCAAACCTTCTTCTGGATTATCCAGGTTGATGGTTGGCGGAACGATTTGGTCAACCAGAGACATCACGGTAATGATGGCTTCTACCGAGCCTGCAGCACCCAGTAGGTGACCGGTCATCGATTTGGTTGAAGAGATCAGTACTTGTTTCGCACCGTCTTCGCCAAGTGCACGTTTGATACCTTTCACTTCAGCTACGTCACCTGCTGGTGTTGACGTACCGTGCGCGTTCACGTAGCCGATTTGTGTACCCGCTAGTGCTGCATCACGCATCGCCGCTTCCATAGCCAGCGCGCCACCTGAACCATCTTCGCTTGGCGAAGTCATGTGGTACGCGTCACCGGACATACCGAAGCCTACGATTTCTGCGTAGATTTTCGCGCCACGCGCTTTTGCGTGTTCGTATTCTTCCAGAACCATCACGCCTGCGCCGTCACCCAGAACAAAACCGTCACGGTCTTTGTCCCAAGGGCGAGAAGCTTTTGCAGGTTCATCGTTGCGTGTAGACAGCGCTTTAGCGGCACCGAAGCCAGCCATACCCAGAGGAGTAGACGCTTTTTCACTACCACCAGCAACCATCGCTTCCGCATCGCCGTATGCAATCATACGTGCCGCGTGGCCGATGTTATGTAAACCTGTGGTACATGCAGTTGAAATCGCGATGTTAGGACCACGAAGACCACGCATGATAGATAAGTTACCGGCAACCATGTTCACGATGGTTGAAGGGACGAAGAATGGGCTCACTTTACGTGGACCTTTCTCCATAAGCGCTTGATGACCTTTTTCGATCAAATCAAGACCACCGATGCCCGAGCCGATTGCAACACCGACGCGTGGCGCGTTTTCTTCAGTGATCACCAGACCAGAATCGTCTAGCGCTTGGATGCCCGCAGCAATACCGTACTGGATAAATAAATCCATTTTACGGGCATCTTTTTTAGACATGTACTCTTCGCAGTTGAAATCTTTTACCAGACCTGCGAAACGAGTTGAGAAATTTGTTGTATCAAAGTGTTCGATATTCACGATACCACTTTGACCAGCTAGCAGGGCTTTCCAAGAAGATTCTACAGTGTTGCCTACCGGTGACAACATACCCATGCCAGTGACAACGACACGACGCTTGGACACGATCATATTCTCCGGAAATGAAAATTCTATGAGAGATTATAGATGAGTGAGAAAAACTCAGGCGGCCAGAGGGCCGCCTGGGGAGAGACATTACTGAGCGCTGTTTACGTAATCGATCGCAGCTTGAACAGTAGTGATTTTCTCTGCTTCTTCATCAGGAATCTCAGTGTCGAATTCTTCTTCCAGAGCCATAACAAGCTCAACAGTGTCTAGAGAATCCGCACCTAGGTCTTCAACGAAAGAAGCTTCGTTTTTCACTTCTGCTTCGTCTACGCCTAGCTGTTCAACGATGATTTTCTTTACGCGTTCTTCGATGTTGCTCATTTTTTCTTTTCCTTTACAGATTTCGCCTAATGCGATGATTCCGTAGTTTATTCGAACTAGTGAAAGTTGCAAGGGGGACCTTGCTGGTCAAACCACAAATTTGGCGATTTTAACCGAAATTCACACCATTTTTGACATATATCATGCACAAATCTTGCGCATTTCGTTGACAAGTTTTGGACGAAGTCAACATTTTACCGAACAAGTTCCGTTCACTTCGCCCCAAACTTGGCCTTAAACCATGTACATTCCGCCGTTAACGTGCAGAGTTTCACCGGTAATGTACGCTGCTTCTGGAGATGCCAAGAATGCAACCGCAGATGCGATTTCACGTGGATCACCCAGACGACCTGCTGGCACTTGTGCAAGTGTAGCAGCACGTTGGTCGTCATTCAGCGCTTTTGTCATGTCCGTTTCGATGAAACCTGGTGCAACTGTGTTCACGGTCACGCCACGGGATGCAACTTCACGTGCCATTGACTTCGTAAAGCCAATTACGCCCGCTTTTGCGGCTGCGTAGTTTGTTTGACCCGCGTTACCCATTGTACCGACAACAGAACCGACATTAATGATACGACCTTGGCGTTTTTTCATCATGCCACGAAGTACAGCTTTAGACAGACGGAAGATCGACGTCAAGTTGGTATCCAGAATATCGGTCCACTCGTCATCTTTCATACGCATCAGCAGGTTGTCACGCGTGATACCCGCGTTGTTCACCAGAATATCAACACCGCCGAATTCATCGTTAATGCTTTTCAGCACAGATTCGATGGACGCTACATCTGTCACATTCAACGCCAAACCTTTGCCGTTATCGCCTAGGTACGCACTGATCGCATCCGCACCGCTGTCGCTGGTTGCTGTACCAATCACTGTGGCACCACGTTCAACCAATAGTTCCGCGATTGCTTTACCGATACCACGGCTTGCGCCAGTAACCAGGGCAACTTTGCCTTCCAGGTTCATGAAATTACTCATGTTTATTTCCTATTCTTACTTAACGGCTTCCAGTGAAGCGATGTCGTTCACTGCTGCTGCATCAAGCGTTTTCACAATACGTTTAGTCAAACCAGTCAGTACTTTGCCTGGGCCAACTTCAAATAGTTTTTCAATGCCTTGTGCTGCCATCTTCTCCACGCCTTCTGTCCAGCGGACTGGGCTGTGCAGTTGACGAACCAATGCATCTTTGATTTTCGCTGGATCCGTTTCTGTCGCAACGTCCACGTTGTTAATCACTGGGATTTGCGGCGCGTTGAACTCAAGCGCTTCTAGCGCCACAGCCAGTTTTTCTGCTGCAGGTTTCATCAGCGCGCAGTGTGAAGGCACTGACACTGGCAGTGGCAATGCACGTTTCGCGCCCGCTTCTTTACACAGTGCGCCCGCGCGTTCTACCGCATCTTTCTGACCGGCAATGACCACTTGGCCTGGTGAGTTGAAGTTCACCGGAGACACCACGTCGCCTTGCGCAGCGTCTTCACACGCTTTGGCAATCGCCGCATCATCCAAACCGATGATCGCGTACATTGCGCCGGTTCCTGCAGGAACCGCTTCTTGCATCAGTTGACCACGCAGTTCGACCAATTTGATCGCGGCTTTAAAATCAATCACACCGGCACAAACCAGTGCAGAGTATTCACCAAGGCTGTGGCCTGCCAGCACTTCTGGCTGCTCAAGACCCAGCGCTTGCCATACACGCCAAATCGCCACAGAAGACGCCAGCAGTGCAGGTTGCGTACGGAAAGTCTGGTTGAGATCTTCAACAGGACCGTTCTGAACCAGTGCCCATAGGTCGTAACCCAGTGCGTCAGACGCTTCTGCGAAAGTTTGTTTAACTACGTCATACTGTTCGCCAAGCTCGGCAAGCATACCAACCGCTTGAGAACCTTGACCTGGAAATACGATAGCAAACTTGCTCATTGTTTTTTTCCTTAACTAAGAATGAATAAGGAGTCTGACGACCCCTTAACGTCTAATTTATTCTTGAGCGAGCGTTAGAACTTCACTAACGCAGAACCCCAGGTGAAACCACCACCAAAGGCTTCTAAAAGTAGCGTCTGACCCCGTTTGATCCGGCCATCACGTACCGCTTCGTCCAGTGCCGTCGGCACCGTTGCAGCAGACGTGTTCCCATGACGGTCCAACGTGATCACCACTTGATCCAGCGACATCGACAATTTTTTCGCCGTCGCAGAAATAATGCGATAGTTCGCTTGATGCGGTACCAACCAGTCTAGTTCAGACTTGTGCATATTGTTGGCTGCCAGCGTGTCTTTGACCAGTTTTGAAAGCTGCGTCACCGCCACTTTGAACACTTCGTTGCCGGCCATATATAGCCATTTGTCCACATCACCGCCACGCTCTGGTACTTCCAGGCTGAGCAGGTCGCCGAATTGACCATCAGCGTAAACATGAGTCGACAAAATGCCAGGTTCTTCACTGGCACCAACCACAACCGCACCCGCACCATCACCAAACAGGATAATAGTTGAGCGATCGGTTGGGTCACACGTTTTTGACAACGCATCAGCACCAATCACCAGCACGTTTTTACACATGCCCGATTTGATGTGTTGATCCGCGACTGACAATCCGTAGATAAAACCAGAACACGCTGCTGCAAGGTCAAACGCCGGGCAACCTTTAATGCCCAGTTTCGCTTGTACCTGACAGGCAGACGAAGGGAACGTGTGACTGCTACTGGTCGTGGCAAGGATGATTAAATCGATGTCGTTTTTATCAATGCCCGCCATCTCAATAGCGTTTTGCGCCGCGTAAAAGCCCATATCGGCAACGGTTTCATTATCTGCGGCAATACGACGCTCGCGAATACCAGTACGCGTGACAATCCACTCATCACTTGTATCTACCATTTTCTCTAAATCCGCGTTAGTACGCACCTGAGATGGCAGGTAGCTGCCTGTACCTAAAATTTTGCTATACATGAAGACTAATAATGCCTCTCGAGTAAAACCGCTTCCAAACGATCGCTTATACGGCTGGGTACTTGTCGTTTCACTTCATGTACCGCTTCAGAAATTGCATTCATGACAGCGGATACATCAGCACTTCCATGACTTTTAATGACAATGCCGCGCAATCCTAGCAAACTTGCACCGTTATACTGGTCGGGGTTCAATGTTTTTAGTTCAGTAAATAGATCAGAAAACAGCTTTCTGGCGATCCAACCCTTTATGGATGAGGCTAAAAACTTACTTTTTAACTTATCGATAAAGAGTTGTGCTGTCCCTTCACACGTCTTCAGACACACATTGCCGACAAAACCGTCACACACCACCACATCAGCAGCGTCTAACAGCAATTGGTTACCTTCAATATAACCGATAAAATTCACGGCTTGTGTCTGGTGCAACATTTCAGCACAACGTTTGACAAGATCATTACCTTTTATTTCCTCGGCACCGATATTTAAAATCGCGACCCGCGGCGGACGAGACAAATGCTGTTCGGCCAGCGCTGCGCCCATGACCGCAAATTGAAACAGCGAATCTGCATCACTGGAAACATTAGCGCCTAAGTCAAGCATCCAAGTTTTCCCACCGGATGCTGTCGGTAATGCCGACACCAACGCAGGCCGATCAATTCCCGGCAATAATTTGAGACGAAAACGGGAAAGGGCCATCAGCGCACCGGTATTTCCGGCACTGACGCATGCGTCGGCTTGCCCTTCAGCAACCAAATCAATGGCCATTCCCATGGAACTGCCTTGGCTGTTGCGAAGCGCTAAAGAAGGTTTCTCTGAGTTAGAGATGACTCGGTCACTGTGCAAAATACTCAAACGAGTATCTGGTTCGTAACCTAGAAGTGAAAGTTGATGGGCGATCGAAGTCTGATCACCAACGAGGGTCACTTTTAGCTCTGGGAAATGCGACAGTGCCTGCACGGCGGCAGGCACTGTGACGCGAGGACCGAAATCCCCGCCCATTGCATCAAGTGCAACGGTTAAATTATGCAAAGGTCAACCTTACTTGTTGATAACCTTTTTGCCACGGTAGTAACCGTCAGCAGTCACGTTGTGACGTAGGTGAGTTTCACCTGAAGTCGCATCTACAGATAGAGCAGCTGTAGTAAGCGCATCGTGTGAACGACGCATACCACGGCGTGAACGTGTTTTACGGTTTTGTTGTACGGCCATTGACCCTACTCCTATGTTGTTATTGCTTAAAGATTTACTTCTTTAAACTTTTTAGAACATCGAATGGATTCGGCTTGTCTTCCAACACTTCGTCTGGAAGTTCACCAAACACCATATTGTCTGAATTAACGCTACAATCCGCTTCGTCATGCATCGCTACTTGAGGCAAATTAATGATGAACTCGTCTTCAACTAACTGAATCAGGTCTACTTCACCGTACTCGTTTAGATCTACCAAATCATACTCGTCCGGTGCGTCTTCTTCACTTTTTGGCCCGAAGTACGGGGTGTAAGTGAATTCAACTTCACACTCGTGTGCAAAAACCTCATTACAGCGTTGACACTCTAAATCAACTTCGATGTTAGCTTTACCAGAGATAACAACGAGTCGCTGTTCATCAAGCCCAAATGACAATGAAACTTGTGCGTCGCGTTTAACGCCTGCAGTTGATTCCTCTAAGCGCTTGAAAAGACTCATTTGGATGATGCCATCGTAGTCAAGTCGTTTTGAAGCTGCTTTCGCCGGATCAACTGATCGCGGTATTTTTACCTTTTGCATAGGGCGCGAATATTATCTTCCAAAATAGGTTTAGTCAAAGAAAAAGGCAAAAAAGTTAGTTTTTTTTCCCTTTCCGCTGAGAGCATTATGAACAGCCAGTTTACTTGAGATATGCTGCTGCCAAACTCGCGATAATTGTAAATTAAAATGCAAAATTACCAACTAGTTTTAGCCTCAACCTCACCATTTCGTCAGCAGTTGCTGAGCAAGCTGCATCTGCCCTTTACCACCGCCACGCCCAATTGCGATGAAACGCCACTCGATGGCGAAACACCGCAACAATTGGTGATGCGATTGGCCGAAGGAAAAGCGCGCTCTTGCAATGTTTCGACGCCGAGTTTGGTGATCGGTTCCGACCAAGTGTGTGTGATCAACGGCCAGATCGTCGGTAAACCACACACCCGTGACAAAGCGATCGAACAATTGTTGAGTCAGAGCGGCCAAGCGATCACGTTTTATACAGGCCTCGCGCTCTACAACAGTGAAACGAATCAGGCACAAGTGGTGCTGGAGACTTTTACCGTTCATTTCCGTCATTTAAGCCGTGCGATGGTGACCCATTATGTGGATCAGGAGCAACCACTCAGCTGTGCTGGCAGCTTTAAAAGTGAAGGGTTAGGCATTGCGCTGTTTGAACGACTAGAAGGCGATGACCCGAACGCTTTGGTTGGTTTGCCATTGATTCGATTGGTGAAATTACTGGAAAACGAACAAGTTCGAGTCCTGTAAGCGTAAACCACCCCGCTTGAACACTCAGATTCTGCTGTGAAAGCAACATTCAGTTGAACAGCAGCATTCGCTTGAAAAGCAATTGCGCTAAAAAGAAAAGGCTTGTCTTGCAACAAGCCTTTGAAGGTTTATGCCGATTGGCGCATCTTCGCCAACGCTTTTTCCAGCTTCGCATCGAGCGGGGCATTGATTTCCATCTTTTCACCGCTGGCTGGATGCGTGAACTGAATGTTAGCCGCATGCAGGAACAAGCGATCAATACCAAACTGCGCCGTGTAGGCATCAAAGCGGCGATCGCCATAGCGATCATCCCACGCAATTGGGTGGCCCACATATTGCGTATGCACACGAATCTGGTGAGTACGCCCAGTGATTGGACTCGCCTGCACCAGCGTTGCATCGGCAAACTTCTCTAGAATTTTAAAGCGCGTTTCGGACGGTTTCCCATTCGGGTTCACGCGCACAATGCTGTTGACTTCATTTTTGAGCAGCGGTGCATTGACCACTTTACACTGACTCTTCCACTCCCCCATCACCAGCGCAAAGTAATACTTCTGCACGGTTTTCTCACGGAACTGACTTTGCAGTTGACGCAGTGCCGAACGCTTTTTGGCGATCAACAAAATCCCTGAGGTATCGCGGTCGATACGGTGCACCAGTTCCAGAAAACGTGCTTGCGGACGCAGCGCACGCAGCGCTTCGATGGCACCAAACTTCAGCCCACTGCCTCCATGCACCGCCGTGCCGGACGGTTTATTGAGTACCAGCATGTGGTCGTCTTCATACAGAATGCAGTGCTCCAGCTCCGCCACTTTGTTCAGCTTGGTGCTCGGTGCCGCCACTTCGTCCTCTTTAACGTCTATTGTCACCGGAGGAACGCGGACAATGTCACCCGCTTCTAGCTTGTATTCTGCTTTGACGCGTTTTTTGTTCACGCGCACTTCCCCTTTGCGTAGAATTCGATAAACCACGCTTTTCGGGATACTTTTTAATTGGTTGCGCAAAAAGTTATCAATGCGCTGACCAGCCATGTCTTCATCGATATCGATGAACTGGACTTGGGTTCTCATTTCGCTCATGGCGGCTATTCTAACCGTAATAGGATGAAAATCACATTTTTCTTCGTAACAGGAAAACCAGCTTTTCAGCTTAAAATTTGCTCTAAATCGCCGAAATTCACATCAAGTTAACCCCTTGCGTTGGAAAATCGGCGTTGTTTTATTGATAAAATTCAAAATTTGTCAGCAATTTTCTCTGAGAATATTCAGCGTTCACTGACATTTTTTGTACAGAGTCTTAAAATTTTAAGCGCTTTCTTATAAAGCCGATTGCTGAGTTTACCAGTCACTGCTATAGTTCACAGCTGCAATAATCGAACAGGTGATAAATTAATTTGACCGTTCTTTTAATGCAGTTTTAATGAGTAGTCAGCTAAACACCAATGTGCAGCACGTGGCGTAAGACACCATTGGTGAAGGCTTCTTGTTGCTCTACTCATCGTCATTTCATGTTGAGTACCCTCCGCCTCTATGCGGATCACAGGCGTGTTTCACGCTTGTGATGACTGACGTGCCCCAGAGCATCCCCTCCAGCCGGGAGGCTGTATTGAATAAGCCATGGGATCAGGCACCGTGAAAACGAAGCAAAGGCAGCAAGAACAATAATCAAAATGAAAGAAAGAAAACGAGATTTTTAAATGAAAAGAATGTTAATTAACGCAACTCAAAAAGAAGAGTTGCGTGTCGCGTTGGTAGATGGCCAGCGACTTTTCGATTTGGATATCGAAAGTCCAGGACATGAATCCAAAAAAGCGAATATCTACAAAGGACGCATCACCCGCATTGAACCAAGTCTGGAAGCAGCATTCGTCGATTACGGCGCTGAACGACACGGTTTCCTCCCCCTCAAAGAAATTGCCCGCGAATACTTCCCTGAAGGTTATAGCTACCAAGGCCGTCCAAGCATTAAAGAAGTGCTGAATGAAGGCCAAGAAGTGATCGTGCAAGTTGAAAAAGAGGAACGCGGTAGCAAAGGTGCAGCCCTCACCACTTTTATCTCTCTTGCTGGCAGCTACCTGGTCCTGATGCCAAACAACCCTCGCGCCGGTGGTATTTCACGCCGTATCGAAGGGGATGAGCGTACAGAACTTAAATCGGCGTTAAGCACACTGGAACTGCCGCAAGGCATGGGCCTAATTGTGCGTACCGCTGGTGTGGGTAAAAGCGGCGAAGAGCTTGAGTGGGACTTGAATGTTTTGTTGAACCACTGGAGTGCGATCAAACAAGCGTCGGATTCAAACCCTGCGCCATTTTTGATCCACCAAGAAAGTAACGTCATCGTTCGTGCGATTCGTGACTACTTGCGCCGTGATATCGGTGAAATCCTGATCGACAGCAACACCATCTACGAACGCGCACTTGAGCACATCCGCCTCGTCCGTCCTGACTTCGTTAACCGTGTTAAGAAATACGACGGCGAAGTGCCACTGTTCAGCCACTTCCAAATCGAAAGCCAGATTGAATCCGCGTTCCAACGCGAAGTTCGCCTGCCTTCCGGTGGTTCGATTGTCATCGACCCAACCGAAGCCCTGACCTCTATCGATATCAACTCTGCCCGCGCAACCAAAGGTGGTGATATCGAAGAAACCGCACTGAACACAAACTTAGAAGCTGCAGACGAAATTGCTCGCCAACTACGCCTGCGTGACCTCGGTGGCCTCGTTGTTATCGACTTTATCGATATGACTCCAGTTCGCCACCAACGTGAAGTGGAAAACCGTCTGCGTGAAGCTGTACGTGTCGACCGCGCTCGCGTGCAAATCGGCCGTATTTCCCGCTTTGGTCTGTTGGAAATGTCGCGTCAGCGTCTCAGCCCATCACTGGCTGAAGCCAGCCATCACATCTGTCCTCGTTGTACTGGTACGGGTGTGATTCGTGATAACGAATCTCTGGCTCTGTCTGTGCTGCGTTTGATCGAAGAAGAAGCTCTGAAAGACAACACCTCGCAAGTTTTGGCGGTTGTGCCTGTCTCGATTGCATCTTACCTGTTGAACGAAAAACGTCGCTCGGTGAACCACATTGAACGCACTCAGGATGTGAAAATCACGGTTGTGCCAAACTCCGACATGGAAACGCCTCATTTTGAAGTGGTCCGTGTACGTGATGGCGAAGAGCAGAACATTCTGTCTTACCTGATCCCTCGCAAACTGGAAGCAATGAAAGAAGCCGAAGGGAAAGAGCCAACTGAAACGGAAGTCAAACCGAAGCGTATTGAAGAACCTGTACTGAAAGGTTTTGCTGCGCCAGCTCAAACGGCTCCAGCACCTGCGCCAACACCAAAACCTCAGGTTGAACAACCTCAGGAAGTGAAGGAAGAAAAACCAGGTCTGTTTGGCCGCTTCTTGAAAGCCCTGTCAGGACTGTTCGCAGCACCTGCAGAAGCACCGAAGAAAGAAGAGCAAGATCAGCCGAAAGCGAAAGGCAACGATGACCGTAATAAGTCGTCTCAGCCTCGTCGTGAACGCAATGATCGTCGTCGTAACTCTCGCGACAAGAACAAGCGTAAGCCAAACGACGACGCGAAAGAAAGAACCAACGAGAACAAAGCCGCGGATAAAGACGCGCCAAATTCTCGCAAGCAGCAAGAGCGTAAGCCGAAGCAAGAGCGTACAGAACGCAACGACCGCAATGAGCGTAATGAGCGCGGCGACCGTAACGAACGCGGTGATCGCAACGAACCTCGTCGCAATAACAAACGTGACGATGCGAAATCAGCCAAGCTGATGGAACAAGGTCGTCAGCTCGCGGCAGATGCACAACAAGACCCAACCGATGCCCCTCGCGCCGAAGCGAAGGAAGAAAAAGCAGCGGTGGTGAAAGAACGTCGTCAACGTCGTAAACTGACCAAGCAAATTCGCGTCAAAGATCAGCAAGCCGCTGAACTGGAAGCGAAGAATGACACTGCGCCAGTGGCTGACAAAGCCGTTGAGTCGGTGAAAGACATCAACACTGATGTGGCTGCAAACGAAGCGCAAGACACTGAAAAAGATGAACAGAAGCAGCGTCGTAACCGTCGCTCGCCTCGCCACCTGCGTGCAAGTGGTCAGCGTCGTCGTCGTGGTCGCGACCGTCGTCCAAACCCATTCCGTCTGCGTAAAGGTGGCGTTGCGTCACCAGAAATGGCAATGGGTAAAGTGATGCCGCGTTATGATCTGGCAAAACCAGCTCAGAAAGCCGCGAAAGTCGACGAAGCACCTGCAGCAGCCGTGAGCGTCGCACTCGGTGGCTTTGCTTGTCCAGAAATGGCCATGGGCAAAGTGATCATTCGTCGCGAAGTGCCTCAAGCGGTTGTTGAAGCTGAAGTTGTTGTTGAAGCGCCAGTTGAAGCAGTCAGCACTCCTGTCGTCGAAGCGCCGGTAGCAGTCGCTGATGTGGTCACGCCATCTGACGTGGTTGAAAGCGTTGATGCTGAAGTCGTCGCAGCACCTAAAGCGGCACAGGAGCCAAATGTTCAAGCGTCTGTTGTTGAATCCGTGAATGTGGCTGAATCCGTTGATGTGGTTGAAACCGTTGAAACAGCACCAGCTGTAAAAGCGGCAATCGAGCCCGCACCTCAACCTGCCCCTAAAGCAGCACCAGTGGCGAAGCCAACGGTGAAAGCGGCCATGACATCAGGCCATGCTTCTGCACCAATGGCAAAAGCACCTGGCTCCAAAGAGCTGAAAGAAATCGCGGTCGTGGCAGCGCCATTCCGCACTGAGCGCTACCAACCAATCGGCGCAGGCAGCCAAGCTGCTCGCAATCAAGCCGGTGCAGCGATGGCTAAACCTCAGTCTTTCTAAGCGACGCGACGTCCGTCATACAAAAAAGCCCACCTTTCGGTGGGCTTTCTTTTGGGCTTAAAACGCGTAATTCAAACTGATGGTGCTGTAGATTTCATCATGGCTCTTGCCCGCAGCCACTTGCGAGTTGTAGATATATTCGGTATCAAGTACCAACGCCAGTTTTTCAGCCAGCTTGTTCTTTAAGAAGGCATTTGCCGTGGTCGTGGTGTTGGAATCACCATAGTCGACACGCACACCCGCCCCGACATTCATGGCATCAGACAATTGCGTGTTGCCATTGGCAAACGCGTTCGCAATCACTTCATCCTGACTTTCGTTCGCTTTTGTTTTATCAAACGCTTGGCGTTTTGAATAACGGAAACCCGGACCCGCACCAATTTCCAGTTTTGAGGTGCCATCATCAATCAGTGTTTGACCAATACCACCGACGATCAAGGCCTGATGACGGTACGTGGCATACTGATCGTGTTCGTACTTCGCATTGCTAAACAAAAAGGTGTCATTCGATACGGTGTGTTTAATGTCGTAGATGATGCGGTACTTGTTGGTGCCATCATCGTCAGATTGATGAGAATAGTAGGTCGCCAAAGACAATTGCTGGGTTTGCTTTTCTTGCTCGTATTTCAAACTAGCGCCGGAGTTCACCGACATCGATGTGCTGTCGGTTTTCGAATAAATAAAGCCCAATTTGGCATCACCACTGAACTGACCTGCATTGCTATCGACATCAGATCCAGACTCCGCAGCCAATGCATGAAAAGAACAGACACTCAGCAGTGCCGTGAGAGTGATCACGTTACCGGTCGTCGGCATAACAAATCTCCAACTGAAAAAATAAAGTGACCAGTATATGACGTAGAGCACACTATTCGGTTAGCCGATCGTAAAATTTTCAGTTAAATCATTAACAAAACTCACAAACATCCAGCCTTGCTATGGCTGAATACGGGATATTTATCCGGTTAATTGTTGAACTTAATCACACTATTCAGTACCATTCGCCGACTTAAAACACGACACCAATCTGCTGCGACTCATTTTTTGTCACAATTTCGGCCTGTCACTGGTGATCGTTCACCACACCTGCAAGGGGCTAATATTCAGCACAGAGCATGTGTCTCCATTCATTTAACGACAGCGAAAACTGAATACTCATGTTTGAATTTCCACAATTTTCTAAGCATTCGGTCAAAAATGACGTGCTATCGGGTTTAACCGTCGCATTGGCATTGGTTCCCGAAGCCGTTGCATTTGCCTTCGTGGCGGGTGTGGATCCGATGGTCGGTCTCTATGCCGCCTTTATCGTTGGTCTGGTCACCTCAATTTTTGGCGGACGTCCAGGCATGATCTCCGGTGCAACCGGCGCCATGGCCGTCGTGATGGTCAGCCTGGTGGCAACCCATGGCGTTCAATACTTGTTTGCTGCCATTTTATTTGCCGGCATTCTACAAATTGCCGCGGGCTTGTTTAAATTGGGCAAATTCATTCGAATGGTGCCTCACCCCGTGATGATCGGCTTTGTGAACGGCTTGGCGATTGTGATTTTCCTTGCGCAGTTAGGCCAATTTAAAGCGCCGGATCTCAACGGCATGCTGACGTGGTTGCCACAAGACCAAATGCTACTGATGCTCGGCTTGGTCGCTTTGACCATGGCCATCATCTATTTCCTCCCCAAGATCACCACTGCAATCCCATCGTCATTGGCGGCAATTGTGACCATTACACTGCTGGTGCAAGGCCTCGGGTTGGAAACACGCACCGTGGTCGATTTCCTACGCGCCATGTCGGGTAATGAGGCAGCCACGCTGGCAGGTAATCTGCCAAGCTTCTCGATTCCAAATGTGCCGATGACATTGGAAACGCTGCAAATTATTCTGCCTTACGCCGTTATTCTCGCGGCCATTGGCCTGATCGAATCCCTGCTGACCCTGACCGTGTTGGACGAAATGACCAATACCCGTGGCCAATCAAACCGCGAGTGTATGGGGCAAGGTCTGGCGAACATCACCTGTTCCATGTTTGGTGCCATGGGGGGCTGCGCGATGATCGGTCAATCAATGATTAACGTCAATTCCGGTGGACGTGGCCGCTTGTCCGGTATCGTTGCCGCCGTCATGCTGCTGGTCTTCATCCTGTTTGCATCTTCTTTGATTGAGATGATCCCACTGGCGGCGCTGGTTGGAGTGATGTTTATGGTGGTGATCGGCACATTCGAGTGGGCCACTTTCAAACTGGCGCGCCGTGTGCCAAAGCAGGATTTCTTTGTGATCGTGCTGGTGACCATTGTCACCGTGTTTACCGATTTGGCGATTGCGGTCGCGGTGGGTGTGATTGCCTCGGCACTGATGTTTGCTTGGGAACATGCAAAACACATTTACGCCAGCAGCCACCTCAACGAGGAAGGCTCTAAGGTATACCAAATTCATGGCCCGATTTTCTTTGGCTCAGCCGCGAACTTCCTCGAACTGTTTGACGCCCAAAACGATCCAAGTGACGTGATTGTTGATTTTGCCCACTCACGCGTGGCCGATCATTCAGCAATTGAAGCGATTGAAACGGTTGCCGAACGTTATGCCAGCTTAGGTAAAACGCTGCATCTGCGTCACCTCAGCCAAGATTGCCGCGCTCTGCTACAAAAAGCGGGTAGCTTAGTAGAAATCAACGTCAAAGAAGACCCTAGCTACAAAGTTGCCACCGATGTGTTGGCTGGCTAAGTCGCATTCTGCACAACCCTGAACCCCAAAGCCTCTCATTCGAGAGGCTTTTTTATGGCTGCTGCTTTATTGGTCATGATTTAACTTGCTGATACCGCATAGCTTTCATAGCATAGTGCCCTCGCCCTCTCCTCGGACACATCATCATGACATGGATTTTCTTCACCTTTCTTGCCGCCTTCATGCAATCTTGGCGGAACGCCTTTCAAAGTCGCCTCGCTGGTGACGTGAAGACCGCCGGTGTCACACTGGCACGATTTATCTGGGCAAGCCCTTTGGCTGCGCTCTACTTGATTACCTTGTATCAAATTGAACCGGTTGAATTGCCATCGTTTAGTCACACGTTTATCGGCTTCATCGTTGGTGCAGCGGTGATGCAAATTCTCGCCACTGCATTGATGGTGAAGCTGTTCAAATTCAATAATTACGCAGTCGGGGCAGGCTTAGCCAAAAGCGAAGCGTTGGTCGCCGCCGTGCTCGGCATGTTGTTCTTTGGAACACATTTGAATCTTCTGGGTTGGATTGGCGTGTTGTTGGGTGGCATTGGTGTTTTTATGCTGAGCGCGCAAGGCGGCTTTCGCCAACTTTCGCTGCCGACGATTTTACTCGGGTTAGGCAGTGGCAGTGCTTTTGCGCTCACCTCGCTGTGGGTGCGCGAAGCAAGTTTAGCACTGGGTCTCCCCTTTCCACACAGTGCGGCATGGGTATTACTGCTGGTGATTTCGCTGCAAACCCTGCTATTGGTAGGCTATTTGTTCGCACGTGACATCAATACACTGAAAGCATTGTGGTCAAAGCCGAAACTCACTCTGCTAACCAGCATGAGCAGTTGCATCGGTTCGATGGGATGGTTCAGTGCCATGTCACTGCAAGCTGTACCATACGTGAAAACGTTGGGTCAGGTTGAAATCTTTTTCACCATGTTGATTTCGATATTCTGGCTAAGGCAACGCGTTCGCATTAAAGATGGGTTGGGGCTAATTTTGGTTGCGCTGGCTGCGGTATTGGTGATGTGGACTTAACGCATCATCCATTTGCACGTCCATGCACGCCACGTCATCAGGTTTTAGCACAGCGATAAAAAAGCCCCACCAAACGGTGGGGCTTGAATTTTCCCGATAATAAGTTTCGTGCTAGCGAAAACTTATCTCATTACGCTTCAGCTTTGTCTTTCTTCGCTTTAGGCGCTGCTTTCGCTGCTTCTTGGTCTGCACGTTTCTTGATAACGGTAGTGCCTTCGAAAGTTTCACCTTCAACGAAAGGTTTACCGTAGTAAGACGCTAGCAGAACTTCTTTCAGCTCGCTGATGAGAGGGTAACGTGGGTTCGCACCAGTACATTGGTCATCGAACGCTTCAACCGCTAGTTCATCAACTTTCGCTAGGAAGTCAGCTTCGTTAACGCCAGCTGCTTGAATTGACGCTGGGATATCCAGTGCCAGTTTCAACTCTTCCAACCAACCTAGCAGACGCTCAATTTTCTGAGCAGTGCGGTCGCCTGGTTTAGACAGACCCAAGTGGTCAGCAACTTCAGCGTAGCGACGACGTGCTTGTGGGCGGTCGTATTGAGAGAACGCAGTTTGTTTAGTTGGGTTGTCATTCGCGTTGTAACGAACCACGTTTGCCATCAGCAGTGAGTTTGCCAAGCCGTGAGGCAGGTGGAACTCAGCACCCAGTTTGTGCGCCATTGAGTGACATACACCCAAGAATGCGTTCGCAAAGGCCACACCCGCGATAGTCGCTGCGTTGTGTACTTTTTCACGAGCGATTGGATCTTTCGCACCGTTTGCGTAGCTTGATGGCAGGTATTCTTTCAGCAGTTTCAGTGCTTGCAGTGCCTGACCGTCAGAGTATTCGTTCGCTAGAACAGATACGTATGCTTCCAGAGCGTGAACGACTGCATCGTAACCACCGAAGGCAGTCAGAGACTTAGGCATGTTCATCACAAGGTTCGCATCAACGATAGCCATGTTTGGTGTCAGTTCGTAGTCAGCCAGTGGGTATTTCGCACCAGTTTCATCGTCAGTTACCACAGCGAATGGTGTCACTTCTGAACCTGTACCTGATGTGGTTGTGATACAAACCAATTCAGCTTTTTGACCCATTTTAGGGAACTTGTAGATACGTTTACGGATGTCCATAAAGCGCATTGCTAGTTCTTCGAAGTGAGTTTCTGGGTGCTCGTACATAACCCACATGATCTTCGCAGCATCCATTGGTGAACCACCACCTAGCGCTAGAATCACGTCTGGTTGGAAGCTACGCATTTGCTCTGCGCCTTTCTTCACGATAGTCAGCGTTGGATCGGCTTCCACTTCGTAGAATGTGGTCACTTCCATGCCTTGCGCTTTCAGCAGGCTCACTACTTCATCTGCGTAACCGTTGTTGAATAGGAAACGGTCAGTAACAAGGAACGCGCGTTTCTTACCTTCTAGATCGCCCAGAGCGACTGGAAGGCTACCACGACGGAAGTAGATTGATTTAGGTAGTTTGTGCCACAACATGTTTTCAGCTCGCTTCGCAACAATTTTCTTGTTGATAAGGTGTTTAGGACCTACGTTCTCAGAGATAGAGTTACCACCCCAAGAACCACAACCTAGCGTCAGAGATGGCGCAACGTTGAAGTTGTATAGGTCACCGATACCACCGTGAGTGGTCGGGATGTTCACCAGAATACGAGCTGTTTTCAGACGGTCACCGAAGTAACGGATACGGTCTGCGTTCACGTCTTGGTCAGTGTATAGGCCTGAAGTATGGCCGATACCGCCGATTTCAACCATTTTCACTGCTTGGTCAACCGCGTTTTCGAAAGAAGTTGCGCGGAACATACCCAGTGTTGGAGACAGTTTTTCGTGAGCGAATTCGTCGTCGTAAGACACTTCACCGATACCTTCACCAACAAGGATCTTCGTATCAGCTGGCACTTTAACGCCTGCCATTTCAGCAATCTTAGTTGCTGGTTGGCCTACGATTTTCGCGTTCAAAGCGCCATCAATCAGAAGCACTTTACGTACTTTGTCTGCATCTGCTTTGCTCAGGACGTGTGCTTTGTGAGTCGCGAAACGCTCTTTCACTTCGTCGTACACTTCGTCCATCACGATGACAGCTTGCTCAGAAGCACACACAACGCCGTTGTCGAATGTTTTAGACATCAGTACTGAAGCAACTGCACGTTTGATGTCAGCCGTTTCATCGATCACAACAGGAACGTTACCTGCACCTACACCGATTGCTGGTTTACCTGAAGAATAAGCCGCTTTCACCATGCCTGGACCACCAGTTGCAAGGATCAGAGCGATACCTTCGTGTTTCATCAGTGCGTTAGACAGTTCCACAGATGGCTCATCAATCCAGCCGATGATGTCTTTTGGCGCGCCAGCTGCAACAGCGGCGTCTAGAACCAGTTTAGCGGCATCGTTGGTTGAGTGTTTAGCACGTGGGTGTGGCGAGAAGATAATACCGTTACGAGTTTTCAGAGAAATCAGTGATTTGAAAATCGCAGTTGAAGTTGGGTTGGTGGTTGGAACAATACCACAGATGATACCTACAGGCTCAGCGATGGTCATGGTACCCATGCTGTCGTCTTCTTCAAGAACGCCGCAAGTCTTTTCATCTTTGTACTTGTTGTAGATGTACTCAGATGCAAAGTGGTTTTTGATTACTTTGTCCTCAACAATACCCATGCCTGATTCTGCTACCGCTTGTTGCGCTAGAGGAATACGAGCTTGGTTAGCTGCCAAAGATGCTGCACGGAAGATTTTGTCGACTTGCTCTTGAGAGTAGGTCGCAAATTCTGCTTGTGCCGCTTTCACGCGAGCAACAAGAGCATCTAGTTCAGCCAGGTTAGTTACAGGCATAATGAATCTCCTAAAATAGAAAAACGTTAAAAACTCTTTATTAAGTATGCGTCCCTGAGTTTTTCTTACTTGGTCAACGGTTAATCTAATCGACAGACTTAGTAAATTGCTTTCATGGCTGAGTATAATATTTCACTGTGTGAAAAAAATTGACTCAGATCAGTTATGAAAAATTAATTACCCCTCTAGGGGTATAAGCCAACACAAAAAGCACCTAAGCAACTGAATAACAACACAAATAAAAACCATTTTTTCGATGACAAAAAACACATCAACGAACAAGTAAAACTAAAAAAACTACAACACTTTGTAAAAAAGTTTCATTTATAAACAACAACACTACGTGTAACCGCCGTTTAATGTGCTACTAAGAGTATATCTTGCGCCACTTCCCCCACCACCGCCACGCTCTTTTTTTACAAAAAATGTGCTGATGTTAACAAAGTCAGCGGAAGACATACGCAATAAGCACAATAGTGAAACATGTTGATTGCAACATTTGCCCATGATTAGTTTTTTTAAATCATAGAACCAAAAAAGCGATACTTTTTTTCATTCGTCCTTTTGCTATCTTTGACTTACATTACGCTTGCTTCATTTCAATCCCATGATCGCCAAGAGACCGTTTAATGCATTTTGAGTTTGCTATCTTTCTACAGTTTTTTTTAGGACTGGTTGCCGCTGTGAACCCAGTGGGCATCATGCCGGTGTTTGTTTCGCTCACCGGTCACATGACACCGGAAGAAAAAAACAAAATCGCGCGTACAGCCAACATTGCCGTGGCCGTCATTTTAATTACGGCGCTGTTGGGCGGTCAGATGTTGCTGGATATGTTCAGCATTTCGCTCGACTCGTTTCGCGTCGCCGGTGGTTTACTACTACTGAGTATCGCCTTCTCCATGATGAGCGGTAAGCTGGGTGAAGATAAACAGAACAAACAGGAAAAATCGGAATACATCAGCCGTGAACAAATCGGTGTGGTGCCTTTGGCGATGCCCCTAATGGCGGGACCAGGTGCCATCAGTTCGACCATTGTCTATGGGTCACGTTACCCTGCGATGATCGACACAGCCGGCATCATCCTGACGATTGTGGTATTCAGCGTTGCTTCGTGGCTGCTGTTTCGCTCTGCGCCATATATTGTGCGTTTGCTCGGGCAGACGGGCATCAACGTGATCACCCGTATCATGGGTCTGATTCTGGGTGCATTGGGCATCGAATTTATCACCAATGGTTTGCGTAGCCTGTTTCCAGGGTTAGCGTAATCGCAAATGAGGCGTTATGATATTGCAACTGATGAAACTGGTTGCAATATCATGTCCAACAAGACGCTTAAACATCATCTTTATGTCATTATTTTTGGGACTTACACGCGAGGCGGTCGAATTTTCGATATCACGCTGATTGCCGCGATTCTCACGTCCATCGTCGCACTCATTCTCGATTCCATTCCCGATATTTCCGCAGTGTGGAAAACTGAAATTCGTTACATCGAATATTTCTTCACGGCGCTGTTTACGATCGAATACTTACTGCGTCTCTACTGCTCACCCAAGCCGACTGCGTATGCCAAAAGCTTCTACGGTGTGATTGATTTGCTGGCGATCTTACCCACTTACTTTGCGCTGCTGTTTCCGTCTGCAACGTTTATGGGTGCCATTCGTTTGCTACGCGTCATGCGTATCTTTCGAATTCTAAAGCTGGTGCGTTACCTGCAAGACTCCAATATATTGATGCGCTCGCTACTTGCTGCGCGCCGAAAGGTACTGATTTTCTTCAGTACTGTGGCGGTTTTGGTGACGATCTTTGGTTCGTTGGTGTATGTCATTGAAGGGCCAGAAAACGGCTTTACCAGCATTCCGCAAAGTATTTACTGGGCCATCGTCACCATCACAACGGTCGGTTATGGCGACGTTGCACCTCAAACGGCACTGGGCAAAGCGGTGGCATCACTGACCATGCTACTGGGTTATTCGATTCTGGCAGTACCAACTGGGATCATTACCGCCGAACTCAACCAAGAGATGAACTCCCACCGCTCGCTGGTGAAATGCCCCAACTGCTCACAAGCCGGCCATGAAGCCGATGCGATGTATTGCAAACATTGCGGCAGTGAATTGGCAGAGCCGGATAAACGGGTGGTACCGGTCGTCAATGGGCTCGAAACGTTAGAAGAAAATAAAGCGCCGTAAAGGCGCTTTATTATTATTTTTATACGTTAGAGCAGAGCGGGATTTATTGCTTTTCAGCAAGGATGATGCGCAGTGTACGACGCAGTGGCTCCGCCGCGCCCCACAACAGTTGGTCACCCACGGTGAATGCGTTGAGGAAGTCATCACCCATCGACATTTTACGCAAACGGCCGACTGGCACGGACAAAGTGCCCGTCACTTTCGCAGGGCTCAGTTCACGCGCGGTAATGTCACGCTCGTTCGGAATCACTTTCACCCAATCGTTGTGCGTTGCAATCATCTCTTCGATTTCATCAAGCGGCACATTTTGTTTCAGCTTGATGGTCAGCGCTTGAGAGTGACAACGCATCGCACCAATACGGACACATGTCCCGTCGATTGGCACAGGCGAGTTTTGTGAACCTAGAATCTTGTTCGCTTCCACGCCGGCTTTCCACTCTTCTTTGCTTTGACCGTTGTCGCGTTTCACGTCGATCCAAGGAATCAACGACCCGGCTAGCGGAACGCCAAACTGGTCGGTTGGGAAGCTCGATGAGCGCATGGTTTCTGCCACTTTCTGGTCGATGTCCAGAATGGAACTTGACGGATTGGCCAGCTCAGAGCTCACCGCATCGTTGATCACGCCCATTTGCGAAATCAATTCACGCATGTTTTGCGCGCCTGCACCGGAAGCAGCTTGGTAAGTCATGGCGCTCATCCATTCAACCAGGCCGCGTTCAAACAGACCGCCGAGGCCCATCAACATCAAGCTCACGGTACAGTTGCCGCCAACAAATGTGTTGGTGCCGCCGTGAATGCCTTGTTGAATTTGCGCCAAGTTGACTGGATCCAGAGTAATGATGGAGTCTTTGTCCATGCGAAGTGTGGAGGCCGCATCAATCCAGTCGCCTTTCCAGCCAGCTTGACGCAGCGCTGGGTACACCTTTTCAGTGTAGCTGCCGCCTTGACACGTGATCACCGCATCCAGCTGTTTCAGGCTATCAATATCAAACGCGTCTTGCAGTAGACCAGCTTCCTTACCAAAGTTTGGCGCAGGGATACCAATTTGTGACGTACTGTAGAAAACAGGATCGATCAGGTCAAAATCACGCTCTTCAACCATTCGCTGCATCAGTACAGAACCAACCATACCACGCCAACCCACTAAACCTACTCTCATCGCACTAACTCTCCGTGTATTCCAGTTAAAAATTCAATCCATCATCTATAAGTGGTTCAGGATAAAATCTCAAGCCTTTATTCAGAAAAGTCGTAAGTTTTTCTTTCGTCGCACCGCGATACACAACGATTTCGCCGGCAAACTGCTAAAAGCGTTAAATTTGTTAATTCTTCAGCCTTTGGTAATCAAATCTTCACTTAACTACTTACACTTTGTTACACGCATTTTTCACATTACAAATCTTTTTGTTTCAAATCATTTGCTCAAATACAACATTTAAACCCACCAATTAACCACCATAACGACACAAATCACACCAATTGAGTTTAATGTCGATATATTATTCCAACTCATGTACAGTTCCGCGCAACTGATAAGGATGTTTTCCCCTCCTTAGCACAACTACCCGATAACCCGATAAGAGGTTCTTAGAATGACTCAAGCCCCCAAACGCTTGCCCAGCTTGGTACAAGTTATTGTATCGCTCGGTCTGTTTTTACTATTGGCTTTTTCGTTTACTGCTAAGTTCGATCTACCGATTCAGCTGGCCTTATACATTGGCTGGTTCATTATTTTTGTATTAGGTGTCCGCCTTGGTCACAAATACCAAGAACTAGAAAAAGCGGCACTTAGCGGCATTTCTAACGGTTTAGGTGCAGTTTTAATACTTTTAGCCGTGGGTGCGCTGGTCGGAACCTGGATTTCCGGCGGGATTGTGCCGACGATCATTTACTACGGTCTGCAAGCGATCCACCCTTCTATCTTCTTGCTGGCGACCATGGTGATCTGTTCTCTGACTGCGCTGGCTACCGGTACCTCTTGGGGTGCTGCGGGTACCGCCGGTATTGCGATGATGGGGATCGGCCAAGGCCTTGGCGTTCCTGCACCAATTACGGCGGGTGCGGTTCTGTCTGGCTGTTACTTTGGTGACAAAATGTCGCCTCTGTCAGACTCTGTGATTCTGGCCTCGTCCATGTCGAACGTTGAAGTCATGGAACACATCAAAGGCATGCTGCCGATCGCGCTGATCAGCTACATCATCACCGGTATCATGTTTACACTGTTTGGTTTCCACTACGCAGGCAACGTCGATATGTCACAGGTTCAGTCGGTGATTAACGCGATGGAAACGCAGTTCTACATCACGCCATATTCGTTTATTCCTGTCCTGATTGTGTTGGGCTTGCTGGCCATGCGTATGCCATCTTTCCCGGTGATCAGCTTCGGTTCGCTGCTGGGTATCGTTTGGGCGGTGATGATTCAGGACGTCGACTTCCTGCAAGCATTCAACACGGCATGGGCACCATTCCACATTGAATCTGGCGTGGATTTCATTGATGCGATTCTAAACCGTGGTGGTATGTCGTCTATGCTGGGTTCAGTGGCGGTCATCGTATTCGGTCTTGGTTTTGGTGGTTTGCTGGATAAAGTGGGCGTGCTGGAAACCATCGCGAAACTGTTCGAACGCCGCGTCACAAGCCCAGGCTCACTGGCAACCAGCACCATCGGTACGGCATTTATGGGGAACGTGTTTGGTTCTGCGATGTACGTGTCCCTGATCCTGACCCCAAAAATCTGTGCGAAGAACTACGACCGTCTGGGTTACAAACGTAAAAACTTGTCTCGTAACGCCGAGTTTGGTGGCACGCTCACCTCCGGCATGGTGCCTTGGAGTGACAACGGCATTTACATGGCGAGTATTCTTGGCGTGGCAACCCTCTCCTACGCGCCGTTCATGTGGCTCAGCTTCGTGTGTATCATCGTGACCATTTTCACCTCTTACATGGGTTGGTTTGTCGATAAATGCGAACCAACCGCAGAGGCTACGTTGGAAGAGGAAGCGGCGCTGGCATTGCAAAAGCAATCGGCTTAATCCGTACCAACTGATCCAATAAAAACAGAGCGCGAATTTCGCGCTCTGTTTGTTTCTCGCTCTATTGATATCTGCAGTGTCTTATCTCTGCACGGTTTTATCTCTGCACTGTCTCGCCGCCTTTACTCACCGTCGTCTCTATCCGACACATGCCGAAAAGCAGCGCATCTTGAAAACCCAAATGCGTTGAAAGCCGTTAACTCGCCCGCTTGTTCAGAAAATAACGCGCACTTTCAATAGTCTGCTTCAGATGAGCACTCAACTTCTGTAGGTCCGATTCCGTCGGTTGCGAGCCGTGTTTCAGTTTCATCTCAATCGCCAACGCCACATCACGTAATCCATCGGCGCCTAAATTTCCCGCCACCCCTTTCAAGCTGTGCGCCTTACGCAATGCCGCTTCCGAATCCGTCCTCAACAACTGGCGCAACCCCTCATCATCGTTGCGATGATCTTCGATGAACACCTCCAGTAGCATGTGAACCGAGTCGTAATCGTCGTTCAATGAAGAGAGCATGCGCTGAATGTTGATGGCCGCCCCCTCTTCAATGACCACCTCCGGTTCAAACGTTGGGTTGATGGGGGTCACCACCGGCGTGGGACTTTCCGTCATCACCAGCGCAGGTTCAGCCACGGGAACAGCTTGCAATTTGGCGTGCCATTTTTCACGGCGCATCGCCAAAATCACCAGCAACAGCATGGCGACAGCGCTACTAAGCATGCTCAGGATCGTCAGCGTTTTAAAGCGTTCTTCATATTGCGTGTTGGCCGACATGATCTCGTTGTGCACGCGATGACGCAGCAGTTTATCGACCAAATTGTCGCCTTCCGCATAGTGACTCAGCAAGGTAGAAACGCGAGCCAGCGTGCGTTGCAAATTGTCTTTGGCTTCCGTAGGCAAGGATTCGGATTGTTTCAGCAAGGCATCAAAGGTGCGGTAGAGTTCAGGGCTGCGCGCGCCTTCGGTGTACAGCGCTTGCAAGACGAAAGCGCCAATTTTGAGGTAATCGGCCTGCACGTCGGGTTGGTGTGCATAGCGTTCTCGCAACGCCTGCAACTGCTCGACTAACTCGTTAATCGACAATTCCACGGCAAGAAAACTTCGCGTCTGCTCGATAAAGCGATCTGTCACATATAACGTTTGCGTTAAGTCGGGCTGAAACCAATTGGAATCTGAATCGGCTTCGAGCTGCAACCGCAATGAGTAAATCACTTGAATATTGAGCGCCAGATCATTGGCACGTGTGGTTCGGTATGGCGACTGAAAGTAGAGGGTATTGCGCAAACCATCTACACTATTTTCAAGTTCATTCAGATTGCGACTGGTCACTTCTAGCGCGCGGTATTGCAACAGCACCGCCAACATGACGACGCCCCACACGACAATCACCGCAAGATCCAACCTGTTTTTTAGCCATCCACTGATTCGGTTTGCGCTCATCCCTGCTCTCTGCACTGTATTTGTGATTCAATACAAGCATATACTGAAATACATCACCTGTCGTGACAGCGGCTAAAAAGCATACAAAAAAGAGCGCCGTAGCGCTCTCATGTCATCATTGTTTGCGGGTCAGTTGATCGCGCAAGTTAGGCGGGGTGCCTTTAATGGTCAGCGTGTCAGTTTCTGGGTCGTAGAATACGCGCTCCCCCATCAGCAGGCTGTCAAAGCTGATATTCAGGCCGCCACCGGCGCCCACATACTTAGTCAGTTTGCGCACCGTGCTGCGGTCGCCCGGGAAGCTCTCTTCCAACTCATATCCGTGTTCACGGGTGAAATCAAAGAAGCTGGTGCCGTCGGTGCTTGCAGGCAGCTCCCCTGAAAGCTCTTGAACTTGGACTTCTTCACCCGCTTTGATTTGATCGTTGCAGTACTCGTAAACCTGCTTCTTGTAGCTGATCGCTTCGTCTTTTTCGAGTTTTGAATCGGTACAGAAATCTTCCACGGCCTGCATCAGCAGTTGGTTTTGCTGTTTTGGATCCAAACCGATGTCTGCTTGCAGAAAATCAAGGAAGAAGTCAGCCACTTTACGGCCCACACGGCCTTTGATGTAAGACAGGTAACGGTTTGAATCACGATCGGTCTCGTAGCTCGACAGATCAATGCGCGCCGCAATGTCCATCTTATTGATGTCGAGGTAGTCAGTCGCGCTGATATCGAGACCTTCCGTCACTTTCAAGCTTTGGTTCATCGGCAAAATGCCAATAAACAGATAATCAGTCGCCAGTGATTGGTACTCTGCCATCACCAGAATGCCTTCGTCGGCAAAGGGGTACTTCGCCAACTCATCTTTCAGGCGTTGCGCACTCACTTGCGAAAAGTCGTAAAAGTTACGTTCCCCTTTACGCAATTCATGTAACCATGTTTGAAAATCACTGTCAGACTTAAACGAACCGAAACCTTTGCCCGCTTTCGCATTGAAAACGCGATGCAACTCGGCCACGAGGTTCTCGGTTGAGGTATCATTGTCAAGAGACTGAGCGCGGTAGTTAACCATCAACTCGTCATTATCGTTTTTGCGCAGTTGATGCAAAATGACATTGGAAAGGTGCAAACTCATAGTGAAATATTCATCGTACTGGTTTCAGTTGTAAGGCATAGTAGGTTATCATAAGCCGCTTTTACTATCATCATTAGAGTCTTTATGCCAATTACATCGAAATACAGCGACGAAAAAGTTGAAACTATCCTGACTGAAATCGCTGCCGTTCTTGATAAACATGATGCTTCTCCAGAGCTTACCCTGATGATTGCCGGCAACGTGGCAACCAACGTGTTGAACCAGAACGTGGCCGCAGCACAGCGAAAAGCGATTGCAGAGAAGTTTGCGCAAGCGTTAATGTCTTCGTTGCAAAATTAATTTCATACTTAACACCGGATAAATAGAAAAATACATGGTAGATAGCGGAAACACATACGGCGAACGTGTATCTCGTCTGGTTGGTTGGGGGCACTGGTTTGCCTTCTTCAACATCATTGCAGCCATGCTGATTGGCACACGTTACATTGCTCAGTCGCCGTGGCCGGACACCTTCTTAGGCCAATTTTATTTGACGCTTTCTTGGGTGGGTCATTTCGGCTTTCTGGTTTTCGCCCTCTACCTTTTAATTCTATTTCCCCTCACGTTCCTGATACCGTCACGAACGTTATTTCGGTTTGTTGCCGTCTGTTTCGCCACATTCGGCCTCACCGTCTTACTGATTGATACGCAAACCTATCAGACCATTAACCTCCACCTCACTCCTGTGGTGTGGGAACTCCTCTTTAGTGACGACAGCAACGTCAGCACCGACCTACAACATCTGTTTGTGGTTCTGCCGCTGATCTTTTTGCTGCAACTGGGCTTGTCTGAATGGGTGTGGCGCAAACAACGTAAACTGTCTCACAAGCGCATCGGTCGCCCAATGGCCGCGGTGTTTTTCGTCAGCTTTATTGCCAGCCATCTGATCTATGTGTGGTCGGATGCTTACCTCTACGCGCCAGTCACCAGCCAAAAATCGAACTTCCCACTCTCCTACCCGATGACCGCGAAGTCTTTCATGGAGAAGCATGGCCTGTTGGATCGTGAGGAATACCTTAAACGTTTGGAAGAGAAGAGCCGCAGTAATGTGGATTTGGTGAGCTACCCGCTGGAGAAAATCCAGTTCGGTCGTCGTGCGAATAACCTCAACATTCTGGTGGTGAGTGTCGACAACCTACGCGCCGATGTGCTGACCAAAGAGATGATGCCAAACATGGCGCAATTCGCCGCCAGCAACCTCAACTTCACCAACCACTACAGCTCAAGCAACGATGCATTTGGTATGTTTGGCCTGTTTTATGGCTTACCAAGCAGTTATGCCAGCAGCATCACCGTGCAAGGCACTGCGCCGGTACTGATGGACGTGCTTAAATCACAGTCGTATCAGTTTGGCCTATTCAGCGGCGACAACTTCAGTGACAGCCTGTATCAGGAAACCATTTTCCGTGGCCTGCCGCTCTCCAAAGCGCCGTTTGATCCCGATACCTCTGCCGATGAACAAACCATTCAACGCTGGGCCAATTGGGTCAGCGATAAAAGCAGCGCCCCATGGTTTAGCTTCCTTGAGCTAACCACGGTCGACAACTTCAGCAATTATGCCGATAGCAACACCCAAGGCTCTGCAACGGATAAGCTGCGCAACAACTACCACCATTCAGTCACCGTTGCGGATCGCGAGCTGGGGCTGCTGTTGACCAAGTTGCAAGAGCTCGATTTGATGGACAACACCGTGGTGATTGTGACCTCCAATCACGGCACAGAATTTAATGAAACGAAGACCAACAGTTGGGGCGCGAACAGCAACTACAGCCGTTATCAGCTCCAAGTTCCAATGGTGATTCGTTGGCCGGGTAAAATTGCTGCGACCTTTAACCATCGCTCCAGTCATCTCGATTTAAGCGTCACTTTGCTGCAAGATCTGCTGGGTGTGTCCTCAAACCCGAGTGATTTCAGTAGCGGTCGTAACCTATTTAACGAGAACAAACGGAAGTGGATTCTGGCCGGCGATTCCCGTGAATTAGCCCTGATCACTGACCAAGAAACCACCGTGATCGACAAGTTTGGCAACTTCAAATTGTTTGATGACAATTACCAACGATTGAAAGATGCCAACCCAACATTGCCGATTTTGATGCAAGGGTTGACGGAATTGCAGCGTTTTTACTCAAAGGATAATTAAATCAGCGATTTATCACTGTTTCCTAGTTGACGCACTGCATGAAAATGTTTAGATTAACCCCATCGGACTGTAGCGCAGCTTGGTAGCGCACCGTCATGGGGTGTCGGGGGTCGGAGGTTCAAATCCTCTCAGTCCGACCATACACCTAAAAAAAGAGAGCTTCGGCTCTCTTTTTTTCTATCCGCAATTTACTATCTGTCACTTCCTATCTGCAATAGGGCACGCCCTTCGCGTCCATCACGCCTGCGTATCGCCATATAACGACTTTATCGTCTCGCGCAGCCACATCACTTTGGCGTTGCGGGTATTGCGTTTATGCCAAATCATTGTGTACGGAATCAAGAGTTTGTCTTGATGATGGCGCGCTAACGGAATCGGCAAACAGATCAAATCTGGATGCATCAACGCGGTATAACGCTGGCAATAGTTCGGTGCCGTGGTGATGAGGTGATGATTCGGTTGCGCAGCCATAAACAGCGACTGTTCAAAGCTTGATGTGGTGAGCGCAATCTCCCGTTGACGCCCGAGATCGCACAACACTTCATCCAGCGCCCACATTTCACTTTTTTCCCACAGCGTACTGATGTGAGGAAACGACAGAAACTGATCCAGATCCCATGCGCCTTGCAACGCGGGATGATCCGCACGCAAGTACACCACCGGCAGGTCTGAGAAAATCACCTCGAAATCGATAAAATAAGGCAATAAATCCAGCGACTCTTTCGAGCGAGGATGACTCTCCCTGCCCGTAAACCCTAAATCGGCATCACCACGGATGATGGCGTCCAATGCATCATAGTCCCAATTGCTGGTTTTCACTTTAGCATCGGGATAACGACTGTGGATTTTGGGCAAGAGGTTATTGAGCATCGTTAGCAGTAACGGTGATTCCACCATCAGATGAAAGTTTATGCCCTTGGCCGATTCATCACTGCGTTTATCCAAAATTTGCTGGCCAATTTGCAGCCATTCCAAAAGGTCTGGCTCCATACTTTGCACCATCGGTGTTGGCACCAAACCACGTTGCGTTTTCACAAACAGCGGATCATCAAACCAATCGCGTAATTTGTTGAGCGATTTGCTGACCGTCGACGGCGTGACATTGAGGATCTTCGCCGCCTTCGAGACACTGCCCTCTTGCAAAATCAGTCGGAGCGTCATCAACAGGTTCAGGTCAAGACGATTAATGGATTTCTTCATACGGCGCACATTGAGCAGGTTTGGGGATCGCCAATAGTAACGCAGCGCACACCACACTACATAACCCTAAACTCACAATCAGAATATTCTGGGCGCTGAGGCCTAACAGCCCCGCGCTCCAAATGTACGCGGCCGACAAACACACCTGGCTCACGCCAATCACAGAACTGGCGATACCGGCACGAAAAGAAAATGGGCTGAGTGCTTGATTCATGGCCACGCCAAAGCCAACAGAGAAAGCCGCACAAATCAGCCCAAAACCAAGTAAATACCACGACGAACTCACCTCCAGAATCGTCACCGTCACAAGCGTGACGGCCGACAGAGCAAACAGCAGTTGCGATGTCATCAATAAGGTGCGTTCACGAAAATAGGTGAGCGCAATCGGGGTTGAAAATGACGTCACCATGCTGACTAACGCCGTCAACGCCATGACCAGCGAGTATCCGCCTCGGTCGTAGCCCATCTCGGTCATGATCAACATCGGCGAAACATTCACGTAAGTCAAAATGGCGGTGCACATCAACGACGTCATCACCACGCGACTGACAAAAAAGCGTTGCCATAATCGTTCCTCAATATGCAGTGAAACCAGCGAATCGGATGAGGTCGCCGTTCGCGCTTGAGGTTTGGTTTCTTTCAACGCCACCAACGACATCACGCCAACCACCGCGCCCATGCCCGCCATGGCCACAAACAGCGTATTCCAAGGGAAGAACAACATAATCAGGTAGCCCACCACAGGCGCAATCACCGGTATGACACAGGTGACGCCATTGATCATCGACAGCACTTTCGCGCGGCGCACATCATCCAGCGTGTCCCGTAAAATCGCAAACGCCACCACGTAGCAAAAGCCAGCGCCGATGCCTTGAACAAATCTCGCCATCAAGAACATCGTGATTTGTTCCGCCGCACCACCTAACAAGGAAGCCACAACAAAAATGAGCGCGCCTGTCACCGCCACTGGCTTTCGCCCTGCCGTGTCCGCGAGTTTCCCTGCAATCAACATAGTTGCAGCCATGCCAGCAAGGTAGAGCGAAAACGCGACATGAAGCTGCGATTCGCTCGCGCCTAAGTCGCTGGAGATTTGGGGTAACCCCACCAAATACAAATCGATGGCCGTCGGATACAACAGAACCAACAAGAAACTACAAAGCAGATAACGCAGCATAAACACCTCACCCATGAATGATGAGGATGGTAGGTCAGCACCGCAACGCTGGCGAGTGATAACGGCGACAACAGCAATGTCCCTTGGCGACATTCCCGCTTGGCACTCAACCAGCCAGAGCACATTGCACGACACATGCTTCAAGCGCTGAAAACACCTAAAAACTCTACTCAGAACAACTTTTTGCGTTTAAACGCGCATAAAATCAGCAAACAGTTCAATTGGGGCTTTACAAGATTTCGTGAGGTCGATAATATGCGCTCCAACAACGGAGAGATGGCTGAGTGGTTGAAAGCACCGGTCTTGAAAACCGGCGATGGTTAATAGCTATCCTAGGGTTCAAATCCCTATCTCTCCGCCACATTCGAAGAAGCCGCTGAGCAATCAGCGGCTTTTTTTCATTTCTGCACTTCGCATTGTGCGCCTTTGTATCCCTTGGCCTGCCTTGATGAACCGAACTTGAATCGTTGTTTCACGATGCCACGTTGTTCCCCTTGATGCTGTGCTGGCGAGGCCTGATAAGCCTTAAAATGAGCGCGCCGATAAAAATGGCAATGCTAATCGACGCCAAGCGCATGATGCCGGACGAGAACGAATCGAGGCCCACATTTTTGATGGCTTGATAAGTCAGCACAACAAAGTTAGTCAGAAGCAACTGATAAATCGCAGCATGCGCATCACGGCGAATGGCATAACAGGCAAGTTGAATACCCAAGAATAATGACACGCCCATCACCACCCACTCGGGTGCGCCAAAGCCACACAGCAACATGGTCGGGATGGTAAACAAAATCCCGGTTGCCGTGGTGATTAGCCGTTGGTAGACATAATCCTTCTGGTGATCGATCAACGGCAATTTGAGCATACTGCTGACGGTAATCGCGATCAGCATCGTCTGCGAACTGCCAATCCCAATCAACGCCACCAACACCAAACACATTGCGGTCGCCTTTAACATCGCGACGCGAAGATGACTTTCAATCCCTTGAGCAGGTTCATCCCGTTTGATGTCCTGCAGATCCCCCGGCAACAATATGTGCATAACGAAGGTGACAACAAGCGCCAACGCAAACGCCTGAAAGATGATGAGCGGCAAACCCGCAATCGGGAAATGCATCTGCTTACTCACCACCGTCGCGATGATGAGCACAATTAACGCCAAGTTCGAGATGATGTCTTGTGGATTGTGATGGCTGCGGTGATAACTCCAAGTGAAGATGCCCCAACAAACCAACGCAAACCCCGTGGGCGACCCCGCGAACATTTGCACGAAAAACACCATCGCAAGGCTAATGAGCAGCAGCACCAAAATCAGTTGTACCACCAGATTCATCGGAGGTTTAGATGGAATCGTCGTCAGCAGAATCACCACAAACATCGGTGCCAGAATGGGCAAAGGGTGACCCGTCACCTTCAAATAAAACAGCAACAGGATCGGCGCAAAGACAATCTTGACGATGGGATTAACGCAGCTACGAAACATAAGTCCACACACTGACAATGCTCATCCAAAGGCCAGCCAGAAACTCGCCCAGCCCACTTTGTTCCGTGTAAAACGCCACCGTCGCTTGTGAGCCATAACGGATGTTATGTGGGATTTCATCAAACACGATGTTGACCGGATAACGTTGCGCGTTGAGCGATGTGGTATCGGCGCGAATAAAGCCCGTGGTTGAATCGACGTTATTGCTATCGCCCGTCCCCCAGCCAAGGCTGTAAACCTTGCCATTCAGCACGCGTCCGGGCATAGAATCGAGCACGATTTTCACCCGCTGACCCGGCTGAATGTGTTCCAACGAGTTTTCTCTGACGAGCGCCGAGATCCAAATTTCCCGAGGATCGATAAACGTTAGCATCGGCGTGCCCACATTCGCAGGCTGGCCCACGGTCAGTTGAACGTTGGTGACAATGCCATCCGACGGAGCACTAACCGAGGTCTTTTGCAAATCAAGCTGCGCTTTTTCCAAGCTCACCATCGCGGCCAGAATTTGTGGGTTGTTGTTACCTTTCGGCCCTAAATTCTGTTTCGCTTGTTGCAATGAGGCTTCAGCCGCATTGAGTGCCGCCTGAGCACGCGAACGAGCTTCCACCGCATTATCCAACTCTGACTGGCTCAACACCCCTTTGGTCGCCAGTTCGGACACGCGAGCAGCCTGCTCTCTGGCATTATTTCTCGCCGCTAAGGCATCGGTCACTTTGGCCTGCGCCACTTCGACCGCAGCGGTGCTAGCCCCGATATTCTGCCCGGCCAGTTCCAAATTCGCCTGAGCGGAACGCACCGCGAGTTCATAATTTCTGGCATCGACCCTGAACATCACATCGCCCGCTCGCACCACTTGGTTGTTCTTGATTTTGACCTCAACGATATTGCCGGACACTTCGGGCGCAACACGCACCAAATACGAATGAACGCGGGCAATGCTGGTGATCGGGGTCACCCTGTCTGACCACAGGCTGTACATCCAAATCGCGAGCACAATCACGATGATGATGACACTTAACTTTCTCGAGGACTGTTCCGTTTTCGACATGTGTGACTTCTCTCAATTCCATAAATGCATTGCCGTCGGCCGTTTCAAGCAACCGCGGTGAATCTCATCAGTATAGAGCGTTCTTCATTTCGTATTTGTTTGTGACTTCATATTATTCAGAGGGATATAAGCCACCCGTTCCGATACCTGACGCGTACTGCCCCACCCCAAGCATCTACGCAGATACCACAGAGAAAATGCCCAACGTGCACATTGCCAGTTGACGCCACAATCATGTTGGTGTCATTGTCAGTCGTCGCCGCATTCATTCGGCCGACGGGAACGGAGAACACTGTGCGATACCCAAAAAGCTCAAGCTGCCGCACACCGCCCAACCTGGCCTATCACAACAAGGAGAAAATACAGTGCTCAACCACGTTACTGCCTACGCCGGAGACCCTATCCTCTCGCTGATGGAAAAATTCATGGCAGACAGCCGCGCAGACAAAGTCAATCTGAGCATCGGCCTGTATTACGATGAAAACGGCAAGATTCCCACGCTCGACTCCGTCGCTGCCTCGCAGGAACAACTGGCTCAAGCAGAGAAACAACCGTGCGTGTATCTACCCATGGAAGGTCTGGCACCTTATCGCGCTGCCGTGCAATCGCTGGTATTTGGCAATCACCATCCGGCACTGGAAAACCAGCGTGTGGCCACCATTCAGACTTTAGGCGGCTCGGGCGCCCTGATGATTGGCGCAGATTTTCTCCATCACTACTTTCCGCAATCAAAAGTATGGGTCAGCAACCCGACGTGGGAGAACCACAACGCAATTTTCGCCGGGGCCGGTTTCAACGTCGGCACTTACCCTTACTTCAATCCACAAACCAAAATGCTCGATTTCGAGGGCATGATTGCCGCGCTGCGCCAACTGCCTGCGCAAGACATCGTGCTGCTGCACCCGTGCTGCCATAACCCAACGGGTGTAGACCTGACCCCTGCGCAATGGGACGAAGTGATTGACGTCATCAAGCAACAACAGTTGATCCCGTTCTTTGATATGGCTTATCAGGGTTACGGCGAAAGCATGGCCGACGATGCGTATGTGATTCGTAAGATTGCCCATGAAGAAGGCGTGGTGAGTTTTGTCTCCAACTCGTTCTCGAAGATTTTCTCACTCTACGGCGAACGTGTCGGGGGGTTATCTGTGGTGTGTGGCAATGCTGAAGAAGCGTCACGCGTTTTGGGTCAGCTAAAAGCGACTGTGCGCCGCAACTACTCCAGCCCAGCGAAATACGGCGCGACAGTGGTCTCTGGCGTGCTGTGCAGCGACGCACTCAAAGCGCAATGGCTAAATGAAGTGGATGGCATGCGCAGCCGCATTCTGACCATGCGTGAAGCGCTGCACGACAAACTGAAGCAACTGCGCCCGGAACAAGATTTCAGCTTCCTGATCAAACAAAAAGGCATGTTCAGCTACACAGGCTTTAGTGCCGCGCAAGTCGATACGCTGCGCGAAACCCACGGCATTTACCTGATTGCCAGTGGCCGTATGTGTTTGGCGGGCTTAAATGCCGCGAACGTGGACAAAGTCGCCGCCGCATTTGCTGCGCTGTAAACGCGATGACATCTCTGATCGGGCACGCCTGATCAGAGATGATTGACCTCTTCAGCATTCCCTTGAATATAACTACCCAGATGCGTGCTGAACCGCCCCTGTTGCACCCGTTCAATCAATGGGCCTTGTAGCTCTTTCGGGTACAGACGCATGGTTGGCAGCTTATCTAGCGGCACCCACGCTACCGACTGAATGGCTTCTTCATCATTCAGTCCTTTGAGGTTGTCGATGTGCGGCGTGCCACGATAACTATCGATGACATAGAAAAACTCGGCGTGATAGCGCTGCGGATTGTGTTCCAAAAACTCGCGCACGCAAATCAGCTCCCCCACTTCAACGTCAATTCCAGCTTCTTCCAGAAACTCCCGTTGCACACACGCTTTGGTGCTACGGTCACCCGCTTCAAATCCTCCGCCGGGCGGGATCCAATATTCACCGGTAAAATCATGAATTTTCACCAATAAAATGGCGTCGTTTTCAATTAACAGCCCCGCGCCGCGAATGCGATGTTCCATGGGTTACTCCTTGTGAACGTGAAATGCGGCTTTAAAGAGCTGCATGTGAATTGGCACCAATGTTTGATGGTCACTGCGATAGCCACCACCAATCACGCACGCCATCGGCAACTGATGCTGCTTGGCAAGACGCATCATAAAACAGTCGCGCTGAAAAATAGCGTCGGTGGACACATGAAAGTAACCCAGTTCGTCATCCTGATGAATGTCGATGCCTGCATCATAAATAATAAGGTCGGGGCGATGTAGATTGACGGCCATCGTCACCACCGACTGAAAATGGCTCAGAAACTCCTCATCGCCCGCGTCACGACTGAGCGCGATGTCGATGTCGGATTCGGGCTTACGCGCCGGAAAGTTTTTGTCGCAATGAAACGACAGCGTAATGATGTCGTCGCGCGCCGCGCATAACGTCGCAGTGCCGTCGCCATGGTGTACATCGCTGTCGACGATCAAGACTTTATCTATCCCATCCAACAGCAAGGCCTGATGCGCAGCCAACACCAAATCGTTATACAAACAAAAGCCGCTGCCAAAATCGCGGTGCGCATGGTGATAGCCGCCGCTGAGGTGAATCGCCACACCATGTTCCACCGCCAATTGAGCCGTTAAACACGTGCCGCCCGCAGACGTCAATGTGCGCTCAATCAGCGCGTCACTCCACGGAAAACCGATACGGCGCATCTTCGCCGCTGGCAACGTGCCAAACGTTAATGCATCCACATATTCACTGTCGTGAACTTGTTTAATCACATCGCAAGTCAGCGCCGTGGGCGAGAAAAACTCAAACGTTCGCAACCAGTCGGCGTCCGCCTGCATCTCCATCAGCGCATCGTACAGCAGTCGATATTTGTTGATCGGATAGCGATGCCCTAGCGGCAGCGGCAATTGCGAATAAATAGAGTGGTAGATCAGCGGGATCATAGCCGTGCCAATTCAATGTCGAATAGACGAATGTTAACAGTTTGCAGCCCAAAAATCACAGCGCCGCATTGTCTGAATCGTTTCCTTTCGACGAAGCAGCCACGGCCAAGCATGCGACAGACAAATCAGCGCACGCGCTCGTTTACACCGTTCTTGATCTTTATCACCACACCTTCATGAAGACTATAGGTCTTTGTTACACAGAGCTTTTATTCAATCACACTTATGAAAACCGCCTCAACTTCCTGTGCTTTTGTTACTTACTCTTTATGGTTCAGTCCCCGAGACTGAACTTCTGAGTTGATGCCATTCCAATAGTTCGGAGAGGCATGAGCTTTCAAATTAGCAAAAGGAAAAGCTATTTATGAGACTATTCACATTTGTCCTGACCGGACTCACATTGACGCCGCTGCCCAGCACGGCCGAGTGGTACTTTCGAGGAACTGCCAATCAATGGGTTGCAACCCAAATGGCGGCCATTAACGACAATCAATATCAAACATGCCAAAGTTTTGCTTCTGGCGATGATGGAGGCGGGCCTAGATTTAAGATTGACCGCACGGGCGACTGGAATGAAAGCTATCCTGAGCAAGATTTTGGCGTGACCGAAAACCAAAGTTATATCATTAGTTTCTTTGTAGACAGCACGAGCATCACCACTGAGCCCGTCTCTAGCTGCGAATCAGATATCGCCATGAATTGGGGCAGTGCTTTTTTTCGTGGCACACCAAATGAGTGGCAAAGCACACCACTCACTCTGATTGACGATCACGTGTGGCAGGTTGATATCACTTTTGACGGCAGTAGTGAGCAGCGATTTAAAATCGATATTTTAGGCGATTGGAGTCAAAACTATGGTGACAACGAGAATGACCAAGTCTTGGACCTAGACGGTGACGATATCTATACCAGCGTCACCGGTGTATATCGTTTACAAATCAACGATCAAACGCTGGCGTATTCACTCACGGCACTCAATGCAGAAAACCAACTTCCCAACGCGCTCATTACACTGGATACCGAGCAAAGCGTGATTGCTGGCACCAGCATCACGTTTAGTGCACAAGGTTCTTCAGATGCCGATGGTGATATCGTCAGCTATTTGTGGGACAGCGGTGAGACCAGCGACACATTGACTCGCACGTTTGCTGAAGAAGGGACTTATACGATTAGTGTCACCGTTACTGATGATAGCGGCGCGCAAAGCGTTGCTTCGGTCACAATCACCGTCAGCTCGGCAGCCGTCAGCGAATGGTTCTTCCGGGGTACACCCAACAACTGGGCGACCACGGAAATGGTGAGCCAAGATCAGATCGTCTACTGCACCGAGCAGAGCTTTGCCAATAGCGACCCTCGCTTCAAAATTGATCGGTACGGCGATTGGACGGAATCGTATCCAACCGAAGACTTCCGAGTGGATGGTGATGCACTGTACTCAATCTGTATCGACAGCCAAACCAAAGAAGTGAGCGCACAGCAACTGGCCAGTGAAGATAAACAAGCGCCAGTCGTCACAGCCAGTCCGTCTGGCGGTATCTACGCATCGAGCCAATCCATCACGCTCAGTGTCAGCGATAATCAGGACGCCAATCCGCTGATGTATTTCACAACCGATGGCAGCACGCCCCATACAGGCTCGCCGCTTTATCAAGGTGAAATCATTCAGGCAACAGACATCGGAGATGGGATTGATTTGGTCATCAAAACACTGTCGGTCGATGCGAGTGGCAATCAACAAGTGCAGAGTTTTAGCTATTATATTGGCGAACAAATCGCTAGTGATGACTTTCGACAAGAGACCATCTACTTTGTCCTCACCGCTCGCTTCTACGATGGTGATAGCAGTAACAACTACTACAACCGAGATAGAATCAAAGCCGGAGACCCGCATTGGCGAGGAGACTTCAAGGGGCTGATAAGCCAGCTCGCGTATATTAAAGATCTTGGTTTCACCGCAATATGGGTAACGCCCCCCGTCGAAAACCGCTCAGGCCTCGATTACCACGGATATCACGCTTACGATTTCTACACTGTCGATCCTCGATTGGAATCACCGGATGCGAGTTATCAGGACTTTATCAATGCCGCTCATGATCAGGGATTAAAAGTGATCCAAGATGTCGTCATTAACCACTCGAGCCAATATGGGCTGCGCGACGCCGTCTGGATTGATCATCTCCCAATCAAATACTACGTGCCGGCAGGTGGAAGCCAAGGGGAAATTAGTAACGACCCTTATTTTGGTCATCTTGGCGACTACCGCTCTACTTATCGAGATGACAATGACAACAGCGTTGCGCCAGACTGGTTCCGTGCTCGACACAATTCCGATCCAGAAGGCACCACCCCGTTGGTCGATCCGAATACCGGAGTGACCGTTCCCCTCGCAGGCTATGATGCAAATCGCTTCTTTGGAATTGATGCGCAAACA
The DNA here is from genome assembly GCF_043106745.1 of Vibrio sp. CJQ_6. Classification (NCBI taxonomy): domain Bacteria; kingdom Pseudomonadati; phylum Pseudomonadota; class Gammaproteobacteria; order Vibrionales; family Vibrionaceae; genus Vibrio; species Vibrio sp. CJQ_6. The sequence goes on along the minus strand of NZ_JBICMV010000008.1, from coordinate 266,123 downwards.
TTAGATCCGGCTTGGTATCACCTCGATGGGTTTATGTCAGGTGGCGACTGGGAAAATCCGACCTCTCTACAAAACAAACACATGGCAGGAGATTGCATCGATCTGGCAACCGAAAACCAAAACGTGAAAGATTATATCAACGGCGCGATTCATCAATATTTGGATATGGGCGTAGATGCGATTCGCCTTGATACGGTCAAGCACATTGCACGTGATGAGTTACTCGAGTATGTCAACGATTGGAAAGCTTATAAGCCCGGCTTATTTGTTTTCGGTGAGAACCTGGTGAAAGGGACTGGTTTTGGCTCAGAGCTAGACAACGACAACGCATCAGCTGTCATTCGTCCGTGGTGGTATACACGCACAACCCAAGACCCTGCCGACCCCAACGCTGGTGTTGATTCAGGCTTCTCAGTCTTGGACTTCTCCATCTTCTCAACTTTTCGAGATAACGTCACCAAAGGTAGCTTTGGCGGCATTGGCGGTGTACTTGGATGGGATTGGGTCTATGGCGACGCAACCAAGCTGGTCACGTTTTTCCAAAATCACGATGTCGGGCCTGATAATGACTTCAAATATCGTTATGGTGGCGACGTCGGGAATGCGGCAATGGTCTATAACCTGATGTGGACCAACCGTGGCATACCAGCGCTCTATTACGGGGAGGAAATCATGTTTCAAGCTGGTCTCCCTCAAGACATCGCAGGTGCCACGGATACATTAGACATGACGGGACGCGCTTACTTTGGCCCTCATCTCGATGACAAAGCCAACACGCAATCTCACCCGTTGTATCTTCACATCCAACGCCTCAATCAGATACGCAAAGCGATCCCTGCATTACAAAAAGCCCCGACCAGCCAGGTCAATGAATGGGGATCGGGGATCAGTTACGTTCGCGACTACAACAACGGAGAAAGCTATGCGGTGGTCGGCTTATCCGATGCAAATGCGCAGACGATCACCGTAAGCGACGTGCGCAATGGAACCTACACGGATGCGGTGACTGGCAACCAGATATTGGTTTCATCGGGTAGCCTCACATTTAACGTCAAGGGCTACAGTGCGGGAATTTATGTCCTGAATGGCCCCGGTCAAATCGGTACCGACGGGCAATTCCTACGTTAATGTGCACACTCGGCCCCCAGCTTCAGCTGGGGGCCGCTCTGCGTGGCGAGGACATCGACACATTCCAGAAATCGCGTAACGTGTCGATGAACTACTCTGTCTCGGGCGGCAAATCATTTGCTCAAGGCTCACTCGACTCTCCCCTGAATGGGCCTTTCTTCATGCCTTGCCGTTTGCTTCCGCTGATAGCACTAGGTGCGACTTTTTCCTTTCGGCTGACTTCGGTTACTGCTGGTGCGGCGTTTACGCTTAAACGCAGGACGTTCTACTTTCGGCAATGCACGCAGTGATTCCGGTACTGGCCCTGTTTTGACCTGCGCCATCAGTTGATCAATACGTTGTTGTAACGCCTGCATAAACGGCTGATAGGCCTGACCACGTTCGGCCATGGCTTGCAACTGATGCTCCCAGTGCGCCGTCATATCCGGATAGGTTGCGTCCGATGGTAGCGCATGAATCAGGCCACGTCCGGCCGCCGAGCTTTTAATCAACTTCCCTTCGCGTATGAGGAGCTGACGCTTGAACAGCGTATCGAGAATGCCCGCACGAGTTGCTTCCGTCCCCAAACCATCGGTGTCACGCAGAATTTTTTTCAGCTCTTTGTCTGCCACAAAACGGGCAATGCCCGTCATCGCCTGAAGTAACGTTGCCTCAGTAAAATGACGCGGCGGCTCGGTTTTGCGATCTTTGATTTCCCCTTCGCGGCACGTCAGCACCGTTCCGACCGGTAGCGGCGGTACAGTATCCACGCCCTCTTCCGGCTCTTCTTTCTGACCCGTCAGGGTTTTCCAGCCAGCCGACAGCAGCTGACGCCCTTTGGCGACAAACGTGCCGCCAGCGATATCAAACACCAACTTGGCTTCGGCATACACCGCTGGCGGATAAAACTGCATCAGATACTGACGGGCAATCAGCTGATACACCTTCACTTCATAGCTGGAAAGCGCATTGACCGAGACCTGCTTCGGCGTGGGAATAATGGCATGGTGCGCGTCGACTTTAGCATCGTTCCACGCTTTGGATTTACGCGACAAATCGGCATTAGCCACTGCGCCTGCCAGTTCGTTGGCATTGTTGGCGATGGCCGCCGTCACGGAAGGCGCCTGCGCGAAATGTTCTTTCGGCAGGTAACGACAATCGGAGCGCGGATAGGTAATCAGTTTGTGTTTTTCATACAACGACTGGCAAGTATCGAGCACTTGTTGCGCACTCATGTTAAAACGCTTCGCCGCATCAATCTGCAACGCCGACAATGAATAGGGCAACGGCGCAGACTGCTTGATCTGGTTCTGCTCCGACTCCACCACTTTGGCGGGTTGTCTGGCGATGCGACTGGCTACGTTCTCGACCAGTTTGCGGTTGAGCACGCGGCCTTCTTCATCCTGCCAAGGCTTGCAAGCGTCACTGGGTTTCCAGCGCGCGCGAATATCAAACGCGCCGTTGGCGTCCTGATAAGGGATCAGCGCATCCAGCGTGAAGTAATCGCGTGGCACGAAGTTTTCGATCTCTTCATCACGGCGCACCACCAACCCCAGCACCGGTGTTTGTACGCGCCCGACCGAGAGCACCCCCTGGTAACCCGCTTTTTGGCCGAGCAAGGTGTAAGCGCGCGACATGTTCATGCCGTATAACCAATCGGCTCGTGAGCGCGCCAGCGCAGACACAGAGAGCGGAATAAAATCGCGGTTGCTGCGCATCGAGGTTAATGCACGCTTCACCGCTGGCAAGTTCAAGTCACTGATTAGCAGCCGCTCCATCGACTCTTTTTTGCTTTTCGCCACTTTGCAGTAATCGATCACTTCGTCCACCAGCAGCTGTCCTTCGCGATCCGGGTCTCCGGCATGAACGATGTGATTGGCCTCTTTGAGCAGTTTTTTCACCACGCTGAGCTGCTTGCTGGCCGATTTGCGGGCGCGCAATTGCCACTGCTCAGGCACAATAGGTAAGTCGGCCAGGTTCCACTTTTTATAACGCTCATCGTAAGCATCCGGTTCCACCTGCTCAAGCAAATGACCGATGCACCATGTCACCACATCGCCATTGGCGCAGCGGATAAATCCTTGATCTTTCTTGTGCGGTTTTGGTAATGCATCGGCGATCGCGCGGCCAAGGCTGGGTTTTTCTGCAATGAAGAGACGAGTCATAGCGTTCAGTGTCTGACGGCCAAAAAATTAAGGCCACATTATCGAATGTGGCCTTAAGAAATCAAGAAAAACTGTGATTTTATACAGTATTTTGACGATTCAGAATCACTCTTCGCTGCTGGCTGAACGAGCCGCGGCTTCTTTGATGAGTGGCTGAAGTTCGCCTTTTTGGAACATCTCGATGATGATGTCACAACCGCCGATCAGTTCGCCTTCTACCCAAAGTTGTGGGAAGGTTGGCCATTGAGCGTACACAGGGAGTTCAGCACGGATATCCGGGTTTTGCAGGATATCAACGTAGGCAAATTTTTCACCACAAGCCATCAGAGCTTGTGCTGCTTGTGAAGAGAAACCACAGCTAGGCAGTTTTGGTGAACCTTTCATGTACAGAAGGATCGCGTTCTCTTCAATTTGCTGTTTGATTTTGTCGATGGTTTCCATTGCTTCCTCTTAATGGATTTCAATTTTCATGACGCCCATTCTAAATCATTAATAGAGAATAAAAAGCACATTATCTTTATGGTTATAGCATCCATTTGGCGCGATCGGCAAATTTGCACATGTGCCTAACCTCGCCTTCAACCGGCACTGACGTTGTCACACTCGCTTTCATTATCTGCGGGTTGCGAAACAATTTTTCTCCACATTGGGGTTTTAATAAAGTAAAAACTTGCTAAAATAGATCGCAAGTCAGTCGTATCGACGAATATAAAATAACACTGGAAGCAATCGAAAGAGGTAACTCTTTCAACTATATGGAGAATCGAGCAATGGCATTTGAATTACCAGCTCTTCCTTACGCTAAAGACGCACTGGAACCACACATCTCTGCAGAGACTCTGGATTACCACCACGGTAAGCACCACAACACTTACGTTGTTAAGCTGAACGGTCTGATCCCAGGTACTGAGTTTGAAGGTAAAACTCTGGAAGAGATCATCAAGACTTCAACTGGCGGTGTATTCAACAACGCAGCGCAAATCTGGAACCACACGTTCTACTGGCACTGTCTGTCTCCAAATGGCGGCGGCGAACCAACTGGCGCAGTAGCGGATGCAATCAACGCAGCATTCGGTTCTTTCGAAGAGTTCAAAGCTAAATTCACTGATTCAGCAATCAACAACTTCGGTTCATCTTGGACTTGGCTTGTGAAGAAAGCAGATGGCTCTTTGGCTATCACGAACACTTCTAACGCCGCGACGCCTCTGACTGAAGAAGGCGTAACACCACTGCTGACTGTTGACCTGTGGGAACACGCGTACTACATCGATTACCGTAACGTACGTCCAGATTACATGAACGGTTTCTGGGCTCTGGTTAACTGGGAATTCGTTGCAGCGAACCTAGCTAAATAATCCTGTATAGGATAAAAAGCAATTGAGACTAAGCCTGCATTTTTGCAGGCTTTTTTGTCATTTTTCTCCGGGAAATCCCTAAAGTTTTAGGCTTGTTGGCCGTTACAAGAGCATCAAACGGAGAACATCATGCACGTACATACTTTAGATAAAGCAGGCTTGATCAACGAACTGCAGATCGGCACTGGCATCAGCCAGGCGGTTTTGCATGGGCGTCGTGCCGACTTTTCTTTGATGTTGGCGCTGTTCTCTAACGATGTACGCGATACGACACCGGTTGAAGCTATCGAGCAGGTGGAGACGACGGAAGATGTGCTGCGTCAGCGTTTTGAATTGCAAGCACCTCAGACGCTGCGCAGTGACCAAAGTTCTTACCAGATTTCAGCCAGACAAGCTGAGCTGTTTCATCAAGGCGGCTTGGCGAGCGCCAAACTGTCACACTACCTTACCCCTGAAGTTTTGGCTTATCTCCCTGAAGATACGCAAGATTTGCCGGAAGAGGTTTACCTAAACCTGTCGGGGCATGAGCGTCGTCACTTAGCGCAGAAAACGCCAAAAACACTCCTACCATCAGATCTTTATCCGCAATTGAACATGGCTTGGCGTCACGATCAACTGCGTGCACAGGCATAATCACTGTCGACATTTGCGACGGTTTACCTTCGATTTCGCCAGAGTGTGAAATAGCGCAAAAAAATCATACCCACCTTGGCCACCAAACCAAGTTATTTGAAGTTATTCACATCGTACTCACAGCTAATCAACCATCCTATGCTGACCTGTTTCATAATGAAATGACATAATAAACACAAGAAGGCAGGCACACGATGAATATAGAAAGTGCACTTGTTTTGATTACTTCAGCAAGCTCAATATTAGGCAGTACACTGGCCATTCACTTTGCGCGTTTAGGGGCAAAGGTGGTGTTGTGTGATACCAACCAGCAAGGTCTGCTTGAAACTTTTACCCGTTGTCGGCATATTTCCCAAGACGTGGAACACTATCACCTGAGCGATTATTCGCTCAATAGCATTCACGGTATGCTCGACGAGATCGAGATACGCTACCAAGGTGTTCCGGATGTTCTGATCAACAACTGGCCCAACGCGCCGCTCCCTTCTGTGGTGGATGATCGCCCCGCAGAGCTGTTCATTCAGAAACTGGCGTTAATGGCCTCGTCACTGTTTACCTTCGGTCAAGCTTGCTCGGAACGCATGCGCCATCGCTCTACCAAAGGGGTGATCGTCAATGTGTTGTCTTACAACTCTCCGCAAGATAAGCCGGGGATTGAAAACGCTACGTCGATGGTCTCGGGCTTTACCCAGAGCTGGGCGAAAGAGCTGACGCCGTTTAATATTCGCGTCGGAGGCGTGGTGCCGATCATCTCAGCCAATGACGAGCACGAGCATTGGGCAGCCGTGAATGATGAACTGATTCGTAACACAGAATACATTGTGTCGAATGAGTATTTTAGCGGGCGAGTGATGTCGGCTTAACCGTGGTTAAGCCGAGCATGGATTAGAAACCTTCTTCCAAGTAGTCGTCGAGGTAATCTTCCTCGGCAGCGTTGTAGTCTTGTTTCTCAATTTCTGCTTTGAAGTCCTGACGCTGCAAGTAGACCTCTCGCGTCAGCGCATAAGGGTCCGGCGAGTTGTCCAGCATCGCTTCTTGTGGCACCAACGCCGCGCGAGTTTCCATACCTTCGAACGCCCATTTACCAATGCTCGCCCATATGTTTAGGTATGAAAGTGGTGCATACAAACCGTCCACCACATCAGTGGTTTCTCTGACCGTATACGGCCCATATCCCGGCACCATCACGTAAGGGCCATTCCCGACGCCATGATGCCCGGCAACATCACTGAATGCTTTCTCATCGTGTTTGGTGATCCCCGCTTCCGACGCAATGTCGATTAAGCCAAGTAAGCCGAGCGTGCTGTTAATCCAAAATCGGTTGAAGTGGTCGACCGCTTTACTCCCATTGCCCATCAAAAGGTTGTTGACCATGCTGGAGGGTTCATCTAGGTTAGACAAAAAGTTGGCAATACCACGGCGTACTGGCGATGGCACATAATCGACGTATGCCAGCGAGACTGGGCGAACAAGGTAAGGATCCAGATAGTCGTAGTTAAGCGACCACATGGTACGGTTGAAACCTTCCAGCGGGTCATTCACGCTGGCATCTGCGTTGGCTGTATCGTCTGGTGCAGAGCTACACCCGACCAAGACCAGCATCATACAAAGAGATAGAATCCGTGCTAAGCGGCTCGTCATTATTATAATCCATAGACAAAGGCCGATATATTCATCGGCCTTTGGTTTTATTGAAAGAAACAGTTGGAGGGTTATTAATACTGTTTATCAATCACAACTTCAACTGATTCACCTAATTTAACCGCCTGACTTTCACCGTACCAATCGCCGTCTTTCGTCGACACATTGCCATCGGTATCGATGCGAACACGCACCATCAAGGCATCCAGACTCGACAGTTTACGGCCTTGCATCATACTGTTGGTATCATCCAACACCACAGTGCGAGGGAAACTACTCAGCGGGTAACGCGCGGCTGCTACAGGCATCGGTGCGCCATCCGCCGTGTGAATCGAGACGATCAGAACGGCATTTTTCGGCAACGTCACGTTGCTGGCTAATGAAATGGTGACCGGTACCGATTGACCGTCGACAACCACCTCGCCCATCTTACGTTTGGCGCTCTCAATACTGCGCGTCAGCATGTCATAACGGCCATCGTTCGGACCGATCATTTGCTGCATCATGCCCCAATATTGGATGGCGGATGGGTAATCAGCACGCTCAAACGCATCAAATGCCAATAGCGAGTAGACACGCAAGTCAACATAGTCGCGCTGAGACAAACGTTTCAAAATGGCGCGCGCCTGATTTTGGTCCATCTCATCATCAGACAACATCAGCGCCTGCGCGTAGCCAAGTTGAATGTCGCCATCCTGTGGCTCTAGCGCGTACGCATGTTTCATGGCACCAATGGCCGTTTGCATGTCACGATTGGCCATCGCAATGCGGCCCAACAACAACCAACCGGTGGAATCTTCGGGTTGATAATACAAGCGGGTACGCAGCGACAATGTTAGATCTTGCATCTCCTGATCCGACAGCTCGACACCCTGACCTTGCGGCGCCATTAACTTACGGGTGAGTTCCGGTAAGTTAGCACTCACCTGTTGCCACTGTTCCACTTTAGTATAGTTGCCAAACTTAGCGTACAGACCGTAACTCAACAAAACCACCAGCGCGATCGATGGGATGAGTACCCCCATGGTTGAAATCGAGCTCTGCTGTTTCGCCTGTTCTTGTGCCGGAATGTCATCCAGAAGCGACTGTTTGAGGTCTGCGATCAAATCTTGTTCATTGTCCACCAAACCTTCTTCGGTCTCTTCTTGGAGCTCATTCAAACGGTCTTTGTAGAACGCTTTATTCAGCTCATCACGCAGCACCGTGTCGTTGTTGGCTTTTTTCTGAATCAACGGAATGGCAACGAAAACGCAGGTAATCGCGACCAAAATCAGCGTTGAGATCCAAAATAAGGTCATGATTGCTGATCTCCGTCTTTGTCTTCATCCAGTAACGCTTTCAAACGCGCCTCTTTGTCGGTGTCCCATTGGGTCGGCGTACTGGCCGTTGCCGCTTTACTGCGACGACTACGAATCACAATCACGCCAAAGCCAATCAGCAATACGGACAGCGGAGCCAACCACAAAATTGCTGTACTGAGCGTAAACGGCGGATTGTAAGTCACAAAGTTGCCGTAACGCGCAATCATGTAATCAACGATTTCGCTTTTCGATTTACCTTCTTTGGTCATCTCATACACTTTGTGTCGCAAATCTTTAGCCAGTTCGGCATTCGAATCCGCAATGGAGTTGTTCTGACATTTCGGGCAACGCAAGGTGTTGCTGAGTTCTTGAAACTGAGTTTCCTGCTCTGGCGACTCAAAATCGTACACATCAATGGCGGCCATGGCGGTGAAAGAAACCATCAACGCGGCAGCCGCAGCGAGTATCCAACGCTTCATTGTTTGGCCTCCTGCAACAATTGGTTATAGAGTGGCTCGAGTGTGTCTTGCCAGTTGCGAGGGTTGACGTCCCCCACATGACGATAACGAATCACGCCATTGGCATCGATGAGGAAAGTTTCCGGCGCGCCGTAAACCCCGAGATCTAAGCCCAGCATACCGTTTCCATCGAACAGACTAATCAAGTATGGGTTCCCCAAATCGTTGAGCCATGTCACCGCTTTATCACGCTGATCTTTGTAGTTCATACCAATGATTTTGACGCCTTTACCCGCCAATTGGTTGAGGTATTGGTGCTCGGCATAACACGTCGGACACCAAGTGGCCCAAACGTTCAACAGCAGCGGTTCGCCTTTGAAAATCGACTGGTCATAAAGTTTGCCGGGTTCGACTAAATCTTCCAGGCGAAACTGCGGCACGGCCTGACCGACCAACACCGATTCCAGTTTGGTTGGATCATCCCCTTCGGAGTTTTTGACCAGTTGGGTGGCAAACACGGCAACTAACGCCAGAAACGCCGCCAGCGGAATAAACAAAATCTTCTTATTCATCAATCAAGCCTCCTGCTGCGCGTTTTTTCTGAAACGGTAACGCTTATCACTGATCGCCAACGCGCCACCAATGGCCATCAACAGTGCGCCAGCCCAAATCCAACGAACAAACGGTTTGTAGTAAATTCGAACCGCCCACGCATTGTTGTCATCGAGGCGCTCTCCCATCGCAATGTAGAGATCGCGCGTCAAACCGCGATCAATCGCCGCTTCGGTCATCATCGAACGCGCCGTGCGATAGAAGCGTTTCTCCGCGTGCAAGGTGTTGAGGTATTTGCCGTGGTGTGTAATTTCAAAATCCGCGATATAGCCATCGTAATTCGGGCCATCTTTGTCACGTAATCCTTTGAAGTAAAATTCGTACTGCTGCATCTTGAAGTGCTCACCTGGCGCTAAACGTACGTCACGTTCAATGCTGTAGTTTTGCACCATCGCAATACCGATGATGGTCACCGCCAAGCCCATGTGGCCCAGCATCATTGACCAATGACTGCGTTGCAGCTTTCCGATGCCTTCGAAGAACGTATGGCGATGCGTGGCACGCTCATACAGCTCCACGCCATGCAGGCAAACAATCCACAACGCCATCACCCAACCCATGTAGGCCATGGCACTGAAATGTTCGGTGGTCAGTTGCACAATCAGCGCACCGAGCAGCAGGGAGATCACGCCAGAAATCAGCATCGGTTTAATCAATTTTGACAGGTTATCGCGCTTCCAACGGATCAGCGGTCCAATCCCCAACAAGAAAGCAAACGGCACCATTAACCACGCAAACAGTGTGTTAAAGAAAGGGGCGCCAATCGAGACAGACCCCAAGCCCAACTGTTTATGCACCAAGGGTAACAGCGTACCAATCAGCACCACGACCAGCGCAGCAATCAACAACACGTTGTTTGCCAGCAGCGCGTTCTCACGCGACACCAATTCAAAGTTGCCACGCACACGCACAGACGATCCTTTCAGCGCAAACAGCAGCAGCGAGCCGCCGATTACAAACACCAAAAACGCCAGAATGAACATGCCGCGCGCCGGGTCCGACGCAAACGCGTGAACAGACACCAAAATGCCAGAACGCACAAGGAATGTGCCCAGTAAGCTCAAGGAGAACGCCGAAATCGCCAGCAGAACGGTCCACGCTTTGAAGGTGCCGCGTTTTTCAGTCACCGCCAGCGAGTGCATCAACGCGGTGCCCGCCAACCAAGGCATAAATGACGCGTTTTCGACCGGATCCCAGAACCACCAGCCGCCCCAGCCTAGTTCGTAGTATGCCCACCAAGAGCCCAATGCGATTCCCAGTGTCAGAAATAGCCACGCGGCGGTGGTCCATGGACGTGACCAACGCGCCCACGCCGTGTCCAAACGGCCAGTCATCAACGACGCAATCGCAAATGAGAATGCCACCGAGAAACCCACATAACCCATGTAGAGCATTGGCGGGTGAATGATTAAGCCTGGGTCTTGCAGCAATGGGTTCAAATCGCGGCCATCAACCGGGAAGTACGGTAAGGTACGTGTGAATGGGTTTGACGTGATGATGATAAACAGCAGAAAGCCCACGCTAATCAAGCCCATCACGGCCAACACGCGCGCCACGGATTCTTGCGGCATGCCACGGCTCAATGTCGCCACCGCAAGCGTCCAAGCCGCTTGAATCAACACCCAAAGCAGCAAGGAGCCTTCGTGCGCGCCCCATACAGCCGTCAGGCGATAATACCAAGGTAATTGACTGTTGGAGTTACTGGCAACGTATTGCAGCGTGAAGTCATTGCTGTAAAACGCCCACAGCAAAATGCCAAACGACAGTGCCAACATCAGGAACATGCCGATCGACAGCGGACGCGCTGCATTCATCAACACGTGGTTATTTTTCGATGCGCCCACCAGCGGCAAAACACTCAGCAAGACTGCCAGTGCCAGCGACAAAATCAGCGCAAAGTGACCGATTTCCGCAATCATTTCGCACTTCCTTGCATTTGGTCTTGTGAATAGCTCATGGGGGAATGATTTTTCTCCATCGCTTCCGCAATCTCAGGAGGCATGTACTCTTCATCATGCTTCGCCAAGACTTCAAACGCTTCCACAGTGGTGGCATCTTTCAGCACACCTTGCGCCACAATGCCCTGCCCTTCACGGAATAGGTCCGGAAGAATGCCTTCATATGTCACGGTTACCGAAGGGCCCGTGTCATGCAGCAGGAAGCTCACTTTCAGAGAATTCGGGTCACGTTTCACAGAACCCACTTCCACCATGCCGCCAATGCGCAAGCGTTGGCCGACTTCCGGTTTCTGGCCATTTTTGCCGTTCACCAGTTCAGTGGGGGTATAAAACAGATCCATGTTTTGATTGAGTGCGTACAGCACGAGACCAATGGTGGCACCTAAGCCGATGAAAATCGCCAGCACAATACCGAGGCGCTTCTTGCGTCTTGGATTCATAGTGTGTTCTCCATATTTTTTGCTGCATCGATTCGTGCCTGACGCGCTACCTTAGCCTGGACTTCAGTCAGTAGCGTTTGACCGCGGCGAACACTCGCCACCCACAAAATCAACATTGATAAGAAAGTAATACCAAAGGAGCTCCACACATACGCCGCGTAGCCTCCCATTGCCCAGAAATCGCTCATCGATTCAAAGTGCATCCTATTTCCCTCTTCGCGTGCTAGCCAATTGAATCACCCACGGGCGGTGACTCTCTTTACTGATGATTTCATTGCGCAAACGGATCATCGTCAGTGCGCCAAAGAAGAAGGCAAAACCGAAAATGTTCAGTAACAGCGGCCACAGCATATCGCTTGAAATCGAAGGTTTATCGAATTTAGTGATGGTTGCGCCCTGATGTAGGGTGTTCCACCACTCCACAGAATAGTGAATGATTGGTAGGTTAATCACGCCAACAATCGCCAGAATACCTGCGGCTTTCGCAGCGGTTTTTTGATCGTCAAACGCATGATAAAGGGCAATCACACCGAGATAGAGGAAAAGAAGAATGAGCTCGGAAGTCAAACGGGCGTCCCACACCCACCACGTGCCCCACATGGGCTTGCCCCACACCGCACCTGTAATCAACGCGATAAACGTGTAGACCGCACCAATAGGCGCCATGGCTGACGCCGCCATATCCGACAATTTGACCTGCCATACCAAGCCAATGAACGCGGCGATAGCCATCGACATATACACCCCCATCGACCAAATCGCGGCGGGCACATGGATGTAGATGATACGAAAACTATCTCCCTGTTGATAATCAGATGGCGCGTAGGCAAGGCCCCAGACCGTACCTGCGGATAAACACAACAAAGCTAGAATCGCAAACCAAGGCAGAAACTTACCGCACAGGCGATAGGCCGACTCTGGTTTGGCATAGGGATGAAGCCATTTCCACATTGTTTACTCTCACTTTTACTTCAAGTACCGAATCTCGATTGTTCGGTTTGCAATTTATCTAACCAGATTTTTTCGTGCTTGATCGAACACAATTAATTGACACTTACGCGCAACGCTGCAGCAATCGCAAACGGTGTTAGGGTCAATGCCCCCATAAACATCGCCGCCAAAATCGCCAATTGCCCGTTGTACGCCATGCCTAACGATGCCGCATCAATCGCCGAAGTCGCAAAGATCAAAATGGGGATGTAGAGCGGCAGCACCAGCAAACTGAGCAGGACCCCACCTTTTTGCAACCCCACCGTCAGGGCAACACCAATAGCACCGATAAAGCTTAATGTGGGTGTACCAAGCAGCAGTGTCAGCACCACCGACAACCAAGTGTTCATGTCCAAAGACAACAAAATCGCCAGCAGAGGACTAATCAGAATCAGTGGCACCCCCGTGAGTAGCCAATGCGCCAATACTTTTGAAATCACCACCACCGGTAACGGCACGGGCATCAACATCATTTGTTCCAGCGAACCGTCCTGGTAGTCATCACGAAACAGACGCTCTAAAGACAGCAATGCCGACAAAAGCGCTGCCACCCAGACAATGCCAGGCGCAATGCGCGACAATAGACTCGGATCCGGGCCAATGCTGAGGGGGAAAAGGGTGATCACGATAATGAAAAACCACAGCGGGTTGAAAATGTCGGCCTGACGACGAAACGCAATCAGCAGTTCACGACGAATGATGGTGCTCATGGTTGAAAGCATCAAGCGTCTCCCAACTTAATCTTGCGCAGTTTTGGGTTGTCCGCAAACATGTCCTGATGCGTGGTCAGCACCACGATGCCGCCTTGGTCCGCATGTTTTAGAAACAGCGCTTCCAATACTTTCACCCCTTGCTTGTCAATGGCCGTGAGCGGCTCATCTAAAATCCACAGTTTTTGACGACTGAGCCACAAACGGGCGAGCGCAACTCGGCGTTGCTGACCCGCAGACAACTGACCCACCGGCACATCTTCACGTCCGGCCAAGCCCACTTGAGTCAACGCTTGATACAAGGTCTCTTGGTCACAGTCCGTCGTATGAATTGATTGATAAAAACGCAAGTTTTCCAATGCCGTCAGTTCCCGTTTGATGCCGGTCTGATGGCCAAGAAACAGAAGATCGTGGTGATAACTGTCGCGGTCCGCTTCGATGTTCACCCCGTTCCAGTGAATCTCACCGTCATCACGGTCACCCAGCCCAGTCACAATGCGTAAAAGCGTTGTCTTGCCGGTGCCGTTTCGTCCTTCGATTTGAACCAGTTCCCCCGATTGAATGTTGAAAGATAACGCTTCAAATAACACTCTTTCATCACGAATCGCAGTGAGATTTTTTACTTCCAGCATGAGCTTCTGTATCAATAATTTGGGGCGCTTATATTACCACACCCTAGAAGAGACTAAATAGAGTAAGGGTATTACGAGTCACGAAACTAAGTAAGAAACTGTTAATTTTTAATTATATTCTGAAGCAACTACCCCTTTTTAGTTACATTCATTCATAACCTACACGCATAAAAAAAGGAAGCACATTGGCTTCCTTTTTCACAAATGAAAATCGATTAACGTGACGGTTTTCTCACCGGCCTTTTCGCCCCAGCAGCCGCAGCGGCTTTTCGCTCGGGATGGCTCGTCAGTGGCGGAATCGCCTCTTTACCGGACAGTTTTTTCTGTAGCGATAGCATGAGCTCGGCTTCCGCTTTCGGTAATTCGCACTCTTCAATCAATTCATTGATGTCGGCACCCAGTTTCACCATCTTCGAGGCTCGGCTGTACAAACGGCCATCAGTATCGGCATTTTCCAGCTCTTTCAAACGCTCGTTGAGGTGCAAAATAATGTCTTGTTGCTCCGACACTTTTTGCCCTAATCCGACCATCACAGAGCGAACTTCCAACACCTGTTTATTGGCTTTTTGCAGTTCTTTGTCGAGATGACGAACCTGCTGACGAAAATAATCGGTCTGCTTTGACTGACTGCGGCGCAGACGAAACAACGCCAGCAACAGCAGCAAGACAACCAGTGCACTGCCCCCTGCAATCACAGGCGGCGTTAGCCAAAGAATGTCACCCATTACAGATGAGCCATTTCATCCCATTCTTCATCGGTCAGCAGCTTGTTCAGGTCAACCAGAATCAGTAGTTTGCCATCGCGGTTGCTCACGCCCTGAATGAATTTCGAGCTTTCATCGGTGCCCACGCTTGGTGTGGTATCGATTTCAGAAGAACGCAGGTAAACCACTTCCGCGACGCTGTCGACCAGAATACCGATCACTTGGCGTTCTGACTCAATCACGATGATACGGGTGTTATCGGTGATCTCACCTTGCATCAAACCAAAACGAGAACGCGTGTCGATCACGGTAACCACGTTACCACGTAGGTTGATGATCCCCAGCACGTAGTCTGGCGCACCGGGAACTGGTGCAATTTCAGTGTAACGCAGCACTTCACGCACTTGCATCACGTTGATGCCGTACGTTTCTTCTTCTAGTTGGAACGTCACCCACTGAAGCACTTCGTCGTTAGAGTGTTCTTTTCTCACTTCAACTTCGTTCGCTTGAGACATACCTTTTCCTCTCTAAGTCGTATCCGACAAAAAATGTGTTATTTATCGAGTGCTTTTACATCAAGACCTGCGTTAAGCATAGCTATCAATGCTTGAACATGGATCAATGCGCACATTTTTTCTTTAACCATTCCGGCCAGCCATGGGCGTTTACCCACCTGCTCACGCCAGCGAACTTTTTCACTATTGAGCAGCTCCGTGCCCAGCAGCTTGGTACACGCCAAGCCCCATAAACTTTCGCCTAACATGACGATGTATTGATAATCGTCTTTGTAGCTCTCGTCACGCAGCTTTTCAGCCATCACCCATTTGGCAGTATCCACCACGTCCAACTGCGCGTCGCGGTTGGTTTGTAAGCCTAAATACCACCTCGGGCGACCAATCAGGTGATTGAGGCTGCTCTTGCGATGAATTCCACCCAGTTCGTCCAATGGCACAGCAAAGGTCACGCCATTGACATCAAAGTAGAGCACTTGAAAGGCTTCATTGCGAACCGAATTGTCCCAATGTCCTAGGTCAAAACCACCGGTTTGCGTTTGAGGAGCTTGCTCAACTTCAGGCTCAGCAACCCCTTCATCCAACGTGGGTTCCAACGTCACCACGTCCGGTTCAACCCGTTCAACGGTGTCGACGAGCGGCTCATGTGCAACGACGTCTGTCATCACCTCAGCAACAGGCTCAATATCCCATTCCTGAATTTCGTCCACGACGTCGGCCACATCCAGATGCTGTGCAATCTCGATGGTGTTTTGTTCCATCACCTCTTCGAGATCCAGCTCCGCCACTGGGTTGCTGTTTTCCAGCTGGCTCAGCAAACGCTGAACGTCATCCAGATTCGGCAGTTCAATCTCTTCGAGTTCTTGTTCGAAATAACTCTTTTCTGGCACCGATTGCAACATCGGTTCCAGTGCAGGCTCTGACTCGGGCTGTGGTTGCGGCGCAAGCTCCTCTTCACCCAGCTCCTCATCAAGCAGAGCGGTGAAGTAATCATCTAGCGCTTGTTCACTCGACAGCAACGGGCTACTCATTGATAGCAAGCCTCTCTAAAAACAGCAGTAATTGCTTGTACGCAAACACACCCCGGCTACCTTCCGCAAAATGGGATGCGGGTAAACGTTTCAAACTCGCGTCCCGGAATTTGGTATCAATCGGCACCGCCGAGGTCCATACCTGCTCCGGATAATCTTTCTTCAACTGATTTAATGTCTGCAATGATGCGCGAGTTCGTTTATCGTACATCGTCGGGACAATGGTGACCTTGAATTCTCGGTTGCGCGATTTCTGCATAATGGCCAACGTACGCACCATGCGCTCCAAGCCTTTCATCGCCAGAAACTCGGTTTGTACGGGAATCAAAATACGGTCACTTGCAGCGAGCGCATTCACCATCATCACACCAAGAATCGGCGGGCAGTCAATCAACACGTAATCGTAGCGCTGACGCAAAGCCAGCAACGCGCGTTTGAGGATCAACCCCATGCCGCTGCGGTTGCCCATCACGCGATCCAACGTTGCCAGCGACATGTGCGCTGGAATCAGGTCAATGCCTTCCACATCGGTACGCAGAATCAGAGGCTCCACCGTGTGTTCGGTATATTCACGCAGTTGAAACAGATCAAACAGGCTCGCAGGCACACTATCGGAGTCATACCCCAGATAGGTGGTCAGCGACGCATGGGGATCGGTGTCCACCAACAACACACGCTTGCCTTGCTTACTCAACAAACCCGCCAATGTGATGGTGGTTGTGGTTTTACCGACGCCGCCTTTTTGGTTGGCTACACTCCAAACAATCATAGCGCTCCTCAGGCCAAGCCCACTTCGACCAACATGCGCTCAGCGATGCGGTCCAACGGTAAATCTTCGCTTGAGATGCCGGCTTTCGCGACCGCTTGTGGCATGCCATACACCACGCAACTGTCTTCGTCTTGGGCCCAAATCGTGGCGCCTGCATTTTTCAGCATACGCGCGCCTTCACGGCCATCGGCACCCATGCCGGTCAACACCATCGATAGTACTTTGTCGCCGTAAATTTTTGATGCCGAACCAAAGGTCACATCCACGCACGGTTTGTAGTTCATGCGTTCGCCGCCATCGATAATGCGCAGCTTTGCCGCACCAGGGCGACCTTCCAACATCATTTGCTTGCCACCCGGCGCAAGATACGCCACGCCCGGACGCAACACGTCACCGTCTTCGGCTTCTTTCACTTGGATCTTGCACAGCGAATTCAAACGGCTAGCAAACGCGGCCGTAAATGTCGCTGGCATATGCTGAATCAGCACGATCGGGTGAGGATAATTGGCCGGCAACTTGGTCAGAATTTTTTGCAGCGCCACCGGACCACCGGTTGAGGTGCCAATTGCCGTCAATTGATACTTCTTACCACTGGCTTTAAAACGAGCCGATGCCACGACGGGGCGACTTTGAGTCAACGACGACGTGGATGAAGACGTGCGGTTAAGCAAGCTCGATGGCGATGCTGGCGTTGGTGATGAGGTCGCCGGACGTGAGACGACCGGGCGACGCATAAACGCTTTCTTTGACGCGATTTGAATGACACGTTGTTGCAGCAGCGACACCGCTTCATCGCGGTTACGAGCTATGTCTTCAAATTTTTTCGGTAAGAAATCCAGCGCACCAGCGTCCAACGCATCCAGGGTCGCTTTCGCGCCATCGTGCGTCAGGGATGAGAACATCAAAATTGGCGTCGGATTGGCGGCCATGATTTCACGAACGGCGCTAATGCCGTCCATCACAGGCATCTCAATATCCATCGTAATGACATCGGGTTTGAGGCGCTGGGCTTTATCCACCGCCTCTCTGCCGTTAGTCGCGACATCAATCACTTCTAAACGCGATTCGGAGTTAATGATTTCACTCACACGGCGTCTGAAGAAGCTTGAATCATCAACAACTAATACTTTAATCGCCATAGTTATCCTTATCTTGGGTGGTCAACTAGATTCGCGATGCCGCAGCGTACTGCTTGAGCAAATCAGGCACATCCAGAATGAGTGCGATATGACCATCACTGGTAATGGTTGCGCCCGCCATACCTGGCGTGCCTTGCAGCAGTTTGTCCAGCGGCTTGATCACCACCTCTTCCTGACCAATCAGTGCATCAACCACGAAACCGACACGTTGGCTACCGATCTGTACGATAACCACGTGGCCATGACCTTTACGCGCTTCCACTCGACCTGCCTGTGGCGCGAGCCAGTTTTGCAGATAGAATAGCGGAATCGATTTGTCACGAACGATGATCGTTAGCTGACCATCCACCACGTTGGTGCGGCTCAAATCCAAATGGAAAATTTCGTTCACGCTTGCCAATGGCAGCGCAAATGGGTGACCGGCAACGCCTACCATCAAGGTTGGCAGAATGGCCAGTGTCAACGGCACTTTAATCGTGATCTTGGTGCCTTTCCCTAATTCAGAGTCGATATCAATCGAACCGTTGAGCGTGTTGATCGCAGTTTTCACCACGTCCATGCCCACACCACGACCCGAGATATCCGAGATTTTTTCTTTACTGGAGAAACCCGGCGCAAAGATAAGATTGAAACACTCTTTGTCAGACAGACGCGCTGCCGCATCTTCATCCATCATGCCGCGTTTCACCGCAATACCACGCAGCTTATTCGGATCCATACCGCCGCCATCATCGACGATCGCCAGTTCGATATGATCCCCTTCCTGCGACGCAGAAAGAATCACTTTACCGGTACGCGGTTTACCCGCTTTGACGCGGTCATCCGGCATTTCAATACCGTGGTCGACAGAGTTACGCACCAAGTGGATCAATGGATCCGCCAGCGCCTCAACCAAGTTTTTATCCAAGTCGGTTTCTTCACCGCGCATTTCCAGCACGATGTCTTTTTTCAAGTTACGCGCCAAGTCACGAACCACGCGCGGGAAACGGCCAAACACTTTCTTGATCGGTTGCATGCGGGTTTTCATCACCGCGCCTTGCAAGTCCGCCGTGACCACATCCAAGTTTGCAACCGCTTTTGACATTTCTTCGTCGTTGCTGTTGAGGCCCAAGCTCAGCAGTCGGTTCCGCACCAGAACCAGCTCACCCACCATGTTCATGATGGTATCCAGCGTTGAGGTGTCCACACGTACGGTGGCTTCCGCTTGCGGTTTCTTCGCACCACCAGCCGCTGCCACTTCACGTTTTTCAGCAGGCTCGTCCACCACTTTCGGTGTCGGCGCTGCTTTCGCGGGTGCAACTTTAGGGGTGCTTTGTGCTGCAGGTTTTGCCGCAGGTGCTTTCGGTGCAGATGCTTTTGGCGCTGGCGCTGAAGCCGGGTTCTCGCTGACTGGGCGAGTCGCCATATCTAGCTCTTCCGGAGAAGGACCTTTACCCGCACCGTGCAGTTCATCAAGCAGTTTTTCAAACTCTTCGTCGGTCATCAAATCGCTGTCTGAACCGGCAGAAGGTGCTTTAGCTGCAGGTGCTTTCGGTGTTGGCGCTTGAGGCGTTGGCGGTGTCTCTGGCGCATTCAGTGACGGCCCTTTGCCTTTGCCATGCAGCTCATCCAGAAGACGTTCGAACTCGTCATCGGTAATGTCGCCGCTTGCATCGCTACTTGCCGGTGCTGGCGTCGGTTGTGTTGGCGCAGCGGGTGCTGCCGCTTGAGCATCTGCGCCCGGAGCGCGGCCTTTGCCATGCAGCTCGTCGAGCAGTTTCTCAAACTCGTCTTCGGTAATGTCATCGATCGAATCGGCCTCAACGGCGCTGACGGGTTCGGCAGGGGCAATATCAGCCAATTCAGACTCAACTTCTTCAATCACGTCTTCGATCACCATCTCTTCAGCAACGGTTTCTTCAACGTCATCGTTGTCTTCAGATTCAGGTCGGCACAGTTGATGAAGCTCTTCAAGCAACTCGGGATCTGCCGCTTCAAGCGGTTCATGCTCTTGGACTGCACGGAACTGTTCGTTGACGGTATCCAGCGCACGCAGCATGGTATCCATCAAACGAGGAGACACGCTGCGTTGACCGTTTCGCAAAATATCGAACACGTTCTCGGCACCGTGGCACGTTTCTACCAGTTCAGTCAGAGATAAGAAACCTGCACCGCCTTTCACGGTATGAAAACCGCGGAAAATCGCGTTTAAAAGGTCTCGGTCTTCTGGATTATTCTCTAACTCGACTAGCTGTTCAGACAGCAGTTCGAGAATTTCACCCGCTTCAACCAAAAAGTCCTGAAGAATGTCTTCGTCTAAATCGTAGCTCATACGTTACCCCTAAAATCCAAGACTCGATAGCAAGTCGTCTACTTCGTCTTGAGATGAAACCGCGTCACTGCGTTCATGAGGATTCAAAATTGGCCCCTCTGGATCAGTCGATGCTTTTTTGGCTTTGTCTTGTTGTTCTATGTGATTGCTGCCAAAGACTGTCAAAATATCGACCAGACGTTTTTCGACTTCATTCACGAGTGTAATCACGCGACGAATAATCTGCCCAGTCAGGTCTTGGAAGTCTTGAGCCATCAGAATTTCGGTCAATTGCCCGCGCAATTCACTGCTGTCACCTTCTATTTGAGAAAGAATGTTGTCGATTCGGTGACACAATGCTTTGAACTCACTCAGTTCAATTTTGCCATGCATCAGTTCGTTCCATTGAGGACGAACCAACAGTAAGCTCTCGTGCAAACTGTCTGCTATCGGCATGCAACGATCCACGGCGTCCATGGTCTTGTTGGCAGCAATTTCTGTTTTTTCAATGACGTACTGTAATCTGTCTCGCGCATCAGGTATTTCGTCATTGGCGATCTCGCTCATGCGATCATCGATATGGAACTGCTTCAGCGAATCATGCAGTTCGCGCGTCAGTTCACCAATCTCCTGCAGCATCGGATTGCGTTCCGATTCGTACATCTGCTTGAGTAAAAGATTGGCGCTGTCTTGCTGTCCATTCTCGAGTAATTGAACGAGTTCTTTGGCTTGTTCTAATGAAATCATCCGGTAATTAACCTTTCACGCGTTTGAATAGAGCAAACTTTTGTTCTCACGAAAGTTCTTAGAGACGCTCGAAGATTTTTTCTAGTTTTTCTTTCAGCGTCGCCGCGGTGAATGGTTTAACGATGTAGCCGTTAACGCCAGCTTGAGCCGCTTCGATAATCTGTTCGCGTTTTGCTTCGGCAGTGATCATCAGTACCGGCAGGTGTTTCAATTCGTCGTCCGCGCGAATGTTTCTCAGAAGATCAATGCCTTGCATGCCTGGCATGTTCCAATCTGTGACCACGAAATCAAATTCACCCTTTTTAAGCATCGGCAATGCCGTCAAGCCATCGTCCGCTTCTTGAGTGTTATTGAAACCCAGATCGCGGAGTAGGTTTTTTACAATACGGCGCATTGTTGAAAAATCGTCAACAATAAGGATCTTCATGTTTTTATTCAAAGTTGCCTCCACTGAGTTCGAAATCAGTGATATTTAGTCGTTTTGTGTCCAAGAGCTCAATTTGGTTCTCAGACGTTGCATTGCTTGGCTCAGTATTTGGCTCACGCGGGACTCACTCACGCCAAGTACTTCACCAATTTCTTTCAAGTTTAGCTCTTCATCATAATAGAGCGAAAGTACTAAAGCTTCACGCTCAGGAAGTGATTTTATTGACTCAACCAATGCTTTGCGGAACGATTCGTCTGCCACACCTTTAAAGGGTGAATTGTCTTCATCGTCATCCACTGGCGAAATGGCATCGTCTGTCACACCTAAGTCTTCAATTCCGACAATTCGTGAACAGTTTATGTCGGTTAACACGCTATGATATTGATCTAACGACATACCCAGATGTTTTGCGACTTCACTGTCGGTCGGATCGCGATTCAGCTCTCCTTCCAACACTGCAATTGCCTGACCGATTTCACGATTGTGCTTGTGCACCGATCGTGGCACCCAGTCACCACGTCGAATATCGTCGAGCATTGCGCCCCGAATACGAATTCCGGCGTAGGTTTCAAAACTCGCACCTTTACTTCCGTCGTAGTTCTTCTGTGCTTCAAGCAAGCCGACCATGCCGGCTTGTATTAAATCTTCAATAAGGACACTGGGAGGTAAACGCCCGATTAAATGATGAGCTATACGCTTAACCAGCACGGAATATTTATCCAGAAACAATTTCTGGCTATTCATATTGCCGTACTGATCATAAGTAAGCGCTTTATTCACCGAATGGTTCCCCTACTATTTCTGACCGATTAAGTAGCCTTTCCACAAAGAATTCTAAATGCCCACTTGGGGTTCTTGGGATCGGCCAAGTTAAGGCCTTGTTCGCCAGCGAGCTAATCGCTAACGCTGCGGGTGAACGCGGGAAGGCATCCACCACAATTTTTTGTCTTTTGACTGCCTGACGTACATTATCGTCCAAAGGAATACAGGCGACGAGTTCGAGGCTAACATTCAGGAAGCGCTCTGTGACTAACGTCAACTTCGCGAACAACTCCCTGCCTTCACGATAGCTCCTGACCATGTTCGCAACAATCTTAAATCGCTGAACTTGGTGTTCTCTGCTCAAAAGTTTGATCAATGCATATGCATCCGTGATAGAAGTCGGTTCATCGCACACCACCACCACGACATCTTGCGCGGCTCGTGAAAAGCTGACCACCATGTCGGAGATACCGGCTGCGGTATCCACCAGCAAAATGTCCATCTCATCTTCGAGCGAGCCAAATGCGCGAATCAACCCCACATGTTGCGCGTGGGACAGTTCGGTCATCGACTGCGTTCCAGACGTGGCGGGAATGATACGGATACCGTGCGGACCGTCAACGATCGCATCTTTGAGTTCGCATTCCCCGGCGAGAACATGACCTAAATTGCGTTTGGGGCGAATGCCGAGCATCACGTCCACATTCGCTAATCCTAGGTCAGCATCCAGCACCATGACTTTTTTTCCCTGGCGAGCCATGCAAATGGCCATACCCAGAGTCACATTTGATTTGCCCACGCCCCCTTTACCACCAGTCACCGCGATGACTTTGGTTACAGAAGGCTGGGTTAAACGACGTAAGCCGCTTGCTTGGTCATATATCATTTTGTTCGTCATAATCTGTCCGCCGCCTAGAATCTCTCTGAATCACTGTTCCAGTAATGAGGTTCATCTTCTGTCGACTTCTCTAGCAACTCGTTTGCCTTCGCTACCATGTATTTGGGCTGAGCAATCACTATGTCTTCGGGTACCCGCTGACCATTGGCGATGTACGCCACTGGCAACGAATTTTGAACTACAACACTGACAAATTCGCCTAAGCTCAAACACTCATCGAGCTTAGTCATAATGCACCCAGAAAGAGGAATTCTTCTGAAGTGCTCAATGGTTTCCTGCAACACTTTGCGTTGTGCGGTTGCCGGCAACACCAGATAACTGTGAATGATTTCACCACTCTCTTGCATGAGGGTGTCGAGCTGCTCTGACAGGCGCACATCGCGCTGCCCCATACCCGCTGTATCCACCAAAATCAGGCGACGATTACGTAGCTGGTATATTACATCGGCTAACTCATTGGAATCTTTAGCAACTCTTACAGGACATCCCATAATTCGTCCATAAATGGACAATTGTTCATGGGCGCCGATACGGTAGGTGTCGGTGGTCACAAGGGCGACGTTGTCGGAGCCGTACTCCATCGCTGCACGTGCAGCCAGCTTCGCCACCGTGGTGGTTTTACCCACGCCCGTTGGCCCTAGTAACGCAACCACGCCACCACGTTTGAGAATGTCTTGTTTCACCACTGGAATTTGGTCGGAGACCAAACCGAGTAACGCTTTCCACGCTTTTTGCGGTTGCGTATCTTCGGGAATATAACAGGCCAATTGGTCCGCCAAATCCAATGACACACCCATGCGTTCAAGACGTTTGATCAACATTGCGCGCAGCGGTTCACGGCGTTCCACTTCCTGCCACATCAAACCGGACACTTGATGCTCCAACAAACGACGAATCGACGTCATTTCTTCGCGCATGTTCTCCAGTTCATTGGGATTGGCAGGCGCTTCTTCTTCACGTTGGCGTTCGTAGCGAGATGGATCCAAGCGTGGACGACCACGCGATTCAGAACGCTCTTCCGCCAACAATTTGGCCAGTGGCGATTCATTGCTGAGCTGTCGTGCGAGCGGTGAACGATTGTCTGATGTGCGATTATCAGCCAAACGGTTGTCGGCCAAACGCTTATCGGCACCATAGTTGTCCGACTGGCGTTTCAGCAGCGCAGACAGTGAATCCTCGTTTTCTGCACGATGCGATGGCTCATCTTCTTGCGCGCCATTGCTGTACTGCTTGAGCATGTTGGCAAAGCGTTGCGTCATCGAATTGCCGTTCCCTGCGCCGTTAAGGCTCACGCGGTCATCTTGCAATTCTCGACGCGTCGCTGTGTTTTTCAGTGCGGGCGATGCCTGAGTGCCGACGTGTCTTGGTTGTGAACTGTACTGTTTCGGTGCTGCCGGTGCGACGGATGCACTTTCACCGTCAACGGCCGCCACGATTTCGACGCCACCCGCGACTTTTTTGTTTGACATGATCACCGCCTCTGCGCCGAGCTCTTCTTTCACTTGAAGCAGCGCTGTTCTCATGTCTTTGGCAAAAAATCGTTTAATTTTCAAAGCAGCTATCCATTATTAAGTGAGGACGTTCAGTTGCCGACCGCCTGCACAATGCGAATTTGTTTTTCGTCTGGTATCTCTTGATACGACAGCACTCTTAGGTTCGGAATCGTATTTTTGACGAATTTAGCCAAGGTAGAACGTAGGACACCGGATGTCAGTAGTACCGCCGGCTCGCCTTTCAGTTCCTGCTCTTGCGTTGCTTGGCTTAATGCCATCTGCAAGCGCTCCGCCAAGCCAGGTTCAATCCCTGCCGATTCTCCGCCTGAAGCCTGCATGGTTTGATGCAAGATTTGTTCCAGCTCAGGAATCAACGTAATGACCGGAAGCTCTGGTTCTATGCCATTGATTTCTTGAACGATTAGGCGTTTCAGCGCAATACGAACCGCCGCAGTCAGAATGTCGGGTTCTTGACTCTTACTTGAATATTCAGACAAGGTTTGCACGATGGTTCGAATATCGCGAATCGGAATCGCTTCATGCAGCAAGTTTTGCAGCACTTTGACCACCACGCCCAATGCCAATTGATCCGGCACAAATCCATCCACCAAACGCGGCGCCGAACGGCCGAGCATTTCCAGCAAGTTCTGCACTTCTTCGTGACCAATCAGTTGCGCGGCGTTGTTGGTCAGCAGTTGGCTCAAATGCGTCGCCAACACGGTGGATGAGTCGACCACGGTGTAGCCCAGCGCCTGAGCGTGTTCCCGCTGCTCTTCGCGAATCCACACCGCCTCCAGACCAAACGCCGGGTCATAGGTGTGTTCGCCATCAATCATGCCATACACTTGGCCGGGGTTGATGGCCAGTTCTTGATCGGGGCGAATCTCTGCTTCCCCTACAGCCACGCCCATCAGCGTGATGCGGTAGCTGTTTGGCGTCAGTTCGAGGTTGTCACGAATGTGCACCGGCGGAATGAGGAAACCAAAATCTTGCGATAGTTTCTTGCGCACCCCTTTGACGCGCTCCAACAGCTCGCCGCCTTGGTCGCGGTCTACCAATGGGATCAGGCGATAGCCCACTTCCAAACCAATCACATCGACGGGCTGAACATCGTCCCAAGACAGCTCACGTTGGGTGGGCGCATCGCCCTCCACTTTGGCTGGTAACTGGGCATCGCTTTCGGCTTTTTTCTGTTTCCGTTGAATCAGATACGCACCACCACCCGCCAGAATCGCTAAACTCAAGAACGAGAAATGCGGCATGCCCGGCACGATACCCATCACCCCAAGAATCGCCGCGGTGATCATCAGCGCTTTCGGGTTATCGAACAGTTGGAAGATAACCTGTTGACCCATGTCTTCATCGGTATTTTGACGCGTCACCATGATCGCAGCGCCGATCGACAGCAACAACGACGGGATCTGAGCCACCAGACCGTCACCGATGGTCAGCAGGGTATAAATTTGGATGGCTTCGCTAAAGCCAAGGTCGTATTGAATCATCCCGATGGTCAGACCGCCGAGGATGTTGATAAACAGGATCAGGATACCGGCAATCGCATCCCCTTTCACAAACTTGGACGCACCATCCATTGAGCCGTAAAAGTCCGCCTCTTTGGTGACTTCAAAACGGCGTGTGCGCGCCTGCTCTTGATCGATCAAACCGGCATTCAAGTCGGCATCAATCGCCATCTGTTTGCCCGGCAACGCATCCAAGGTAAAGCGTGCGCTCACCTCTGAAATCCGGCCCGCACCTTTGGTGACGACCATGAAGTTGATGATCATCAGAATGAGGAACACCACCAAACCGACGGCGTAGTTCCCGCCAATCACGACGTTACCAAACGCTTCGATCACGTTACCCGCAGAGCCCGGCCCTTCATGACCGTACAGTAAAACCACCCGCGTCGAGGCCACGTTCAGCGCCAAGCGAAGCAAGGTCGCAATCAAAAGCACGGTAGGGAATGCGGCGAAATCCAGAGGTCGCCGGGTATACACGGTCACCAACAACACCACCATCGACAAAGCAATGTTGAAGGTAAAAAACAAGTCAAGCAGGAAGGCGGGCATCGGCAGCACGACCATCGCCAACGTGGCCAATACCATGATCGGCGCACCGATCGCAGGCATACTACGTTGAGGGATGTTGGGCAATTTGTCCGCAAATGGCAGAGTAAACTTCATAGGCTGCAAGCAATTAGTGGTTGAAAATTAAGAGACGCAACAAGACGTTGGCGTTGTGATGCAAGTTTTAGTCCATACCAAGTGTCAAAAACTTGGCTAGGCATTCTCGCGTTTGGCTTGGCGAGAAAAACATGTCCCATTAAAAAAGGTTGCCCGCAGACAACCTTTTTCTCGCGTCCTTCCCTTACGGGTGGACGTTCCAAGCCACTTTACCCTGGCGGGTGTGGGGATCGTAGTCAATGCACATCAAGCCTGAGGTCGGGAACATCGGCGGCACCATATCCGCCACAAACTCGGAAGCCAGATAGCCCACCAACGGCAGATGTGACACCAACAGCAGCGAGTCGAGCGTTTCCAACTCAACCAGCGCCGCTAAATATTCAAACACACTCTCAGCCTGACCATAAGGCGTAATGTCGTCACAAATCTGCACGTGGCGAGCAGAAAAATAACGTGACACTTCCTGCCACGTTTGCTGCGCACGAAGATAAGGGCTGACCAAAACTTTATCGATAGTATGCAGATCTTGTTGTTCGATACAGGCACGGGCGACCGCGACTGATTCGCTGCGACCTCTGTCTGTCAAAGCTCGCTCTGCGTCGCTGGCTGCATAGTGATGCGCTTCACCATGACGCATGATAAATATTTTCATTAGGTATACCTATTTGCTCTTCTACACACAGGCAGTCTGATGCTGCTTTGTCGCCGATTATAGCAATCCCTAAAGTAAAGACTTAGACCGGGGTAACAGTCTATTAAAAAGTCAGCTTTAGGACTAGAATGACATTCTGCTCAAAAAATCACAGGCTTGAATTTGCGCCGTTTCGTTTCAACGCCATACTTAAAAAATCAAAGCCCTATCGGAGAACTTCTGTGCACATTAGCCCAAATGATTCAAATAGCTACCGACATCTGACTCTGTCCAATTCGTTGCGTGTGCTGTTGATCCACAATGAAAGTGCTCAGAAGTCTGCCGCCGCATTAGCCGTCAAGGTTGGCCACTTCGACGATCCTAAAGAACGCGAAGGGTTAGCCCATTATCTGGAACATATGCTGTTTTTAGGTACGCGAAAATACCCTAAAGTGGGCGAATTTCAAAGCGTAATTAATCAGCATGGCGGAACCAATAATGCGTGGACTGGAACGGAACACACATGTTTCTTCTTCGATGTATCACCGAACGTGTTTGAAAAAGCGCTCGATCGTTTCAGCCAATTTTTCACCGCGCCGCTGTTTAATGCCGAAGCCTTAGACAAAGAGCGCCAAGCGGTCGACTCCGAATACAAACTCAAACTGAGCGATGATTCTCGCCGTCTCTATCAAGTGCAAAAAGCCACCATTAACCCGGCGCACCCGTTTGCGAAGTTCTCGGTTGGCAACCTTGAGACACTCGGCGACCGTGACGGCAGCAACATTCGTGACGAAATCATCGCATTTCACGAGCAACACTATTCTGCCGATTTGATGACGCTGGTCATCATGGGGCCGCAAAGCCTTGATGAGCTCGAACACTGGACGCGCGACACATTCAGCGCGATTGAAAACCGTCATTTGGCGGACAAAGTCATTGATGAACCCTTTGTCACGCCGGAACAAACGGGGTTGATGATTCAGGTTGAGCCACTCAAAGAAATTCGCAAACTCATCATGAGTTTTCCGATGCCCAGCACCGATGCCTATTATCAGCGTAAGCCGCTGTCCTACTTTGCCCATTTGATTGGTTATGAAGGCGAAGGCAGCCTGCTGCTTGCCCTAAAAGAGAAAGGATGGATCACATCGCTGTCTGCCGGTGGTGGTGCCAGCGGCAGCAATTACCGTGAGTTTTCCGTCAGTTGTGCCTTAACCCCGCTGGGGCTTGAGCACGTCGATGACATCATTCAAGCCTTGTTTGAAACGTTAACGTTGATCCGCGAAAACGGGTTGAACGCATGGCGCTACACCGAAAAACGCGCGGTGCTGGAATCAGCCTTTCGTTTTCAGGAAACCTCACGCCCGCTGGATATCGTCAGTCATTTGGTGATCAACATGCAGCATTATGCCGCTGAAGACATCATCTACGGCGATTACATGATGCAAACCTATGACGAAGCGCTGCTGCGTGAAATTTTGACCTATCTGGTGCCAGAAAATCTGCGTGCAACGCTAATTGCACAAGGGCTGGACTACGACCGTGAAGCCGATTGGTATTTCACACCGTATTCCGTGCGCCCATTCAGCGCCCAACAAATGGCCCAATTCCACCACCACAGTATGTCGCTGCCACTTGAGCTGCCGGGAGAAAACCCGTTTATTTGCGATCAGCTTGACCCGCGCCCATTGGAAGACGACACTCAAACCCTGCCGCAAGTGGTGCAAGACCTCCCCGGCTTTCGCCTATGGCATCTGCAAGATACCGAATTCCACGTGCCGAAAGGCGTGATTTACATTGCCATCGATAGCCCACATTCCGTGGCGAGCACGCGCAATATCGTCATCACGCGGCTGTGCGTCGAGATGTTCCTCGACACGCTGGCCAAAGAAACGTATCAAGCAGAGATTGCCGGCATGGGTTACAACATGTACGCCCACCAAGGCGGCGTGACACTGACCATTTCCGGGTTCAGCCAGAAACAGCCACAGCTGATGAAGATGATTCTCGATAAATTTGCCCGACGAGAATTCAGCGAACAACGGTTTGACACCATCAAACAACAGTTGCTGCGCAACTGGCGCAACGCCGCCCATGACCGCCCAATTTCACAGCTGTTCAATGCCATGACCGGCTTACTGCAACCCAATAACCCGCCCTACGGCCAATTGTTGGAAGCACTGGAAACGATCCACGTCGGTGAACTGGCCGAATTCGTAGAGAAGATCCTCGCGCAACTGCACATCGAAATGTTCGTGTATGGCGATTGGCAACAACACGATGCGATAGCCATGGCAGAAGTGCTCAAAGATGCACTGCGCGTCAAAAACCAGACTTACGAAGAGTCGCTGCGCCCGCTGGTAATGTTGGGCGACAACGGCACCTTCCAGCGTGAAGTGAATTGCGATCAAGATGATTCCGCGATCGTGGTCTACTACCAATCGAAAGATACCGAACCACGCAGCATTGCGCTGTATTCGTTGGCAAATCATCTGATGTCAGCCACCTTTTTCCACGAAATCCGCACCAAGCAGCAACTGGGTTATATGGTGGGCACAGGCAATATGCCACTCAATCGCCATCCGGGCATGGTGTTGTACGTTCAATCCCCCAATGCTGCCCCGGCGGAACTGATCCGCTCCATCGACGAGTTCCTCAATGCGTTTTACATGGTGCTACTGGAGCTCAACGAATATCAATGGCACAGCAGTAAACGCGGGTTGTGGAATCAGATTGCCACACCGGATCCAACACTGCGCACACGAGCGCAGCGTTTGTGGGTCGCCATCGGCAATAAAGACTGGACGTTCGATCAACGAGAAGTGGTTTTAGAAGAGCTGAAACAGCTCAGCCGTTCCGACATGATTCGCTTTGTGGTGAATGAGCTGAAACCGCGCACCGCCAACCGACTCATTATGCACACGCAGGGCAATGCGCACGAAGATGCAGAGCCGCTGAGTTTAGGCCAAGAAATCGGCTCAATTGAAGAGTTTCAACTGCGGCCAAAAGCGTACGATCTCGGTTAACGCTCCGATGCCACAATGGTTTTCAGGGTGTGTGGATGCAGTTTGATGCACACGCCCTGCCATTTAAACGCCACCGTTGGGTTGTTCAACCGCTCCCCTTCACCTTTCGGGCTCGACAATTTGGTTTTCACGCCCAATTCTGCCAAGTTCGGCCATTGCCGCGCGAAGTCTGGAAAACGCTGTAACAACTCATGGAGAAAGTCATCGGCAGTTTGCGCTTGTGATGGAATCACAAACTCCACATGTTCCCAGCTTTGCTGTGGATACATTTTTCCCGGCGCGGGATAAGGCAACTCTAAACACTCAATGCGCCACGGCTCAGCGACCAAAGGCTGATGAAATGCCATCACAATGATCGGGCGACCATTAATCTGCGCGCAGGAAATTTCTTCCGCTTCATCCAACCATGCCGCATGGGCGGCTTTCGCCAATTCCAAATCATTGATTCTGAGTGCAATGTGGTCCAGCGTATGGGTAGATAAATCCATATGCAAAAGCTCGGATAATTGCTGAATTTTATGCATAAATTCTGCGAGTTTGTCTTTCATTTGAACAGGATGAAGGCCTGATTCCATCAGCGACTGAAGCATTTTAACTACTCAAAATAATGATTTGTCGTCGATGTTACCAAGATTCAACCGAAAAGTAGAAAATTTCGTAATTTTGTCCCTATAAGCTCTGTCATAAAATTGCTATCATGTGCGCCAATTTATGAACAAAATCGAGATATGCATTCACGACTGCCAAGTGAATAAAATGCATATCCAACCAATTCCCAGAATTGAAGGACACGCGTGTGAATATCCAAGCACTGATTAATGACAAAGTATCTCAGGCTCTTGAAGCCGCTGGCGCACCTGCAGGCAGCCCTGCAGCCGTTCGCCAATCCGCAAAACCACAGTTTGGTGATTACCAAGCCAACGGCGTTATGGGCGTTGCAAAGCAGTTAGGTACAAATCCGCGAGAATTCGCGCAAAAAGTCATCGATGTGCTTGATTTAGACGGTATCGCGAGCAAAACCGAAATCGCAGGCCCTGGGTTCATCAACATTTTCCTAAGCGAAGAATTCTTAGCGAAACAAGCGGATGCAGCACTGGCTGACGAGCGCCTGGGTGTGGCAAAAGAAGCACAACAAACGATCGTGGCTGACTACTCAGCGCCAAACGTTGCCAAAGAAATGCACGTGGGTCACCTGCGTTCAACCATCATCGGCGATGCTGTGGTTCGCACGCTGGAATTCCTCGGCCACAAAGTGATTCGCGCCAACCACATTGGCGACTGGGGCACACAGTTCGGGATGCTGATTGCCAACCTTGAGCGCGTGCAGCAAGAATCTGGCGAAGTGTCGATGGAACTGTCTGACCTTGAAGCCTTCTACCGTGAATCGAAAAAGCTGTACGATGAAGATGCAGAATTTGCGGAAAGAGCACGTAACTATGTGGTGAAACTACAAGGTGGCGACGCATTCTGTCTCGACATGTGGAAGAAACTGGTCGATGTGACCATGATTCAAAACCAACGCAACTACGACCGCCTGAACGTGTCACTGACGCGTGACGACGTGATGGGCGAAAGCATGTACAACGACATGCTGCCAGGCATCGTGGCAGACTTGAAAGAGAAAGGTCTGGCTCAAGAAGATGACGGCGCGCAAGTGGTCTTCCTCGAAGAGTTCAAAAACAAAGACGGCGAGCCAATGGGTGTGATCATCCAAAAACGCGACGGCGGCTTCCTGTACACCACCACAGACATCGCGTG
This sequence comes from Vibrio sp. CJQ_6, assembly GCF_043106745.1. Taxonomy (NCBI): domain Bacteria; kingdom Pseudomonadati; phylum Pseudomonadota; class Gammaproteobacteria; order Vibrionales; family Vibrionaceae; genus Vibrio; species Vibrio sp. CJQ_6. The sequence goes on along the minus strand of NZ_JBICMV010000008.1, from coordinate 233,754 downwards.
TGCGAAATACCGTTACGAAACACTGGGCGCAGATCGCGTGCTGTACTTCATCGACTCTCGTCAGCATCAACACCTGATGCAAGCGTGGACCATCGTACGCAAAGCGGGTTACGTGCCTGAAGAAGTGACTCTGGAACACCACGCATTCGGTATGATGCTGGGCAAAGACGGTCGTCCATTCAAGACACGTGCTGGCGGCACCGTGCGTCTGGCCGATCTGCTGGATGAAGCCGAAGAACGTGCAAAAGCCCTGATCGAATCGAAAAACCCAGATCTAGGCGCTGACGAGAAAGCGGATATCGCGACCACTGTGGCAATGGCTGCTGTGAAATACGCAGACCTGTCAAAACACCGTACTACTGACTACGTGTTTGATTGGGACAACATGCTGGCATTTGAAGGCAACACCGCCCCTTACATGCAGTATGCGTACACACGTGTTGCGTCTATCTTCGCAAAAGCAGGCGTTTCACCAGACAACCTGACGGGCGACATCAAGATCACCGAAGAGAAAGAGAAAGCACTGATCGCCAAACTGCTGCAATTTGAAGAAGCGGTCCAATCGGTGTCTCGTGAAGGTCAACCGCACATTCTGTGTAGCTACCTGTTTGAACTAGCGGGTCAATTCTCAAGCTTCTATGAAGCCTGCCCAATCCTGATTGCTGAAGACGAAAGCGTGAAACAAAGCCGCCTCAAACTGGCCGCGCTGACCGCGAAGACCATCAAACAGGGTCTGTCGCTGTTGGGTATCAAAACGCTAGAACGTATGTAATCAATAAATTGAGACGATTCAAAGGCTGGCACATGGTGTCAGCCTTTTTTATTGGCGTATAATGGTGACTTCTGTCGCATTCCGACGGCATCAACCATAACGGACAACACCATGAGTTTCGAACTTCATCCTCAGTTAGCAAAAGATACCGATGTCATTGGCCATTTCCCATTATGTGTCGCGCTGCTGCACAAAGACGCTGCCGTGCCTTGGGTCATTCTGGTTCCGAAAAAAGCGAATCTGAAGGAACTTCATCACTTGCCAATGCATGAACAGCAGCAATTTCTGCTCGAATCCCAAGCGATCAATCAAGCGCTGGAAGCCTTGTTCCAACCAGACAAACTCAATTTGGGTGCGCTAGGCAATATGGTTCCTCAGCTGCATATCCATCACATCGCTCGTTTTGAACACGATGTCGCTTGGCCAGGTCCCGTGTGGGGCAACACCCCGGGCGAACGTCGCAGCGAAGCCGACCAAGACACCATGTTGACTAAACTGCGCAATGTCCTTTCCTTGAGTTCGCTGTTTGTGGCCGTTTAAACGCCGTAAAAAAAGCCGCTTAACGCGGCTTTTTTCGTTCCGATTACATCGTGACCGTCACAGACAATCCTTGGTCCCGATTGAGGGAGTAACGCACTCGCGTGACACGATGCGCTGCATTGGTATCAATAAAGCGTGAAATAACGCCTTTCTTAATCCACACCGCCAACATCGCATCCACGCCATCTTCACTGAGCGCAAACCGCTTCGCGAGCTCTTTGCGCGAAATCCCGCCTTGCGCTGCAATCGCTTGTTTTAGCTCAGTTAAAATCATGCAATTTGCACCTCAAGACGCTGTTGCTTGCGACCTGCTCGTTTGAGTAAATGAAAGACCAGCGCGCAGCCCAACACAATACCGACGATCCAACTGGCACTCTTCATCGGTGCGTCACTGAAATGTGCCGCTTGATTGAACAATGCTGCCGAAGCATAGGCCAAGCCCATCGTCCACACCGCAATAAAGCGCGCATAGCGAGTACCGAATTCACGCACGTACGCCCCCATCGCGGCCACACAGGGTGTGTAAAGCAGAATGAAAATCAGGTAAGAGAACGCAGCATAACTGGTCACAAAGTGGCTGTTCAGGTTGCCAAAAATCGAGGCATCGACGTCTTGATCTTGCGCCACCGACGCGCTGTCAGACAAATCGCCCACTTCAATGCCCAGCGGATCTGAGAAGTTTAGTCCCATCAGGTTTTCAGGAATCGACATCACCGCATCTTTGAGGCTGCCCATCAGATCGTACTCAGCATCGTCGCCTTCTGCAGAGGTGTACAGATTGTTTAACGTCCCGACCACCGCTTCTTTGGCAAAGATACCCGTGATGATACCAACCGTCGCTTGCCAGTTATCTTGCTTGATCCCAATCGGTTCAAAGACCGGCGTCACCACCTGCGCTGCTTTAGACAAGACCGAGTTGTCACTGTCTTCGTTGCCAAATGAGCCGTCGGTACCGACCGAGTTCAAGAAGCTCAGCACCGCCACCACAATCACGATGGTTTTACCGGCACCCAACACAAAGCGTTTCAGCTTCTGCCACGTTTTGATCAGTACGTTTTGCAGCGTGGGGACTTCGTAGTCTGGCATTTCCATCACTAGGTTGTCACTTGAGCCCGGATACAAAGTCTTCTTCAATACCCAACCGGTAAATACCGCCGCAATGATGCCCAGTAAGTACAACGCAAACACCACATTTTGGCCACTTTCCGGAAAGAATGCCGCCGCAAACAGGGCATACACAGGCAAACGCGCACCACACGACATAAATGGTGCCATGGATGCGGCTAATTTGCGCTCACGCTCTTGATCAAGGGTTCGCGTTGCCATGATCGCAGGCACGTTACAGCCAAAACCAAGTACCAGCGGGACAAATGCTTTACCCGGCAGGCCAATTTTCTGCATCACTTTATCCAGAACAAATGCCGCGCGAGACATGTAACCTGAACTTTCTAACACCGCCAGGAACAGGTACAAACACGCGATCACTGGAATAAAGGTCGCTACTGTCTGAATACCGCCGCCAAGGCCATCGGCCAGCACCGTCACTAACCAAACCGGCAAATGTCCGTCCAACACATAGTGGCCACCATCGACCAATAAAGCGCCCACACCGATATCAAAGAAATCGATAAATGCGCTCCCGATGTTAATGGAGAACATAAACATCAGGTACATCACCACAAAGAAGAACGGCACACCGATCCACTTGTTCAGTACCAAACGGTCTGCTTTTTCCGTGAAGCTGTGACTCAATTTGCCTTCACTGCGGCGCACTTTCTGACACAACTGATGCAGATACGTGTATTTGCAATCCGCAACCAGCAGATCGATGTCGGTGGCACACAAGCGCTGCTCGTGCGCAATCTGCTCGCGATGAGATTCGGCTAAGCCATTGATCACCAGCAAGTCATTTTCTAGTGCGCGAATCGCCAGTGCGCGTGCAGCCACTTCTTGATTTGAAAACAGCGGCATCAAACGCGCAATCGACGCTTCAAATTCAGTGCCATAGTCCAAATCAAGCTGTTTCAGTGCGACGCCTTTCACCAACAATTCGTGTAATTTGTCTTTAAATCGGCGAACTTGACTCTTGTCGTGTGCCGACAACGTCAACACCGGGCAACCCAGCGCTTTTTCTAGTTTCTTCACATCAATGGTTTGACGTTCACGTTTTAACGCGTCCATCTTATTGAGCACCACCACCATCGGGCGCGCCAATTCACGCAGTTGCAGCGTCATATATAAGCTGCGTTCCAAACAGGTCACGTCAACCACGTTAATAATCAGGTCGGCCGGATGGGTGAGCACCGCACGTGATGCGATAGACTCATCAATGCTGTTGCTGTCGTTCCCGCTGTCGAGCGCGTAAATGCCCGGTAGATCCGTTAATCGACATTCGTCACCACCATGTTGATAACGGCCCGTCTTTTTCTCGACAGTCACCCCTGCCCAGTTGCCCACTTGTTGTTTGGCACCCGTCAGGCCGTTGAAGAGTGTTGTTTTACCGCTGTTGGGGTTACCGACCGTTAGAACGTTATAATGCATTACGCTTTCTCCACATCAATCGCTGCGGCAATACTTTCCCGTACTGCAATAGACACACCACGAACTTCAACTTGCAAAGGATCACCCATCGGCGCACGACGAATTAAAGTGACCTGCGTGTTTGGTAACAACCCCATCACCATGAGTTTTTTTCGAACATCGGTCGACAGACCATTCAACGCCAGAATCTGGCCGGATTCACCCGCTTTTAAATCAGATAATTTCATCGTAGCCACACGCAATCGTATTGTTAATGAGAAATATTATTATTAATAATGTGAATCATACTCTTCCACCCCAGCTATGTAATTGTGTGAAATCAAAGATTGCACCAATTGAACCGTCATTTTTGTTAATTATCCGCCCGTCAAAAACGTTAATCTCACTTTAAGTATTTTCTTACGCCTCCGCGGTGTGATCCACCTCAAACCGAGAAAAACATAAATATCTAATAAATCAAACGCTTAAATATAAAACGAAGATTGGCGGATTTCTCCTGTTACGTTGGCGTTAATTTTATAAGTAAAAAAAGCCGCGGCCGATATAGTGACTCTCGTCGACAGGGAATTCTCCCTGAGATAGAAATTCCAGAGGTGCATATGGCTTAGTCCATATCACTCCGGCAGCAAGCGAAGGTGTCGTTGACGCCCGTGGTATAGTCCCCCCGGCTATACCACGACATTTTTTTTCTGCTGCATTTCCCTTTATTCGTTCCCACACCCATTCGTTCGACACAACCCCATCATGCGATCGTCATCACTCGGCACCGAATAATAACGCCTGTGGGCATACTCACGCTCAAACGCCCTGTTTTCTCATAACCCTGTTTTCTCATAACCCAGTATCCTCGCGCCTGTGCCGACACAACACCGCTTAGCGCAAGACACGAGCACACCCGGGATTTTGGCAGTCAGGAAAAGCCATGCTCAATGCACCACGCCGCGATTTATTGACCATCATGCACGAGGATGAACGTCGACCGCGGTCACGACGCGGTCAGCAGATGATTGAATGGTGTCAAAAAGAAACGCGCGACAAGCATGCCGCGCGTCATCGTTAGTCCATCAATTCTTTGTCTTCGATGAACTGAGTCGGCGAGACACCAAAGTGGTGCTTAAAACGTTGACTAAAATAAGACGGGTCATTGAAACCGCAGCAAAATGCAACTTGCGCGACTTTCTGGCCCTCCAGTAACACCTGACAAGCTTTTTCCAGTCGGTATTCGGTGAGGTATTCTTTGAAGGTTTTATGTGTGGCGGTTTTAAATCGGCGTTGTAGACTACGTTCAGACACAAACAGCAACTTCGCAGCTTCTGACGTGCTAAATTCCGCGTCAGAGTAGTGCTCACGCACCAAGTGGTCGACTTTATTGAGCCACGCGCGTTCTTCGTCATCTGACGACACCGCGAGCCTTGTCCCCCAGTCCGCGTCCTGTGCCATCGAGTCTTGACTCACTTGCGGCCACGACAGCTCCACCAGATTCCGTTCCGATGACGTATAGACCGCGATATCGCCACCCGACAATTCCACCAGTTGACTAAGTAACGTGCTGTGATTATCGCCGGAAGTCACCAGCAATAATGGCAAATCTTCACAGGACTCACCGCAATCAATCCACGTCATCACGATGCGCTCGTCACGCAAGCTACATTGAATCGTCAGACGTTGATTGCGATACATCCGTTTAAGCGCTTGGGCGAGCAATGCATTGAACACCACGTCAATGCCCCAGTGCTTGAGCTCAGCTTCCGGAAGTCGTTCCAAACACTGACGCTCGATCTTGATACCCGCTGCCGCAAATTCGGTGCTCCACCCCGCGATCACGGTGTCAATCACATCAATAATGTCGTGTTGAGTCACCTGTGCCTCGCCATTGCCATCAAGCGCTTGGAACTGCTCAAATTCCGTCAGTAGTGACTCTGCCGTTTGTCGAACCTCATCAATTTGCTCGTAACGAGCCTGTTGCGCCAGCTTCACCAACGAAGGCCGCATACCGCTCAGCAGTTTATCTAGCCACAAATGGCGCACTTGAATCTGCTTACGCAACTGTTGGTTGTTACTCAACACCGCTTTGCTTTGGTGGCGCATTTGGTTGGTTTTTAGCACCACTTGCTCTTTAAGCTCACGGTTCATCGCCGACACCATGCGCGAACGCCACCAGCTCACCAAGAGCACCGTCGCGATAAAGGCCAAAGCATAAAGCGTCACCGCCAAATTTGAGAGGTACCACGGTTTGAGCACCGTGAAAGTCACTTGGTTGCTGACCTGCTGAAACGCTTGGGGGCTGATGCTGCGAACCGTCAACACATACTCGCCCGGCATCAAATGATTGAGCGTCAGTTGCGCGCCTTCAAGCGGTTGCCATTGTTCTTGATTGAGACGAAATTCCAATTGTTGGCCGCGCGCTTCAGGCAAGGTGCCAAATTGAAAACTCGCCGGGCTACCGTACGCCAGGCGCAATCGCTGACTGCGGCTGCCGACGAGCACTGGCGTATAGTCCACACTGATTTGACTAAAGATAATTGGCGATGGCGGCAAAGTTGCTTGCGCCAACGCGGGTGAAGAGACTTTGACCAACCCCATGGTGGATGCAAACAACAGCGATTCACCTTGCGTCGACTCCCCAACGGCGCAGATGCCAGTACGCAGCTCATCATTGATTAAGCCGTGGGGCGAACCGAAGTGATTCAAAATTTGGCCATCGGCGTTATACAGCGTCATGCCGCGTGACGACCCGAGCCACATGCCTTGTTGCGTGTTCAACAGGCATTTTAAGCGAATGTTGTCTTCTATGAGCGTGACCGGTTCAATCACCGACTCCGGTCGAAAATCTTGGCGTTTGAACACGCCATAACTGCTCACAAACCACAATTGACCAGCGGCATTTTCTGCAATATCAATACTGGCACCAAAACGCGCACTCTCTTTGTCGTAGCGAATTTGATGATTCCGCAAACCATAGATCCCGTGGTCAGTCCCAATCAATAATCCTGAATGGGTCGTCATTTTCAATGTCGTGACTTTGGATGATGGCGTCGCCAACGACATCCAATCGCTCCCGTAATCCGTCACCTCGTGCGTATCAGGATTCAATGACCACAAACGATTTCGGCTGGTCCCCCAAATTTTCCCTTCCGCATCGATTTCGAGATGCTGTACCGGCTGTCGCAGTACGTCATCTTTGAGGGGTTGAGGTCCTTGATGTTGGTGAAGACGATACGTCAACAAGCCGCGATTGGTCGCCAACCACAGCACATCGCCTCGTTGCACCACGTCATGGACGACGGCGTCAAAAATACGCTGCTTACGAAAGCCTTTAAAAAAATGAATCAGATACAAGCCGTCATTGCGACTCATTAAATATTGGCGACCTTGATTGACGGAAAACAGATGCGCCACAGAGGCTCGCGGTGTGAACGCGTTCAGATCGTCCATCAACACACGCGTAAATTTTTGGCTAAACCGAGAAAAATACCGAATCCCTTTGTCGGTCGCGATCCAAATACCACCTTGTTGGTCATTGATCAGGGCGTAGATTTTTCCATGAGACAAGCCATAATGCTCTGGATTACTGCCTTCCAATTTCACCGTGGTGCCAGTATCGACCGAATACACCAGCAACCCACTGTCCGTTCCAATCCAATATTCGTTCTCTGTTTCAACCATCGACAACACGGGCGCATTGCCGACGTGTTGCGGCTCTTGCTCTGGCTGATTGATATCAATTAACAGCGCGCCATGCAGGGTTCCCACCACCAATTGATCCCGTTGTCGCGACATCAATAAGGTTTCAACGTAATCTTTGCCCGAACGTTGCACATGGGAGAACCCTTGCCCCTCAGACAGATACACCCCAGCGTTCGTCGCCAGTACCCATTTGGTGTGCACCATCTTGGCGTCATTGACGACGACTTTGCTGGCTTGATTGAGCTGGTAGAGCGTCATCAATGAATAGGTTTGAAAATCACCGCTCGCGATATGGTAGGTGTAAAAGTGTGTCTCGTCGGTCAGCCAGATATAACCAGCAGAAGCGCCAATCTTCTCAATCACGGTTCCCGGCGTGAGACTGAACACTAACTCCGGTTCGCCCGGCGGAATCGTACGATACAATTCGTTATCGATGAAGGTCCAAAATGCGTTCTGTGCATACGCCAGTTGCTGAACATCACCGTCAAGTAGCGATCCTCGACGCGGCAGCACATTTTGCCCATCAAAAAACACCACGCGACCGTGCACATCGTGAATCCAAATGCCGCCTTCATCCCCCAAATACAGGTGCTGAGCAATAAATACTTTCCCCTGTGCTTGGGTAGGCAAGGGGTAAAACACGGATGGGCTTTTATCCAGTGCATTGGCGGTTGAAGAAAGCAATCCTAAGACGAGACTGAGGATCAAAAAGAGTCGGGACAAAGCGGTTCCTTTAGCAACAAAAAAAGAAATGCCTGACGCCTTATCATGGATGGGTTATTTTGCGGCGCTAATTATAGAGTATTCTATCTATTCAGCGCCGCTTGTGTAGCTTGGTTGTCGCTTGGTCGCAATTAAAACTTGGTTTTTTAGCTTAGATCACAGGAACCCAAGCCGTAGAACATCGATCAGTCGACTGACTGTGACAAACATTGATGGTAACTGTCGCTCAGCTGATGCAAAAAGGCAAAGTAGCTGCCGGCTTTGACTGCGACATCAGTGCCCAACGGGTCCAAAATACCAATGTGCGCCTGGCTGCCACGCACCACGGTTTCAATCACTGCTGGCTGGAACTGCGGTTCAGAAAACACGCATTTCGCTTGATTTTGCGCGAGAGATCGACGAATTGCGATCAAGGTTTTTGCGCCCGGTTTGCGATCTGGGCTGACCGTAAAGTGGCCAAGATTGTTCAGCCCGTAGCGCTGCTCAAAATACGCATACGCATCATGGAAGACATAGTACGGCGCAGACGTCACATCCGCCAGTTGAGCGCGGATCGCGGCATCAGTCTCATCAGCCTGCGCAAGGAAACGTTGCAGGTTAGCAGCGTACACCTGTGCATGTTGCGCGTCGTTTTCACTTAAACGGGCAGCAATCGCCACCGCCACTTGTTTGGCTTGCTCAATCCCCAACCAGAAATGCGGGTCATGCGTCCCATGGTGGTGATGACCATCGTCATGTCCGTGCTCCAACTCTTCGGCACTGTAAGCTCGCAATTGAAGCTCCGGGACTGCGCTCAAAGTCAGGACATTTTTGTGGCTGCTTAAGACTTTTTCCAAAAACGGTTCTAAGTCTGGACCAAACCAGATCACCAGTGACGCCTGATGAATACGCTTTACATCTGATGGACGAAGCGCATAATCGTGCGGCGAAGCATTCGCAGACAAGAGTACATCAGGCTCCGATACCCCAGCGGTTAACTCATGGGTAATCATCTGAATCGGTTTTATACTGGTTAGAATATCATTCGCCCACGCCGAGCAAGACGCTGTGACGAGGGCTGTCATAAGGGCAAATCTGGATAGCATGATGGAATTTTCTCAAGCTGTAGCGTTCATCGTTCCGAAATGTTACATTATAACATTACTAAATTGCAAATGAGTTCCTTTCATGTCACCGCTTATTGAATTGCATGACATCTGCGTTGAGTTCGACCAGCGCCGAGTCTTGGATAATGTCAGCTTGTCGATTGTTCGAGGCAAGATCACAACGCTGATTGGCCCAAATGGAGCGGGTAAATCGACACTGGTTCGCGTTTTACTGGGTTTACACACTCAAAACACGGGGACCATCAAACGCGCCAAAAATCTTAAAATTGGCTATGTGCCGCAGAAGCTGAAACTCAACGATACCCTACCGCTGACCGTGAAACGTTTCTTGCAGTTGGCTGGCAAATACAGCAAGCAAGAACTCAATGACGCGCTACGTCTGGTGGGTGCCGAGCATCTGCTTGATTTTGACATGCACAAACTTTCCGGCGGCGAAAATCAACGCATTCTCATCGCTCGCGCATTATTGCAACGCCCTGACCTGCTGGTGCTGGATGAACCGGCGCAAGGCGTCGACGTACAAGGGCAAATTGATCTCTACGATTTGATCGACACCATTCGTCTGCGTTTTGGTTGCGCGGTCTTCATGGTCTCTCATGACCTGCATTTGGTGATGGCGAAAACCGATGAAGTGATCTGTCTGCATCATCACATTTGCTGTTCTGGTGCTCCGGCAGACATTACGCAACACCCAAGTTACATCGCCCTGTTTGGCCATCGTAGCCGTGAAACGCTGGCGTTTTATCACCACCAGCACGATCACCATCATCACGATCTCGCGGGTCAACCGGTCACCGGCGACGCGCAACAATGTTCCCATCATTCACATGGTCACCATCAACATGATTGAGTTTTTACTACCCTCGGTGCTGGCCGGCATCGGCATCGCTTTGATTGCAGGCCCATTGGGGTCATTTGTCGTTTGGCGTCGTATGGCCTATTTCGGCGACACTTTGGCGCACGCATCACTTTTGGGCTTGGCTCTCGGCTTTTTGCTCGACATTAACCTTTATTTCGCCTTGCTGGTGTGCTGCTTGGGATTAGCGGTGATCTTAGTCACCATGCAGCGCCAACAACTGGTGGCAACCGACACGCTGTTGGGTATTCTGGCCCACAGCTCGTTATCTCTCGGCCTAATTGCGGTGAGTTTCCTCGACAATGTGCGTATCGACCTGATGAGCTATCTGTTTGGTGACTTGCTGGCGGTAAGCCCAAGCGATTTGGTGTTTATCTGGAGTGGCGTGATTGCAGTCGGGATCGCTGTGTACCTGTTCTGGCGGCCGCTCCTTTCAACCAGCGTCAATGAAGAACTGGCACAAGTCGAAGGCATCAATACCGATTTAATGCGTTTAATTTTGATGCTATTGATCGGTTTGGTCATTGCCGTGGGTATGAAGTTCGTGGGTGCACTCATCATGACATCATTGATGATCATCCCCGCAGCGACGGCGCGCCGCTTAGCCAGAACACCGGAACAAATGGCGCTGTTTGCATCCAGCATTGGTATGGTTTGTGTGTTATCTGGCCTGTCGCTGTCTTGGCAGTTCGACACACCAGCAGGCCCATCGGTGGTGGTCAGCGCGACAGCCCTGTTTATGCTCAGTCATTTCGTGAAACGTGCTTAGCCAAATCAGCGCGGATTGAATGCCATAAAAAAACCCGGGCTTGCCCGGGTTTTTACTCATTCGCTGCGCTTACCAGCCTGTCACTTCACGGAGTGCAGAACCGATCTCCGCCAAGCTTTTCACAGTTTTCACGCCCGCTGACTCCAGCGCCGCAAATTTCTCGTCAGCAGTACCTTTACCGCCCGAAATGATTGCGCCCGCGTGGCCCATGCGTTTACCTGGAGGCGCCGTAACACCCGCAATGTAAGACACCACTGGCTTGGTCACGTTCGCTTTGATGAACGCTGCCGCTTCTTCTTCCGCTGTACCACCGATTTCACCGATCATCACGATCGCTTCTGTCTCAGGGTCTTCTTGGAACAGTTTTAGGATATCAATGAAGTTTGAACCTGGGATTGGGTCACCACCAATACCAACACACGTTGATTGGCCGAAACCTTCGTCGGTGGTCTGTTTCACCGCTTCGTACGTCAGCGTACCAGAGCGAGACACGATACCCACTTTCCCTTTCTTGTGAATGTGGCCCGGCATAATACCGATCTTACATTCATCAGGCGTAATCACACCCGGGCAGTTCGGACCGATCATGCGAACGCCAGTTTCTTCCAGCTTCACTTTCACATCGATCATGTCTGTCGTTGGGATGCCTTCAGTGATCGTCACGATCAGTTGAATGCCCGCATCGATCGCTTCCAGAATGGCATCTTTACAGAAAGGTGCTGGAACGTAGATAACTGTTGCAGTCGCGCCAGTCGCTTCTACTGCTTCACGCACGGTATTGAATACAGGTAGGCCAAGATGCGTTTGACCGCCTTTACCTGGAGAAACACCACCAACCATTTGCGTGCCGTAAGCGATCGCTTGCTCAGAGTGGAATGTGCCTTGACCACCGGTGAAACCTTGACAGATTACTTTGGTGTCTTTGTTAATTAGTACAGACATTATTTGCCCTCCGCAGCAGCAACAACTTTCTGAGCTGCGTCAGTGAGCGACTCAGCTGCAATGATATCCAAACCTGACTTAGCCAGTACGTCGCGACCGAGGTCAGCGTTAGTACCTTCAAGACGAACAACAACAGGTACCGTGACACCGACTTCTTTCACTGCGCCGATGATACCTTCTGCGATCATGTCACAACGTACAATCCCACCGAAGATGTTAACCAATACCGCTTTCACATTGTCATCAGACAGGATGATCTTGAATGCTTCTGCAACGCGCTCTTTTGTTGCGCCGCCACCAACATCGAGGAAGTTTGCGGGCTTGCCACCGTGTAGGTTCACGATGTCCATCGTACCCATCGCCAGACCAGCACCATTGACCATACAACCAACGTTGCCATCAAGTGCAACGTAGTTCAGTTCCCACTGAGCTGCGTGTGCTTCACGCGCATCTTCTTGCGAAGGATCGTGCATTTCGCGCAGTTTAGGTTGACGGTACAACGCATTTGAGTCGATGTTGATTTTGCCGTCTAGGCACAACAAGTTGCCTTCGCCAGTCACAACCAGCGGGTTGATTTCTAGCAGAGCCAGGTCGTATTGAGCAAACATTTGGCCCAGACCCATAAAAATTTTCACGAACTGTTTGATCTGGTCACCTTGCAGGCCCAGTTTGAATGCCAGCTCACGGCCTTGGTATGCCTGAGGGCCCACCAATGGATCGATCGCTGCTTTGTGAATCAGTTCTGGTGTTTCTTCCGCCACTTTCTCAATTTCCACGCCACCTTCAGTGGATGCCATGAAAACGATACGACGAGTTGCACGGTCAACAACCGCACCCAGATACAGTTCGTTGGCGATATTTGATGCTTCTTCAACCAAGATTTTTGTCACTGGCTGACCATTTGCATCCGTTTGGTAAGTCACTAGGTTTTTACCCAGCCACTTTTGTGCGAATTCTTTGACGCCTTCTTTGGTGTCGTGCAGTTCTACACCGCCCGCTTTACCGCGGCCACCAGCGTGAACCTGACATTTGACAACTTTCTTCGCGGTGCTGATGCGACCAGCTGCTTCGAACGCTTCTTGTGGCGTATCACATGCGTAGCCTTCTGGTACAGGCAAACCGAATTCTGCAAACAGCTGTTTGGCTTGGTATTCATGCAAATTCATTGTTTTATTCCGTTTGTATATTTTTATTCCATAGAGCCCATTGAATGGCTGAGCTTTACGTCTGTAGGGTTACTCTTGAGCGAGCAGCCAATTGGCTTAAATCGGGCCGAATGTTGAGCGAATCCGGCCCGCCGCACAGGCGCTTAGTCCACTAAGCACCTTTGCGATTACACGTCTAGCAGTAGACGTGTTGGATCTTCAAGCAGTTCTTTCACTGTCACCAGGAAGCCAACTGACTCACGACCATCAATCAAACGGTGGTCGTAAGACAGAGCAAGGTACATCATTGGCAGGATTTCAATCTTGCCATCAACAACCATTGCGCGGTCCTGAATCTTGTGCATGCCAAGAATCGCTGCTTGTGGTGGGTTGATGATTGGCGTCGACATCAGCGAGCCAAACACACCACCATTCGTGATAGTGAAGTTACCACCGGTCAGCTCTTCAACTGTCAGCTTACCGTCACGACCTTTGATCGCCAGATCCTTGATGCCTTTTTCGATCTGAGCCATGCCCAGCGTATCGGAATCTTTCAGGACGGGTGTCACCAGACCACGTGGGGTAGACACCGCGATGCTGATATCAAAGAAGTTGTGGTACACGATGTCGCTGCCATCGATGGAAGCGTTCACTTCTGGATAACGTTTCAGCGCTTCCGTCACCGCTTTCACGTAGAACGACATAAAGCCAAGGCGGATGCCGTGTTTCTTCTCAAACACGTCTTGGTACTGCTTACGCAGATCCATGATTGGCTTCATGTTGACTTCGTTAAACGTTGTCAGCATTGCTGTGCTGTTTTTCGCTTCCAGCAGACGCTCTGCCACACGCTTACGCAGGCGAGTCATCGGGACGCGTTTTTCGCTGCGAGCTGCAATCGGTGCTGGTGCAGCAACGTCTTGTGCTGCCGCTGGCGCTGATTTATCCGCAGCGAGGTACGCTTCGATGTCTTCACGCGTAATACGGCCACCAACACCCGTGCCTTTCACTTGTTCCGCTTGCAGATTATGTTCTGCCAGTAAGCGGCGAACGGCTGGGCTGAGCGCGTCGTTTGTTTCTTCAGTCAGCGTCGCTTTGTGGCGTTTGTCTGGAGAAGATGCAGTCGCACTCGTGGTATCGGTTGTTGGTTCACCCGCAACCGCACCCGGTTTCAGACGCGCCAGCAACTGTTTCGACAGTACAGTGGCGCCTTCTTCTTCCAGAATCGCTTCCAACACACCTTCTTCTGGTGCTGGCACTTCCAACACCACTTTGTCGGTTTCGATTTCAACGATTACTTCGTCACGTGCAACAACGTCACCTGGTTGTTTATGCCATGTCGCTACGGTTGCGTCTGCTACTGATTCAGGTAAATCTGGAACCAGAATTTCAACTGTCATATCTGTGTCTTCCTTTTAGTTCTAGTTCTTAAGCTAGGGTCAGAGCGTCTTCAACCAACGCTTTCTGTTGTTTCAAGTGTACCGACATATAACCGACCGCTGGTGAAGCAGAAGCCGGGCGGCCCGCATATTTCAGTTCTGCACCCGCAGGGATAGCGGCACGGAAGTTGTGCTGGCTACAGTACCAAGCGCCTTGGTTTTGAGGCTCTTCTTGACACCAAACGTAGTCAACCGCGTTCGTGTATTGTGCAATCGCAGCTTGGACTTCATCCATTGGGAATGGATACAGTTGCTCGACGCGGACAATCGCAACGTCATCTTGTTCATTGCTGCGACGCTGTTCCAGCAGGTCGTAGTAAACCTTGCCTGAACAGAACACAACACGTTTCACGTTCGCCGGATCGAGGTTATCCACTTCAGGAATCGCTGGCTGGAAGGTACCTTCGGCCAAATCTTCCAAAGTCGACACACACAACGGGTGACGAAGCAGTGATTTCGGAGACATTACGATCATTGGGCGACGCATCTTACGAACCACCTGACGACGCAGCATGTGATACACCTGCGCTGGGGTCGATGGAACAATCACTTGCATGTTTTGCTCTGCGCAAAGCTGCAGGTAACGTTCGAGACGTGCCGATGAGTGTTCAGGACCTTGACCTTCGTAACCGTGAGGTAACAGCATTGTCAGACCACACAAACGTGCCCATTTTTGCTCACCAGAAGAGATGAACTGGTCAATGACCACTTGAGCGCCGTTGGCGAAATCACCAAACTGAGCTTCCCAAATTGTCAGACCACCTGGCTCCGCTGTTGCGTAGCCGTATTCAAACGCCAGAACTGCTTCTTCAGACAACACCGAGTCGATCACTTCGAATGGACCTTGGTTGTCATGAATGTTGCTCAGCGGGATGTAAGTGCTCGCATCGCTCTGGTTGTGCAGAACCGAGTGACGGTGGAAGAACGTGCCTCGGCCAGAATCCTGACCCGAGATACGAATGCGCTGACTGTCGTCAACCAACGTTGCATAAGCCAACGTCTCCGCCATCCCCCAGTCAAGCAGCTTCTCACCTGAAATCATCGCAATACGGTCGTTGTAGATTTTCTCTACACGGCTTTGCAGTTTGTGACTTTCAGGGTACTGGCACAAACGCTGGCCCAGTTCTTTCAGACGCTCAATTGGGTATTGGCTCTGCCATTCTTCATTCCAGTCATGGCCCAGATAAGGAGACCAATCCACAGAGTGCATCGCCATTGGACGCCACTCTTTCACCACGACTTCGCCGCGATCCAGTGCGTCACGATATTCGTTCACCAACTGCGTCGCAGTTTCAATATCACTTTCGTTGCGATCAATCAGCACATCGGCATACAACTTACGCGGGGTTGGATGCTTTTTAATTTTCTGATACATCAACGGCTGAGTTGCATTCGGCTCATCCGCTTCGTTGTGACCATGACGGCGGTAACACACCAGATCAATCACCACATCGCGTTTGAACTCATTGCGGTAATCCAGTGCCAGACGCGTCACAAACGCAACCGCTTCTGGATCATCAGAGTTGACGTGGAAAATCGGCGCCTGAACCATCTTCGCAATGTCGGTACAGTACATGGTTGAACGTGTGTCACGTGGGTTTGATGTCGTAAAGCCAACTTGGTTGTTGACCACAATACGCACCGTACCACCAACACAGTAACCACGCGCCAGCGACATGTTGAAGGTTTCCGCAACCACACCTTGACCGGCAACGGCTGAGTCACCGTGAATGGTAATTGGCAGAACTTTGCTTCCCTCTTCATCGCCCAAGCGATCTTGACGAGCACGAACCGAGCCCATGACAACCGGGTTCACGATTTCCAGGTGAGATGGGTTGAATGCCAGTGCTAAATGCACATCTCCACCCGGGGTTGCGAAGTCAGCAGAGAAACCTTGGTGATATTTCACGTCCCCCGTGCCCCACGTTTCATCGTGTTTGCCGGCAAATTCGTCAAACAGATCTTGTGGTTTCTTGCCGAGAACGTTGACCAGCATGTTCAGACGACCACGGTGAGCCATACCGATAACGACTTCACGCATGCCCGTTTTACCGGCATGGCGAATCAGCTCTTTGGTCATTGGAATCATGGCGTCGCCACCTTCCAGTGAGAAGCGTTTTGCACCAGGGAATTTCGCGCCGAGATAGCGTTCCAGACCTTCTGCTGCAGTCAGTTCTTCGAGGAAAGTGCGTTTTTCATCTAGGGTAAAGGATGGCTGGCCTACCACGGGCTCCAGACGTTGTTGAATCCAACGCTTTTGCTCGGTGTCGGTCATGTGCATGTACTCTGCACCGATCGATCCACAATAGATGTTATTGAGGGATTGATAGATGTCTTTCAACTTCATGGTTTCGGTGCCAATGGCAAACGAACCAACGTTGAAAGTCTCTTCCATGTCATCTTCGGTGAGATTGTGGAATGAAGGGTCCAATTCCGCCACGGTCGGGCGTTTCCACAAACCTAGAGGGTCCAATTGCGCAGCTTCGTGACCGCGGAAGCGGTACGCGTTGATCAGCTGCAATACTTTTACTTGTTTAGCATCGACTTCAGGATCACTAACTTGGACATTGTAATGCTTAGTCTCTTGAGCGAGTCGTCGGAAGTAGTCACGGACACGTGAGTGCGGTTGTTCAACCACATTGTCAGGTTGCGCAGGCAGCCCTTCAAAAACACGTTTCCACTCCTCACTTACCAGATCGGGATCACTTAGATACAGTTCGTAGAGATCTTCTACATAATTTGCATTGGCGCCAGCCAAGTGTGAAGACTCGAGCCATGCCTTCATCACGCCGTTGTGCATTATTTTCCCTTAACCAGTAGTTTTCACGTTTGCTTCGGTCTATGCCGAGCTATAAAAGGCAGGCCCGAAGGCCTGCGATTCTTATCTATTAAACCGAGCGATTCACCAGCATCGACTTGATGTGGCCAATAGCTTTTGTCGGGTTTAATCCTTTAGGACAAACACTTACACAATTCATAATGCCATGGCAACGAAAAACGCTAAATGCATCATCAAGATTTGATAAGCGCTCATCTGTTGCGGTATCGCGGCTATCAATTAGCCAACGGTAAGCCGCAAGCAGACCAGCAGGACCGATAAATTTGTCAGGGTTCCACCAGAATGATGGACACGAGGTTGTACAACATGCACACATGATACATTCGTACAAACCATCCAGATGCGCTCGTTCTTCAGGAGACTGCAGATTCTCGCGTGATGGTGGCAGCGCATCATCGGCGATCAAGAACGGTTTCACTTTCGCATAGTTGTCGTAGAACTGCGTCATATCGACGATCAGGTCACGCACAACAGGCAAACCAGGCAATGGACGAATCACGATGTTGCCTTTCATGGCTGACAACGGTGTGATACACGCCAAGCCATTTTTACCGTTCATGTTCAAGCCATCCGAACCACACACACCTTCACGGCATGAGCGGCGGAACGCGATGGTTGGATCCTGCTCTTTCAGAAGAATGAGCGCGTCAAGAACCATCATATCTGAGCCTTCTTCCACTTCAAGCACATAGTCTTTCATGTAAGGCTTTTTATCTACATCCGGATTATAGCGGTACAGAGAGAAATTCAGTTTCATCGTTCAGTCCTCCCTTAGTAAGTACGTACTTTTGGTGGAAATGCTTCGCGATAAACTGGCGCCATGTTCACATCACGCTTGCTCATCTGCTCTGTTTCCGGATTGTAGATTGAGTGGCACAGCCAGTTTGCATCGTCACGATCGGGGAAATCGAAACGAGCGTGGGCGCCACGACTTTCTGTGCGATAGTTTGCCGCGACCGCCGTGGAGAATGCGGTTTCCATCAGGTTATCCAACTCCAGACATTCCACACGTTGCGTGTTGAATTCTTGAGATTTGTCAGCCAAATGTGCATCTTTCAGACGTTCACGAATCACTTTCAGCTCTTCCAGACCCGTTGCCATGGCGTCACCTTCACGGAATACCGAGAAGCTGTTTTGCATGCAGCGTTGTAGGTCTTTACGGATTTGAACTGGATCTTCACCACCTTTGCTGTTTTCCCAGCGCATGGTACGAGCCAGAGACGCTTCGATATCCGATGCTGTGGCAGGACGCGCTTCCGCTTGTGCAGCCAGAGTTTCACCCAGATGCAGACCTGTGGCACGACCAAACACCACCAAGTCGAGTAGCGAGTTGCCGCCCAGACGGTTTGCACCGTGTACTGATACCGATGCGATTTCACCACACGCGAACAGACCTTGAACTTCAACGTCCTGACCGGCTGCAGTTTGTTTGATCGCTTGACCAGAAACCTGGGTTGGCACGCCACCCATCATGTAGTGACAGGTTGGAATGACTGGAATTGGCTCTTTCACTGGATCGACGTGTGCAAATGTACGCGACAGTTCACAGATACCAGGCAGACGCGATTCAAGTACATCTTTACCTAGGTGATCCAGTTTCAGTTTGATGTGCGGCCCCCATGGACCATCACAGCCGCGGCCTTCGCGGATTTCAATCATCATTGAACGCGCAACCACGTCACGACCCGCAAGGTCTTTCGCGTTTGGCGCATAACGTTCCATGAAACGTTCGCCATCTTTGTTCAGAAGGTAACCCCCTTCACCACGACAGCCTTCGGTGACCAGTACACCCGCACCAGCAATACCAGTTGGGTGGAATTGCCACATTTCCATGTCTTGCATCGGCACACCTGAACGCAGCGCCATCCCCACACCATCACCCGTGTTGATGTGTGCGTTGGTAGTCGATGCGTAGATACGACCGGCACCGCCAGTCGCTAGCACGGTGGCTTTGGCTTTGAAATAGCAGATCTCGCCAGTTTCGATGCAAAGCGCGGTACATCCCATGACGGCGCCGTCTTGGTTTTTCACCAAATCGAGGGCATACCATTCAGAGAAGATGGTGGTTTTGTGTTTCACGTTTTGTTGGTACAGCGTATGAAGCAGAGCGTGACCGGTACGGTCAGCTGCCGCCGCAGTACGTGCCGCTTGCTCACCACCGAACTCTTTTGACTGACCACCAAATGGACGCTGATAAATGGTACCGTTGTCGAAACGAGAGAATGGCAGGCCCATTTTCTCTAATTCAATGACCGACTCAGGGCCATTTTTACACATGTATTCGATCGCGTTTTGGTCACCGATGTAGTCCGAACCTTTAACGGTATCGTACATGTGCCATTGCCAGTTATCTTTATGAGAGTTACCCAGCGCAACCGTGATACCACCCTGCGCCGATACCGTGTGTGAACGAGTAGGAAAAACTTTTGAAAGCAGGGCGCACGACAAGCCTTGCTCAGAGATTTGTAGTGCAGCACGCATGCCTGCACCGCCAGCGCCGATTACTACGGCATCGAATTCACGAACTGGAATAGTCACTTACGCACCCCACAATACAAATAGGCCAGAGAAAAAGTATCCGAACAGCACTGCGATTACGACGAGCTGAAGTCCGCCACGCAGTTTTGAACACTTCACGTAGTCAGTCAGTACCTGCCATAGGCCAATCCAGCCATGAATCAGGATGCAAACTAACGCCAACATTGTGAAGACTTTGGTGAAGGTACCACCAAAGAATTGAGTCCAAGAGACATAAGAAATATCAGTGAAAGCACAGAAGCTAACAATATAAATGGTGTAAAGCGTCATGATGATCGCACTGGCGCGAATCAATAGGAAATCATGAACCCCATTACGACCAAATGAGGAAACGTTCTTTACCATACCCAAACCCCCGCCAATAGAGATAGAACCGCTGTTACGCCGAACGCAACTTTTGCACTCATTGCACCTGTGTCCAACTCTTCAAAGTGGCCAAGGTCCATAAGCAGATGACGAATACCACCAACAATGTGGTAAGACAGTGCGGTCAAAATACCCCACAGAATAAATTTCACGAAGAAACCGTTGACGATGTCACTCGCCTCCATGAAACCTACTGGAGAGGATAATGAGATGGATAATAACCAAAGCAAAATGCCGACCGCCACAAACGTAATAACCCCCGCCACGCGGTGAAGGATAGAAGCGATTGCAGTGATCGGAAAGCTAATGGTCTGCAGATCTAAATTAACAGGTCTTGACTTTCTTTCTTTCACGGGCTTGCTCACTCAGCTCCATTGAGCATTTATAGTTATGGATGAAATTTGGCCGCAAACCTACAAAAGTTAACATTTATTCAACAAATTCTCGGCGAATATCGAAACGAAATTGTAAAATAGTTGTTAACAGCAGGAATGAAAACATCACTAAAAATTTATTTTCAGCCTTGTATTTATAAGGTTTTCACCAAATTTTGCTACGCCAATATACGGCTAGCAACATTGTACAACAATTGATGTAACAATTTTTGCTACACAGAACAGATTTTTAACTTTATATGTATAAAAAATCAAAGTAAGTGCACACATCAGAGGAGAAGAATTGACTTTGATTAAGATCGGACGTACAAGAATGTCACACAAACATCCTGGACGGATTAAATAATAAACAAAGGAGATTGTTATGGCAGATAAGAAAGCGACCCTTCATATCGAAGGCAAAGCGCCAATCGAACTGCCGATTATGGATGGGACAATTGGTCCTCAAGTAATCGACGTTCGTAAACTTGGCTCAAATGGCTACTTTACGTTTGACCCGGGTTTTCTTGCCACTGCATCTTGTGAATCTCAAATCACTTACATCGACGGCGCCAAAGGTGTTCTGCTACACCGCGGTTTCCCAATCGATCAGTTAGCCAATAACGCCGATTACTTGGAAGTGTGTTACATCCTACTTTACGGTGAAGCCCCTAATCGCAAACAGTATGAAGAGTTTAAAAAGACTGTAACTCGTCACACGATGGTTCATGAGCAAATCGCGAGCTTCTTCCACGGTTTCCGTCGTGATGCTCACCCGATGGCTGTAATGTGTGGTGTAGTGGGTGCGCTAGCGGCCTTCTACCACGATTCACTCGACATTAATAATGACGTGCACCGCGAGATCGCGGCTTATCGTCTTCTGTCTAAAATGCCGACACTGGCAGCAATGTGTTATAAATACTCTGTAGGTCAACCATTTATCTACCCTCGTAATGACTTGGGCTATGCAGAGAACTTCCTACACATGATGTTCGCAACACCATGTGAAGAGTACGATGTCAACCCGGTGGTTGCGCGTGCGATGGATAAAATTTTCACCCTACACGCAGACCACGAACAAAACGCGTCGACGTCAACAGTACGTCTAGCGGGTTCTTCTGGTGCCAACCCATTTGCATGTATTGCAGCGGGTATCGCGTCTCTGTGGGGCCCGGCACACGGTGGTGCAAACGAAGCATGTCTACGCATGTTGGAAGAGATTGGCAGTGTTGATCAAATTCCTGAATTCGTCGAACGTGCCAAAGATAAAGATGACCCATTCCGTCTGATGGGCTTTGGTCACCGCGTGTACAAAAACTATGACCCTCGCGCAACAGTTATGCGCGAAGCATGTCATGAAGTCCTGAAAGAGCTCAACATTCAAGATCCACTGCTAGACGTTGCAATGGAACTGGAACGCATCGCTCTGTCTGACGACTACTTTATTGAGAAGAAACTGTACCCGAACGTGGATTTCTACTCAGGTATCATTCTGAAAGCGATTGGTATTCCTGTGTCAATGTTCACGGTTATCTTCGCAATGTCTCGTACGATCGGTTGGATTGCGCACTGGAACGAAATGCACAGTGACCCAAGCAACCGCATCGGTCGTCCTCGTCAGCTTTACACGGGTGAGAAGATGCGTGATTTCGTGCCGCTATACGAGCGCGAATAACACCCCAGATGTTTTGTGTATAAACAAAAAGAGCGAGGCAACCCTCGCTCTTTTTTTATGGCTGACCTCCCCCGCTTATACAGGGTTATCAATATCGATAAACGTCACGTCAAACCCGTGTTCTTTTGCCAACCATTCACCCAGTGCTTTCACGCCGTAGCGTTCTGTTGCGTGATGCCCTGCCGAGAAGTAGTGAATGTTAAGCTCACGCGCTGAATACGTTGTCCGCTCAGAGATCTCACCAGAAATAAACGCATCCATCCCCTGCGCTGCTGCGAGCTCGATATAATCTTGCCCACCGCCGGTGCACCAACCCACTTTTTTGATCAATTTATCTTTTAATTCTGGCGCAATATGCAGCGGCTGACGCTTTAGCACATCGGCAATACGCTGAGCCAATGCTTCTCCCGTCATCGCGTCAGCTAAAGAGCCGTACATGGCGACCGATTGAGGATGTCCTTCGAGGCCGCCTTCAACCTCGATCCCGAGTCGCTTAGCCAACTGCGCGTTGTTGCCCAGTTGCGGATGAATATCGAGCGGAAGATGGTAGGCCAATAAATTGATGTCGTGTTTAATCAGCTGACGAATCCGGTCGCCTTTCATGCCACGAATCGCTTCGCTTTCCCCTTTCCAGAAATAGCCATGATGAACCAACAGCGCATCAGCGTTGTGTTCGATGGCTTGCTCAATCAGGGCTTTCGACGCGGTCACGCCGGTGATGATTTTCTTGATTTCCGAACGCCCCTCCACCTGAAGGCCGTTGGGACAGTAATCTTTGATCAATTGTGGAGACAACGTCTCATTGAGCAATGCTTCAAACTGTAAATTATTCATCTTCTCGTCCATTGCATGATAATCATGGCGAGGTTATAACAATTTAAGACTAAAATGTCGAAGACGATGCCAATGGGATAACGAGAATATGGACTTAAAACAACTGACGGAATGGGTCGCATCAACGCCCTCGCTTTTTCAACCCTCCCCTCCCATTGCGGGGAAGACGCCATTCATTCACTACATTCCGACGGAATGGCCTATGTATCAAGGCAATCAACGTTTGGGATTTCTCTACCAGTATTTGTGTCAACAGCTGTTTACCGCCACACCCCGCTACAATGCGGTGTCGGAAGAAATTCAGCTCAATCAAGCAGGTCGCACTTTGGGGTCGCTTGATTTCATCGTGAAAAATCGCCGCACAGAGCAGTATGAACACTGGGAAGTGGCGGTGAAGTTTTATCTGCTGCATCAAGGGCTTTGGTATGGCCCCAACGCGCAAGACCGTCTCGATCTCAAACTGGCTCACATGCTCGAACATCAGTTACCGCTGTCTGCCAGCGACGCGTTTATGAACACCTACCCCTTATGGGCAAACGCACAACAAAACCTGTTGATGCAGGGGCGCTTATACATGAATCCGTTTGAACCGGAAAATGTACCGAGCGAATGCCTCGGCTTTGCATTGAATACCTCACAAATCAACGGTTACTGGTGCTATCAGGATCAGCAAGCGCAGATTGAAGAGCCGCTGTATACACTCACCAAAGCGCAATGGCTCACGGGACGAACCGAGGATTCAGAACTGTATGATGGCGGCGAATCAGGCTTTGTGCATTGCCAGACCCCATCCGGACGTTTTTGGTTCATCGTGCCGAGGCATTGGCCACACAGCGAACCACAATCCAGCGCTCTCGAATAAAAACCGCATAAAAAAGGCGACCCGAAGGTCGCCTTTCTATGACAATGCGGCTTACAAGCCCGCGTCTTTAAACACCTGATTGACGATCTCTTGCGCTTCCGCTTCAATCTGTTTCAGGTGCTGCTCGCCTTTAAAGCTTTCGCAGTAGATTTTGTAGATGTCTTCCGTGCCCGATGGGCGCGCCGCAAACCAGCCAAAATCAGTGGTCACTTTCAGGCCGCCAATCGCAGCGCCGTTACCTGGCGCATGCGTTAGACGCGCTGTGATGGGGTCACCAGCTAACGTTTGCGCAGAGACCATCTCGGCAGAGAGTTTTTTCAACACCTCTTTTTGCGGGCCATTCGCCACAGCCTGAATTCGGTTGTACTGCGATTCACCGTGTTTAGCAGCCAGTTCATCGTAATATTGCTGCGGGTTCTTGCCAGTTACCGCCGTGATTTCGGCTGCAAGCAGACACAAGATGATGCCGTCTTTGTCAGTTGACCAAGGCGTGCCATCTTTACGCAGGAACGATGCCCCGGCACTCTCCTCACCGCCAAAACCGAATTTGCCGCTGTACAATCCTTCCACAAACCATTTAAAGCCCACAGGCACTTCGCACAATTCACGGCCAAGATCAGCCACCACTTTATCGATCATCGCGCTTGAGACCAGCGTCTTACCCACGGCGACATCCTGACCCCATCCGTCACGGTGACGGTACAAGTAATCGATACACACCGCGAGGAAATGGTTTGGATTCATCAAGCCTTTGGGCGTCACGATGCCATGACGGTCGTAGTCTGGGTCGTTACCAAATGCCAGATCGTACTCATCTTTCAGTGCCAATAGACCCGCCATTGCATAGGGAGATGAACAGTCCATGCGCACCACACCATCTTTGTCCAAAGACATAAATTGGAAGGTTGGATCGATAGCTTCGCTCACCAATGTCAGGTTCAGGTTGTACGCCTGACCAATTTGACGCCAGTAATCGATGCCGCTGCCACCCAGTGGATCCACACCCAATTTCAGATTGGCTTTTTGAATCGCCGCCATGTCCACCACATTCACCAAGTCATCGACGTATGGTTTTACCAAATCGACTTGTTTGAACAGCGGTGATGCTTTGGCCTCCGTGACCGACACACGTTTGACGCCGCTCAAGCCTTCTGCAATCAGTTGGTTGGCGCGGTTTTCAATCGCTTGTGTCAACTCACCTTCGGCCGGGCCACCGTGCGTCGGGTTGTATTTGATGCCACCATCTTGCGGTGGGTTGTGCGATGGCGTGATCACGATGCCGTCCGCTTTTTCTGCATGTTTCAGGTTATGCGTCAAAATCGCGTGAGAGATACCCGGCGTCGGCGTGTAGCCGTTGTCTTGTTGCACAATCACTTCAATACCGTTGGCCACCAGCACTTCAACAACGCTGCTAAATGCTGGTTCAGACAACGCGTGAGTATCTTTACCCACAAAGATTGGGCCTGCAGTGCCTTGCGCGGCACGCACTTCAACAATCGCTTGTGCGATGGCCAGAATATGATTTTCGTTGAAGGTCGCTTTATCAGCGGAGCCGCGATGGCCCGACGTTCCAAATTCCACTTTGTGTTTTGGATTACTCGGATCCGGCTGAAGAAGGTAGTAGTTTGCTACAAGTGCTGGAATATTATGCAGGTCTTGCTGTTGCGCTTTTTGTCCTGCACGTGGGTGCATTGCCATAAAGACATCCTTTCAAAATATAACGACAAATAAAAAACCTCATAATACGCAGTTTGGTTTGCATATTATGAGGTTCAAATCAGACTTTTCGTGCTCGATCGTTACAAATCAAATCGATTGAGTAACTTTTTCAATAATGTCCGCTGGGAAATTCATGCGAATCATCACTTGCTCAATCATCTGCTGTTTGCGGCTGGTGTTATTGTTCGTGATCACCCAAAACGGCGTGTTTGGAATCGCCTTTGGCTTCGTCGTTTGACCATTTGCCAGCAGGGTTTGCTCATTGTCGGCAAAGTAAACGCGCTTACGACCTTTCACCAACATCGCTTCAGAAAAAGCGGCTGGATCGATGCGATGAAGGGTAGAAAGCACCAGCATAAAACGATCAACCGCTTTTTTCAGACCGGCAAATTCGTCTGAAATCAGAAGAGAGCGCATTTCTTTCACGCAATCCAGTTTCGTTTCCTGACCAGCATCTTTACTCACCACTATACCTTTAGGTGCCGCGGCCGCTTTAGGCGCCACTGGAGTGCTTTGACCATCCACGTTCAACAGGCGGCGCAGAATGTCCGATGCGCTCTCACCAATGTGAAGGGTTTGGCCTGCAATGTAACGGTATAGATCCTCATCAACCTCAATTGTTTTCATTCGCTTTTCACAATCTCAATGTTTAAACTCTGGGGGATTATAGCGAGATCTTCGCTGAGACTCTACGTTAAACCCATTACTAATAAGATAAAATGTCAGCACTTCTGAATTACAAACTTGAAGGTGAGGGTCACACCGTTGTTTTGATCCATGGTCTGTTTGGTAGTCTGGATAACCTCGGGCTACTGGCTCGCGATCTAAAAAACGATCATCAAGTTCTGAGTATCGACCTGCGCAATCATGGTCACTCATTCCACTCTGACGCACACAATTACGCGCTGATGGCCGCCGATGTGGATCAGCTATTGACCCACCTCAACATTCAACAAGCGACCATCATCGGTCACTCCATGGGTGGCAAAGTGGCGATGAAACTCGCCGATATAGCGGCAGAAAAAGTGGCGCAACTGGTGATTCTGGACATGGCGCCCGTCGCATACACCGAACGCCGCCACGAAAATGTGATTGCCGGATTGGAAGCCGTCTTGGAGCAAAAGCCGTCATCACGCAGCGAAGCCATGGCGATTTTAGCCAAACACGTTGAAATCGACGGAGTGCGCCAGTTTTTGGGTAAATCGATGATGAACCGAGACAGCGTGATGGTGTGGCGTTTTAACGTCGCGGCACTGAAAGCCAACTACACATCGATCATGGGCTGGGAACCGATCGCACGCTGCGACATACCCACCCTGTTCATCAAAGGTGGCGACTCCAATTATCTGACCGCCGAACATCAAGCGCAGGTACAAGCCCAGTTCAGTCATGCCAAAGCGCATGTCATTGCCAATACGGGCCACTGGCTGCATGCTGAAAAACCGGCAGAAGTACTGCGCGCGATTCGTAAATTTATCCTGTGAGGCAGCCCGCTTCACCACGCAACATCCACGATGTTCTCTTCATACAAGTGTGAAATCGATTCTCATCCGCGCATTAACTTTGCCGTATAACAATGGTATAGTGCGCGCAAGCAAATTGGCATAAAGGATAACCATGCTGTACGACTATATGAACATGATCGAATCGATAGGACTTGATCTCCTGTTTGCGTCTATTTTCTTCCTCATCGGGATGGCAATTAAAGACGTATTGAAACAAGGTAATGTTCCGGTATTTGGCCGTCGTATTGTGTGGCTTGTTCTGTTTTTAGGTTGTGCTGGCTTTATTGCCAAAGGCATTATCCAACTTAGTTGGGAAGGGACTGGCTTGGGCTGATGCCTGAGCGTTCAACCATCCGCCACCCCATTACAATTTAAAGGTAAAGACTCTATGGCAAGTGTAGGTATCTTTTTTGGTAGCGATACAGGTAACACCGAAGCTATTGCAAAGATGATTCAAAAACAACTCGGTAAACAACTTGTTCACGTTCAAGATATCGCAAAAAGCAGCAAAGAAGACATCGACAACTTCGATCTGCTACTGCTTGGTATCCCGACTTGGTATTACGGTGAAGCGCAATGTGACTGGGACGACTTTTTCCCAGAACTAGAAGCGATTGACTTCTCAACCAAGCTGGTTGCTATCTTTGGTTGTGGTGACCAAGAAGATTACGCGGAATACTTCTGTGATGCGATGGGCACTGTGCGTGACATCGTAGAAGCCAAAGGCGCCACAGTTGTGGGTCACTGGTCAACTGAAGGTTACGAGTTTGAAGCGTCAAAAGCGCTGGTTGATGAGAACCACTTCGTGGGTCTGTGTATTGATGAAGATCGCCAACCTGAACTGACTGAAGAACGCGTGACCAAATGGGTCAAACAAGTTTACGACGAAATGTGTCTGGCTGAACTTGAAGACTAATCCATAAAAAATCCCCAGCCAAGGCTGGGGATTTTTTTATCCATGAAGAACACATGACCAAGAAGAACACATTACCAAAGAATGCTTCCCAGTAGCGGTGCAATCAGCACAGTGACCATCCCAGCAATCATCATCACCACACTTGAGACCACCCCTTCCGAATTGCCGATTTGATAAGCCTTAGCGGTACCCGCACCGTGCGCCGATGCGCCCAAGCTAGCACCTTTACCTAGGCGAGAACGAATCGACAACACGGTCAACACAACTTCGCCCACAGCCATACCAATCACCCCAGTCAACACCACAAACAGCGCGGTTAGGTCGCTCTGACCCCCGATCGATTTGGTGGCTTCAACGGCAAACGGTGTAGTAATGGAACGCATCGCGAGACTACGCTGCAGCAATTCTGGCAAGTTTAACCAACGCGCCAACAGCACGGTGGAGCCGACCGCCACAATCACCGACACCAGCACGCCAACCGACAACGACAACCAATGACGCTGAATCAAATGGCGGTTGTCATACACTGGAATCGCAAATGCCACCGTTGCCGGGCCAAGCATCCACAACAGCCAATGTGATTCAGCCATGTAATCCTGATAAGGAATGTGAAAGCCCATGACCACTGCGACTAATAGCAATGGTGCCAGTAGTAAGGGCATCAAAAAGATGGAGCGTTTGCGGCGATAAAGTGATTTGCTGCCGTAGTAAAATGCCAAGGTCAGCACCAGACACAATACGCCCAAGAGTGAATCATTCAAGCTCATCACTTAAGCTCTCCGCAATTGATTGCTTTTACGACGCGCCAGTTTGAGTTCAAACCGATACAGTTTATCCACCACCCAAGCTGTCGATGCGATCACCACAATCGTGCTCACAATCAGCACCACCATAATACGCAGCCCTTCTTGAATCATCAGATCCTGATAGTTCACGACCGCCACCACCGCAGGGACAAAAAATAGCAGCATTTCCGCCAATAACCATGTTGCGCCGCGGCGCAACCAATCCACCTTCACGATGTTGCTAAACACCAAGGCCAGCAACAGCAGCATCCCGGTGAGGTTGGCAGGGATGGGTAAATGAAACTCACGCACCAGAAAGTCTGCGATAAACCAAATCAACGCCAGTACCGCAATCTGGCTCAGCGTCATTAAGCTATTTCCTACCCGTTTCATGCTTGCTCTTCGCTTGTTTTGTGAAATTAGTCACAGTATAAGCATGCTTAAAACCGTCACAAAATGACTTTTTATTATCAAATCTATGCCAAAATGGAATAGTTTAATTCAACGGGCACAATCATGGACATCAAAGCACTGCGTTATTTTGTCGAGTTGGTGAATGAACAAAGCTTTACCCGCGCTTCAGAAAAATTGTTTGTCACGCAACCCACCATCAGCAAGATGATTCGCAGCTTAGAACAAGATGTCGGGCAACCACTTTTGCATCGCGAAGGCCGACGCTTTTGGTTAACCGACGCTGGCGACATCGTGTTTCAGCGCGCGCAAGAGATCCTCGCGCAGATGTCGCAGCTCGAAGCGGAACTCATCGATTTGAATGAACTGCAACGCGGACATTTACGCTTGGGGATCCCACCGATGGTCGGCCATGTCTACGCCGGCCTGATTCGCCGCTACCGCCAAACATACCCAAACGTCGAAATGACCATCGTCGAATATGGCGGGCGAAAAATTGAGCAAGCGGTATCTGAGGGCGATCTCGATGTGGCAGTGACGATGTTATCTTTAAATGCAGCGCAGAACCTCAACACCTTAGAGCTCGACAGCTATCCGATTCGTGCAGTGTTGCCCGATACCGCGCCTTGGCGCGATCTCGAGACCGTTCATTGGCAGGATCTAAAAGACGAACCGTTCTACGTTTACACGCAAGAATTCACGCTCAGCGAATACATCGACACCTTGTGCCAACAAGAGGGCTTTGTGCCGCAAGTGGCCGCTCGCAGCAGCCAATGGGATTTCTTGGTCGCGTTGGTCAAAAGTGGGATTGGTGTGGCCTTCTTACCCGAACCGCTGTGTCACCGCATACAGGGCGAAGGCGTGGTGGTCAAAACCATGACGCCTTCCATTGACTGGCAACTCGGCGTCATCTGGCATTCAGAGCGTTATGTGTCACGCACCGCCGACGCGTGGATCAGCCTGTGCCGTGACTATCGAGATCAAAAGTATCCCCAACCTTGAATGTTCTTTAGGACAGTGTCTGGGAATCAGCCAATTCGCGCTCCTGCGTCGGGTCATCTGCATCTTCGCGGTATTTCGGTTTCTTCCGCACATACAGTTTGCGATGCACTTCAGACACCACTTCGCCATGCGCATTTTTAACGTGGATGATAAATTCGGGGAAACATTTATCACCGCAAGCCGTGGCACTTAAAATCGCATCCAGTTGCTGCTGAGGGATCAAAAACTCCGCGTACAAATCGGTATGACCCGGCTTAATAAAGTTGATGCTGGCTTCTTTGTCCCACACATAATATTGCTCGCCTAAAATGCCCATCAACATCAGCGAGTAAACTGGGTCAGTGAGCGAAAAAATGCTGCCACCGTATTGGGAGCGATTGGCGTTTTTGTTCCACCAACGCAATTTCAGCCGCATGCGGGCTTCGCGAAAATCGTCACTGATGGATTCAATTTTTATCCCCGCGCCCCAGAATGGCGGCCAGCTATTCAGCGCCCATTTGACAATATTTGGTTTATATAGCTTTGCGAGAGTTTTATTCATGCTTTCCGTGCCTTAGACTCGATTTCGACCGCCTACATCAGTGCTTAAATCGACAGGGTCTATTAATCACGACGTAGACTTAACGCTCAGTTAATGTTAAACAATTGTAACTGGTCAGAGCACTTTTAGCAGTGATATCACGCGGCTTTACGAAAAAATAGTAGTAACCCTTTGAAGTTCGTGGTTTATTGTTCGCTGTGACTAACCTATAATGTTGGACAACATTGACTTCTGTTCATTACTGCAGATCATCAACGGGAAAGTATATGTCAGACAATAACCAAGCGCTAAAGGATGCTGGTCTTAAAGTAACCCTTCCACGGCTAAAGATTTTAGAAGTACTACAACAGCCTGAGTGCCAACATATTAGTGCTGAAGAGCTGTACAAGAAGCTGATTGATCTCGGTGAAGAGATCGGCCTTGCGACAGTTTATCGAGTACTAAACCAATTTGATGATGCAGGCATCGTGACACGCCATCACTTTGAAGGCGGCAAATCAGTATTTGAACTGTCGACTCAGCATCACCATGATCACCTGGTGTGCCTCGACTGTGGGGAAGTAATTGAGTTTTCGGACGAATTGATTGAACAACGTCAGAAAGAGATTGCTTCACAGTACAACGTACAACTGACTAACCACAGTTTGTACCTGTACGGCAAATGTGCAGACGGGAGTTGTAAAGACAACCCAGACGCACACAAAGCGAAAAAGTAACCATAAAAAAACCACCGCAAGCGGTGGTTTTTTTTCATGTCGGCAAAACTGAATCAGAAGTAGTCACGTACCAACACTTCCGCAATTTGCACCGCGTTAGTCGCTGCGCCTTTACGAACGTTGTCCGCCACAACCCACAAGTTCACGCCGCTGTGATGACTGATGTCATTGCGAATACGGCCGACCATCACATGATCTTTTCCGCCAGCATCACGCACTTGCGTTGGGAAGTCTTCCCCTTGGAACACTTCCACACCATCCGTTTGTGACAATAGCTCAATCACCTGCTCGGCATCGATTGGCGCGCTGGTTTCCACGTGTAGCGCTTCCGCATGACCATAAAACACGGGCACACGAACACAAGTTGGGTTCACCATGATCGACGGATCATTGAAAATCTTTTGCGTTTCCCACACCATTTTCATCTCTTCTTTGGTGTAGCCATTGTCCATAAACACATCGATTTGTGGAATGCAGTTAAACGCAATTTGTTGGCTGAATGCTTTGTTCTCCGCAGGAATCCCGTTGAGCAGCTTCGCCGTTTGGCCAGCCAATTCATCAATGCCCGCTTTCCCCGCACCTGAAACCGACTGGTATGTCGTCACGTTGATGCGTTCAATGCCCACTGCGTCGTAAATCGGCTTCAGCGCCACCAGCATTTGAATGGTAGAGCAGTTAGGGTTGGCAATGATGTTGCGGTTACGAAACTCTGCAATCGCTTCAGGGTTCACTTCAGGTACAACCAACGGGATGTCGTAGTCATAACGGAAGTGCGACGTGTTGTCGATCACAACCACACCCGCATCCGCAGCAATCGGCGCCCACTGTGCAGACAGATCACCACCGGCTGAAAACAGCGCAATGTGCACTTGTGACCAATCAAACTCTTCCACGTTCTGGACGCGGACTGTTTTGCCGTTGAAACGGTAGGTTTTCCCTTCGCTACGCTCACTTGCGAGCAGGTACAGTTCGCCGACAGGAAACTTACGTTCCTGTAGCACTTCTAACATGGTTTCGCCTACGGCGCCTGTTGCGCCAAAGATGGCAACATTAAATTCTTGGCTCATTCGTTACCTCAATTTTAAAACCTAATTTCGCCAGTGGCTCCAGATGACAGGTCGCCTCTCCAACGAGTGTGATCGCGCTATACTCACGTCTGTCCCAATATTGTTTACGCATTTGGTCAAACGCGCCAGGTTTGTGTATTTCGCGACGGAACAGGGCGTCATCACGACGCACATCGTAAATCAGTTGTGTGAGTGTCAGCAGCGTCGCTTCATCCCATGCACGATCTAACGTGACTTCTGGGATTGGCGCCACAGGCAACAAGGTTGAAGGGTTCGCCCACAACGCGTTCCCAAGGAACTCACAATAACTGTTAAAAATCATCGTTGTGCCACGCGCTTTACCTTCAAGGCCATATCCGGCCACGTGCGGTGTAGCAAACGCCAGCAGCGGCAGCAATGCCATATCCACTTGCGGTTCAAATTCAAACACATCCAATGCCGCGGTAAAACCGTCACCTTGTTGCAGGCGCGCTTTGAGCGCGTCGTTGTCGACCACTGGGCCACGCGCTGCGTTGATCAGAATCTGATCGCTGCGCAGGTTCTCCAACACCGTGCTGTCAATCAAATGATGGGTGGGCCATTCCCCCTCGGTGGTGATCGGCGTGTGCAGCGTGATCACATCCGACTGGCTCAACAGCACGTCCAGCGGCGTGAATTCACGGCTGTCCCCTTGTGCCTGTTTCGGTGGATCGTTCAACAGCACGTTGATCCCCATCCCCATCAAACATTCAGACAAATACGTCCCCACCTGACCGGCACCAATGATACCGACGGTTTTATCAAATACCGAGAATCCCTGTTGCTGTGAAAGCACCATCAGCACGCTGAACACGTACTCCGCCACGCCCACTTTGTTACAGCCTGGCGCCGCGGTAAAGAAAATGCCACGCTCTGCCAGCAGTGCTTGGTCCACATGGTCCATGCCTGCCGTCGCAGTGCCGACGAATTTTAACTTGTTGGCTTTGCTAATCAGCGCTTCATTCACCTTCGTTACTGAACGAATCATCAGCGCATCCACATCCACCAAGTCGTCTGCCGTCAATGTACGGCCCGGTTTCAGAACCACTTCGCCAAGCTGACTAAACAGCTCTGCGGCGTAAGGCATATTTTCGTCGATCACAATTTTCATAACAGAGTTCACACTATTTGAATTGACTGGTTGTTGTGTTGGAAAGTTTGCAAGGCATTGTGCAGAAAAGCACTGCCGGTGTCGAGGACTAAAGGGGCACGAATAAAAATGCCCGATGGCAAATTCGCCACCGGGCAACATCCAGAACAAAAGGATCCTATCCCGCTCTCCATGGGACAGAGTCTGCGTCTGTTCGATCAGCGAAGCCGATCAGTTCTGGAAACCTTTTACCTAAAGGTATGAGGTGCTTAACCTTGGTATTTTTTGATCACGAGCGTTGCGTTCGTGCCACCAAAACCAAAGCTATTCGACATCACTGTCGTTAATTCTTGCTCACGCGTCTCTGTCACAATGTCCAGACCTTGCGCCGCTTCATCCAGGTTTTCAACGTTGATACTTGGCGCAATGAAGCCGTGGTGCAGCATCAGCGTCGAGTAAATCGCTTCGTGCACACCTGCAGCACCCAGCGCGTGACCTGTCATCGCTTTGGTTGCCGAAATCGCAGGGCTGTTGCCACCGAAGATTTGTTGAATCGCGCCCAGCTCTTTCACATCACCTACTGGTGTTGATGTGCCGTGCGTGTTCACGTAATCCACTGCGTCTACGTTTTGCATCGCCATCTTCATGCAGCGCACTGCGCCTTCACCCGATGGTGCAACCATGTCGTAACCGTCTGAGGTTGCGCCGTAGCCCACGATCTCGCCGTAGATTTTCGCACCACGCGCCAATGCGTGTTCTAACTCTTCCACCACGACCATACCGCCGCCGCCAGAGATCACGAAACCGTCGCGGTCTGCATCGTACGTACGAGACGCTTTTTGTGGTGTGTCGTTGTATTTGGTTGACAGCGCACCCATCGCATCAAACATCATGGTCAGTGACCAATCGAGTTCTTCACCGCCGCCGGCGAATACGATGTCTTGCTTGCCAAGCTGAATCAATTCCATGGCGTTACCGATACAGTGTGCAGATGTCGCACAAGCTGAGCTGATCGAGTAGTTCACACCACGGATTTTAAATGGAGTCGCCAAACAAGCAGAAACTGTTGAAGACATCGTGCGCGGCACCATGTAAGGACCAACACGTTTCACGCCTTTCTCACGCAACGTATCAACAGCCGTGACCTGGTTCATTGAAGACGCACCGCCTGAACCCGCGATGATACCAGTACGATCGTTTGACACTTGCTCCGGAGACAGACCAGAATCCGCAATTGCTTGTTCCAGAGATAGGTATGCATACGCCGCCGCATCACCCATAAAACGCATTTGTTTACGGTCGATGTGCTCAGCAGGGTTAATTTTCAGATCACCCCAAACTTGCGAGCGAAGACCGTTCTCTTTGAATTGCTCAGAAGCATTGATGCCTGACTTACCTGCTTTAAGAGACGCT
The DNA here is from genome assembly GCF_043106745.1 of Vibrio sp. CJQ_6. Taxonomy (NCBI): domain Bacteria; kingdom Pseudomonadati; phylum Pseudomonadota; class Gammaproteobacteria; order Vibrionales; family Vibrionaceae; genus Vibrio; species Vibrio sp. CJQ_6. Next base: position 198,566 of record NZ_JBICMV010000008.1, on the reverse strand, counting down.
AAAACTTCTTCGACGTTGTTACCGATACTTGAAACAATACCCATACCGGTGATTACGACTCGTTTCATGTGACATTCCTATAATTCAAAATTCCGCTAAATAATAACGAAGAAGGACAACAAAAGTGGTCAGCTTTCCCATAAATCCGTACAATCTCAGCCCATATTTCCGCCAGATTTCATAGAATCCATTCATAATGACTTCCATTACTCACGCGCAGCTCGGCTGGAACGATGTCGGCACACCGGTTTCAGACCAATTTGACGATGTCTATTTCTCGAACGTCAATGGCTTGGAAGAAACCCGCTACGTGTTTCTGACTCAAAATCATCTCCCACAAAGATGGCATGAATATGACCAACGTCGTTTTGTGGTGGCTGAGACGGGCTTTGGGACCGGCCTCAACTTCCTTGCCCTATGGCAATGGTTTGACAAGTTTAGACACCAAAACCCGCAAGCGACACTAAAATCGTTGCATTTCATCAGTTTTGAGAAATATCCGCTCAATAAAGACGATTTAATCAAAGCGCACGAGTCCTGGCCGGAACTGGCCGACTACGCCAAACAACTGCACGAACACTACCCGATTGCGGTGCCGGAATGCCATCGCATCGTGTTGGCAGACGGCGCCGTGACGCTCGATCTGTGGTTTGGCGACATCAAAGATTGTATGCCAAACGTTCCGGTTCCCGCCCAAGGTTTAGTGGACGCTTGGTTCCTTGACGGCTTTGCGCCCAGCAAAAATCCGGAAATGTGGAATCAAAACCTGTTCAACGGCATGGCAAAACTGGCCAAACAAGATTGCACCTGCGCCACCTTCACTTCAGCCGGCTTTGTTCGCCGTGGCTTAATTGAAGCCGGGTTCGCGATGAAAAAAGTCAAAGGCTTTGGCACCAAACGGGAAATGATCGTGGGATCCCTCACCGAGAAACATCCCGACAGTAACATTAAACCGTGGTACAAGCTCAACCCCCTAGAGAACGTTCATGATGTGGCCATCATTGGTGGCGGTATCGCCAGTGCAGCGCTAGCGAAATCGCTGAGCGAGCGCGGTGTGACCGTCACCTTGTATTGTGAAGATGAAGCACCCGCACAAGGCGCATCCGGCAATCGTCAGGGCGCGGTTTACCCACTGTTGAATGGTGAGCACGTGGGGGTATCTCGTGTGTTTGCGCCTGCATTTCTCTATGCTCGTCAATTTGCCGAGCGTGCAGCAAAGCACATCGACTTCGATCATGATTGGTGTGGCGTCACCCAGCTGATGTGGGATGACAAATCGGCCGTCAAACTCAACAAAATGATCGACGGTGAGTTTTCAGCGCAATTGGTGACCCAACTCGACGCAGAGCAAACATCCGCCATGATGGGGCTGCCCGTCTCGGTGCCGAGCGTTCATTACCCGCTCGGGGGCTGGCTATGTCCGGCGCAGCTCACCACAGGATTGCTCACGAAACTCCGTGAGGAAGGCAAATTAACCGCGCATTTCAATCACCGCGTGACGGCGCTGAATTGGGATGCGACCAACCAAGTGTGGCACCTCAACGTTGCAGAGCGCCAAGCCAAGCACCAATGTGTGATCGTCGCCAACGGCCATCAGTTTGATGCCTTTGAGCAGACTCAATCGCTGCCACTCGGCAAAGTCAAAGGTCAGGTCAGTCACATTCCGACCAATGACACGCTCCAACAACTGCGCACCGTGCTGTGCTATGACGGGTACATGACCCCCAATAACCCAGCCTCAGGCACCCATTGCATCGGCGCCAGCTATGATCGCACGCACCTCGATTGCGAATTCGACCCTGCCGCGCAAATCGAAAACGGTGCCCGCCTGACAAAATGTATTGCCGACCAACACTGGCCAACATTGGTCGATACCCGCGACAACGCCTCTCGCCAAGGCATTCGTTGTGTTAGCCGCGATCACTTGCCGTTTGTGGGAAGTATCGGCAACCTAGATGCGATTTTGCGTCAGTATCATGACCTCGTCCATCAAGATGAGCAGCATGCCGAACCAGTCGCGCACTACCCGCACTTGTATGGCTTGTTAGGATTGGGCTCGCGCGGCCTCAGCTCCGCGCCATTGCTGGCGGAAGTGTTGGCCTCCATCATTTGTGGCGATCCGCTGCCGCTGCCCGTCGATGTGATGGAGACGCTGCACCCAAGCCGCATGTGGGTACGCCGCTTGCGCAAAGGCAAAGCGCTCAGCGAACAATAATCGCGCCCATCGGCAAAAACACAAATCAGTAGACACACAAGTCAGCAGATACAAAAAAGCCTCGCAATGCGAGGCTTTTTCTTGATGAAAACTGTGCAAATTATGCCAGTGTTGCCACCGCTTGTTGAATTTCAGTGGCGATGGCTTCGTTGGTCACTTGACCGCTTGCGAGATCAAAGTTGTCGTAGAAGCTTGGTACTGAAACCGACGCTTTGACATTGCCACCAAAGAATGGCGCTGAACCTTTTGCCGCCGCCAAGACTGATTGTGCGCCACCAGGGCCCGGTGAGGTTGCAAGGTAAACCGCCGGTTTGTTTTTAAACATTTCACGATCGATACGTGAGGCCCAGTCAAACAAGTTTTTGTATGCCGCTGGGTAGTGGCCGTTGTGCTCAGCAAAAGAGATCACAAACGCATCAGCTTGCGCCAAATCGCGTAGGAAGCCTTGTGCACCTTCAGCTTGGCCAATCTCTTTTTCAAGATCTTCACTGAACATCGGAACGTTGTAGTTGTTGATGTCCAGAACCTGAACGTCAGCGCCATCGATGAGATTCGCTGCATAGGTTGCCAAAGCTTTGTTGATTGATGTTGAGCTAGTGCTAGCCCCAAATGCGATAACTTTCATGCTGATATCCTTAAGTGCTCATTTGATGAAACTAGATTAAACATTCAGCACGCCAGCCACAACCGTAAAAATTATAAGGAGTTATTCGAATAAATTGAATGACCCAGACGCAACCTGCCACGGCGGTCAATTACACCAACGCCACCAGTTCACGCCACAGATCCGAGACAATCACGCGGTCGGCCGGATTGAGCTCTGAACGCGCCGCATCCAAGCTCTGTTCAATGCGATTTTTCAGCTCTTCTACATCCTGCACACCGTCGTCTTCACACGCCGCCGCCGATAACGAGATATGACCACGCAGATACCCTCCCGCAAACAATTCATCAGGGGAAGCGGTTTCGATGCGGGTGTCGATCAGCTCAAGGAGTTTTTCTTCAAATTCAATAATCATATTTATCTCGTTACTTCACTAAAAATTGGTCTGCGGTTAAAGGTGCGATGTGGTAAAAAGCGCGCAGTGCCTCCGACAACATCTTCACTCGCTGCGGCAATCCATCGGCTAAAATACGCAGCACTTCTTGATGCACCGTGTGCATAAACGCCAGTCGATCAGGCTCAAAATCGCCGTTGAGGTTGTCACAACTGACGGTAAAAGGAAACCCTGCACTCCGTGACAAAATCCATTCGTATGCCTGTGGGCGCACTTCCACTTTCTCAAACGCCGCTTGAACCGCCTCCGTGCGACCATCCGGTTCATACCAATAGCCAAAGTCTTCCAATAGACGGCGCTCTGGCCCCGCCACGCACCAATGGGCGATTTCATGCAACGCAGAAGCATAGAACCCGCGCGCGAAGATGATGCGGTGATAAGCAACGCTATCATCGGCAGGTAAATAGATCGGTTCATCGCCTCCAAGTTCCAACTGGGTGTTGAATGAGGCAAAGAACGTCTCATTAAAAATGGTGATCAAATCTGTGTAGTGATGAGTCATAACATTACGGCTAACGATCCTCGACGCGGTGCATTCTGGCGATTTTTTTGTTCCGGGTAAAGATTTGCAACAAAGTTCATTAGTTTTAGTAATCCGGCAAACGGTTTCTTTGCACAAAATCTCATTCGTCAACGACGCGCTTTCCCTCTACACTTGCGCCTTTTACGGCGCATACGATTCATAGGGTCTTTTTCGATGCTTTTGAGTGTTTTATATATTATCGGGATTACCGCAGAAGCCATGACAGGCGCATTGAGCGCAGGCCGACGCAAAATGGATTGGTTTGGTGTCATGCTGGTTGCCAGCGCAACCGCCATTGGCGGGGGCACGGTGCGCGATATTCTGTTGGGTCACTACCCGTTGGGTTGGGTGAAACATCCAGAATACTTGGCCATTACTTGCTTAGCAGGGGTTCTGACCACCGGCATTTACCAATGGGTAATCAAACTCAAAGGACTGTTTATTCGCTTGGATGCGCTGGGGCTGATTGTGTTTAGCATCATCGGGACCAAAGTTGCGATGGGCATGGGCCATCATGCGATGATCTGCATGGTTGCGGCGCTGGTCACAGGGGTATTTGGTGGCCTGCTGCGCGATTTGATCTGTCGTCAGCAACCTTTGGTGCTACACGATGAGCTTTACGCCTCGGTCACCTTGGTCGCATCCGGTTTGTACTTGGGCATGCTAGAGCTGGGCATCAACGACGTCACCACCACTATCGTCACCTTGGTGGTCGGTTATACGCTGCGCATGGCGGCTGTCCGCTTTAAATGGCGCTTGCCGTCATTCCATCTGGAAACGGAAAACTCATTGCATTGATGCATTGCATTGAGCATTGATACATAAAAAAACGCCCCTATCATTGGGGCGTTTTTGTTTGATGTTTGTGGTGCGATTAAATCATCGGCGTTTCCGTGTGCACGCCGTGGTTTTGACCACGGTGACGCAACAGATGATCCATCAACACAATTGCCAGCATTGCTTCAGCAATAGGCACTGCGCGAATGCCCACACATGGATCATGACGACCTTTGGTGATGAGCTGCGTTGCTTCACCCGTGCGCGTGATGGTGTCGCCTGGAACCGTGATGCTTGATGTGGGTTTCAGGGCAATGTTTGCCACCACATCCTGACCGGTTGAAATGCCGCCAAGAATGCCGCCCGCATGGTTGCTTGCAAACCCTTCAGGCGTCAGCGGATCACGATGTTGGCTACCTTTTTGCTTCACCACATCAAACCCGTCACCAATTTCCACGCCTTTCACCGCATTGATGCTCATCAGCGCGTGAGCAATATCGGCATCCAAGCGATCAAACACTGGCTCACCAAGGCCCACCGGCAGATTGGTTGCGACCACTTGAATCTTGGCACCAATCGAATCGCCCTCTTTTTTCAGATCACGGATCAGTTGGTCAAACGCATCCACTTTGTCGACATCCGGACAGAAGAACGCGTTGTTGTCGATTTCATTCCAGTCCACTTTGTCGATCGACACATCACCCATCTGTGACAGGTAAGCGCGAATCTCAACGCCGAATTCCTGCTTGAGGTACTTCTTGGCAATGCCACCTGCCGCCACGCGCATCGCGGTTTCACGTGCCGACGAACGGCCGCCGCCACGGTAATCTCGAATACCGTATTTCTGATGGTAGGTGTAATCCGCATGACCCGGACGGAACTTGTCTTTAATGTCGGAATAATCTTTGGAGCGTTGATCGGTGTTTTCAATCAGCAGTCCAATCGAGGTGCCGGTGGTTTTGCCTTCAAACACCCCCGAAAGGATTTTCACTTCATCCGGTTCACGACGCTGTGTGGTATAGCGCGATGTGCCCGGACGGCGACGATCCAAATCCACCTGCAAATCTGCTTCACTGATCTCTAAGCCCGGAGGGCAACCGTCAACGATACATCCCAGTGCGATACCGTGACTTTCTCCGAATGTCGTCACTCGGAAATGTTGTCCGATACTGTTTCCTGCCATTACTTCCTCAAATTAGCTTTCCGCAAGCCTGAACGTTTGGCTCGCGGCACACATTACAATTCTTCGTGGATTCATAGTCGCTTGATTACGAAATGATGTAAAGCCCCAAAATCGAACAATTTTGCAAGGTACAAAAAAGCCGGCGCAATGGCCGGCTTAGGTCGTTAATATGGGTAATTTGAGCGGCTTAGTCGCGGTAAAGCGAGAAATCGCTCGCGCATTCCACCAGTTGTTCACGGGTCAACAGGAACACGCCGTGACCGCCGTTTTCAAACTCCAACCAGGTAAACGGAATGTGCGGATATTGATCCATCAAGTGCACCATGGAGTTACCCACTTCACACACCAGAATGCCGTTCTCTGTCAGGTAGTTTGGTGCATTCGCCATAATGCGGCGCACCAGTTTCAGGCCGTCAGTTCCGGCAGCCAAGCCAAGTTCTGGTTCATGTTTGAACTCATCAGGCAGGCTGTTCATGTCTTCCTGATCCACATACGGTGGATTGGTGACGATGATGTCGTACGGTGCTTGCGGCAAATCACGGAACAGATCCGAGCGGATCGGGAACACTTGTTGCTCCAAACCGTGGTCTTGAATGTTTTGCTCAGCCACTTGCAGCGCATCGGCTGAAATATCAATCGCATCCACTTCGGCATCAGGGAACGCATGCGCACACGCAATCGCGATACAGCCACTGCCGGTACACAAGTCCATAATACGAGTCGGTTCATTGATCAGCCACGGTTCAAACTGGGCTTGAATCAACTCACCAATCGGTGAACGTGGCACGAGCACGCGCTCATCGACGAAAAATTCTAAACCACAGAACCACGCTTTATTCGTCAGGTAAGCGACTGGGGTACGGTCTTTGATTCGTTTGATGACACGTTCAACCACGCGCAGACGTTCACTGCTGGTCAAACGCGAGTTCAACACGTGAGGAGGCACATCAATCGGCAAATACAGCGTTGGCAGAATCAACTGAACCGCTTCATCCCATGCGTTATCGGTGCCGTGACCGTAAAATAAATTCGCAGCATTAAAGCGGCTCACTGTCCAACGAATCATATCTTGAAGCGTATGCAGTTCAGAAACCGCTTCATCCACAAAAATCTTATCCAAAATTGCCTCCGAAAAGCGCTACAATACTGCTAATTCCGATTAACCACAGAATATTTATTCCCTAATGAGCAAAAAAGACACCGATTTCAACGACGATCATGATTTCGATGCTGATGATGATTTCGCTTTATTTCAGGATGCAGTAAAGGGCGTTAAAAAGTTTTCGCAGGATACCATAATCCAGCAGCCAAACAGAAACCCCAAACAAAAAGAAATCCGCCGTAGCGCACGCGAAGCGCGAGACAACGACTTCTATTTTTCCGATGAGTTTGTCCCTATGCTGAGCGAAGAAGGCCCCATGCGTTACGCCCGTAGCGATGTCTCAAAGTACGAAGTCAAACGCCTGCGACGCGGCGTCTACGTGCCAGATGTATTTCTTGATATGCATGGCATGACACAACAAGAAGCCAAACGCGAATTGGGCGCGATGGTCGCGTACTGCATTAAAGAAGGCGTCCATTGTGCTTGTGTGCAGCACGGGATTGGCAAACACATTCTGAAACAGAAAGTGCCCTTGTGGCTGGCGCAGCATCCCGAAGTATTGGCGTTTCACCAAGCGCCACTCGAATTTGGCGGCAATGGCGCATTACTGGTGCTGCTGTCGGTGCCGGAGAAATAACACAACGCCCCAATCTTTGGGGCGTTGTTGTTGATGGGGTCAGTAGCGCATGTCCGGCGGAATCGGCATGTTCTCGTCTTTCAATTGTGGGCGCTGGCCGCCCTTGCGTCGATATTGTTTGAGCTGGAATACGTACGCCAACACTTGCGCGACCGCCACGAACAAGCCATCCGGAATTTCCTGCTCCAATTCAGTGGTGTGGTACAACGCACGCGCCAAAGGCGGCGCGGGAATAATCATGATGTCATGCTCGCGGGCCACTTCCCGAATCTTCAAGGCCAAATGGTCGATCCCCTTGGCGACCACCACCGGCGCTCTATCGGTATTTTGCTTGTAGCGCAACGCCACCGAGAAGTGATCCGGGTTGGTGATGATGACATCGGCCTGCGGCACATCGGCCATCATCCGTCGCTGGGCAGCTTCCCGTTGTAGCATACGAATTCGACCCTTCACTTCCGGTTTACCTTCCGTGTCTTTGTATTCGTCTTTCACTTCCTGCTTGGTCATTTTCAGTTGGTTGGCGTGTTGCCAAATCTGAAACGGCACATCAATCGCCACCACCACCAGCAACGAACAGCTGATCAGCAACACGAAGTTGAGCAGAATATCCAACGCATGGAAAATGTTTTGCGGAAAGGTATCAAGGCTAAGCTGAAACAGATCCTGCTTTGACGCTTCAATCAAATAGAAGGCGACGCCAGCCACCAGCAAGACTTTCAGAATAGATTTGAGCAACTCGACCCAGCTTTGCAGGCCGAACATACGTTTCAACCCGCTCAGTGGATTCATTTTCGAGAACTTTGGCATCGCCGCTTCGGCAGAGAAGTTAATGCCCCCCACCCCAGCGGCGCCAATCAGCGCCGCGACAAACAGCGTGATGAGAATCAGCAGCAGCGGCAGGATCAAATTGACCATCGCACCCGAGACGATATCAAACAGCTTGCTGACATCGAAAATCTCTTCGCGGCTCAGATTGAACAAGCGCCCCATGGCAGCATACAACCCGCGTGCGAGCGCATCACCGAACCACATCAGTGATAATGCGCCCACCACCAGAACGGAAACCGACGCCAATTCCTTCGAACGCGCAACCTGGCCCTTTTCTCGAGCCTGTTGCAACCTTCGGGGGGTGGCCTCTTCGGTCCTTTCTTGTCCGTCTGATTCTGCCAATTCAGCCTCCTAAACGGGTCAACACGCGAGACGAATCAGGCGACAGACTTGCTGCTCGCCCTCCGCCCAGAACAGTTCATAATGCGAGAAAAGTCCGCTGAGGATGTACCAACACAGCAGCAAACCGACCAACAGCGCAAATGCAAAACCGAGTGAGAAAATGTTCAATTGCGGGGCCGCCCGCGTCATGACACCAAACGACAAGTTCACAGTCAACAGAGCGACAATGCCCGATAGCGACATACTCAGCGCCACTTTGAACATGGTGCCAAGCCATAGCGCCAACTCACGAAAATCAACCGCAGTTAACGAATGGGTACCAATCGGTAAGCTCTTAAAGCTGAGCACCACCAGGTGAATCATTTTTAAGTGCCCGTCGCTGACCAAAAAGAACAGCGTGGCTAGAAACATGAACAGTTGACCGAGCAGCGGCGTGTTCTGGCCGTTGGCCGGATCCACCATCGATGCAAACCCCAAGCTCGATTGCATGCCGAGGATTTGCCCCAACATCACGAACGTTTGAATCATAAACTGCGTCACCATGCCCATCGCCACCCCAATGATGATCTGATTCAGCGTGGTCAAAAAGCCATTAAACGACAACAACTCAAGGTCGGGAGGCACCGCAGGAATCGCCGGCATGACTGCAAACGTGATCGCAAGCCCAAGGTAGAGACGAATACGGGTGGAAACAAAACGCGCCCCGGTCACCGTCATCACCATCAACATCGCGGAGATACGGGCGTAGGGCCAAAAGTAGTTGGCAATAAACTCAAGGATGACGCTGGTTGGGTACTCCATAAGCCGCCCTAATACAGCACCTGAGGCAAGCGCTCAATCATGGCGAAGAAGAACTCCATCATCATCTGCGTCATCCAGTGGGCAAACAACATCAGCGCCAACAAGGTCACAATCAGACGCGGCAAAAAGCTCAGCGTCTGTTCGTTAATCGAGGTCGCGGCTTGGAACACCGCCACCACCAAACCAATCAGCAAGCTTGGCACAATGATCGCACACACCATGATCAACACCATCCACAGCGCATCACGGAACATTTCGACAAAGACTTCAGGTGTCATGATCGTCCCCCGCTACATGGCAAAACTGCCGGCCAGCGTCGAGAGGATAAGGTTCCACCCATCCACCAACACAAACAGCATCAGTTTAAACGGCAATGAGACAATCATAGGCGACAGCATCATCATACCCATCGCCATCAGCACCGAGGCGACCACCAAGTCGATGATCAAGAATGGTAAAAACAGCATAAAACCAATCTGGAACGCTGTTTTCAGCTCCGATGTAATGAACGCCGGGATCAGCACCGCCATCGATACATCTTCCGGGTTTTGCACTTCTGCGCCCGCAATATTGACGAACGTTTCCAAATCTTTGACGCGCGTTTGCTTGAGCATAAAGGCTTTCATCGGCTCCTGAGCGCGATCAAACGCCTGGCGCGCCGAAATTTGCTCATTGAGATACGGCTGAATGGCCTGATCATTAATCTTGTTCAGCACCGGCGACATGATGAAAAAGGTCAAGAAGATAGCAATGCCGACGATGACTTGGTTAGATGGCGTCTGTTGCAAACCCATGGCTTGGCGCAGAATCGACATCACCACCACAATCCGGGTGAACGAGGTCATCAAAATCACCATCGCAGGCAAGAAGCCCAGCATGGTCATCAGCGCCAGAATTTGTAGGTTGACCGAATAGTCTTCGCTGCCATCCGGGTTGGTGGTCATGGTGAACGCAGGAATGCCGCCGCTGCCACTCGCGCTGCCCAGCGCCATGGTGCGGGAATTGCCCTGCTCTCTTTCCATCGCCGACACCGTCACGTTGCTCGCTCCGGCGGCCGTGGCCGGAATCGGCGTCTCTAACTCCTGCTGCGCACTGGCGAGCGGCGCAAACAGCAGCGCGCTCAACCACATCACCATCGCCACACGGTGCGTGAGCACCGACAGCACATTACTCAGACGTTTTCTTATCATGCTTTTTCAGTAGCTGAGTCAATTGGTTCGAGAAAGGCGTTGACTCCAGCTCCTCCTGCTTGAGTGGCGTTTCCAATTTTGAAATCAGTTGAATCGACTGCGATGTTACGCCGATCAGAAATTGTGCGTCACCGGCCTGCACAATCATCACCCGCTCTTTGGTGCCGACGGGCAACTGGCGAACCACGCTCAGCCCCTTTTGCTGGCCAAATGCAGGCACGCGCATGCGTTTCAACAGCCAAGCCATAAAAAGGATCAGCGCAATAACGAACAAAAGCGACCCGAACGTGGTCGCTAAATCCAGTGATGTGTTTTCGGCCGCCAACGCAGGCGCCGAAAACAATCCTAAGCTTATGAACTTTTTCATAAGCTATCTCAGTTTCTTAATGCGTTCAGTCTGGCTGATCACGTCGGTGAGACGAATACCAAATTTGTCGTTGACCACCACGACTTCGCCATGAGCAATCAAAGTGCCGTTCACCATCACATCCAGCGATTCACCCGCAATGCGATCCAGCTCAACAACGGATCCTTGGTTCAATTGCAGCAGGTTACGAATACTGATTTTTGAACGCCCAACTTCCATGGAAATCGTCACCGGAATATCCATGATGGTGTCGAGCTTACGACGTTCATCATCGGAAATTGGCGAGGTGGTGTCTTTGAGTTCATCCAGAGGTGCCGCGAGCACTTCATCGACATCGATGTCTGGCGCGGAAGGATCTTCGCCCAGCGCCGCTGCCCACTCATCTGCCAGCTTTTGATCATCTGATTTTGACATCTTTGTTACCTATTGTTTTATTCTACCGTTTCTTCATCTTCATCCTCGTCGTTCTCCAGCTCAGCAATAATATCTTTGCCTAAGAACGCAAGGTCGGTTTTCACCACATCCGGGCGACGGATTTTTTCGGAGACCTGGACCGCCAGCTTCTCTCCCGAACGCCCCATTTTCACGCGATACGTCGGTAATTCTTCAACGAACATGGTCGCATGTTCGGGCATTTTAATGGGAATGATGTCGCCGACTTGCAGCTCCATCAGATCGCGCAGGGCCAAATCTTGTTCCAGTAGATTCACACGAAAATTCACCGGCACATCCATGATTTCTTCCCGCAGCGCAGAACTCCAGCGCACGTCGGTTTCCATCTTGTCCGATTGAACACCGGCATCAAGCAGCTCGCGAATCGGCTCCACCATGGAGTACGGCATCACGATGTGGAAATCACCGCCCCCGCCATCGACTTCGATGTGAAATGAACTGACGACGATCACTTCAGTCGGGCTGACGATGTTCGCCATGCTGGGGTTCACTTCGGAATCGAGGTATTCAAATTCAACCCCCATCACTGGCGCCCAAGCGTCTTTGTAATCACCAAACACGATTTTGAGCAGCAACTGAATAACGCGACGTTCAGTCGGCGTGAATTCACGCCCTTCAATCCGCGCGTGATAGCGACCATCCCCGCCAAAAAAGTTCTCCACCAAGATGAACACCAAGCGCGCTTCCATGGTCACCAAGGCCGTCCCTTTTAACGGACGAAAACGCACCATGTTCAAACTGGTCGGGACATACAGCGTGTTTTGGTATTCACCAAATTTCATCATCTGCACGCCGTTGATGGAGACTTCGGCGGTTTTGCGCAGCATGTTAAATAAGCTAATGCGCATGTGACGAGCAAAACGTTCGTTGATCAGCTCCAGCGTCGGCATTCGGCCACGCACGATCCGATCTTGCGACGAGAAGTCAAACGAGACCGCACTGGCGTCCGAGGTGTCTAACTCTTCTTCGGCTTCATCGACGCTGTCTACCCCGTGGAGCAGCGCATCGATTTCGTCTTGGCTTAATAAATCAGTCACGAGTCACCTACTGCATTACAAAGTCAGTAAACAGAACGCGTTCAATCACCGGTTGACCAACCACTTTGGTCATCGCCGCTTTAATGTCATCGGTCGCTTTGTCACGCAATTCCACACGTCCAGTTGCGCTGCGCAATTGCTCCACAGTGGCAGATGCAAACGTTGCCAACAACGTACTTTCGACCAACGGCGAGTGGTAACGCGCCAAGCCTTCATTTTTGCTGCCGCGCACCATCAACTGCACTTTGATCTGCACCATGCGATCACGCGTATCACCGCTGACGTTAAACACGAACGGCTGAGCGATGTTGACGTAAGACACCGGGTCTACGGGAGCTGCCGCTTCTTGAGTTGTTTCCGCTTTCGCGTCTGCACTGCTGTCTGAGCCCATGAGGAAGAAAGCAGCACCGCCCCCGCCAAGCAACAGCACAACGGCCGCCACAATGATGATCAGCAGTTTCTTTTTGCTCTTCGGGGCGTCTTGTGGGAGTTCTTCAACAGCCATAACCTACTCTATGTCGTTATTTTCTATTTAGTTTAAGCGTAATAACTGATTCCATCACGCTTTGATGCCACATTCAAATCAAGTTTGACGTCTGTATCAATATTTTCTTCACCGCCAAAGTGCTCATTGCCTGCCGATTGACCAGACTGGCCGCCGCTTCCCGCCGCATAGCGCTGCTGCTGCCCCGAGTTCTGTTGCTGCACCGACGTATCCGCCAGTTGCACGCCTTGCTGAGCAAGCATTTCTCTCAACCTTGGCATCGAGTGTTCTAGCACATCACGCGCCTGTTGGTTTGAGACGGTAAATTGCACGTTTGCGCCATCGCCATGCATGTTCAGACGAATGTGCAGGCGGCCCAATTCTGGGGGATCAAGACGAATGTCAACATGCTTTAAGTTTTTCGACATCATGACCTGCACGCGCTCGGCCATTTCATCGGCGGTCATTTCTTTGCTCAGTTGCATCGGCACCGATTGCGGCTGCTGCACTTGCTCACCACGCAGATTCTGCGTCACGTTTAAGCCTTGCTGACCCGCCGCAGCGGCCACTTGATGGGCGAAATGGCTATCACTACCGGTGCTGCCCTTCACATCCTCAATGCCACTAAGCCCTTTGGTTTGCAGCGCCGCTTTCAGCATCGCGGGGGTAAGTGACTCTGCTTTACCCGCGAGCTCAGCATGCAGCATGGGAACGGCGTGGCTTGCCCCCTGTGCGGGATGCGCCGAAGGATGGGCAGCATCGGCTTGCGCTGCGGGCTGACCTTGCGCCGCTAACGCGTGTTGGGTCTGCTGTAATGAAGACTGCGCTTGCTGCTGTTGAGCCGGTGTTGCATGCTGCGCTCCCGACGCGAGGTGCGCTGACACTGCTGATTTGGCTTTCGTACCATCCTCATCGCTCACGTCATCTAACGGCGCATGATGCGCCTGATCGGCATTGGCTTTTGCCCACGGCATTGCCGCGGCTTCCATCGGTGACAGTGGCTGACTGTTTGGATCCGTTGCGCCATCGACCGGTCCGGTTTGGGCCTGAACAGCCATGAGCGCCGCCATGTCACTGTCGCTCAATGCATGGGTATTTTTGTTCGCTTTGGCTGCTTTCAATTCGGGTGACACGTCGTCTTCTGCGACCGAATTAGAGACCTGAAGGCGCTGCGCTTGCAACGCCTGAAGTTCATCCTCACTCAACGATTCAAGTGCGGGATCTTGCTGGGCTTGAAGCTGCGCTAACGCATCATCAGTTATCGCATCGGCCTGCACCTTGCCACCACTGCTGGCTTGTTCAGTGGCAACCGAGGCGGCCAGCTCACTTGTAGGAACCGTCTGAGGCAAACTCTTGCCGTTGTGCTGAGACAAAGCTTGATTCGCTTGTTGCAGCCGACCGAGCAACGCGCCACCGTCGCTCATCGCCTGAGCCGTTTTGGCGGACGTTGCAGCGTTAGCTTTGTTCGCATCGCTGGCGACAAAACGTTGTAAATTCTTTGGAATTTCAGCACGTTGCTTTGACGCATTCGCACTGTTGGGTTGATTTTGATTGGCTTTGCTACTGTCGGCAGGCTTGCCTTGTTTGAGCACGGCATCGGTGCTAGTCGCGGCTGTATTTTTGGCGGCTGCACTTTTCGCGGGATCAGCACCGGGGGTGGCAACTGGCGTCACTTGACCCGCACTCACTGATGGCGTGGCCACCTTGGTGTTTGCATTCGCGTTTGCGTTTCCAGTGCCAACACGCTGACCTTCCGCATTAGGTGTCGCGCCAAAGAAAAACGCAGACAACTGATCCAAAAAGCTCCCGTTGTCTCCGGCGTCACCCTCTTTAACGCTTTGTCCAGCAACGCCTTTAGTCACCGCGGTGACTTTCGCATTATCAACTGAAGAGGTGGAATTGACGTTCATATTCACTTAGCTCGCATTTCGTACTGCATCAAACGCTACCGCAAGACCGGCTGTCAGTAGCACAGAGTTTTCAAACTTACTGCGTATCGTTTTGCAAAAAACACGCCAATTCCATCTAATCCATAAGGAAATTAGCGAAAGTTGGAATCAGTACGACGTCGGTTAAAGCTGAGTGTTGAAAATTCATCCATCAGCTTCTGTTCACGTTTTTCTTGCAGGCGAGCTTTTTCCGTGTGCTTCTTCTCAATCAGCCATTCGTAGGAGCGGCGCTGCTTGCGCACTTCCATCCAATGCTGTTCACAGTTCTCGACCTGAGTTTTGAAGTGCTGCTCGGCGTTGCGCTGTTTGGCCAGTGTTTCATCGAGCTGTGTTAAAAAGCGGTTCAAGTGTCCATATTGGCTAGCGGTTAACCCGGCTTGACCGCGCTCCACCAGTTGCTGGCAATATTCGAGTCGATATTGCTCAATCTGCTTTAACTGATGGTAGTAACCATCAAGCTCACTGCGCGCTTTACCAAGCGCCATCACAGCTTTGTCTTCGTTGTCTCGTGCTTGATCAAGCAAAAACTCCAGCGCGTTATCCATTCACTTACCCCAAACTCAAGACGTTTTTCAGCATGCTTACGCACATCTCATACGGCACGGAATCTTTCATGCCCTGTTGCAGGTAGTTGTCCAACTTTGGTTTCAAGGTAAAGGCACTGTCGATGGCCTGATCGGTGCCCGGCTTATAAGCGCCAATCGACACCAGATCTTGGTTCTTGCGGCAAATCGACAGAATCTGACGCACGGCTTTTGACATCAGAACATGTTCATCGGTGGTGATTTGCGGCATGACCCGGCTGACGGATTTCTCGACGTCAATCGCAGGGTAATGACCAGCATCGGCCATTTCACGTGAAAGCACGATGTGACCATCGAGGATCGCTCGCGACGCATCGGCAATCGGATCTTGCAAATCATCGCCTTCGGTCAGCACGGTAAAAAATGCCGTAATTGAGCCTTGATGCGGGCCACCGTTCCCGGCACGTTCCACCAGCGCAGGCAGTTTCGCGAACACCGATGGCGGATACCCTTTGGTCGCGGGCGGTTCACCGACCGACAGCGCGATTTCACGCTGAGCCTGAGCAAAACGGGTCAACGAGTCCATCAGCAGCAACACATCCAAACCTTGATCGCGGAAATACTCCGCAATGGTCAGGGCCGTTTGGCACCCTTTCAAGCGCATCAGCGGTGACGCATCGGCGGGCGCCGCAACCACAACAGAACGTTGCCGGCCATCGACGCCTAAAATTTCTTCAATAAATTCTTTTACTTCGCGGCCACGTTCACCAATCAGCCCGACCACCACCACTTGCGCAGTGGTGCCGCGCGTCATCATGCCCAGCGTGACCGATTTACCCACACCGGAACCGGCAAACAGCCCGATACGTTGGCCTTTGCCAACGGTCAGCAGCCCATTGATCGCTTTGATGCCCACATCCAGCGGCTCGCTGATCGGTTTACGGGCCAGCGGGTTAATCGGCTGCGCATTGAACGAGGCGCGTTGGTCGGTATAAATCGGCCCCAGCCCATCAAGTGGATTGCCCACGCCATCAATCACGCGCCCGAGCAGTTCCATGCCCACCGACAAACCTGCTTCTTCAGTGAGCGGTGTCACTTTTGCACCGGGCAGGACACCCGTGATCTGTTCACTCGGCATCAAAAACAGACTGTCCCCAGAAAAGCCCACCACTTCCGCTTCCATTTCACCGGACATGGTTTGCACTTTGCACAGCGAACCTATCGGCGCTCGACAGCCAGTGGCTTCAAGCGTCAGCCCCACTACGCGAATTAACTTACCGGACGCCACTGGGCGACTGGTGAGTCCTTCGGTTTTGTACTGCGCTAAACGATCCGCCAGTGCCAGCATTATTCATTACCTTGTTGATGACGATTGGTGCCACAAAAACTGTGTAGCACGTTGCGAATGCGCTCTTCCATGCGGTAGTTCACACTCGATTCCGCCGCTTCAATTTGCACATCGCCTCGGTTGAGCGCGGGCTCATTGACCAACGTCCAGTGACGCTGCTCCAGCTCTTGCTCGCCGTACGCTTGCTTGATGATGTCGCCATCGTCTGGATTGAGTTTGAGCGTGATGGCGTGGCCTGCAATCGGCAGCGCTTCAACAGAAGCTTTGACGGTGTCGAGGATGACTTGCGGATTGGTCTGCACTTCAACGTGCACCACTTCTTTCACCAGCGTCAGCACCATGTCCACCAGCTGTTTTTCCACCTGCGCGTTCATCAGCTCCAATGGCTGCGCAAACTGATTGGCTAGACCGACGAAGGTATGGACATGCTCTTCAATCACCGATTGACCCGCTTGCAACCCTTCGTCTTTCCCGGCAACCAGTCCTTCTTCATGACCTGCCTGAAAACCGGCCTCTTTGCCTTGCTCGAATCCTTGCTGATAGCCTTCGGCTTGCCCCTGCTCAAGACCTTCCTGATGGGCAAGCTGCTTGATCAGTTCGATGTCTTGCTCAGTCAGTTGAACCGGCTCTTCATTCTCCGGCTCATCAAAACTCGGCATCCAGCTGGGATCGTAGTTCATCGCCGTTTCGCGAGCGTGTTTATGCGTTTCCGCGCCATAGTCTGGCAGCCCCCACTTTTTCGGAGGCTCCACTGTGTTATCCGACCCTAAACGAATAAAACCGCGTTTTCTATCACCTGACATGGTTCACATCCTACCCAAAGATAAAAAGGGCCCGCTGATTCAGCTGGCCCTTGGCATTACAAGAATTCGTCTGCCCCGCCAGACAACATGAGTTCTCCGTTGTCGGCCATTCGGCGGGCAATCGCCAAAATTTCTTTCTGCGCCGCTTCCACATCGGAGACCTTGATAGGCGGCATCGCCTCGAGGTCGTCTTTCATCAGTTCAGCAGCACGTTTCGACATGTTCTTGAAGATCTTGTCGCGCAGCGTATCGTCGGCGCCTTTGAGCGCTTTTTGCAGCACATCTTGAGGCACATCGCGTAGCAGTTTCTGAATCCCTTGGTCGTCGACTTCGACCAAGTTCTCGAACACAAACATCAGATCCTGAATCTGCGTTGCCAAGTCTTCGTCTTGGTCGCGCATCTGGTCCATCAACACGCCTTCGATGTTGTTGTCCAGGTAGTTCATGATATCGGCGGCGGCTTTCAGGCCGCCAATTTTCGCAGCTTGCGCGCCCGCTTGACCAGCGAACTGTTTCTCCATGATTTCGTTCAACTCCGCCAATGCCGATGGTTGAACTTCTTCCAAGTTGGCAATTCGCATCATCAAATCAAGGCGATCCCGCTCAGAGAACTGCGCCAGAATCTCGGCGGATTGATCCGGTTCGAGGTACGACAACACGATGGTTTGAATTTGCGGGTGCTCGTTGACGATGATACTCGCCACCTGACGGGGATCCATCCACTTGAGCGAGTCCAGACCTTTTGAGCCGGTACCGAGCAGAATTTGATCCACCAAGTTATTGGCTTTGTCTTCACCCAGAGCGGCGATCAACGCATTACGCATGAAATCTTCGCTGCCCATACCGATATTGGTGTACTTCTGAATATCTTCCAAAAACGCGCGGTGCACGGCACTCACTTTGTCTTGGCTTAAATCTTTGGCGCGGGCCATGGCACTCCCCACGCGCTGAACCTGTTTCGGTTCTAAATGACGAATAATACCCGCGGCATCTTCTTCATTGAGGCTGAGCAGCAAAATGGCAGCCCGCTCTTCGCCGGGAATATTGGAAATATCAACCGATGATTCGACCACTTCACCACCATCTTTTTTTACGATTTCGTTAGGCATTTTGCATCCAGTTCTTCACAACTTGAGCCGCCAATTCAGGCTCGTTGGCCACCAGAGCACGTACTGCTTTCAGCACATCCTCATCCTTGTGTAGATTTGGCAGGTCGATGCCTGAACCAAATTCGAACAGCTCGCCACCTTCAATGTCTGAGCCAATCAGGCTGGTTTCACCATCCGCACCGATAGGCAACCCATCCGGTCCGTACAGTTGTTCGTCGTCTTCTGCCGCTGGGTTGAGCAGTTTCTTCAATGCTGGACGCACCAGCACCAACACCACCACAATAATCACCAACGCACTTGCCAACCAACGAATCCAATCGCTGAAGTTCGGGTTATCCCAAATCGGCACATCCGCCAATTGGTCCATCTCCGGCTCAGCAAACTGCATGCTCAGCACATTCAGCAAGTCGCCACGATTTTCATTGTAGCCAACGGTGCCGATCAGCACCTGACGAATCGAGTTCAGTTCACTCTCGCTCAGTGGCGTATAAGTCACTTCACCGGTATCAGCATTAACGCTTGAACGGTTCTTCACCGCGACCGCCACGGTTTGACGGTTAATCACCCCGGTTTGTTTGCGTTCATGACTGATGGTGGTATCCAGTTCAAAGTTACGCGTGGCTTCTTTGTGCACGGAGCCTTGCCCCATCACCGAACCATCTTTCATCTGCGCCACATCTTGCGGAATCGACGCATCTGCCGGCGGTTGGTTACTCAGCGCACCCGGCACGCCAGCAACCACGTTACCGTTGTTGTAATCTTCCAGTGTGTATTCACTGCGAGTGGCAGGCGTGTTCGGATCGAAGCGCTTGCGTGTTTGTTCAATCGCACTGAAGTCGAGTTCAATGTCCACCTGCGCGGTGTAGTTGCCTAACCCCAAAATCGGAATGAGGACTGAATCAATTTTGTCACGCAGGTTTTGCTCTTGTTTGCGCTCCAGCTCTTGCTCTTTGCGACGAGCGGCCGAGACCGGATCTTGCGAGCCTGAGCTCAGCAGACGACCGTGTTGATCGGTAACCGTGACACGCGTCGGCGTCATGCCCGGTACGGCACTCGCCACCATATCAACGATCGAATCGACTTCTTCTTGTTTGAGGTTAGAGCCTGTGCGCAGGGTTAAGAAGACCGACGCGGAGGCTTCTTGATTATGACGCACAAACACGCTCTGTTTTGGCAACGCCAACAACACACGTGCTTTGTTCACTTGACGCATCTCTTCAATGGCTTTGCCGAGCTGACGCTCGCGGCTCAGTTTGAGACGCTCTTGCTCAAGGCGTTGAGACACACCAAAGCCCATGTCTTGCAGCAGAATGTCATCTCCCGCTTGACGAGACTGGTTAAGCCCGGCGCGAACCATGTTGAGTTTGATGCTGTTGTAATCGCTGTTCGGCACCAGAATGGTATTACCGTCCAGTTTGTAGGTCTGTTTCTGTTGGTCGAGATAATCCAACACTGGGATCAGCTCTTCGGTTTCATAAGCGCCTAGGGGGCGCATTTCTGGCTCTTTGACCCAGAAAAAAAGCATCACAATCAAAGCCACGCAGATCGAAATCGACAGCACCAGCACAATCTGACGCAGCAGGTCGAGATCGCCCATGGCAAAATCAAGTTTGGAGGAGCTTTTTTCGTCTAAATCCGGGTTTTGCGCACCACCGTCAAGGTCGGTACTGGACACCAATCCATGTTCACCGCCGTTAGACAGTGCCAGATCCGTCGTTTGCTTATCGTCAGCCACAGTTCACACCCTACACTTACACTGGCATGTTCATCAGTTCTTTGTACGCTTCAACAAGCTTGTTGCGCACTTGAATCGTGGCTTCAAAGGCCACACTCGACTTGTTGCGGGCGATCATGACGTCCGACAGGGAAACCCCTTCGTCCCCACGGTCAAAACGCATCTGTAAATCGCTGGAAGTTTTTTGCAGTCCGTTCACATTATTGATGGCTTGAGTGAGCATATCGCCAAAGTCAGCGCCAACTTTTTGTCCTGTTGCTGCCGGACGACTGTTGGCCGCTTCCACCATCATCGCCTGCATTTCGCTTTGTATGCCGTCTAGTCTCATCATTACCTCTGATGCCAATTCTTTGACTCAAACCATTCTCTGTGTATGAATGCAGCAATTACTGTGCCACACTCCGTACGACTGCCGTTAACCCGGAATATCGATTCCCGCATCGCGCATTTTAGCTAGTTTGTAGCGCAATGTGCGAGGACTAATCCCCAGCTTTTCAGCCATTTCTTTGCGGCGGCCGTGACATTCCACCAAGGTTTCCATGATGATGGCGTATTCCTGATCGCGCAGCTCCCCCCCCAGGCCCGCGCCCGTGTTGATGGATTTGGCAAAATCAACGTCCGCCACCGGTTTGATTTCTGGCGTGGCAACGTCTCCCGTTTCCACCACCCGTTGCAAACTTGACGCATCCTGCCAATCAAGCCCTTCCAACAGAATGTGCTCTTGGTCGATGTTGTCTTGTTCACTCAAAATCAGCGCGCGCTGAATCACGTTGTCGAGTTCACGCACGTTGCCCGGCCAGTTGTAGCTCAGCAGTTTGGCGATCGCTTGAGGCGACACGGTAGGCACCGCCAACCCCAGTTTCTTACAGTGACGTTCCACCAGATGATTGGCCAGCGGCTCGATGTCCCCTTTGCGCTCACACAATGCAGGCCAAGCGATGGGGAACACGTTCAAGCGGTAGTATAAGTCTTCGCGGAATTTATTTTCTTGCACATACGCTTTGAGATCGCGGTTACTGGTCGCCAGCACGCGCACATCCAGCTTGATGCTCTTGCGGCTTCCTAGGCGTTCCACTTCGCGCTCTTGCAGCACACGCAGCAATTTGGCCTGTAGGTTTAAGTCCATTTCGCTGATTTCATCGAGCAAAATCGTCCCGCCCTGCGCCTGTTCAAATTTGCCCGGACAAGCTTGCACCGCGCCAGTAAACGCGCCTTTTTCGTAACCAAACAGCGTGGCTTCGAGCATGTTATCTGGAATCGCTGCACAGTTGATGGCGACAAACGGGCCATCTTTGCGTGGTGACGCGTTGTGGATGTAGCGAGACATCACCTCTTTGCCCGAACCACTGGGACCCAGTACCATCACGTTGGCATCGGTTTTGGCCACTTTGTCAGCCAGCAGCAGTAACTTTTGGCTTTTCTCATCCGCCACCACCGCATCGCCGTTGTCGTCGGATTTCACCGGCGCGTAGCGACTAACCATGTTCAGCAGCACTTCTGGCGCAAACGGCTTGGCCATGTAATCAATTGCGCCCTCTTTCATCGCCGAGACCGCATCTTCAATGTTGGCGTAAGCGGTCATCAGCAACACTGGCAAATTAGGCCAATGCTGTTTGATGTTGCGCAGCAGCGCCAAACCACCCATCCCCGCCATCTGCACATCAGACACCACGATATCCACTGGGTAAGTTTTCAGTTTCACCAAAGCGTCTTCGGCGCAATCGGCTTCCAGCCATTCATAGCCAGCCAGTGCCAAGGTATCGACTAGAGCTTCGCGTAAACCTTCGTCATCTTCAACGATCAGGACTTTGCTTTGAGCCATCATCATTCTCCAGTGTCTGATTGAGAAATAGGTGATTGACGTTCCAGAGGCAGACACATGGTGAAACATGCGCCATCCCCCGGTTCAGAAATCAATTCGAGGCGGCCGTCGTGTGCACGACAGACCATTTGTACCACGGCCAGACCAAGTCCCGTGCCCTGAGAGCGGGTGGTAAAGAATGGCTCCATGATTTTTTGTTGGAGCTCTTTCGCCACGCCGGGGCCATTGTCCTGCACCGAAATTTTGAGTTCGCCGTTGACCGGACGGAAAAACACGTCGATTTGCGCGCCCTTGCCAACGATTTGGATCGCGTTCATGACGAGGTTACTCAACGCGGAGGCAATCGCATTGACGTTGCCCAACAAAAGCGTCTCTTCCTGCTCCACTTCTTGACCATAATCGATGTGACTGTTTTTCACCGCCGTTTCGATCATCGGCATGAATTCGGTCACCAAATCTGCGATCGTGAACGGCTTAATCACTTTGTTGTCACCACCTTTGGCAAACAACAGCATGTCATTGACCTGCTTTTCCAAATCATGCAGACGATCGAGCAATTTGGTCTGAAAGCGATCGCGCGTCGGCTGCGGCAGATTCGGAGTCGATAAGTTGGCGGCGTAGAGCATCGCACTCGACAGCGGGGTACGCACCTGATGCGCCAAAGACGCCACCATACGACCCAGCGATGACAAGCGTTGCAGATCGCTGATGCGCGATTGCAGCAGACGCGTTTCGGTCAGGTCCGTAATCAAGATCAGTTGTCCGGTCGCCGAGGCTGAAATCGCCAAACGCACTTTGCGTCCGTTACGCAGTGAGATTTCATGCCCGTCGTCTTCACGCGGCGCAAATGCCGCTTGAATCACGGTGTACCAACGTTCGCCGACCAGTGGCACTTCCAATAAACGGCGTGCTTCCGGGTTGGCTTCGCGCACAATGCCTTGCGTATCTAGCAAAATCACGCCAGCGGGCATCACATCCAGCACTTGTTGGTAGCGCTCGACCTGATGTTCTAATGAGTCTAAATGTGAATGCTGCTCTTGCGCTGCGTCTTCCATCGTCGAAAATCTGCCTTTAAATACAACAATAGCCTGACACGCAAGATACATGCCAGGCCATTTCTATTTATTTTCAATTACTTATCGCAATGACAATAAATTGACTCACCAATTGTGAGGTTTAAATCAACGTTGCATATTGTATTTGCGCATCTTTTCAACCAGTGTCGTGCGGCGCATACCCAGCATGTCTGCGGCGCGAGCGACGACACCGCCTTGCGCTTCTAACGCCTGATTAATCAGGTTCACTTCCAAGTCAGCCAACAGCTCTTTCAGATTGACCCCTTCCGGTGGTAACGACTGCGGCGCATCCAAACGACCATTGAGTTCTTCTTCCTGATCGAAACTGAATTCTTCCGAGAAGATATCCGACAGCACGTCGCGTTCTTGCTCTTCAACGGAGCTGAAACGGCTCGGCTCGGGTTGGAATTCGGGAATGTCGCTGTAACGGTACTTGGTTGGCAGATGGTTCACATCGACCAAGCTGTTCGGATACAAGATCACCATGCGCTCGACAAGGTTTGCCAATTCACGCACATTACCCGGCCAATCATGTTCCATCAACGAGTTAATCGAACGTGGCGTAAAGCAAATCGGCAACCCGCCTTCCGCTTCCAAGCGCGTCATCAGCTCTTGTAGCAACAACGGAATGTCTTCTTTACGCTCTTTCAGCGCTGGCATTTCAATCGGGAACACATTGAGGCGATAGTAGAGATCTTCGCGGAAACGTTGGTCTTCGATCATGGTTTCCAGATGGCGGTGCGTCGCGGCAATCACGCGGACATTGGCTTTGATGGTGGTGTTGCCACCGACACGTTCAAAGCAACGCTCTTGCAGCACTCGCAGCAGTTTGACCTGCATGCTCATCGGCATGTCACCGATTTCATCCAAAAACAGCGTGCCACCCTCAGCCAGTTCAAACCGACCTTTGCGTGACGTGATCGCGCCCGTAAACGCGCCTTTTTCGTGTCCAAACAGCTCACTTTCCAGCAACTCGGCCGGAATCGCGCCACAGTTGATCGGCACAAATGGCCCATTGCGACGAGAAGAGTGATAGTGAATATTGCGCGCAACGACTTCTTTACCCGTGCCCGATTCACCCAGAATCAGCACGTTCGCTTCCGTCCCGGACACTTGTTCAATCAAATGACGCACTTCTTGAATGCCGTGGCTCTGACCGACCAGACTACGAAATAAGGTGTTTTTGCGGGCGGTTGCCAGCACGTGGATGCCTTTACGCCCTAAGAATTCTTTGCAGTGTCTCAATGCTTCGCTCAGCTGCGGGTAATTGAGCGGAAAATCCAACTCACCCACAAACTGCGGGAATTCTTCCAGAGAGTATGGCTGCTTATTCGCCATTAAAAGTGGAATGTGATTGGCCTTTGAAAGAGACTCAGATAGTGACTCAGGCAACGCCTGAGATTGAATCGAACCAAGAATGCATCCAGCCCACACAGCAGACCAGTCAATCTGATCCAACTGAGAAGACTCAATCACCTCACATTGCTCTCCTACAAATTCTAATATGGTACTGAGACTCAGACGAATAGACGGATCGTCCTCGATCACAAGTAGTTTTGCTAAACCTTGCATAGGTGAGAATATTTGCCTTAATTCTGGGATGTTGTGGTTGCACCTTTGAAAATCATCGACAGGCCTTTGATATTTTAATATTCGCCTGACTAAACGATAGACAATCTGTGGAATTCAGCAACAAAAAAGCCACTCGGCTAGTTAGTGGCTTCTATTCTATTTAATTAAAAAAATAAGGCAACCAAGCAATTAGCTGGTGTGATGTTAGTTATAAGTTTCAGAAATATCTCACAGTCCCACTTCTGAAGCGGTCAAATTGTGATACTCCGCCGGGATCTGATCCCAAGCCGACTTAATCTCGCGAATAATGTCGATCACATCGTCCAATAGCTGCGGTTCATTCTGATGGTTTGCTGCCGTGATCTGCGTGATCATGAACTCGTACAACTGATCGAGATTTTGCGCGATATCGCCGCCATCATCCATCGAAAGGCAGCTACGTAGGCTGATAATGATATCTAACGCCTTACCAAGACGTTCACCTTTCGCCGGGATGTTGCCCTGCATCATGGCCGCTTTACCCTGAATCAAACGCTCGATAGCACCGGCCATCAGCATTTGCACGATTTTATGCGGTGAGGCCGCACTGAGCTGGCTATCCACTGATACTTTTTTGTACGCCTGTAAAGAACCACGCATAGTCTTCCTCTTTATAAAAACTTTTTGTATTGCTGAACTGATTTATTACCGTGGCGATATTTATGAAGCGTTTTGCCTATCGCGGCGGTTTTTAACTGCATCAATTCAACAAGATGTTGTGTATCTTGAACGGCATCACGCCACTCATTGGAACGCGCAAAGCCCGGATGCTCTGACACGTAGGTCAGAAGCTCCTGCAATAACTGTTCTCTTTTATCGACCAGCGCGGTAATTTCTTCACTGTTTATGTCATCAACTGCAAGCTTTTCTTTCATTTGGTGATTCAAATCACACAATGCTTGAAGTGTATTCATCATCTTACTGGCCCAATGCGTTCATCATGCTCGCCAGTTGCGACTGCATTTTGCCGGTGGCATCCTGCATGGCCGAAAATTTGGCATGGGTCCGTTTTTCCAACGTGTCCATGCGGCGGTCAAGCGCCAGTTGGTCGTCCGATAAACGGCGTGTCTGATCACCCAAACTTTTTTCACGCGTGCGAATCGAACCCGTCACACCCGTCATACTCTGAATCGCATCTTCGACACGTTTGGCAAAGCCGCGGTTGCCGCCAAAGAAATCCCCCAACTTGGTGAAGTTGTTATTCAGCTGGCGATTGAGCATATCATAGTTGATTTCCAGCGTCCCTTGACGGGTCGTGGTGATGCCAAACTCAGTCAGGCTTTTGATCTCGTCCGGCGCTTGCTCGATCGCCGATGAAAAGACCGCTTTCAAACGCGAATCGGCACTACGCACAATGCTGTCACCCGCCAGCGGGCCAGCGGCACCGGTGCGCGGATCCACGCTGCTCAGTTGTTTGCTGATTTGGAAGAACTGGTTATAGGCCGCGACAAACTGTTCGATGTCGTCACGCACGCCATCGCGATCGTATTCAATCCCAATTTCTGCTGGGCGTTCACCGGTGTTGGTTTTGCTTTTGAGGGTCAAATCGACGCCGTCAATCGCATCTTCAATCACGTTGTTCTCGCTGGAAAGTTTTGCCACACCGTCGAGCAAGACCAGTGAATCTTGCCCCGCTTGCACTTGCGTCATCCCTTGATACGTATCAAACGATTCCTGCGCAGCTTTCAGTTTGGCTTGCACCGCTTCCGCTTTCTCAATCGCTTCGCGCTCTTGCGGCGACATCTTCGCACGTTCAGCCTGCTTGGCCTCTTCCGGCGTCATTTTGCCGCTTTTCACCGCTACATCAATCGCCGCTTTCTCTTTGGCCAATTGTGCATCCAGCTTCGCCTGTGCCTCTTTGGGCGTGACATACGAATCGGTCAGCGTACCGGAAGCCGTATTGTTCCAGCCGGGAACATCTGGCGCTTTTTCGCGCGCTTTGGCATCCAGTTCGGGTTCCGGCTCTGAATAAGAATCGAGCAAAGTGCCGGAGGCGGTTTCTGTCCAGCCGGGAATGCGATCTTCCGGTTTAAGGTATCGATTGACCTGAGACCCCGCCGCCGCGGCTGCTTTCAGCGCAGCATCGGGTAATTCGCCCGGGCTACCTTCGGTTTTTGGTTCGCCATCGGCTACATTTTGCGCGGCCTGGTCAATGTGCTCCGCCACGGATTGATCCACCTCACGGGCGGCATCGCCGATCTTCTCTGCCACTTTAGCGGCAATTTTTTGCTGCTCCGGCGTGAGAGGGGCAAGGAGTTGCTGCGCTTCCGCGCGTGCTTTTTCTAAATCGTTGACTCGGTCTTCGAGCGTTTTGTATTCCAGACGTTTTAATGCATCACCGGGCTGGGCTTCTGCGCGCAGACCAATGCGATGTTCTTGTCCGGATAAATTGGAAGCCACAATCAGACGCGGGCCGTCAACGTCGTTGATGACGGAGGCGCGCACACCTGGGTTGGCTTTTTCGCCGTTGATGCCGCGAACGATATCAATCAGCTTGGAATTGGCATGTACATCGACATGAAAGGATTTGTTGCCTAGCGAAATATGCAGCTTACCCGGCCCAAATTGAGCGTCTTCCGGTAACACCTCAGACGCCAACTTATGGCTCTGAGCAAGCTGCAACACATCGACGGCGTATTTGCCCGCAATGGCATCGGTGGTCGCGGTCGCTGAGACGGCCTTGTCGTCAGAAGTATCGACTTTGCGCGCAGCGAAAGCCTTCTCCTGACGAAAGTTCGTCATCAGATTTTTCATCGTATCCAGCGACTCTCTGAGTCTGCCGTAGGCACTGATGCTCGAATCAATTTCGGTTCGCTTATTGTCAATGCTTTGCTGCTTAGGCACACGCTCCGCATTCACAATTTTGCTGACCATTGAATTGATATCAAAGCCAGTGTTCATCCCCATTGGGCCTAAACTCATCCAATCACCTCAAAAAATACGATTACGCCTTCACCACTAACAGGCCCGATTTATGGTTCTGTTCCTTGGCGAGACGCCGCAATACTTCAAGCATTTCCTCTTCTGGGATCTGACGAATGATGTCGCCGGTTTTGGCTTCATAAATCGTCACCACTTCGCGTCCAGATTCTTCATCTACTCTGAACGCCAGCCCCTTGTTGATCGAATTGACGAAGTCGTTCATTCGCTCAACAATTTTCGCGCGTTGCTCCTCGTTGACCCGCTCCCGTTCGCGAGATTGTTCAACGGCAGCTTCCAGCATTTGGTTCTGGCTGCGTTTCAGCTGTTCAGTCGCGTGCTCCGACGTTTTTTCTGTGCGTCGCACGGGACGGTAGTCTTCCCTTGAATCAGAAGCGCTTTTCACGCTTTCGTTTTCTGAAGCAAGTTTAATGCCACTTTGCGAGCCGTAAGGCTGGATGTTCGATGTGTAGGATGGTACTTCCATAACAATCTCCCTTCCACCTTATAGGTAGTTTCATACCACGTCAAAACTACCCATGAAGCTCATTCAACCCGAGGGATTAACCCAACAGGCTCAGAGCTGCAGATGGTGACTGCTTCGCTTGTGCCAACACAGAGGTACTCGCTTGCTGCAGAATCTGTGACTTGGTCATCGCCGTTGTTTCACGCGCGTAGTCGGTATCTTTGATACGGCTGCGAGACGCGTTCACGTTTTCGTTGATGTTATCCAAGTTGCTGATCGCGTGACCAAAACGGTTCTGGAAAGCACCCAGAGACGCACGTTGGCTATCCACAGATTTCAGCGCGCCGTCCAGAACGGCAACCGCTTCTTGTGAACCGGCAACGCTGGTCACATCGATGTCTTTCACGGTCACTTCTTGAGCCGCGCCAAAGCCGATCTCAGAACCCAGATCACCACCAATGGTCACATCGCCAGTCACTTTTTGTGAGGATGCGAACAGTTGCAGTTTTCCGTCTTCACCGACAGACGCTTTCACGTCGTCGCTTTGACCGTTGATGTAAGTCGCGACTTCTTCCAGATCATCACCACTTTTCGCGGTAATGGTCAGTTCACGGGCTTCGCCCTGTTTGTCAGTATAATTCAGGGTTAGGTCTTTCGCGTCGCCAACCGTCCAGTCAGCTGCTTTGCCTTCCTGAGCACGGTAAGATTTACCGCCCATCGCTGCGTTGTCTGAACGCATGTTCCCCATGGTTAGGTTCACTGCTTCGCCAGAATCCGCACCGATTTGGAATGATTTGCTACCGAACGTGCCGTTCAGCAGTTTGTTACCACCGAAAGAGGTTGTTTCTGCGATACGGTTCAGTTCGTCGTTTAGCGCAGACACTTCTTCTTGAATCGCAACACGCTCAGAACGTGAGTTTGAGCCGTTAGACGATTGCAGTGCCAAGTCACGCATACGTTGCAGAATGTTGGTGCTCTCATTCATTGCACCTTCAGCGGTTTGTGCAATAGAGATACCATCATTCGCGTTACGTACCGCCATGTCCAGACCGCGACTTTGTGACGTCAGTCGGTTTGAAATTTGCAGGCCGGCTGCGTCGTCTTTCGCGCTGTTAATACGGTAGCCCGAAGACAGACGTTCCATAGATTTCTGAACACCGTCAGCTGCACCGTTCAGGTAACGCTGGGCGGTCATCGCCGAAACGTTAGTACTTACGTTGATTGCCATATTGTTGATCTCCTTAGGCGGATAGTTAGTGTGCCTTCGAGTCTCTCACCTCTCGTCAGCACACCTCATTTCTCTCGTATCCTTTAACGGCCCGAGATTCATATCCTTTAGGAAAAAATTTGGCTTTTTTTAAAATAATTTCGAATCGCTTAAAAAACGTGATGATGAACACATAATCGCAGGCATAAAAAAATCCAGCCGAAGCTGGATTTTTCTGTGACGCTTGGGGATTAACCCAGCAGGCTCAATGCCGCTTGTGGCGCCTGTTTTGCTTGCGCAAGTACAGAACTTGAAGCCTGAGAAAGAATTTGTGACTTGGTCAGTGCAGTCGTTTCTTTCGCGAAATCGGTATCTTTGATACGGCTCTTAGACGCATTCACGTTTTCGTTAATGTTGTCCAAGTTGCTGATTGCGTGGTTGAAACGGTTCTGGAATGCACCCAGTTCTGCGCGGTGGCTGTCTACGTATTTCAGTGCAGCATCCACAATCGCGACGGACTCTTGAGCACCACCGACGCTGGTGACGTCGATTTTATCAACAGTCACTTCTTTGCCTTCTTTCATGCCCAGCTCACCGGCCAGACCGCCGCTGAACGAAACTTCGCCAGACACTTTGTTGTTTCCTGCGAACACTTGCAGTTGGCCTTTTTCGTTCACAGACGCTTTCACCATGTCGGTTTGACCGTTGATGTAAGTCGCCAGCTCTTCGATGTCGTCGCCCGCTTTCGCGTTGATGTTGATCGACTGCTCGTTGCCTTTGTCATCGTTCAGTGTGATGGTCAGGTCGTTTTTACCTTGTTCAACGCTCCAGTTTTTGTCTTTCGCGTTTTCAGCTTGGTAGCTTGAACCACCCATCATACGGTTGTCGCTGCGCATGTCTTTCAGAGACAGCATGACCGCTTCACCGTTGTCCGCACCAATCTGGAATGATTTGGTTTGGAATGTACCGTTGAGCAGTTTGTTACCACCAAATGATGTGGTTTCTGCGATACGGTTCAGTTCATCGTTCAGTGCGGTCACTTCTTCTTGAATCGCCACACGCTCTGCTTTTGAGTTCGAGCCGTTAGACGATTGCAGTGACAAGTCACGCATACGTTGCAGAATGTTGGTGGTTTCGTTCATCGCACCTTCTGCGGTTTGCGCAATTGAAATACCGTCGTTTGCGTTGCGTACTGCGACGTCCAGACCACGGCTTTGCACGTTTAGGCGGTTCGAGATTTGCAGACCCGCTGCGTCATCTTTCGCGCTGTTGATTTTGAAGCCAGATGACAGACGTTCCATTGAGGTTTGCTGAGCGTTGCTCGCGCTGTTCAAGTAACGTTGTGCTGTCATTGCTGATACGTTGGTATTTACATTCACTGCCATGGTGATTTCTCCAATTGATTTTCCGATGTTTCCGGTTTCCGACGTCTCGGAAAACCAAGTAGTTCTCTCAAAGTTACTTTCTTTAACGGCGCCCCCCGAAAAAGCTTTAGGAAGTTTTTAAGATTTTTTTGAAAAAACTTCCGTTGGTAGGGCAAACGTGATGAACAAAGAAAAATATGCAAAAAAGTGTTTTTTATCGCTAAAGCTTTTCAGGTGCGCGTCGATACAACTCAGTTTCACTTAGCTGCTAAGCAGCGTCAGCGCTACGTTTGGTTGATTTTTCGCCTGTGCCAGTATAGAAGTGCCCACTTGTTGCAGAATCTGCTGTTTGATCATTTGTGTGGTTTCTTTGGCGTAATCCGTATCTTTGATTCGGCTTTTCGACGCGGCGAGATTTTCATGCACGTTATCGAGGTTACTCACGGCATGACCAAAGCGGTTCTGAAGCGCCCCCAGCTCCGCGCGATGGCTATCGACGTATTTCAGCGCCGTATCCAACACCGAGACGGCACGCTGCGCGCCGCCAACGGAGGTGATGTCGAGGTTGTCGACGGCTTCATACCCTTTCAAATTCATCTGCAACTCATCGGCTAAATTGCCGCTAAACGACAAAGTGCCTGCGGTTTCTTTGCCGGCCATATAGAGTTGCAATTGGCCTTTGTCATTGACCGACGCAGAGACTTTGTCGGTCTGACCATTAATGTAAGTGGCAAGCTGCTCAATATCGTCCCCTTGCTTGGCATGAATGTGGATCTGCTCATCCTCACCCTGCGCGTTGGTAAACGATATTGTAAGTTGATTCCGCCCAGCGCCCACCTGCCAATGGCTGTTGGCTTCGCCAGCCGCCACATAGCTGAACCCGCCCATATTGAGGTCATCAGAACGCATGTTCTTGAGCGACACCTGCACCGCTTCCCCCGATGACGCGCCAATTTGGAACGACGTTTGACCAAATGAACCATTGAGCAATTTTCGACCACCAAAAGAGGTCGTTTCAGCGATTCGGTTCATTTCATCATTCAAAGCGCCCATTTCTTCCTGTAAGGCAACGCGCTCCGCTTTGCTGTTCGAGCCATTGGCCGATTGCAACGACAAGTCGCGCATGCGTTGCAGCAAACTGGTGGTTTCTTGCATCGCGCCTTCAGCGGTTTGCATGATGGAGATGCCATCGTTGGCGTTGCGTACAGCGACATCTAAGCCGCGCATTTGGGATTCAAGGCGATTGGAAATCTGCAACCCTGCCGCATCATCTTTCGCACTGTTGATCCTGTTGCCGGACGAGAGGCGTTCTAATGATTGATTGAGCAGATCGGTCGCGGTGTTTAAATGTCGTTGAGCGACCAACGCCGAAACATTTGTATTAACCGTGATAGCCATGCGGGTGACAGAGTCCTTGGATTGAATGCTTTACCTGTATGACTATCGACTGAAGCGGGGAAATCTTTAGCACAAAAAAGCCAGGCAGAACGCCTGGCTGTTTGATTCGACACGGGATTTAGGCTTTCAGGCTGAGCGCCTGCAGCATCTCTTGCGATGGCGCAAAGAAATACGCCCCAGTCACCGCTTGCGTAAAGCGCAAGAGTTGGTCAACTTTACCATCGGTCACACCGTACATGCTTTCCATCATGGTTTTGATGTTGTGCAGCGTGTGGCAGTAAGCAATAAACAGCAGGCCATGGTCGCCACTGGCGGTGCCATACGGCAAGCTGTGACGCACGATCTTCAGGCCTTTGCCTTCTTCTTTAATGTCCACGCGGCCCACGTGAGACGCAGCAGGTACATTATCGAGTTCAATCGAATCCGGTTTAGTACGGCCAATCACTTTTTCTTGAGCCGACAGATTGAGGCGGTTCCATGCAGGCAAATTGTGCACAAAACGCTGCACCATCACGTAGCTGCCACCGGCGAATTCGCCATCCGCCACCACCGCCACTTCGCGACGTTTTTCGTCTTTCGGGTTCTCCGTGCCATCAATGAAACCCGTCATGTCACGAGCATCCAGGTAGCGGAAACCGTAAGTTTCATCGACCACATCAACATCTTCGGCAATGTCGGTTAAACATTTACGCATCACGTAAAACAGTAAGTCGTGGCGTTTTGCGTGGCAGTGGATCAGTACATCGACATCCGTGCTTGGCGCCATGGTGCTGCCTTCGCCCAACACTGGAAAGTCAATCAACTCTTCTGGCATCGGCGCTTCAAAACGCTGCCAAAAGGCTTTGGTAAAGGCAATGGAGAGCGTCAGCTCTGCGCCCGGTTGATTGGCATTCACTTCGTCCACCAAGGCAGGTAAGGCTTGCAGCTGAGCAAGTACCTGCGCGTGGTTGTGTTTGATTTTTAATATGCTGTACAGAGCAAATGGCTCCGCTTCTGGCAAAATAGCCGACTGTGGCGTTGACATGTTGTCCTCACTTTTTCTTTTTTGCTCAGTGTGTACCCAATACGGTCAAAGGGTATGCTTCAAATTCATAGTCTGTGTTGATACTGATCATGGCTTGGCCATCAACGGCGATAAAAAACAGTCACGCACGCTGCGACTACGATAAACGTATAAAATTAACCAGAGTAGAATCAACAAAGTAAGTGCATTTGTCCAGTGGAAGGCACCGTGTTGTAAGTAGACATGATAGCCCGTCTGAAGAAACTGCGCGACCGCGGTCAGCAGTGTCACCCAGCGTCCGACATGGCACAGCGCATTGACCCAGCGTCGCTCCGGATGGCGCAAACTGATAAGCCACATCAAGGCGATGCTTGGCACGCCCGCGGCCAAGCCGAGATAGAGCGCCGTGTTGCCCGGATAGACAAAGCTTAGGATCTGCGATCCGCTGTCGCGGCTGACACCCGCCACGACAAACACAATCCAAGCCCGAGCCAAAAACAGCCATCCCAGCCACAACCAAATCGGGGCTTTCAGAAAGCCATGGGTATCATATTGTTCTATCGCGTAACGCACGTTGTTTCATCGTTGGTGGTGATTGCCCTTCACTTTAGCGCAATGATTTCAAATAGCTATATCTCAAGGTCAGTTTTTGGTGACAATCAAGCGTCGTGATACTCTAACCAAAACACAAGGGACACTCACGATGACCAATAAAATTGTTCCATCCCCACAAACGCAACAAGAAGCGATGAAAGTGGCGAAAGCAACACAGAAACCCGGACAAACCAAAGAACAAACCAAGCTGATCGCGCAGGGCATCGAAAAAGGCATTGCGCTCTATAAAAAGCAGCAAAAAGAAAAAAGCCGTCAAGCAGACCGCGCACGTAAAAAAGCGATTCGCAGCAAACCGTCTGTCACAGCTGATGCGGGCGACGTTGACCCGTCGTTTGACACCGAAACCACCCCCACCGCCACTCGGTCATGGCTGCCATGGGCGCTACTGGCCGCCAGCTGGCTCGGGTTCATTCTGGTTTGGATGCAAAACGCCGCATAACCGCCGCCGTATCATCCCCGCAATATAGTTCAGTTGACGCGTGAATATGCAGCTTGATAGCAGGCTGTGTATTCCACGTTAAAATTGTAAACGATTCCACACTATCCATTACTTTCTTCCCATCCTGACTCATTACCCCATGATATGAATTGGGTAATTAACTCGCCAAAATTCAATAGATACGTTGAATAACTAAGCAAAAACAACTCGAAACAAATGATTTTTAGTAAATTCATTTGGCAAAGTGTGACAAAGTTAGCACCGATTAAATGTGGAAACGTTTACATTAACGCCCATCACGGAAACTAACTTTAGGAACAAAACATGTCTCACATTCAAAATGGTCTGAGCTTTATAGACATCATGGTGTTTGTTGCTTACGTTGCGATTATCATTGCGGTTGGGCTGTGGGTCTCGCGCGATAAGAAAGGCGTCAAGAAAAGCACCGAAGATTATTTCCTTGCAGGTAAATCCCTGCCTTGGTGGGCCGTGGGTGCCTCACTGATTGCTGCCAACATTTCTGCTGAGCAGTTCATCGGGATGTCAGGTTCGGGCTACTCGATTGGCTTGGCGATTGCGTCCTACGAATGGATGGCGGCCCTGACATTGATCATTGTCGGTAAATACTTTCTGCCGATCTTCATTGAGAAAGGCATCTACACCATTCCCGAATTTGTTGAACAACGGTTTAATAAAAATCTAAAAACCATTCTGGCCGTGTTCTGGATTGCACTCTACGTCTTCGTGAACCTGACATCCGTGCTTTATCTGGGTGGTCTGGCGCTAGAAACCATTCTCGGTATTCCATTGATGTACGCCATCATTGGTTTGGCGCTATTTGCACTGGTTTACTCCATCTACGGCGGCCTGTCTGCGGTGGTATGGACCGACGTCATTCAAGTGTTCTTCCTTGTCCTGGGTGGCCTGTTAACCACATACATGGCAGTGGGCTTCATTGGTGGCGACAACGGTTGGTTCAGTGGCCTATCCACCATGGTTGAGGCTGCGCCAGAACACTTTGAAATGATTTTGGATCAAAGCAACCCACAATACATGAACCTGCCGGGCATCGCGGTGCTGATTGGTGGTCTGTGGGTGGCAAACCTGTACTACTGGGGCTTCAACCAATACATCATTCAACGCACACTAGCCGCGAAATCGGTTCCTGAAGCACAAAAAGGGATTTTGTTTGCCGCGTTCCTCAAACTGATCGTGCCATTTTTGGTGGTCATTCCGGGGATTGCTGCGTACGTGATCACCAGCTCTCCAGAATTGATGGCGAGCATGGGCGACTTAGCGACACAAAACATGCCAAACGCTGCGCACGCCGACAAAGCGTACCCATGGCTGACACAGTTCCTGCCGGTAGGGATTAAAGGTGTGGTATTTGCCGCCTTGGCTGCCGCAATCGTGTCATCACTGGCATCGATGCTGAACTCCACCGCCACCATCTTCACCATGGACATCTACAAAGCGTACATCGCACCACAAACCGGCGATCACAAACTGGTGAACGTGGGTCGAATCACCGCGATTGTGGCCTTGGTTGTGGCATGTTTGATTGCCCCAATGCTGGGTGGCATTGGTCAGGCATTCCAATACATTCAAGAGTACACTGGCCTCGTGAGCCCAGGTATCTTGGCGGTCTTCTTGCTGGGTCTGTTCTGGAAAAAAACCACCAGCAAAGGCGCCATCACCGGTGTGGTTCTGTCGATTCCGTTTGCGCTGTTCCTGAAATTCATGCCACTGAACATGCCGTTCATGGATCAGATGCTCTACACCTTGCTGTTTACGATGGTCATCATCGCCTTTACCAGCCTGAGCACATCGGTCAATGACGATGATCCAAAAGCCATTACGCTGACTTCCGCCATGTTCGCGACTGGCAAGAACTTCAATATTGCCGCGTACGCCATCATGATTGCATTGGCAGCGTTGTATACTGTGTTCTGGTAACGAGCTCGGGCCGCTGCGCCCTGAGGTCTTCGCTCCAAGCCCTGTCATGTTGGCAGGGCTTGATCACTTTGTTCTCCACAAATCACGAGCGGGTTCAACATGCATCAAGAGTTACTTCCCAACATCGTCTCCTTCCTTCAAACCATGTCGCCGTTTGATCAACTCAACGCAGACACGTTAAATGCCATCGCCGGATCCATCGAAATCCTCTACCTCGGCCAGCACCAACACCTCGAGCCCCTGACTGCGCCGCCACAACATTTCTTATACATCGTTCGCACCGGCGTCATTGAACAGCGTTACCACGACGGCTCCTTGCGTTCGCGCCTTGGGGCTGATGATATTTTTGGGTTCAGTCAACACGATGGTGCCGCGCTCGATTACCAAGTGGTGGCGATTGAGAATTCGCTGCTCTACCGCATCGATTACCCCACTTTGCTGACGTTGGTGGACCCGTACCCAGACGTCATTGCGCAGCTCGCCCCCAACATTTCAACACGCCTGATTCACTCCGTCAGTTTGCCGCATCCCGCGCAAACGGAGAGCATTTTTCTTCAACCGGTACGCAAGCTTGCCAGCCAAAATCTGGTGATGGTCACACCCGACACTCCCATTCAGCAAGCGGCCGATAAAATGAGCCGCGAGCCCAACAGCTCGTGTGCAGCCATCGTCGATCAGCAGCAGCGTTTAATCGGCTTGGTCACCGACAAAGACATGACCAAACGTGTGATTGCGCACGGGCTGGATGTACAGCAGCCCATCGCCACCATCATGACGCATCAATTACACACGGTGTCGGTCGATGACTTGGTGATGAAAGCCTCCGAAATCATGATCCAGCATCACATTCAAAACGTGCCCATTGTCGATGACAACTTCACTCTGCAAGGCATCATTACGCCGCAGCAACTGATTCAACAAAACAGCATTCAAGCCATCTTCCTGAGTGAAAAGATAAGCCAAGCACCTTCGTTGCCCGCGCTGGTCGCACTCGCGGCAGAGCGCAACGCCATCTTCAGTGTGTTGGTTGAAAACGGCGTCTCTAGCGATGTGATCGGCAAAGTGATGTCATTGATTTACGATGCATTTACCTGCCGCTTGTTGGCGCTGGCGGAACAGCATCTCGGCGCGGCGCCTTGCGAGTATTGCTGGATTGCCGCTGGTTCTCACGCGCGCAACGAAGTGCATTTGGGCTCCGATCAAGACAACGCATTGATTCTTGACGATGGCGCCACCGAATCAGACAAAGTTTATTTCAGCCACCTCGCGATGTATCTGTGCAAAGGCTTGGATCAATGCGGCTATGCGCTGTGCAGCGGCCGTTTTATGGCGGCGACGCGGCGATGGTGCCAACCGCTACACGTGTGGGTGGAATACTACCGCAAGTGGGCACGCGCGCCGGAATACGAACACCTGCTCAACCTGAATGTCTTCATCGAAATTCGCTATATCGCAGGCAATAAATCCCTGTTTGATACGCTCAATGACGTGCGATTGCAGCAAATCACCCACAATCCGAAATTGATTGCCGCGCTGGTGACCAACGCCCTGCGCACGCGTCCGCCGCTGGGTATTTTCAATAATCTGGTGTTGAAAAAAGATGGCGACAGCGGAGAGAAAACACTCGACATTAAACACGCAGCGTTAAGCAGTTTGGTGGACATGGCGCGCATCTACACACTCAGTGAAGGCGGAGCGATGCAAGAGACGCTCTCGCGTTTGCTGTTTATCGAACAAAAAGGGCTGATGAGTCATTCGTCGTATCTCGATTGTTTGGGGATTTATCACTTTGTGACCGGATTACGAAACAAGCACCAAGTGGAAGCGCTGCAACAGGGCAAACCGATTGATAACCTACTGCAACCGACGCGCTTTGGTAGTTTTGAACGGCAGCACCTCAAAGATGCATTTCGCATTGTCTCCGGATTACAAGAGGCACTTCGCATTAAGTTTGGTCAATAGTATGTTACATAAGCTAGGTCGGTTATCCCCACTGAGAAAACTAGAGCAACACCGCTTGCAGATGCGCGAACACCACCTGCCTCTGCCAGCGTTCGTGCAGGCCATCTTGGAAACACCGCTGCCGCAAGCTGATTTTGATGTTCGCCAACAACCGTTATTGAGTTTGGATATCGAAACGTCCGGGCTGGATGCCGAACACGACCACATCGTCAGCATCGGCTGGGTACCGATCGTGAATCAGGTGATCCGTTTAGCCGAGGCGCGCTATTTTTTAATCACGCCATCGGGCCAAAATGACCCACAACAAGTGGTGCTACACCACATAATGCCGCAAATGCAGCGGCAAGGCATACCCTTGGCACAGGCAATTGAGTTACTATTTACCCAATTGAAAGGCAAAGTATTATTGGCACATGGTAGTGTTGTCGAACGGCAATTCATTCACCATTTTATGCAGCAACACGGATGGCCCGATTTACCCATCGTGTGGCTGGATACGTTGAAAATAGAACAGGCATACGCACAGTACGCCCCCTACAACATGCCCCATTCGAATGCCAACGATTGGCGCCTGAGTACCGTGCGAAAACGCTATCACTTGCCGGCGTATCAAGCGCACCACGCGTTGTCGGATGCCATTGCCACGGCCGAACTTTACCTCGCACAGCAAAATAGGCTATTTGCCAAAGCGTATGTTCCGTTAGAATTGCTGATGAAAGCCTCTGTGTAACAAACACATAACCGCCGAACGGCAAACAGAATTGAAAAGGTTAACCCCATGACAACTATTAAAGATGTCGCCAAGTCCGCAGGTGTCTCCGTGGCCACTGTGTCTCGCGTCATCAATAAATCGCCCAAAGCCAGTCAAGCATCGATTCATGCGGTCACGCAAGCGATGCAAGCTCTGGGCTATCGCCCGAATGCCGCGGCGCGTGCGCTGGTTAGCCAAAGCACCAACACCATGGGCGTGTTGGTGTCCGATGTTTCCGACCCATTTTTTGGCACCCTCGTCAAAGCCGTCGATACCGTAGCGCGCCACAATGGCAAGCACCTGTTGGTCGGCAATGGTTACCACAATGAAGAAGATGAACGCCGCTCGATTGAATTGCTGATCAACAACCGCTGTGACGCGCTGGTGATTCACGCCAAAGCGTTGTCCGATGAAGAGCTGATCGCGTTTTCCAAAGAGGCCAAAAGCATGGTGGTGATCAACCGCCATATTCCGGGGCTGGAAGATCGCTGTATTTCGCTCGACAATCACAAAGGCGCATTCATGGCGACGGAGTACCTGATTCGTCAAGGGCACAAAAAAATCGCCTGCATTGTTTCCAACCACGCGATTGCCGATGCCGTTGAACGTGAAACGGGCTATCAAGATGCGCTCGAAGCCCATCACATTACATTGCCTGACACCTACATTGCGTATGGCGAACCCAGCAGTGAAGGCGGCGAGCAAGCGATGTTGTCGCTACTCACCAAAGGCATCGACATCACCGCGATTGTGGCCTACAACGACAACATGGCCGCGGGCGCGCTGTCGGTGATGGAAGAGAATGGCATTGAATCACCGGGGCAAATCTCGATCATCGGTTTTGATGACGGCTTGATTGCTCGCTACGTGAAACCTCATCTGACAACCGTCCGTTACCCCATTCAGATGATGGCCGAAACCGCCGCGCAGCTGGCGCTGGACTTGTCAAAAGATGACACCTTAAATGACGGCAGCCCGAAACGTTATTCACCGACCATGGTGAAACGCGATTCGGTGAAGTCACTCAACGACTGACGCGCCCCACCCGCACCGCCATGGCGGCGTGACGAGAAAACAAAGCGAACACAAAAAAGGCTTACCGCGCGGTAAGCCTTTTGTCATTGCCTTTGACTATCGTCCGTTCACTTGCCCGCATTACGGGAAAAGATCCCCATAGGCAACACGAAAGCCGCACCGAAATATCACTCCCCCAAGCATAAATCGGCTTGAGCGTTCTGGCGGAATCCTTGACCAGTCGCTCACCTCTGACACTTTCGATTGCCATGGGAAAATGGCATCGTGCCGCGCGCATCAATCAATGCCCGCAGACTGCTCACGATCGCCATTCAAGTGAGACTCACTCGAATGCGTTGACGAGTCCGGCACCATCTTTGGCCTGACACACGTAAATGGTTTCTTTGAGTCCGGTCGCCGCTTGATACTGCTGCTCAATCGCAGCGGTCACAGGCGCCACCAAGGCAGGCGGCATCAAGGCGACCACACAGCCACCAAAACCGCCGCCAGTCATGCGCACGCCGCCTTGATCACCAATCACCTGTTTGACGATATCGACCAAGGTATCAATCTCTTTGACCGTAATCTCAAAATCATCACGCATGGAAGCGTGAGACGCTGCCATCAACTGACCCAAGGTCGTCATGTCGTTGGCTCGCAGCGCTTGTGCCGCGGCTAACGTCCGGTCATTTTCCGTGATCACATGACGCGCCCGTTTGGCCACCAACTCGGGCAATTCCGCTTGGCGACGTTCAAACGTCTCGATCGTCACATCACGAAGCGCTTTCACACCAAAAATCTGCGCCGCTTCTTCACACTGCTGACGACGGGTGTTGTATTCGCTGTCCACCAACCCGCGTTTTTTGTTCGAGTTGATGATGACAATCGCCATGTCTTCGGGCATGGAGACAGCTTGTGTTTCGAGACTACGGCAGTCGATCAACAGCGCATGATTCGCCTGCCCTTCGGCAGAAATCAGTTGATCCATGATGCCGCAATTGCACCCCACAAATTGGTTCTCAGCCTGCTGCCCATTGAGGGCAATTTCAGCTTGACTGATCGCAAGCGAAAACAGCGCTTTGAATGTCTGACCGATGACCACTTCCAACGCTGCTGATGAACTCAGGCCAGCGCCTTGCGGTACGTTACCGCTCACCGCGATGTTTGCGCCGCCCAGCGTGTAACCGCGCTCAAGCAAAAACTTCACCACGCCGCGAATGTAGTTGGCCCACATTTTATCGGCTTGAAACTCAATCGGTGCATCGAGAGAAAATTCGTCCTGCGCGTTGGCGTAATCGACGGCAATGATGCGCACACGATTGTCATCGCGTTTCGACGCGGCCACCACGGTTTGGTAGTTAATCGCACACGGCAACACAAAGCCGTCGTTGTAATCGGTGTGTTCACCAATCAGGTTAACGCGACCCGGTGCTTGAATGACATGGCTCGGTGCAAACCCCAGCACTTGTTCAAATGAATGAATCACGTGTTGAATTAGATCAGACATAGGACTTCCCATCATATTTTTTGAAAGGTGCCAATGCATCGGCACCCTTCTTGTTATTGGTGATAGCTGTTATTGGTAATAGCTGTTATTAGTGACCAGCGGTGATTGATGATCCGCGTTTATTGGTCATCTGCACGTTCTTTGTAGTGAACATCGCTCAGTTCACGCAGACGTTGCGCTGCCTGCTCCGGCGTTAAATCGCGCTGGGTTTCGGCCAGCATCTCATAGCCCACCATAAACTTGCGCACGCTTGCGCTACGTAGCAACGGCGGATAGAACAGCGCGTGCAGTTGCCAATGGTCAATGTCGCGCCCATCGTCAAAGAACGGCGCGTAATGCCAACCCATGGAATATGGGAACGAGCACTGGAACAAGTTATCGTAACGACTGGTCAGTTTTTTGATCGCCAAGGCCAAGTCGTCACGCTGTGCGTCACTGAGCTCGCTCATGCGGCGAATGTGTGTTTTGGGCAGTAGCATGGTTTCAAAGGGCCACGCAGCCCAGTACGGCACCACGGCCAACCAATGCTCGGTTTCAACCACGGTGCGTGCCCCATCGGCCAGTTCCGCCTGCACGTAATCCACCAGCAGGTTGCTACCTTGCTGATCAAAATACGCTTTCAAATGTTTGTTTTTGCGTTCAATTTCGTTGGGTAGAAAGCTGTTGGCCCAAATTTGACCATGCGGGTGCGGCTGAGAGCAGCCCATGGTTTCGCCTTTGTTTTCGAAAGCTTGCACCCAAACGTACTCTTGGCCCAGTGCTTCAATCTGTTCATTCCACGTGTCAATCACGCCCCGAATGTTGGCGACTGGCAGCTCAGGCAAGGTTTTGCTGTGATCCGGTGAAAAACAGATCACTCGGCTCAACCCGCGCACGCCCTGAATTTTAAACAGCGGATTGGTGGAGGGCGGCGCATCAGGTGAATCGGCCATCAATGCCGCAAAATCGTTGTTAAACACATAGGTGCCGGTGTAGTTCGGGTTCACATCGCCAGA
This sequence comes from Vibrio sp. CJQ_6, assembly GCF_043106745.1. Classification (NCBI taxonomy): domain Bacteria; kingdom Pseudomonadati; phylum Pseudomonadota; class Gammaproteobacteria; order Vibrionales; family Vibrionaceae; genus Vibrio; species Vibrio sp. CJQ_6. The sequence goes on along the minus strand of NZ_JBICMV010000008.1, from coordinate 155,996 downwards.
CACGCGCGTGTTCCCCGGACACAAGAAGCAGTGCGGTTCATAGCTCGGCAGTTGGGCGGTCGACGGCGTTTCATCCTGACCACTCCAAGGGCGTTTAGCGCGATGCGGAGAGACCAGCACCCATTGGTCGGTCAGTGGGTTATAACGGCGGTGGGGATGATCCACCGGATTAAATTCAATCGTTGCCATGGGGTTACCTCGTTTACTCGTCATAGCCCAGTGGGTTGTGGGATTGCCAACGCCACGTGTCGGCGGTCATGTCCGCCAAGCTCCGTTTGGCTTGCCAGCCCAATTCACGTTGGGCTTTTTCGGTGCTGGCCCAGCACTCGGCGATGTCCCCCGGACGACGAGGACAGATGTCGTACGCGATCGGTTTGCCACACGCATCGCTGAACGCGTGAACCATGTCCAGCACGCTTGAGCCTTTGCCCGTGCCCAAATTGTAGATGTGCAGTCCGGCTTTCTCTCCCACCGCTTGCAGTGCGGCGATGTGACCGTCGGCCAAATCCATCACATGAACGTAATCGCGAACGCCCGTGCCATCCGGCGTTGGATAGTCGTTACCAAAGACCGCTAGTTTTTCCCGGCGACCAACCGCCACTTGGGCAATAAACGGCATCAGGTTATTGGGAATGCCTTGGGGATCTTCGCCCATGGTGCCCGACGGATGCGCGCCAACCGGGTTGAAGTAGCGCAGCAGCGTGATGCTCCATTCAGGTGCTGCAACCACTAAATCCGACAAGCACTGCTCCACCATATATTTGCTGCGACCGTACGGGTTGGTGGTCGCGCCCGTTGGAGAGGTTTCGGTAATCGGTACCGTTTGTGGGTCGCCATACACGGTCGCCGATGAACTGAACACCAAACTTTTCACCCCCGCTTTGCGCATGCTGCGCACCAGCACCAAGGTGCCGTTGACGTTGTTGTCGTAGTACTCAATCGGTTTGCTGACCGACTCGCCCACCGCTTTTAGACCGGCGAAATGAATCACGGCTTGGACGTGATGCTGTGCAAACACGCTATCGAGAAATGCTTCATCACGAATGTCACCTTGATAAAACGCCGGACGCATGCCCGTGAGCGCTTCAATACGATTGAGCACTTCGGCTTTCGCATTGCACAAGTTGTCGACCATGATCGGGGTCATCCCCGCTGCAATCATCTGCACACATGTGTGGCTACCGATGTAGCCCATACCGCCAGTGATCAAAATCTCCACCTGTCGTCACCTCTCCGCTGATTTGATTTGCAATGAGTCTATCAGTAGCCCAAGGCTCACTTCTGTGACTACACTCTCAAAGTGAAAACGTTTCCACAAGTTATCACCGCAATAAAACTACGCCGTACATGACCAAATAATTCAAGCCGCGATAAAAAAAATGAATCAGGGTAAACGTTTCCAATTACAATCAAACGCAACGATCACCCAGCAAGAGCAGCCGATTCGCTGACGAATCGGCTGGAAAAACGAAGAAAAAAGGATTGGCCGTGAGAGACACGATCACCACCTTCAGAGAAGGTGGTTCATAGAAGAGAAAAAAGCCAGCACAGGCTGGCTTGGTTATGCACTAAATCCTAGACTTGCCGCGATATCACCTTTGCGGTCAAGTACCCATTGACTGTCAAACGGCCCCCAGTCTGATAACTGGTAGTAGCCATCGTTATGGCGGCGGCCATCCTGAACAAACATCAGTTCAATACCGATGCCCGGTAGGGCTTTGAGAACGTCCTGAATAGTACGACGAGGCCAGCCCGTTTTCTCGATTAACTTGGGAACATTGGGGCGTTCCAGACTTTCAACAAGCAAGGCTAAATAAAGGCGCCTTGCAAAAACAGGACTCAATTCCATTGATTACCTCCTAATCTGTGCAAGGCTCATTATTTCTGTTTTGCCAGTAAGTTTGTTGAGTTCGATCAATAACTCTCTAATCCTAGTCAACCGCAGAAGTTTTTTTTTATTCAGTAAAATATCCGCATCACACTTTTGTCAGATGAGAGGCTTCCTGTTAGGATTTGGCAAACACCACAATAAGCAGCATTTAAAGGATTTTTATGACCATCACCCTCTACGGCATCCCCAACTGCGACACGATGAAAAAAGCCCGCAAGTGGCTGGAAGCGCAAGGCGTTGATTACCAGTTTCACGACTACCGCAAAGACGGCGTCGATGCCACGCTGGTGAGCGAATTTTGCCAGGTCTTAGGGTGGGAAAATGTGCTCAATAAACGGGGCACCACATTCCGCCAATTGACTCAAGCGCAGAAAGATAGCCTCAATGGCGACACCGCCATCACGCTGCTGGTTGAGCAACCGGCGATGATCAAACGCCCCGTGCTGCGCGTGAACGGCGAGCTTCATTTGGGCTTTAAAGCCGAGCAATACGCTGCTCTTTTCTCTTAATAGACGTTTCTCTGACTACAAGGATTTCAAGGATGACAGACAGCCCTGTACTGGCTCTCGCAAAAGATTTAATCAGCCGCCAATCAGTGACACCGGTCGATGCCGGTTGCCAAGACTTGATGATTGAGCGTCTCCAAGCGCTTGGATTTGAAATCGAAATGATGGTGTTTGAAGACACCACCAACTTCTGGGCGCGTCTTGGCACACAAGCACCGCTGTTTGCATTTGCCGGTCATACCGATGTGGTGCCTGCAGGCCCGCTCACCCAATGGCACACCCCCCCGTTTGAACCGACTGTGATTGATGACCATTTGCATGGTCGCGGCGCGGCCGACATGAAAGGCTCGCTGGCGTGTATGGTGGTTGCGGTGGAGCGCTTTGTTGCCGAGCATCCGAACCACACGGGCTCGATTGCCTTTTTGATTACCTCCGATGAGGAAGGCCCATTTATCAACGGCACCACACGCGTGGTGGACACGCTGATGGCACGCAATGAGATCATCGACATGTGTGTGGTGGGCGAACCGTCCAGCACTCGCGCAGTCGGCGATGTGGTGAAAAATGGCCGTCGCGGCTCCATCACTGGTGATTTGACGGTGAAAGGCGTGCAAGGTCACGTGGCTTACCCGCATCTCGCCAACAACCCAGTGCATCAAGCCCTGCCTGCATTGGCTGAACTTGCGTCCACCACATGGGATGAAGGCAACGAATATTTTCCGCCAACCAGTTTTCAGATCCCGAACCTGCAAGCTGGCACGGGCGCGTCTAACGTGATTCCGGGCGAGTTTCATGTGCAGTTTAACTTCCGTTTCAGCACCGAGCTGACCGATGAAGACATCAAACGCCGCGTGCACTCCACGCTGGATGCGCATGGTCTGGAATACGATCTGAAATGGACGCTCAGCGGCCATCCTTTCCTCACCGACACTGGCGCGCTGCTCGATGCGGTGGTGAAAGCCGTGGGTGAAGTGAATCACCAAGAGCCACAACTGCTGACCACCGGCGGCACATCTGACGGGCGCTTTATCGCGCAAATGGGAGCGCAAGTGGTTGAGCTGGGGCCGGTCAACGCCACCATTCACAAAGTGAACGAGTGCGTGAATATTGCCGACCTAGAAAAACTGACCGACATGTACCAAAAAACGCTGGAGAATTTACTCGTCCAATGATGACACCCGAGCAGCTGACCGGACAAACCGAGTCGCATCTTGTTGAAGTGATGGTGGGCCAGAAAGCTTTTCTGGTCCACCCACAGGTCACCGCCGATTTGCTGGCCCTGAAGCAGGCCGCGGATGCGGCCGGTTTTGTGTTCAACATTGCCAGCGGCTTTCGTCCGTTCGAACGCCAACTGGCGATTTGGAATCGAAAGATGGCGGGCGAAACCGCGATTTTGGATGCCAACAGTCAGCCGCTCGACACCACGCATTGGTCCGAAGCCGACAAAGTGCACGCGATTTTGCGCTGGTCTGCACTGCCCGGTGGCAGCCGCCATCATTGGGGCACCGACTTTGACGTCTTTGATCGCAGCGCGCTGCCGCCCGACCAAGGGTTGCAATTGGAACCATGGGAGTATCTTGAGGCGCATCAACGCCCATTCTATGAATGGTTGAAAGCCAACCTCGCCCGCTTTGGGTTCTTCTTCCCGTATCAGTCAACCGGTTCTGGCGTGGCCTTTGAACCGTGGCACATCAGCCATCGTGCCACCAGCGAGCAATGCCTGACTGAACTGACGTTGCCAATATTGGCCCAGCAATTGGCCTTTGCGCCGTTGTTAGGAAAGCCGACGGTGCAGCGAGAATTGCGCCAGATCTACACACACTACATGACTCAGATCAGCCGAGGAGACCGCGTATGATCGATTTTCTGTTTAACCCTTGGGTGATCACCCTCATCATCGTGTGTGTGTTTGTCGGCAACATTGCCGCATTGAAACACACCGCCACCATGAAACTGGGAATGAAAGGGAAAAAGAGCGATCTCGATAAGCTTAACGAGCTGGATCAAAAGCACCGTTCGTCAGCTGCGGAAGAAGAGACAAACAAAAAGGGACGCTAAGCGTCCCTTTTTTCTGTGCAAGCCGACTCGCTTATTGCTGAGTCGGTTTGCGCTCATCCACGATAGCGGCCAATACAGGCACCATCTCTTTCAGTAGCTCTTCCTCAACCGGTTTACCCGCTGAGTTGGTGACGTTGATTGATGTCCGGTTCCCCAAATCACCAAACAGGAAGGTGTAGGTTCCTGAATTCAGGTTCATCGGTTTCACGCCAATCTCATTCCAGAATTCGTCATCCGGTGAAGCGTACTTGGCTTTCATGGTGCCTTGCGACTGGTTACGTTCTTCAATCTTGAAGCCCATCTTCGGCAGCAAGTCTGGCAGACGTTGCCACAGAATGTCGTAAGGCGTCCGCGCGATGATCACCGGGAAGCCGCTGCGGTCAGAGCCCATCGTAATTGGAATCTGTTTCACCAGCTCTTGCGCTTTACGCGCCGCTTCTGCACGCACATCTTGATCGTAGCGAGACGTCACCAAGTTGGTCATAAACGCGTTGTAACGCTCTTTGTTGGTCGCGGTCACCGGCTTTTGTTTGCCGCCTTCACGCCAATCAATCAACGAGATCTTAAATCCGTAACGGTTGTTGGCTTCCACGCGACTCAATTCGTAGCGGCTGCCAATTTCCATATCTTCATCTTCCGACACCCAAGTCACCCAGTCGGTTTCGACGTGGTTGGCATTAGATTGCACGGCTTTGATGTTGCGCTCTTGCATCATGGTGTTGGCGATTTGCCACACTTTGTCTGCTTCGTCTTTACGGATCATCCACAAAGTGACTTCGCCATTTTGACGTTCAGCGCGCGCGCCCGGGATCAGCTCCAGCACTTGCTGCGGCGGACGAATGTCAACCACTGGGCCGATGCCACCGTTAAAATCACCTTGGGGAATATCGTAATCAGGATAAAACTGCGGGGTGGCGTCTTGCGGCAAAACCCACGGTTTAAAATCTTTTGTATCCAGGTAGTTAAAATCATTTTTGGCTTGGCGGCGTTGCGTCGGAGAGCTTGAACAGGCACTCAAAACCAAAACAGCCAGTGATCCAACCACTAGCTGGCGCGATAACTTCATTGAAACTCCTAAAATTTGCCGAGGCATGAAAACCTCGGCATTGTAATGGATAGCGCCTTATAAAATACAGGCTTCTGTCATTGCTTGGGCAACAAGTGGGCGCGCTTGTTCAGAGAGTTCCGTTAAAGGTAGACGTAGATCACCTTCTGCAATCAGACCCAGCTTATGCGCCGCCCATTTCACAGGAATAGGGCTCGACTCAATAAACAAGCCTTTGTGCAGTGGCATCAGGCGTTGGTTGATGATTTCCGCTTCCTCAAATTTGCCAGCCAGTGCTAAGTGCATCATGTTGGCCATATCGGCAGCGGCCACGTTGTTCGTGACTGAAATCACCCCTTGACCACCCAACTTCACAAATTCCAGACCGGTGGCATCATCGCCACTCAGCAGCACAAAGTCGTTGCCACACAGTTCACGGTGCAGCGCTACACGGCTCAAATCACCGGTTGCATCTTTGAGTGCCACAATGCTTTTAAGTTCCGCCAAACGTGCAACCGTTTCTGGATGCAGGTCAACCGCCGTGCGGCCGGGTACGTTGTAAAGGATCACAGGGATGTCGGTTTCTTGCGAAATCGCTTTGTAGTGCTGGAACAAACCTTCTTGCGTCGGCTTGTTGTAGTAAGGCGTCACGCTGAGATAACCAGCGATACCTGTGTTGTTCAGCAGACGGCTGAACGTCACGGATTCATGGGTCGCATTGGCGCCGGTACCGGCGATCACAGGAATACGGCCGTCCGAAAATTCAAGCGTCTTTTCAACGACTTTGACATGCTCTTCGATAGTGAGTGTGGATGACTCACCGGTTGTTCCTACCGAAACAATGGCGTCAGTACCGGCTTCGATGTGGTAGTCTACCAGCTTCTTCAGGCTAAGATAGTCAACCTCACCGTCATGGTTGAAAGGTGTAATTAACGCGACGATACTTCCTGAAAACATGTCTATCTCCCTAGATTGATAACTTTTGCATGGTACTGCATGGGGCTTGAAAAACACAAGGGGGGAAATTCGCTTAAACAGCCCTTATGAGTGAATATTTATCAGATGTTAGACGTTAGGCCTACTCTGCCTTTTCTCACTGGGTTATACACCCCTGTCAAATCCCCTTGTCAACAATACGTGATTTTGTGAAAACACAGGCATAAAAAGACGTTTTCTCGCGCTTTCTCTATACTTCAACTGTGTTAACATGCCGAAAAACACTAAGCGAAGCGACTCTATGACTCAACATTTGGTGATCACCGCCGTGGGTACTGACCGGCCAGGGATTTGCAATCAGGTTGTCAAACTGGTGACGCAAGCAGGCTGTAATATCATCGACAGCCGTATTGCGCTATTTGGAAATGAATTCACGCTGATCATGCTGGTCTCTGGCAATGCCAACAGCATCACCCGCGTGGAAACGCTGCTGCCACTCTTGGGGCAAGAGCAAGATCTGATCACCATGATGAAGCGCACGTCCCCACACGCTCAACAAGCCAACGCCTATACCGTGGAAGTGTATGTCGAATCGGATGACAAACCGGGCCTGACCGAAAAGTTCACCCAGTTCTTTGCCGCTCGCAACATCGGCATGGCCTCCCTCAGCGCGCAAACCATCGACAAGCAAAAACTGGAGCGGGAAACCAACCAGTTCCAAATCGCGATCACCGCACACGTCGATGGCGATTACAATCTGATGCAGCTGCAAGAAGAGTTTGATGCGATGTGTCAGGAGCACGACGTACATGGGTCGCTTAACTTCATTAAAAACAGTCAATAAAACAGAAAGGAAGGACCATGAATACACTCAAGGCAGGTTCGCCAGCTCCGGCATTTTCTCTTCTCGATCAAGACGGCAAGACCGTGTCTCTGTCTGATTTCGCCGGCAAAAAAATCCTGTTTTACTTTTACCCCAAAGCGATGACGCCGGGCTGCACTGTGCAAGCCCAAGGCATGCGCGACGTGAAAGGTGAATTGGATGCGCACAACGTGGTGGTCTTGGGCGTGAGCATCGACCCGGTCAAACGTTTGGGCAAATTCATTGAACGGGACAACCTGAACTTTACCCTGCTGTCAGACGAAGACCACGCGGTCGCTGAACAGTTTGGTGTGTGGGGCGAGAAAAAGTTCATGGGTAAAGTGTACGATGGCCTGCACCGCATCAGTTTCCTGATTAACGAAAACGGGGTGATTGAACACGTCTTCGATAAATTCAAAACCAAAGATCACCACGAAGTGGTGCTGGATTACCTCAACAGCAAGTGATGATGGCTGCGGGAATCGGCGAGATAGCTGGCCTAATTCATTTGCATTCCATGATTAATTTGCATAAATAATCAAAAAGGCCAGTCGCGATGACTGGCCTTTTTCGTTATAAGTTCGCCGAATTAGACCACGAATTTGTTGAGAATCGCATCTTGCTCACGCACGTTTTCTGTTTGAACTTGCATCGCAATGTTGGCTTCTTCCGCAGATTCTGACACCTGAGTCGACAAATCTTTGATCTTCACCGTGTTGTTGTTGATCTCTTCTGCCACCAAGCTTTGCTCTTCCGCCGCCGAGGCAATCTGCATATTCATATCACTGATTTGTTGAATTGCATTGCGGATCCGTTGCAGCGCCGCATCCGCCAGTTGCGATTTCTCAACCGCATCTTCGGCAGTCGATTTACTTTCGTTCATCGCGACCGACACCGAGCTTGCGCCCGCTTGCAGTTGCTCAATCATGTTACGAATTTCGGTGGTCGATTGTTGCGTGCGCTGGGCCAGCGTGCGCACTTCATCGGCTACCACAGCAAAGCCACGACCCGATTCGCCCGCACGTGCCGCTTCAATCGCCGCATTCAGTGCCAGCAAGTTGGTTTGGTCGGCGATGTCGTTGATCACTTTCAAAATGGTTTCGATATTGGCGGTGGCCGATTCCAAGCCACGCACTTCTTCGACGGCCATTTCGATGTGTGCCGACAAACGGTCAATCGACGCGGTGGTGTCACTCACCACGCGTGACCCCTCGACGGTGGCATCATCTGCCTCTTTAGCCGCTGACGCCGCGCCTTGGGCATTGTTCGCCACTTCCGTTGCCGTCACCGACATTTCGTGCATCGCCGTTGCCAGTTGTTCCAGCTCTTGCAGCTGCGCGCGCATCGCTTCGGCAGAGCCGTGCACGGTGCCCATGGTTTGCTCAGCGCCACGCATGATCTCTTCACCGATGGCTTTCGACTGTTTGATCTGATGCTGCAAGGTTTCCGTGAAGCTGTTGAACCCTTTTGCCAATTCAGCAAACTCTTTGTCAGTATTGGTGTTGAGTCGCTTGGTCAAATCGCCCTGACCAGACGCCACATCTTGAATCGCTTCATTCAGTGCGCCCAGTGGGCGCATCAGCACTTTGATCAGCACGCTCAAGCCAATCACACTCAGTACCAACCCAATCACGGTGTAGAGAATCGAGCTGTTGCGCAAGTCAGACACCGCAGCAAACGCAATCGACTCATCGATGATGGCGCCGATGTACCAGTTTTCACTCGGCACCAGCGTAAAGTTGACCATAAACGGACTGCCATCAATGTCGATGCGCTGTGTGCCCTCTTTGAGTTGTACTTGGGGCAGATAGGTCGCGAGTTTCTGGCCGTTGTTTTTGGTATCTGGGTGCGCGATGGTAGTGCCATCAGCAGTCACGATAAACAGATAACCAGCATCAAACAGGTTGATGGAGTTCACCAACTCCGCCAGCTTGGTCAGCTCCAAGTCGTAGAACATCGCCGCTTTGAATTGACCATTTTCATACACGGGCGTACCAATCGAAATGATGGTTTTCTTGGTTGAAACGTCCACGTACGGGTCGGTCACGGTCAGCTTGCCGACGCGTTTCGCATCCACAAACCAAGGTCGTTTACGCGGGTCGTAATCGGCGCCCGGCTCCCAACCGTCATCATTTTCGACCACGGTGCCATTTGAGTCATACCCTAACCCCACCGCAAGGAAACTGCTTTTGAGCTTGGGTTTCTCAAGCACGTTTTTCACGTAGGTGCGGTTTTCCGGATCCAGCTCCAGCACCTCAGTCATCGACTGAGCCAGTGCTTTCTTACTGGTCATTTCGGATGTGATGGTATTTTTCACCCCGGCCACCATCTCTTTCAGACTACTGTTGACCAGAGATTCCACTTCCGAGCGCACGGTGCTCAGTTGTTGAATAGATAATAGTAAAATCACAATTAGTAGTAGCGCAGATGATGCAGCCACAATCTTTTGGCTAAATCTCATAATTTCCCTCGACTCGCAAACTCTCAGCACATTTAATTTTTTTATACTTATTCCTTGTTGTATCGACTAGCCAGATTGGAACTTGAGAGGTCTTAGCCCCTAAACTACATTTTAATCAATAATTTTGAACTCGCTTCATAAATGCACAAAAAAAAAGCCCCATCACAACGTGACAGGGCAATTCGATTCAATTTTTGTGCGCTCACGCGCTGGTTTGTGGCGGCTCTTCGTCAATGCTCGGTAGTGCTTTCCACACGGCTTTAACCAAAGTGGCCAACGGAATGGCAAAGAACACGCCCCAAAATCCCCACAGGCCACCAAACACCAGCACCGCCACGATGATCGCCACGGGGTGAAGGTTCACCGCTTCCGAGAACAGCACCGGCACCAACACGTTACCATCTAGTGCCTGAATGATGCCGTACGCAATCAGCAAGTAGTAAAACTCGGGCGTCACGCCCCATTGGAACAGCGCCACAATGGCCACAGGCACCGTCACCACGGCCGCCCCAATGTATGGAATCAAGACAGAGAAGCCGACCGCGACAGCCAGCAGCACCGAGTAACGTAACTCCAGCACGGCGAAAGTGACGTAACTCACGCCCCCGACAATTAAAATCTCCAGCACTTTGCCGCGAATGTAATTCGAGATTTGCTGATTCATTTCATGCCACACTTCGGTCGCCAGTTTGCGATTGCGTGGCAATACACCGCGTACAATGCGCAGCATCTCCTGCTTATCTTTAAGCAAGAAGAACACCAGCAGCGGCACCAGAATCAGATACACCGCTAAGGTCGCAATGCTCACCAGTGAGGCCAACGACCCTTTCACCACCGATTCCCCCATACTCAGCGCCTTGTTCTTGGCATTGTTCATGATGGGTTCCACGATTTCGAGGCTTGCCAATTCCGGGTAGCGATCGGGCAAGGTTGCGATGAATTTTTGCAATCCGGTGTACATGTTGGGAATGTCGTTAATCAAGTTGACAATTTGCTGCCAAATGGTCGGCACCAACCCAAACACCGCAAACAGCATCACGCCGATAAACGCCACAATGACCAAAATCACCGCGAAGGTCCGAGGAATTTTCCAACGGCACAATTGCACCACCGGCCATTCCAGCAAGTATGCCAACACAATGGCCACCAGCAACGGGGCAATTAAGTGACCGAAGAAGTAGATGGTAATGAAGCCAAAAAACAGAATAGCGACAAGGCTGACTGCATGGGGATCGGAGAAACGTCGTTTATACCAACGACTCACCATTTCAAACATGGGGCGCTGTCTCCTTTAAGACATGAAGAGAGAAATGATCATTGAACGTCTTACACTGAAAGGCAAACTGCTTTCGCAGCAAATAAGACTCGATATCGCGTATGGCACTGGGATCGACAATCAAAATGGTCATGGATTCGCCATTCTGCAACCGCTCGGTGTGACGTTTCGCAAGTAATAACGCCATCGGGCAACGCTGCTGACGCAAATCGAGAATATTCGGTTCCATTCTGCGGCTCAATCCTTAATATAGGTGGAACATTGTATCGCCTTTTCCGCTGGGTGCCAGTATTTGGCTTCGGCTAAAAATCGTTACAATTCATTGCTTACTTATACCTGGGCGTCTGTTCGGTGATCGGGAAACCAATCCAGTCAGGTAATGTCTTATACCTTAACAGTCGAACGGATGCGTTGACCAATCAAAGTTGATGGCCTCGCCAATCACGCTCGATTACAAGGTAAAGTAGAAGATGATTTTGGAGTCTCACCTCAAACCATGATAATTAAACGTACTCGTTCATTCGTGAGCCTTTGTTTGGCTGCGGTACTTGCGACCCCGCCCTTGGCTTACGCCGACAACAGCATCGAGTTGCCCAGCATTGGTACCGTCGCAGGTTCCACACTGACCATCGATCAGGAACTCATCTATGGCGATGCGTACATGCGCATGCTGCGCAACAGTCGCCCTGTTATCAATGACCCGGTACTCAACGAATACATCGATTCTTTGGGGCATCGTTTGGTGGCTTATGCCGACGATGTCAAAACCCCGTTTACCTTCTTTATGATTCGCGACCGCGACATCAACGCCTTTGCCTTCTTTGGCGGATATGTCGCGCTGCACTCCGGGCTGTTTTTGCATGCGCAATCGGAAAGTGAACTGGCCTCGGTTCTGGCGCACGAAATCGCGCACGTGACCCAGCGCCACCTCGCGCGCAGTATGGAAGATCAAGCGCGTCGCTCACCAGCGACGATCGCAGCGCTGGCCGGGTCACTGTTGCTGGCTATTGCCGCCCCGGAAGCGGGGATTGCCGCCATTACCGCCACCACCGCGGGGAACATTCAAAGCCAAATCAACTACACGCGTGCCAATGAAAAAGAAGCCGACCGATTTGGGATTGCCACGCTGGCCAAAGCGGGATTTGACGTCAACGCCATGCCGCGCTTTTTTGGCCGCTTGGCCGATGAATACCGTTACGCCAGTAAGCCGCCACCGATGTTGCTGACGCACCCATTGCCCGAAGATCGCATCACCGACAGTCGCCAGCGCGCGCAGCAATACACGCCCGTTCGTTTGCAACCGTCGCTCAACTACCATTTGGCACGCGCACGCATCGTGGCGCGTTATGCGGGCATCGACAGTGATGCAGCGCTTGACTGGTTCAACCGCACGCAGAAAAAAGCCGAACCGTCACTGCATCCAGCGTTTGAATATGGCAAAGCCTTGGTCTACATCGACAGCAAACAGTACGATAAAGCTGAGCCACTGTTGAATGCGCTGCTCAAAAGCGATCCGGTCAACGGCTTCTATCTCGATGCGGTGTCTGACCTTTATTTGGCCACCGACCGTCCACAAAAAGCGCAAGCGCTGTTGAGCGCAGCGCTGAAACAGAAACCCAATAACGCGGTACTGACCATCAACTACGCCAACGCGATGATGAAGGAAGAAAAGTACAGCGACGCGATTCGTATTCTGCAACGCTACACCCACGATAACCCCAACGACACCAACGGCTGGCAGCTCTTATCTGAAGCCAACATTCGTTTGGGGAACAGCGCGGAAGATTTGGCGGCGCGCGCCGAAATTTTTGCGCTACGGGCCAACTGGAACAAAGCCATTCAGTTTTACACCCAAGCCAGCCAGTTAGCTAAACTGGGCAGTTTAGAACAGGCACGTTATGACGCTCGCATCGACCAATTGATGGTGCAGCGTGAACGTTTCCTATCACTCCAATAACAAAATAATGATGAAGGAAGAATTATGTCAGTCGTGATTTATCACAACCCTCGATGCTCAAAAAGCCGCGAAACGCTGGCCTTACTGGAAGAGAAAAACATTCAACCACAGGTCGTCAAATACCTTGAAGAGCCGCTGAGCGTGGCGCAACTGAAAGAACTCTATGCACAGTTGGGTCTGACGCAAGTGCGCGACATGATGCGCACCAAAGAAGACATCTACAAAACGCTCAACTTGGCTGATACCAGCCTGTCTGACGATGCGCTGTTTGAAGCCATGGTGGCCAATCCCAAACTGATCGAACGCCCTATCGTTGTGGCAAACGGCAAAGCGCGCCACGGCCGTCCACCGGAACAAGTGCTGGATATTCTATGAGTTGTCGTTTGGTGGTGCTGTATTACAGCCGCCATGGAGGCACCCAAGCCTTGGCGCGCCAAATTGCGCGCGGCATTGAGTCGGTACCGGGGTGCGAAGCGTTGCTGCGCACCGTGCCGGAATTGACCGAACAGGCTGGATTGGCCGACGACCCCCTGCTGACACTGACAGAACTGCGTCAGTGTGATGGGTTAGCAATGGGCAGTCCGGTGTGGTTTGGCAATATGGCCGCGCCGTTGAAACACTTTTGGGATCAAACCACGCCGTTGTGGCTCAGTGGCGATCTGATCGATAAACCCGCATGTGTATTTACCACCTCATCCACACTGCACGGCGGTCAGGAAACCACACAGCAAACCATGATGATGCCGCTGTTACACCACGGCATGCTGGTGCTGGGGATCCCCTACTCGGAACCGGCGTTACACACCACCACCTCAGGCGGCACGCCGTATGGGGCCAGTCATGTGTCTGGACACAACGATCGCATCACCAGTGACGAAAGCACACTGGCACAAAGTTTAGGAAAACGACTTGCCCGCGTGGCAAGCCAATTGAAGGAAAAATCATGAGCGTCGATATGTCGCCGCGCACCACGCTGTTTCGTTGGCTTGCGCTGGGCGGGAACTTGTCTCTCTTGGGCTGGATTGCCCTATGGCAACTGGAACTGTCACCCCATCCACACATTAACCCACTCACGTTGACCATCGCGTGGCTCATTCCGCTACTGCTCCCGCTGCCGGGAATTTTAGCTGGCAAACCGTATACGCATGCATGGGCCAATTTCATTTTGATGTTCTATTTTCTTCACGCCTTGACCCTCTTGTACATTGATGATGGTGAGCGCGTGTTGGCCGCGGTTGAGCTATTGCTGACGCTGGCGGCATTTATGGGCAACATTCTTTATGCTCGTCATCGCGGGAAAGAGCTGGGATTGAAACTGACCAAGTTGTCGGAAGTGGAAAAGCAGGAACGCGCTCGGTTTGACAACAAGTCGTAACCGCGTTTTCTCGCCACTCACTCGTACAAAAAAAAGCGCCATAACGGCGCTTTTTTCATGTTGCAGGGTTTATGTTGCAAGAATCGAATTACCCTTGCCACTGAAAGTAGAGCGTGTTGATCGCGGGTTCAGCAGGCATCACCGGCTGCGCATCAATGCTTGGCTCGGTAGCCAGCACTGGTTGCACATCAATCGCCGACGTCGATGACGCGGCATCCGCTTGTGCAGGCGCTGCGGCAGCCCCTTCGCTATCAATGGCATTCGTTTCGACACCGCCTGTCTCTGCACCATCCGTCTCTACACCGTCCGTTTCAACGCCATCCACGCCAACAGCATGCGTTTCCGCCGCGGGCATCAGCGATGGTTCTCGTTGTAACTGCGGCGCTGGCGCTTCGCGAGTCACCACGCGGCCCATGCGCAGCACTTCTTGCTGAAACTGGCTTTCGCTCGCCAGCAAGTGCACTTTGAAAATCACTTCATTGCCTTGAATTTTAAGAATATCCAACGACGCAACCGAGCTTAACCGTTTGAGGCGGTCTTCCAGCGTAAAGAATGACACCGCGCCATTCACCGGCGTAAACGACGCCAGCACCGCTTCCGAGGATTCGCTGTTGACCATCACCGCGCCTTTCTGCGCGTAGTAATCACTCAGTTCATCCACCATGTCTGCGGCCGCATTTTGCCCCGACGCCTGACCGCTCATCGGCGTTTTAGGCGCCGCAATCATGTTGCCAGCGTTTTGATCGTACAGTGTCCAACGCAAATTCGAGCCTTGCGCACGCACCACCAACACCGCATCAGTTGGGTAACGTTGGCTGGCCAAACTGATCGGCTGCGTAAAGCCGCCCCACAGATCGGAAATTTGCACCCCAGTGATGTCATCAAAATCACCGACAGGCACAATAAGCGGCAGGCCACGTAATTGAGCGCTGGCTTTGAGCTGGCGCAGTAGGGGCGTATTGGCGTGCTCCCACGTGATGCTGCGATCATAATTGGACTCTTCCACCAGCCAAACCAACAGGTTGGCGCGATTTTCAGGCCAAAATGGCAACTGCGCCTGAGTCAGTAGCGAACGGATATGTTGGCCACTAAATCCCATGCGCAGGGTTTTCGCATCGCCTTGCTGCGCATAGCTGATCTGATTCAAGTACTGCGAATTCTGACGCAGCGCTTTTTGAATGACCTCATTGTTGACCGACTCTTTATCGCCGGTCGCACGCACAATCACTTGTTGCATCCCCGCAATGCGGGCCGCGGCGTCAGCATTGTCCTGCTGCTCATCGATCACGACTTCTGTTTGGTACAAATTGACTTTCGTCAGCGCAAGCGCCGGCAGACTCATCAGCCCGGCCATCAACAATGCTAAATAACGCATAGTGTTCCTAGGTCCTCAATTGTGAAGGTTGATGATAAGCAACTATCCGATTTCGGGCAAGAAAACGCCGCCAGTATCGCGTCAAAAAATCCCCAATTCGTGGCTGGCTATTTCGTCACTGTAAACTAAAAATAATCCATTTTTTGATCCAGTTTAAATGGCAAACGTTTGCAAAAGTGATAGAATCCCGCGAATTTTGTTCAGTATCAGGGAAAATACAATGAAAAATGCCATTCAAGGCGCACAGATGCTTTTCGTCGCATTTGGTGCTCTGGTTCTTGTACCGTTGTTAACCGGTCTTGATCCCAACGTCGCACTTTTCGGTGCTGGTGCCGGCACCCTCCTCTTCCAAATCATCACCCGTCGCTCCGTTCCAATCTTTCTTGCTTCTTCTTTCGCTTTCATCGCTCCCATTATGTACGGTATCCAAGCTTGGGGTATTCCGGCAACCATGGGTGGATTGATGGCAGCCGGTGCGGTTTATATCCTTATGGGTGCGGTGATTAAAGTGCGCGGTGTGGAAATCATCCACAAACTGCTGCCGCCTGTGGTGGTAGGGCCGGTGATCATGGTGATCGGCTTGGGCCTTGCGCCAGCCGCAGTCAACATGGCTCTGGGTAAAACCGGGGACGGTTCGGTGCAACTGGTCGCAGGCGATGCGGCCCTGTGGATTTCATGCGTTTCACTGCTGGTCACCATCGTGATGAGTGTGTTCTCCAAAGGCTTCTTTAAGCTGGTTCCCATTTGTGGTGGGATTGCATCGGGCTACGCTTTGTCGCTTTACTTTGGTGTGGTGAGCTTTGCGCCGGTACAACAAGCGGCATGGTTTGCACTGCCAAACTTTACTTTCCCAGAATTCAACATCAACGCCATTCTGTTCATGATTCCGGTTGCCATTGCACCCGCTGTTGAACACGTGGGCGATATGCTGGCGATCTCGAATGTGACCGGCAAAGACTACATCAAAAAACCAGGCCTGCACCGCACCATCACCGGTGACGGGGTTGCCACCATGGCGGCAACATTCCTTGGTGCGCCACCAAACACCACCTACAGTGAAGTGACCGGTGCCGTCATGCTGACCAAAGCATTCAACCCAGCAATCATGACATGGGCAGCAGTGACTGCCATTGTGCTGGCCCTGGTGGGTAAACTGGGCGCACTGCTACAAACCATTCCTGTGCCAGTCATGGGCGGCATCATGATTCTGCTGTTTGGCTCGATTGCAACCGTGGGCCTCAACACGCTGATCAAAAACAACGTCGACCTACACAAATCACGTAACCTCGTGATCGTGGCGGTGACGCTGGTATTTGGTATCGGCGGCATGGCTTTCGGTATTGGCGAATTCAGCCTGCAAGGCGTGAGCCTATGCGGTATTGTCGCGATTATTCTTAACCTAGTCTTGCCAAATGATTTGGGCGAAAACCACATCGTGGATAACGCGCAAATGGAAGAAGGCAAACACTGATTCGTTCGCAAATAACGGATTCGTTCTTGAAGATCAAAACGGCCTCTGATGAGGCCGTTTTTTTATGTGGGGTGTTTGCGCCTGCGCGTTAGGCATCTTGGCACAAATCGACAAACTGCGCGCGCGTGAGCATGGCTAAATCCTTGGGTGCCAGCTCGATTTCCAGCCCGCGTTTACCGGCGCTCACACACAGCGTTGGCAGTTCCAACGCACTAAGGTGAATGAAGGTTGGCAGCGCTTTTTTCTGCCCCAGTGGGCTAATGCCCCCCACCACATAACCCGTGGTTTTCTGCGCGATCTCAGGGTTTGCCATGTCTGCCTTTTTGGCATGCGCCGCTTTGGCTGCCAGTTTCAAATTCAATTTGTGATCCACCGGAATCACCGCGACCGCCAGATTCTTCTCTTCTCCATTGAGGCAAAACAGCAAGGTTTTGAATACGGTTTTCGGATCTTGGCCGAGTGCCTGAGCGGCTTCTAAGCCGTAGCTGCTGTGGCTCGGATCGTGTTCGTATTGATGGATGGTGTGGGAAACTTTCTTTTTCTTCGCAAGGTTAATCGCTGGAGTCATGGTGAATCGGTCCTTTATACCAATCAGGATAAACCCGGGCGGGCTTATAGTGATTCGTACCATTGAGATAAAAAAAACAGGCGATGCGCCATCGCGCATCGCGCATCGCCTGATAGTTAAAGGGATTCAACCTATTGAGTCAATCCTTTCCTGTCCTCATTCCTGATAAACGATTTCACCCGATGGCGCGAAACGGTTCACATCCACCGGACTGTTCGCTTCCAGATAATCTTTCAGCACTTCAGCGTCGACAAAACCGGTGTTGACGTAACCCGCGTGATCAGAAATCTTCGGATAGCCGTCACCGCCCGCCGCGTTAAAGCTTGGCACGGTAAAGCGGTAATTCTCATCCAGACGCAGCTGTTTACCACCAATGAAGACGTTCGACACTTTACCGTTGGCGACCGTCATGGTAATCCCCGCAAATTGCGCGTAGGCACCGGAATCAATCGGCTTGGTTGCCACCACGTTGAGGTAATCCAACACTTCCTGACCATTCATGTCGACGTAGCTCACGATGTTGCCAAATGGCTGCACTTGCAGCACATCTTTATAGGTCACATCACCGGCAGGAATGGAGTCACGCACGCCGCCCGAGTTCATCACACCAAAGTCGGCTTTCGCGCGCTGCATGTGCGCGGTCGCAATCAAACGACCCAGATTGGTTTGTTGGTAGCGCACCACATCGCGATCACCTTCCAATTTACCGTTGGTTTCAGCGATCTTCACGTTCAGCTGCGCTGCACCTTTTTCCTGATACGGACGCAGGAAATCGAGCATCGCTGGGTCTTCTTTAATTTCAGTGGTGGCAAATACACGTTGGCTTTCGCCGTTCACCTTCACTTTTTTCTTCAAGTTCACCGGAATGAGGTTGTAGCTGACCATGTTCAGTTCACCGTTACGGAATTCGTAATCCGCACGACCGACATATTTCCCCCATTCGTACGCTTGAACGATGTACGTTCCGTTTTGAATGTCCGGCTTACACTCATCACCCGGTACGAAGTTTTTCTTCACCAGATTCGGGCCTTCCATACAAACCGGCTCTTGGGAGTGACCACCGACGATCATGTCGAGTTCACCTTTCGGCAGGAAGCGCGCCAGTGCCACATCGCCCGGCGCATTAATGCCATGCTGACCATTCTGGTAGTGGCCCATGTGTGTCACGGCGATGATCAGATCTGGGTGTTCGGTTTTTTTCAGTTCTTGGATCACCTGTTTCGCTTCCGCTTTGGGATCGCGAAAATCAATGCCACCGATGTATTCCGGGTTACCAATCTTGGCGGTGTCTTCTGTGGTCAGGCCGATCACCGCAATCTTAATGCCCTGCTTGTCGAAGATGTGGTACGGCTGGAACAGACGTTTGCCAGTCGCTTTGTCATAAATGTTGGCCGACAGCATCGGGAAGTTGGCCCACTCTTCCTGTTGGAACAGCACTTCGAGCGGGTTATCGAATTCGTGGTTACCAATGGCCATCGCATCATAACCAATGTGACTCATGCCTTTGAAATCCGGTTCGGCATTCTGCAAATCAGATTCGGGCACCCCGGTGTTGATGTCACCGCCAGACAACAACAGCACGCTGCCGCCCTGCGCTTCTACATCCGCACGGATCTGGTCAATCAGCGTTTTGCGCGCGGCCATGCCGTATTCACCATAGTTGTTCTGCCAAAAACGGCCGTGATGGTCGTTGGTGTGCAAAATGGTCAACTTGTAGGTGGTGTCTTGTTGCCATTCGTGTGCGGGTTGCGAAGCACAGCCAGCCAGCGACGCAATAATTGCGGCGCTTAACACGGATTTGAGGAGTAAGCCTTGTTTCATTGTCGTACCTTTCAACTGATGGGGGTCCACTACTTTTCTTTTCAAAGTGTAGTCAGTCAATGCGCTCTTCTTTGAGAGTGATCGCGCCAACTGACTGATAAAACATGAACTAATTTAAAATAAGCCAAATGATGTAACAGCTTTGTTGCATCACTCTGTGAAATTCATCACTAAAAATAGCCACAGGCGTGGCGAAGCGTATCGAGAAATGGCAAATGGTGTTGTGAAGCGCCGAGAGTATTTCACCCGTTATCCGCACGCCATCTGCAAAAATGAGTGCGCAAGCGTTTACGTCACCGCCGAAGCACAGCGACAAAAAAGCCGCCCGAAGGCGGCTTCTGCAATCGATTAGCGAATGTCGATCGGCGCGAAGCTTTTCACCAAATCGTCCAGCGCTTTCATTTGCGCCAAGAACGGCTCCAGCTTGTCGAGCGGCAGTGCCGATGGGCCATCGCATCGCGCTTGATCTGGATTCGGGTGCGCTTCAATGAACAAGCCCGCGATGCCCGTTGCCAGACCCGCTTTCGCCAGTTCCACAGTTTGCTCACGACGACCACCCGAGGCAGCGCCCGATGGGTCACGCATTTGCAGGGAGTGCGTCACGTCAAAAATGATAGGGCTGCCGTTCGACGCTTTCTTCATCACGCCAAATCCCAGCATATCAACAACCAAGTTGTCGTAACCATGGCATGAGCCGCGCTCACACAGGATCACTTTCTCATTGCCACACTCTGCGAATTTTTCCACGATGTTGCCCACTTGACCTGGGCTCATGAATTGTGGTTTTTTCACGTTGATCACCGCGCCTGTCTTCGCCATGGCTTCAACAAGGTCGGTTTGACGCGCCAAAAACGCGGGCAACTGAATCACATCCACCACGTCCGCAACCGGCTGTGCTTGTGCTTCGGTGTGCACGTCAGTGATGATTTTCACGCCGAACGTGTCTTTCAGTTCTTGGAAAATTTTCATGCCTTCTTCCAAGCCAGGACCACGGTACGAGTGCACTGAGCTGCGGTTCGCTTTATCAAACGAAGCTTTGAATACGTAAGGGATGCCCAATTTGTCAGTCACTTTGACGTAGTGCTCACAGATTTGCATCGCCATATCGCGCGACTCCAGAACGTTCATACCTGCAAACAGGGTAAACGGCTTGTCGTTGGCAACCGGAATATCACCGACGTGAACAATTTTCTGTTCCATTCTCTTTTCTCTTCGTTGTGATTAATGCAGCGTCACATGGTTGTGACTGAGTGCATTGAGTTGAGTTTTCAATAATTCTGCGGCCGGATCGTCCGGGCACTGCTCAATAAAATATTGATAATCCGTCAGCGCCACCTGATGGCAATCCAACTGTTGATAGATAAAGCCGCGATCGCGAATTTCATACGGATCATCGGGCACAAACGTCAGTGCCAGATCGGTGCATCTCAGCGCTAGAGTATAGCGCTCTTCACGCAGCAGAGCACTTTTCAGCAAGGCCAACCAACGCCCAATGATGGTTGGGTGATCGGCAGGCTTCAAATGGTCGGCTTTGAGTTTGGTCAGCGGGCCTTTGTGGCCAATCAGCCACGCTTGCAAGGTATGACGCGACACATATTCACCGGAAAACGGGTTCAGGTACAAAGGCGCTTCTCCCGGCCAGCGCAGTTCCAATAAGAACTGCGTCGGAAAGGTGATGCCTTGCAGCGGAAAGCCCAATTGGCGACCAAAAAACAGCAGCAATGCGCCCAAACTGACAGGAATGCCTTTGCGGCGTTCCAGCACTTTATCGATGAACGCGTTGTGGGAATCGTAGTAGGCCTCGCGGTCACCACAAAATCCCCACTCAAAATAGAATAAGCGTAGAAACGATTCAAAACGCTGCTTTTCATCGCGTTCATGGACCAGACTTTGCTCAGCATCGTCCAGTAATCGTTTCAATTCGATGCGCGCCCAGTCGACCTGGGTGTCCGGATTGATGGCTTTATTCAGCGCAAGGGCACCTTCCACCAGCTCCATCGCATCGAAATCTTCATCAAACAAATCCAGCATCACACTACTCTATCTGTGAATCTAATACGGACAGCAACAGCCAATGCGGCTTAGCCAAAGAACATCGGAATTTTGGTTACGGCAATTTTGCCGGCAATCGCCAGCCAGCCCAGCGCACCAAAAAACGCAAATGTGCGCAGCAGCTTGTTGCGACCCAGTTTTAGGGCAAAGAAACCCAGTGCGATGTAAGCCAGCACGCTGGTCAGTTTGTCGGTCATCCAAGGTGCGGCTGCGGTAAATGGCACAAATCCGGTGACAAAAATCAGGCCGATGCCGGAGAGCAGCAGGCAGGTGTCCACAATATGAGGAAACACTTTGAGGAATTTATGTTGGCGCAGTTCTGAATCCATCATCATCAGTACGTAACGTACCGAGAGCAGCAGCGCGCTCAGACCGATGGTCAGCAAGTGAAAATGTTTTAATCCTTCGTACATTGTCTTCCTCGTTCGTCGTTATATTGGCCCAGCGTCACGCGATCATGACCGGCATAATCCTGCTCGGTGATCACGTGCTGATAGCCCAGCGCTTGCATGATGGTTCTCACGCTCGCACCCTGATCGTAACCGTGTTCAAACGCCAACCAGCCGCCGCTTTGCAGATAATCACGGCCAGCGTCGCTGATATGTTTGATGTCGGCTAACCCGTTATCGGCGGCAACCAGCGCACTTTTCGGTTCAAAGCGCACATCGCCCTGAGCCAAATGCGGATCGTTTTCTTCGATGTATGGCGGGTTGGAGACTATCAAAGCAAACTTTGTACCGTGTGATAAGGGTTCAAACCAACTGCCCTGCAAAAACGTGACATTGGTTAAGTGCAAACGGTTTGCATTGTCGCTGGCCAATTGCTGCGCTTCGTCACGCAGGTCGATCCCAACCACGCGACGTTGTGGTAGTTCAGAGGCAAGCGCCAAGGCAATCGCGCCTGTGCCCGTCCCCAAATCGAGAATATCACCATCCAGCGTCTGCGCTTTCTCCAGCGCCACTTCCACCAAGCGTTCCGTGTCGGGACGCGGAATTAAGGTGGATGGCGAAACTTTCAGCGGCAGCGACCAGAATTCACGCTCCCCGATGATGTACGCAACCGGCTCGCCAGTCAGGCGACGGGCAAGCAGTGCATCAAATGCTGCATGCGTGGTGTCATCGAGAATTTTATCGGGCCAAGTCAGCAAGTAGGAACGCGGTTTATCCAGCGCATGGCAAAGCAGCACGGCGGCATCGAGTGACGGCGAATCACTGCCGCTGTGCGTCAATTGCAAAGTCGCCGCCTTGAGGGCGGCTTCTATGGTCAGTGGCGAAGTCATTGACATCAAATCAGTTGAGCTCAGCAAGCGCAGCCAGCTGATCCGCTTGGTGTTCTTGAATCACGGGATCCACCAGCGATTGCAGATCGCCTTCCATCACTTCACTCAAACGGTAAACCGTCAGGTTAATGCGGTGATCAGACACGCGGCCTTGCGGGTAGTTGTAAGTCCGAATGCGGTCACTGCGATCGCCCGAACCCAGCAGGTTACGACGCGTGTCGGAGATTGCCGCCGCACGTTTTTCTTCTTCCGCTTTCGCAATGCGCGCAGCCAGTACCGACATCGCTTTGGCTTTGTTTTTGTGCTGTGAACGCTCGTCCTGACACTCCACCACAATGCCAGTTGGCAAGTGAGTAATACGAATTGCAGAATCGGTGGTGTTGACGTGCTGACCACCCGCACCAGACGAGCGGAAGGTATCAATTTTCAGATCCGCGGTACGGATTTCTGGAATTTCAGCTTCTGGCACTTCAGCCATGACCGCCACGGTACACGCCGAGGTGTGCACACGGCCTTGCGATTCGGTCGCTGGAACACGTTGTACGCGGTGGCCGCCGGATTCAAATTTCAGCACACCGTACGCACCATCGCCGCTCACTTTGGCAATCATTTCTTTGTAGCCGCCGTGCTCTGCTTCGTTGGATGACATCACTTCGATGCGCCAACCGCGTTTTTCAGCGAAACGGCTGTACATGCGGAACAGGTCGCCGGCAAAAATGCCTGCTTCATCACCGCCCGCACCAGCGCGGATTTCCAAGAAACAGTTGCGGTCATCGTTGGGATCTTTAGGCAGCAGCAAAATTTGCAGCTCGTCGCTCAGGCGCTCAATCTCGGCTTTCGCGACCTTGATTTCGTCTTGCGCCATTTCACGCATCTCTGCGTCGTCTTCTTTGGCCATCTCTTCCGCCGCGCTCAGATCGTCCTGCGCTTGCTGATAAGCCTGAAAACAGTGAGTGATCTCCTCAAGCTGTGAGTACTCTTTTGACAGAGCACGGAACTTGTCCTGATCTCCGATAACTGCGGGGTCGCCCAGCAGGTGTTGAACCTCTTCATAACGCTCAACCAGGGATTCAAGCTTTACTAAAATCGACGCTTTCATAGTTTCTTCTTTAAACGAATAAGGAGTAAGTGTTTATTGTGGATCATCAAGACTTTATTGTGGGTCATCAAGACCCAGACTTTGTCTGATAATGGCCAGTTTGGCTGGCTCTCCCTGCTCCGCGGCGGTTTGCAACGCACGCGTCGGGGTGTGGATCAGTTTGTTGGTGAGTTTGTTGCTCAGTTCAATCAGCAGTTTTTCTGGATCGCCGCCTGCCGCCAACGCTTGCAAGCTTTTGCTCAGCAAATCCTCACGAATGTCATTGGCCGCTTTGCGGTAATCGCGAATACTGTCGACCGCTTGTAGCGAGCGCATCCAAGTCATGAACGCGGCACTTTCTTCGCTGACAATCGCTTCGGCTTGAATCGCTTCAACCTTGCGCTGCTCAATATTACTATCAACGATAGATTGCAAATCATCCACTGAATAGAGGTACGCGTCGTTCAAATCGCCAACTTGCGATTCAATGTCGCGCGGCACCGCGATATCCACCAGCAACATCGGCTGATAACGACGCGCTTTCAGGGCGGTTTCGACCATGCCTTTACCAATGATTGGCAGCGGACTGGCGGTTGAACTGATGACGATATCGGCATGCGCCAGATAATCGGGAATTTCATTCAGTGCAATCACTTCAGCGTTGAACTGCTCGGCCAAATTCATGGCACGCTCACGTGTGCGGTTGGCCACGATCATGCGTTTACAGTTGTGGCTGGCCAAGTGCTTGGCCACCAACTCAATGGTTTCACCTGCCCCAACCAAGAGCACCGTCGCATCCGAAAGTGATTCAAAAATGTGTTTTGCCAGTGTGCAAGCGGCATACGCCACCGACACTGCACTGCCGCCGATTTCGGTTTCAGTACGAACCCGTTTGGCCACAGAAAACGCTTTTTGGAATAACTTTTCCATCGACGAATCGACTGAACGACTTTCGCGAGAATCGGCGTAGGCCTGTTTGACCTGCCCCAGAATTTGCGGCTCCCCCAACACCAGAGAATCCAAGCCACATGAGACGCGCATCAAGTGGCGAATCGCCGCCTGTTCTTCATGCACATAAAGGCTCGGTTTAAGATCTTCAGCATTCACCTGATGGAACTGCGACAACCATTCGATCACCTTGTTCTTGCACGATGACTTCACATCACAGTAAATCTCGGTGCGGTTACACGTCGACAGGATCACGCTCCCGTTGACAAATGAACTGTCCGATAGCTGCTCCAAGGCGTCAGACAACTTGTCTGGGCCAAACGCAACTTTTTCTCGCAATTCAACCGAAGCCGTATTGTGATTGATTCCAATAGCAAGCAAGGACATCTATCGAGGGTTCTCTGGTAAGAAATGGGCTAGGCGCAGAATTTTACTTGATGACCCTGTTTATTGAAAGGGTCAACGGGATTTGTTTTCCCGAGTTCGTGATATCAATGATATAGTGAAGACCGTTTGACCATTTTGACTGGATAAATAACGAGCACTTTTTATGACGCATAAGCCACGTATTTACCTGATCGTGATGCTGCTAATGACCCTCTTTGGCTGTAGCAGCGTGCCGGAACCCATTACCGATGTGCAATGGCAATCCCATCAAGCTCGACTGACGAGCATCGCGCAATTTAAACTGGCCGGCAAAATCGGTTACATCTCACCTGAGCAGCGCCAATCTCTGAACTTTCAATGGCAAAAATCCAACCAAAATAGTCAGTTACGCCTGACTAACTTTCTCGGCCAGACGGTGCTCAACCTGACCATGACCGCGCAAGGCGCGCGCGTGGAAACGTATGATAACCAAGTTTATACCGCCCCCAACGCGCAGCTTTTGGTACGCCAACTGACCGGGCTCGATATCCCGGTGGATCTGCTACAAGACTGGATCCTCGGCCTGCCGTCCCAAGCCGATGCGTACGCGCTGAACGAGAACAACACCCTCGCGACCTTAGACAAGCGCGCGGGCAGCACCAACTGGCATGTGGATTACGGCCGCTATCGTGAATACCCATGGCAACACACCCAACTGCCATTGCCGGATAAGCTCAAACTGACTCAAAACCAAACCTCGATTAACCTCGTGATTTCCAATTGGACACTGACGCCATGATTCCAGGCCCGATACTGAATACGCCGACCACTTGGCCTTCTCCGGCCAAACTCAATCTGTTTCTGTACATCACTGGTCGCCGCGCCGATGGCTACCATGAACTGCAAACCCTGTTTCAGTTCCTAGACCACAGCGACACACTCACCATCACCGCCCACACCAACAGCGAGATTGTGCTGACGCCGGAATTGCCGGGCGTGGCCACCGAAGACAATTTGATCTGGAAAGCGGCCACCGCGCTGCAACGCGCCAGCGGTTGTTCGCTTGGAGCCAAGATTGAACTCAACAAAGTGCTGCCGATGGGCGGCGGGATTGGCGGCGGCTCATCCAATGCGGCCACCGTACTGGTGGCGCTTAATCACCTGTGGCAAACCCATCTCAGTGATGATGAACTGGCCCAAATTGGCCTCGCGCTTGGCGCCGACGTGCCGGTGTTTGTGCGTGGATTTGCCGCATTTGCCGAAGGCGTGGGTGAACGCCTGTCGCACGTCGACGTGGATGAAAAATGGTATTTAGTGGTACGCCCGAACGTGGCGATTGCGACCAAAGATATCTTCACGCATCCGCAACTGACAAGAAGCACAGCGAAGCGAGATCTGGCAACGCTTCTTGACACTTGTTACGAAAACGATTGCGAAAAAATTGTCCGAATGCTTTACCCAGAGGTTGATAAGCAACTTTCTTGGCTGCTACAATACGCGCCGTCAAGATTGACCGGGACGGGATCTTGCGTTTTTGCTGAATTTTTGAGCAAGAAAGAAGCGGAAGCTGTCCTTGCCGAACTCCCTGACAACGTCTCTGCGTTTGTCGCCCATGGGCGCAATGTTTCACCGCTCAAAGAGACGCTGGCTGATTACCAATCAGCCCACACCCAATCTATTTAAAAACTGGACGCAACCCTGAGGTTTCCACCGTGCCTGATATGAAGCTATTTGCTGGTAACGCCACACCCGAACTAGCCCAACGTATTGCTGAACGTCTCTACATTTCTCTTGGTGATGCGACTGTTTCCCGTTTCTCTGACGGCGAAGTCGCAGTACAAATCAATGAAAATGTTCGTGGTAGCGATGTATTCATTATTCAATCAACTTGTGCACCAACCAACGACAACCTGATGGAGTTGGTGGTTATGATTGATGCGATGCGCCGTGCTTCAGCAGGCCGTATTACTGCTGTTATCCCTTACTTTGGTTATGCTCGTCAAGATCGCCGTGTGCGCTCGTCCCGTGTGCCAATCACTGCAAAAGTTGTTGCAGATTTCCTTTCAAACGTCGGCGTTGACCGCGTTCTCACTATCGACCTGCACGCAGAGCAAATTCAAGGCTTCTTCGACGTACCAGTAGATAACATTTTCGGTACGCCAGTTCTACTGGAAGACATGAAAGCACGTAATCTGGAAGATCCAGTGGTGGTTTCTCCGGATCTGGGTGGTGTTGTTCGTGCACGCGCAACTGCAAAAGCGCTGGGCGATATCGACATTGCTATCGTCGACAAACGTCGTCCACGTGCAAACGTGTCTGAAGTGATGAACCTGATCGGTGACGTCGAAGGCCGCGACTGCGTGATCGTCGACGACATGATCGACACCGGTGGTACACTGTGTAAAGCCGCAGAAGCGCTGAAAGAACGTGGCGCAAAACGCGTTTTTGCTTACGCGACTCACGCGGTATTCTCTGGTAACGCAGCGAAAAACATCAAGAGCTCTGTGCTAGACCAAGTGATCGTCACTGACTCAATCACCTTGTCTAAAGAGATGGCAGCGACTGGCAAAGTTTCTCAACTGACGTTGTCAACCATGCTGGCTGAAGCGATTCGTCGTATCAGCAACGAAGAATCTATCTCTGCAATGTTCAACTAATTCGTTTGCTCAGAGACCGCTTCTGATTGGGCGCTTCATCTTCGGATGAGGCGCTTTTTATTTCTCAGCGCACGAGAAAAGCAGAGTCTCGCCCCGCGCGTCTTTTCTGTGCTATCATACCGCGCTTTTTCGTTTCCGAAGGGATCCTAGCCTTGAGTCAACCCATTAAATTACTTGTCGGTCTGGCCAACCCGGGCCCGGAATACGCCAAAACACGACACAATGCCGGTGCATGGGTCGTAGAAGAACTGGCTCGCATCCACAACGTGGTGCTGAAAAATGAGCCGAAGTTCTTTGGTTTAACCGGTCGTATCATGGTCAACGGCGACGATCTGCGTTTGCTGATCCCCACCACGTTTATGAATTTATCCGGTAAAGCCGTTGGCGCATTGGCCAAGTTTTACCAGATCAATCCCGAAGAGATCATGGTCGCTCACGATGAGCTGGATCTCCCACCGGGGGTGGCTAAGTTTAAAAAAGGTGGCGGTCACGGGGGTCACAATGGCCTCAAAGACACCATCAGCAAACTGGGCAACAACAAAGAATTTTACCGTCTGCGGATTGGCATCGGCCATCCGGGACACAAAGATAAAGTAGCAGGCTATGTGTTAGGCAAAGCTCCCGCCAAAGAGCAGGAGTGTCTGGATGCCGTGGTAGATGAATCCGTTCGCTGCCTCGACATCTTATTTAAAGATGGCCTCACCAAAGCGCAAAACCGCTTACACACGTTCAAAGCTGAATAAGGTTACAGTCATGGGTTTTAAATGTGGCATCGTTGGTCTTCCAAACGTTGGCAAATCAACACTTTTTAATGCACTCACTAAAGCAGGTATCGAAGCGGCAAACTTCCCGTTTTGTACTATCGAACCAAACACTGGTGTCGTACCAGTGCCGGATCTGCGTTTGGACGCACTGGCAAACATCGTCAATCCTGAGCGCGTTCTGCCAACCACGATGGAATTCGTGGATATCGCAGGCTTGGTTGCTGGCGCATCAAAAGGTGAAGGCCTAGGCAACAAATTCCTGGCGAACATTCGTGAAACCGATGCAATTGGTCACGTCGTGCGTTGTTTTGAAAACGAAAATATCGTGCACGTTGCCGGTAAAGTCTCCCCGATTGAAGACATCGAAGTGATCAACCTGGAGCTAGCTCTGGCTGACCTTGATAGCTGTGAACGCGCCATTCAACGCCAAGCAAAACGCGCAAAAGGCGGCGATAAAGACGCAAAATTTGAACTGACCGTGCTAGAAAAACTGCTACCCGTGCTCACGGAAGGTGGCTCTGCACGTACTGTGAATTTGTCGAAAGAAGAACTAGCGGCAGTTGGCTACCTGAACTTCCTGACGCTCAAACCAACCATGTACATTGCGAACGTGGCCGAAGATGGTTTTGACGACAACCCATACCTCGATGCAGTGCGCGAGTTCGCAGCAAAAGAGAACAACGTGGTTGTTCCTGTGTGCGCCGCGATTGAATCTGAATTGTCTGAACTTGAAGAAGACGAGCGTGATGAGTTCTTGGCCGATCTAGGCATCGAAGAACCGGGCCTGAACCGCGTGATCCGTTCTGGCTACGATCTGCTGAGCCTGCACACTTACTTCACCGCGGGTGTTAAAGAAGTACGTGCATGGACCATTCCAATCGGTGCGACCGCGCCGCAATCGGCAGGTAAAATCCACACCGACTTCGAACGCGGCTTCATCCGTGCCGAAGTGATCGGTTACGACGATTTCATTCAGTACAACGGTGAAAGTGGCGCGAAAGAAGCTGGTAAATGGCGTCTTGAAGGCAAAGATTACATCGTAAAAGATGGCGATGTGATTCACTTCCGTTTCAACGTTTAAGTCTGTTCTGATTCGATTGTTCAAAAGCCAACCTCAGGGTTGGCTTTTGTTGTTTTCAAATGCGAGAAATTTGCATAATCAACACCGGATAAAGGTAATGAATCTGTTGTTTTGGTAGCAGTTTTTGATCACAAACACGCCTCTTTGTTTAAAAAAAAGTCGAACGGTCAGTTTCGGGGAATTTATTCAAAAAAACTGTTGACGCTCCTAAGCCATATCCGCATAATGCGCACCGTTCTCGGCGATAAGGCAACTTTGAAGCGAGCAACAAAAATTCTTGGCTACGTAGCTCAGCTGGTTAGAGCACATCACTCATAATGATGGGGTCACAGGTTCGAATCCCGTCGTAGCCACCATTTCCTAAGTACTTTTACATGGCAACATGACAGAGTCTTTAGGAAATTATGCGGAAGTGGCGAAATTGGTAGACGCACCAGATTTAGGTTCTGGCGCCGCAAGGTGTAAGAGTTCAAGTCTCTTCTTCCGCACCATATTTAGATAACGAAAGTTATCGCTGTAGGTCTATCGCCAAGCGGTAAGGCAGCGGCTTTTGATGCCGCCATTCCCTGGTTCGAATCCAGGTAGACCTGCCATATTACACCTTGTCTGAGGCTATCAGACACATACTGAATTTGCGGTGGTGGCGGAATTGGTAGACGCGCTAGCTTCAGGTGCTAGTGTCCGTTAGGACGTGAGGGTTCAAGTCCCTCCCTCCGCACCAAATTTAGTAGATTTGTAGGTCTATCGCCAAGCGGTAAGGCAGCGGCTTTTGATGCCGCCATTCCCTGGTTCGAATCCAGGTAGACCTGCCATAATTCTTTAAGTTTCAATATGATGTAAAAACTATTGGAACTGCAGACGAGATTGTATTATAGTTTCTCGCTCTGAAAAGATGGCTACGTAGCTCAGCTGGTTAGAGCACATCACTCATAATGATGGGGTCACAGGTTCGAATCCCGTCGTAGCCACCACTTATTTCAAGTTAACAACTGATGTTGTGACTTTGAATACCGGGACGCGGAAGTGGCGAAATTGGTAGACGCACCAGATTTAGGTTCTGGCGCCGTAAGGTGTGAGAGTTCAAGTCTCTCCTTCCGCACCATCATCCCGATATTCTAAAAACTATTTCTGCGGAAGTGGCGAAATTGGTAGACGCACCAGATTTAGGTTCTGGCGCCGCAAGGTGTAAGAGTTCAAGTCTCTTCTTCCGCACCATATTTAGATAACGAAAGTTATCGCTGTAGGTCTATCGCCAAGCGGTAAGGCAGCGGCTTTTGATGCCGCCATTCCCTGGTTCGAATCCAGGTAGACCTGCCATATTACACCTTGTCTGAGGTTATCAGACACATACTGAATTTGCGGTGGTGGCGGAATTGGTAGACGCGCTAGCTTCAGGTGCTAGTGTCCGTTAGGACGTGAGGGTTCAAGTCCCTCCCTCCGCACCAAATTCAGTATATTTGTAGGTCTATCGCCAAGCGGTAAGGCAGCGGCTTTTGATGCCGCCATTCCCTGGTTCGAATCCAGGTAGACCTGCCATTACAACGATGATTCGATATACCAAGTCGGGTTATCTATAAAATATGATGCGGAAGTGGCGAAATTGGTAGACGCACCAGATTTAGGTTCTGGCGCCGCAAGGTGTGAGAGTTCAAGTCTCTCCTTCCGCACCATCTATTCCCTCGTTGAATCAACGAAAGAATAGAAATGGCTACGTAGCTCAGCTGGTTAGAGCACATCACTCATAATGATGGGGTCACAGGTTCGAATCCCGTCGTAGCCACCATTTCCTAAGTACTTTTGCATGGCAACATGACAGAGTCTTTAGGAAACAACGCGGAAGTGGCGAAATTGGTAGACGCACCAGATTTAGGTTCTGGCGCCGCAAGGTGTGAGAGTTCAAGTCTCTCCTTCCGCACCATATTTGATGATGAACTAAGTTTTCTTAGCATAATCAAAAAGCTGTATGACAATGTTGCCTGTTGTGGTTATAATCCAGCACGACTTGTCAGTAAAGATAGCTGAAAAGACAAATAACTGAATTTGCGGTGGTGGCGGAATTGGTAGACGCGCTAGCTTCAGGTGCTAGTGTCCGTTAGGACGTGAGGGTTCAAGTCCCTCCCTCCGCACCAAATTCAGTATCTTGTAGGTCTATCGCCAAGCGGTAAGGCAGCGGCTTTTGATGCCGCCATTCCCTGGTTCGAATCCAGGTAGACCTGCCATTACAACGATGATTCGATATACCAAGTCGGGTTATCCACAAAACATGCGGAAGTGGCGAAATTGGTAGACGCACCAGATTTAGGTTCTGGCGCCGCAAGGTGTAAGAGTTCAAGTCTCTTCTTCCGCACCATATAGACAAACCCAGCTTCGGCTGGGTTTTGTTTTATCTGGTTATTGCGTTTCTGACGTAAATCGCCAGTTCCCTCTGTTGTTTTGCCCCTTCTTGACCTTGATTTATAAAACAGACGGTTACGATCCAACGCATAAAAAAATCCAGCCGAAGCTGGATTTTTGCACGTCATGCTGATTTGTATTCGCTTAACCAAGCAGAGCGAGTGCCGCCTGAGGCGCCTGTTTCGCTTGTGCCAAGACAGAGCTAGAAGCTTGACCCAAGATTTGAGACTTGGTCAGTGCCGTTGTTTCTTTCGCAAAGTCGGTATCTTTGATACGGCTCTTCGACGCATTCACGTTTTCGTTGATGTTGTCTAAGTTGTTGACCGCGTGGTTGAAACGGTTTTGGAATGCACCCAATTCCGCACGGTGGCTATCAACGAACTTCAGCGCTGCATCGACCACAGCAACAGATTGTTGCGCGCCACCCACAGAAGTGACGTCAATGGTATCGACCGTTACGCCTTTGCCTTCCTGAATGCCCAGCTCACCGGCCAAGCTACCGCCAAACGACACCTCACCATCGACTTTGTTGTTGTCGGTGAACAGTTGCAGTTTGCCTTCTTGATCCACAGAGGCTTTGATCATATCGGTTTGACCATTGATGTAAGTGGCCAGCTCTTCGATGTCATCGCCTGCTTTCGCATTGATTTGAATCGTTTTTTCGCCATCAAGCTTGTCATTGAGCGTAATGGTCAGATCGTTTGCGCCAGATTGAACGCTCCAATCTTTATCTTTCCCATTTTCCGCTTTGTAGCTAGTACCGCCCATCATGCGGTTGTCGCTGCGCATGTTGTTGAGGCTCAGCATCACCGCTTCACCGTTGTCCGCACCGATCTGGAACGATTTGGTTGCGAACGTGCCGTTCAACAGCTTATTGCCACCAAATGACGTGGTTTCTGCGATACGATTCAATTCATCGTTGAGTGCAGTCACTTCTTCCTGAATCGCAACACGTTCCGCTTTTGAGTTCGAACCGTTAGACGATTGCAGTGACAAGTCACGCATACGTTGCAGAATGTTGGTGGTTTCATTCATTGCACCTTCCGCAGTTTGAGCGATAGAGATACCGTCATTTGCGTTGCGTACAGCGACATCCAGACCACGGCTTTGCACGTTCAGTCGGTTGGAGATTTGCAGACCCGCTGCATCATCTTTTGCACTGTTGATACGAAAACCTGAGGACAAGCGTTCCATCGACGATTGTTGCGCGCCGGTAGCACTATTCAAGTAACGTTGGGCTGTCATTGCTGACACGTTGGTATTTACATTAACCGCCATATTGGTGTCTCCTATTTGATTTTCAGACGTAGCGGAACTTCACGAACGGCTTCCGACGTCTCGGAAAACCAAGTAGTTCTCTCAAAGTTATCTCTATTAGCGACTTGCTGAGCTATTCCTTTAGAGAAAAAATGGTTTTCTGTAGAAAAAGACGCCATTGAGGCGAAGTTTGAGATTGAAGGCGCAAAACATCATGAAATATGAAAAAAGCGCTAAAGAATTCACCACCCCGGACGAGTGCAATCGACTGCGTATCAATTCCCCCGACGACCATCGTCGATCAGAGAAAAAGGAAAGATGAAAATGCCACAGGAAACGAACCCGAGAAATCGATCGAGGTTCGAGGCAAGATGGGAAATTGCAGGCAAAAGAAAAGCCCCTTTCCTTTGAGAGAACCGGGGCTAGGTAGTAGCCATCGCCAATGTGGAGATCACGAGAAATGAACACAAGTGGCTGACCATATGAGCATGACCATTCAAAATCAAAAAGCAGGGTTAGTTTGAGAGAGCTTTTTGATCATCAACAATCATACTTTGCCAAGGTACCTTCACTATATACTCACGTCTGAGCTGATTAATGAAGGACCCCAGGACTACTGCAATAGTGAAATTGCAGAGTTTGGCAACTGTTTTGCTTGGGCAAGAATCGATGTCCCTGCCTGTTGCAGAATTTGTGACTTCGTCAACTGTGTGGTTTCTTTCGCAAAGTCTGTATCTTTGATACGGCTCTTCGATGATTCCACGTTTTCTTGGATGTTCGCCAAGTTGCTGATGCTGTGGCTCAAACGGTTTTGTTTCGCACCCAGATCCGCACGTTGTGAATCCACGTATTTCAATGCAGCGTCGATGATACCGACCGCATTTTGTGAACCACCCACGGTATTGACATCAATATCTTGAACGGTGGTGTATTGACCGTTGTCCGTATTGAGGCCCAGTTGAGATGCCAACCCGCCGGAGATGCTGAAATCTTCTGCCAGCTCAGGTTGTGCAATGAAAATCTGTAGCTTGCCATCTTGATCCACAGACGCTTTAAAGATGTCTGTTTGACCATTGATGTACGTCGCCAACTCTTCGATGTCGTCGCCAGTTTTCGCGTTGATATTCAGCGTGACTGGCTCGCCATCTTTGCCGGTGAATTCAAACTTCAGGTCGCGCGCATTGTCTGGCACACCCCAGTTTTTATCTTTACCTTGCTCAGACACGAAAGACATGCCGCCCATGCGATGGTCATCCGCACGAATGCTGGTCAGGCCCATGATGATCGCTTCACCTGAGCTCGCACCGATTTGGAATGACGCTTCACCGAATGAGCCGTTCAGTAGCTTACGACCACCAAATGATGTGGTTTCAGCGATACGGTTCAGTTCATCTTGCAGCGCGGTCACTTCTTCGTTCAGGGCTTTACGCTCTGATGCTGAGTTGGTGCCGTTCGCTGATTGCAGTGACAAGTCACGCATACGTTGCAGAATGCTGGTCGACTCGTTCATCGCCCCTTCCGCAGTCTGCGCAATCGAAATACCATCGTTGGCGTTTCGCATGGCCACATCCAGGCCGCGAGATTGCGCGGTCAGACGGTTTGAGATCTGAAGGCCTGCCGCATCATCTTTCGCACTGTTAATGCGGTTACCTGAAGACAGACGTTCCATCGAGGTGTTTAGCTCGTTAGATGCTTTGTTCAGATAACGTTGAGCGGTCATTGCCGACACGTTGGTATTTACGTTAATGGTCATAGTTTGCTCTCCTATCGAGTTCGCAAGCTTTTTGCGAAGCGGTCAGCTTTACTCTCTCTTGGAAGCACTGACCGTGAATAACTTGCTAAACACGCCACCTGGCGTCTTTAAAACTGGGTTGTATCAACTCTGATATTATCAATTCAATTAGTGTGCCAACTTTATAAAAACCGCTTCTAAAAATTTTATATGCTAATTTTCAATCAGTTAGCTTACTCAGCTTTTCTCCTGAACCGCTTCATCATCAGAGAAAATATCAGCGGCAATCGGCATTTGCCGCGCTTTTGCCGCTTCGTCGAAGGTCATTAGCGGTTAAAATGCCGCCATCATTCGACGAAAAACCGTCCAACCAAAACTCCCTTCGCACTTATGGCATGGCACATAAGGCGTTGAAGGTTAGATGTAGTTGAACAGGGTTAAATCTTTGGTTTTACCAAATGCTTGCTGGGATGCCTGCAGCGCACGCGAGTTCTCATTGAACTCAATCACCGCTTCGGCATAATCCAGATCTTCAAACTGGCTTTTCGATTTGGCCAGGCTGATTTTGAAATCTGCGTGTTGCTCTTCTTGAATATCGAGCGTACTCAAACGCGCACCGATATCCGTACGCGCTTTGTTCATATGAATAAAGGCGGTATGGAATTCTTGCGTCATCTGTTGCAACTTCGCCGTTGCCGAAGCATCCGAAACAGAAGCCTTGGAAAAATTGATCGCGTCTTTAAAGGTATCGAACACGCTGAACGACTGACGTGGCGTCAGTGAAATCGCATCGCCCGCGGTCAATTGCCCTTTAACATGAATGGTCAAATCTTCATATTGAATGCCGGTTTTCGGATTGAATTCATCCGTGTCCACCACGCGTCCATTGCGCTCCAATTGATAGCCAAACTTACCGTTGGTCATGTCGACAAAGGTGACTTTGTACTCACCATCATCGTCAGGATTGCTGTTATTGGCTTTCTCAAGCAGCAGCTCTGAACCTTCACGCAACTGGTAATTCGGTTCGTAGTCACCAAACGGGTTTTCGATTTCCATAAACAGTTTGCTGCCCGGCGTGTTGAACGGCATTTCCAAACTGTTGGAGATTTTCATCTTGCGCTGGTAATCATCACCGCCGTACGAGACATTGCCCGCGTTATCACGAAAGAACGGCTGTGTGGTCGGTTTGGTCCCGGCAAAAATATAGTTACCCGACTCATCTTGCACATTAGCCAGGTTGAGAAAGTTATTGGCAATCTCTTCCAGTTCACGCGCGCGAGCGGCGCGATCTTCTGGCGACAATGAACCGTTGATCATTTCCATGACGTTGCGTTTGGCTTTGTCGGTAAAATCTTCGGCGCTCGACACAATCACTTCTTGGTGTTCCAGACGGTTACGCACCAGCACGATGGCATCCATGTATTGACGCAGTTGCTCTTGCTGCTGAGACACATTCTGGATGTAATGCGTCGCCAACGGGTTATCCGCCGCCGACAATAATTTCTTACCTGACGCCAATTGCGCCTGGTTGTGGTGAATTTTCGATTCCTGACGGCGCAAATCATTTTGCACAGCCTGATAGTTATGGAAGCTAGAAATACGATTAAACATTTATCGGCCTCCCCTATCGCAATGCCAGAATGGTATTAAAGGTATCGTTCGCCGCTTGAATGATGCGCGACGAAGCCATGTACGCTTGCTGGAATTTCATCATATTCGCCGCTTCTTCATCGAGGTTGACCCCAGACACCGACGCGATACGAGATTCAGCCGACTCTTTCTCCAAACGCGCCACATCCGTCAAACGCGATGCGGTGGAGAGCTTCAAACCAAAATCCGTGTTCAAGTTGTGGTACAGCTCGATGATGGTCGATTTCTTGTCATCGACCGTCTTGTTGCTTTGTACATTGATCATTTTGCGCAAGTTGCCGTTGTCACCGTCAGAGGGGACAAGGTTTGCCGTGAACTTATCATCGGCAATCGCACCACGCGACAAGGTAAAAATGGTCGATTTGCCGTCGCTGTCCTGCTTAGGAATTTCTAGCGTCAGCTCTTCTTGATTGTCCTCAAACGCATAAGGTTGCGTGAGCAGCACTTTGCCGCTTTTATCTTGCACGCGAACCTGCATGTTGCCGGTTGGATTGCCGTCGCTGTCTTTCACCGGCACCACGTAGGCTTCAAACTCTTTCACATCGCCCGCTTGGTCGATGTGGAATGTGGCACTGCCTTGGGCAAATGCAGTGGACGCTTCGTAACTCTGGGCGGCAATTTTTGACGCATCATCAATCGCCATGCGCATGTTGGCCGCCCCATCACGCGTTGGGCGAATGATCACGCGCTCACCAGATCGCGGCTCGTTATTGATTTGGATTCGCATGCCATCGATGTCGATGTGACCACGCACCACTGACACTTTGCTTTGCTCGCCGTTCGGCATGGTCATGATGTAGTCGTCGCCATTATAGGTCAGTGAATACTCACCCCCTTTCAGCTGGCTGACGTCTTGAATATAAACCGCCAAATCCGCGTCAGAATTGCTTGCCGTCACCACGCGAGAGCGCGCCACACGCTCCGAGTTCACGTCGGTAAAAATATCCGCGCCAATGTCCCCGCGCAGATCAAGCCCTTGGTGTTGCAACCGGTTGACTTCATACGAGAACGAGGTGGCCAAGCGGCCAATTTCGTCCAGCAATCCGGGAATGTGTTTGTCGCGCATATCCATCAAGGCACCAATTTTGCCGCCGATATCGCGCGCAGTAATCGGTTTTAATGCTTTGCCTTCCACCATCGCCAGACGGCGTTGATGCACATCTGGATAACCGTCGATCATTTTCAGTTGGCTGGCTTCAGTGCCAGACACCAAGGTGTGACCGTTTCCGATGTGAATGTTGAAACCTTCAGCGTTTTTACGCGGCGTGACCGTCACTTTGGTGTATTGAGACAGCTCAGCCACCAGCTTTTCGTGCTGGTCCATTAAATCGTTGTGTGGGCCTGGGGTGCGCATCATCAAGCGCTGCAAGTCACGAATTTCTACCGCCAATTGGTTGATGCGTTCAATGCCGACATCGAGACCTTTGTTGGTCACATCAAACTGACGGCGCACAGTTTCGTGAAAATCGTTCATGTTCTGGCTAATCAGCCCGGCTTTTTCCAACACGACTTTACGCGCACCGACATCATTGGGCGTGTCGGCCAGCGTTTTCACGGAATCGAACCATTCATTGAGGTTTTCAGGAATCTTTTTCGAGGCCACCGACGACAGCAGTTTTGACAGCATGTCGAGGTTTTCTTCGTTATCGCGCTTGAACGAATAATCGGTGGTGGCAAGGTTCAGCTCTTTAACGGCAAACTGGTCCCACGAGCGGCGAACATTTTCCACATGCACACCCATACCGTAGGTTTCGCCACCGTATTGGCGAGGCATATTGGTCCCTTGGATCACAGACTGACGGCTGTAACCCTCTGTATTAACATTAGAAATGTTATGACCAGTGGTGTTGAGTTGTCTCTGAGCCGTCAATACGCTTTGCGCACCAACATTCAGAAGATCAGACGCCATAATGCCCCCAAAAACCGAGTAAATCGCCGATAAAACCGGCCCCTAGGTTCAATAAAGCAATATGTGTGCCAAATAAGAATTTACGTTGTAAGGTGAGGAAAATTAAGGAAGTTCGTGCTGAAAGGAAAACCAATCAGCCGACCACAAGGGTCGGCTGAGGCAAGGGATTACAGTTCGTCCATCTGTTCGATTTGGGCTTTCACCCGTAGGACTTTGTCGGCGTATTGTGGGTCGGTCGCATAACCGGCCTGATGAATGCCGCGAATGAAATCTTCATCACTGCCGTTATGACGCAGTGCGGTGGTATAACGCGGATTGCTCGACAGGAAGCGCACATAGTCGTTAAAGCTGTCCTGATAATTGGTGTAAGAGCGGAACGCCGCTTTTTCCATGACGGGTGTCTGATCTTGGTATTCCAGCGTTTGCGTCGCCACTTTTGCGCCATGCCAGCTGCGATCGGCCTTGATGTTAAACAGGTTATTGCTGCTGCCGCGCGCGTTTTTCACCACTTTCTGTCCCCAGCCGGTTTCCAGTGCCGCTTGCGCCAGCAACAAGGTGGAGTCGACACCCAGCGCTTTTGCCGCTTTATCGGCAAACGGTTTGAGTGAGGCGACAAAAGAGCGTGGCGATTCAAACGAGCCGCTGGCCACTGGCGCCTCAACGGCATTTGCAGCATTGACCATTGGCGTTGCCGCATCCGTTGCCGGTTGATTTGCCGCGACGTCACGAGAACGTTCCACACGGCGCATCGCTTCTTGGAAGTTATCTTCACCCGTCGTGTTGGACTGCTCTGCCGCTGACAGCTGCGCCACAATCATGTCGGCCAAACCGAGGGAGCCAGACGCACTGAGTTGGCTGGTCATTTGCTCGTCGAGCATCTGACGGTAGAAATCTTCATTTTGGCTATTGAACATGTCGGACTTAAAGCTCGCGTTCGCATCACGCATCGATTTCAACATCATGGTGGTGAAGATCGACTCAAACTGACGCGCCGCCGCCGTCAAGGCTTCTTTTTCTGACTTTTCATCCCCAGTGACCGCCTGCTTACGCAGCGAATCAAGGCTGGCAATGTCGTGAATAAAGCCAATGTCGTTGGGATTATTAACCATGCCGCACTCCTTAGATGATGATCAGCTGGCCTTCGATGGCGCCCGCTTGTTTCAGTGCTTGCAAAATTGCCATCAGGTCCGATGGGGCGGCGCCCACTTCATTGACTGCGCGAACCAGATCATCAAGCGTGACCCCCGGTTCCAGTTTGAACATCTTGCCTTTCTTCTCCGTCACTTCAATGCTGGAGTCTGGCACGATGGCAGTCTGACCGCCCGAAAACGCGTTCGGTTGGCTGACATTTAGGTTTTCTTTGATGGCCACCGTCATGCCGCCATGGGTAACCGCCGCAGGTTTCAGGCGCACATGTTGGCCAACCACAATGGTGCCAGTGCGTGAATTGACGATGATTTTGGCTGCGCCATCGGCAGGGTCAAATTCGAGGTTTTCAATCGCCGACAGGAATGCCACACGTTGGCCAACATCACGCGGCGCACGCACGCGCACAGACGTCGCATCGACTGCAGAGGCCATTTGTGGCCCCAAGAATTGGTTGACCGCATCGGCCATGCGCTGCGCGGTGGTGAAATCTGATTCCAGCAAGTTGAACGTGATGAAATCGCCACGACCAAATGGTGTTGGCACTTCACGTTCCACAATCGCCCCGGCAGAGATCATCCCCACCGTTGGGTTGTTGCCGACAATTTTAGAGCCATCTGCGCCGCTGGCACTAAAACCGCTCACCACGAGGTTTCCCTGCGCCACGGCGTACACTTGACCATCCAGACCTTTTAAGAATGTTTGCATCAGCGTGCCGCCGCGTAGGCTCTTGGCAGAACCAATCGATGATACTGTGACATCGACTGTTTGGCCTTGCTTGGAGAAAGCGGGCAAGTCGGCGGTGACGATCACCGCGGCAACGTTTTTCGTTTTGGGTTTGGTGCCCTGCGGCAATTGAATGCCGAAGCTTTGCAGCATGGCATTGAAACTCTGGTCGGTGAACGGTGTGGATTCGCCTGTTCCCGGCAAACCGGTGACCAAACCGTAACCCACAAGTTGGTTACTACGCACACCTGCTACCTGAGAAACATCTTTGATGCGCGCGGCCTGAGCGGAGACTGCGACGAACATCATCAATAACAAAGTGAGTCTTTTCATGTGGATTACCTATCTAAAAAACGAAGGGGCCAATCAGGCCCCTTCGATACTTATGCTGTCAATATTTCGACCATCGGGTGCGAGCTATAAAGACACATTAAAAAATCGTGCCAAGAATCCAGGTTCTTGCATATCTTGGTTGGTTCCGGTGCCAGAATATTGAATTCGAGCGTTGGAAATGCGGTTGGATGCAATGGTGTTATCGAAGTCGATGTCATCCGGACGAATGGTGCCGCTTAAGCGAATGTACTCATCACCGGTGTTCAAACTCAGCCATTTTTCCCCACGAATCACTAAGTTACCGTTAGACAGGATGTCAATCACTTCCACCGTAATCGACCCCGACAGGCTGTTGCTCTGGTTGGCCTGCGCGCTGCCGGAAAACTTGTTGTCGTTTTTCAGTGCGTAAGAAAAATTATATTCGCCTAAGTTGAGTTCTTGGCCGCCGACACTCAACGGGTCCATGGAGGCGTCATTTTTCTTTTTCAGATCCGCATCGGCACTTTTAGCCGCTTTGGTACTTTCATTGAGCGTCACGGTAATGATGTCGCCAATGCCACGGGGTTTTGAATCATCATACAAACTGTTCGCACGAGACAGGTTAAACAACGAACCGGTTTCTGCCGCGTAGTGCTCTGGCTTATCTTTCGGATAAATCGGCGCCCAAGCGGGATCGCCAGCCACCGGGTCGGTGCGGTTACGCAGGGTATCCACCAGACCCGTGCTGCTGTCTGACGATTTATCACCTTCGACCGCATCCACAACCGTGGTGCCTTGCGTCACATCGGCCGTTTCAATCGGCTCCGGCAACAAGCTGCACCCCGACAGGAATGAAATGAGCATCAAGCTGAGTATACGTTTCATCGCGGCATTCTCTTGCTAATTAAGGCTTAAAGCTGTTGGTTCACAAAGCTCATCATTTTATCAACGGCCGAGATCACTTTAGAGTTCATCTCGTACACGCGCTGCGCTTCAATCATGTTGACCAACTCTTCGGTCACGTTCACGTTGGAGCTTTCCAGCATCGATTGACGCACGTTGCCTAAACCGTCTAATCCCGGCACGCCTTCTTGTGGGTCGCCACTGGCGCCAGTCGGCAAGTAAAGGTTCTGACCAATCGGTTCTAGGCCGCCTGGGTTAATGAAATCGACCGTGGTGATTTGCCCCAGAACTTGGTTATCTTGCTGGCCGCGTACGCGCACGGAAACTTCACCATCGTTGCCGACCGTAATGGAGATCGCATCATCTGGGATCACAATCTCAGGTTGTAACGGGTAGCCCGAGCCGGAGGTCACAATCACCCCTTCATCGTTCAAGGTGAACTGACCGTTGCGGCTATAGCCGATGTTGCCGTCTGGCATCAGGATCTGGAAGAATCCATCCCCTTCAATCATCATGTCCAGGCTGTTGGTGGTGGTCTGCGCGTTGCCGTGCGTGTGCACTTTTTGCGTGGCCACGACTTTCGAACCGGCACCAAGCATCAGGCCGCTTGGCAATTCAGTGTTCTGCGACGACTGACCGCCAGGCTGGTTAATATTCTGATAGAACAAATCTTCAAACACCGCGCGGCTTTTCTTAAAGCCGACGGTGGAGGCGTTGGCCAGGTTGTTCGAGATCGTCGCAATGTTGGTTTGCTGCGCGTCTAGGCCAGTTTTACTTACCCATAATGCTGGTTGCATCGTTATCTCCTAGTCGGTTAGCTCATACGAAGCAGAGAATCGGACGACTTGTCCATGTCTTCTGCGGTGCTCATCATTTTGACTTGCATCTCAAACTGACGTTGCAGGTCAATCAGGCTGGTCATTTCGCCAACGGCGTTGACGTTACTGCCTTCTACTGCGCCGGTGAGAATCTTCACATTGGCGTTTGCATCGTATGCTGCGTTTGGATCTTTCGAACGGAACAGACCGTTCACATCTTTAAACAACGATTGGTTATCCAGACGAACCAGCTTAATGCGGTCCACCACTTCCATGGCATCGGCAGGCGCCCCTTGAGGACGAACCGAGATGGTGCCATCGTTGCCGATTTCTACTTTGGCCAGCGGCACCGGCAAGGTGATTGGCGCGCCAGTTTCACCCAGAACCGGATGACCATTGCCGTTCAACAGCAGGCCATTGGCATCAATATTGAGGTTGCCGTTACGGGTCAGCCCTTCTTTGCCGGTTTTATCCATCACGGCAATCCAGCCATCACCTTGAACGGTCACATCCAAATCACGGCCCGTGGTGATCACACTGCCCTGCTGAAAATTGTGTCCAGGACGTTCGGTCATGCTGAACACACGGCTTGGCAGGCCATCACCGTACGCTTGCATCGAGCGCGCCTGTTCCAAGTCGGCACGAAAACCCGTGGTGCTGACGTTGGCCAGGTTGTTTGCTCGTAGCTGCATCGCTTGCATATTTTGTTTTGCGCCACTCATGGCAAGAAACAATGCACGGTCCATAATTTGCTCCAGAAATCGTTGTTAAGAGCAATAAAGCAATTGGCGTGCCAATATTAAAATGTGTTTTTAATCAAGGAGTTTGATAAGGATAGAGCGAGGAGGAGGGTATTTTTGCCGCGGCAAGGTGGCAAACTGGCAATCCCATCAAACCGACGTTGCCGCCGGTTTGACAGACCAGATGTTCGAATTATCGAATCTGTAGGATGTTTTGTTGCAGTTGGTTGTGAACTTCAAGCGCACGTGAGTTGGCTTGGAAGTTACGCTGCGCGGAGATGAGATCCACCAGCTCTTGCGTCATGTCGATGTTTGACTGTTCCAGCGTACCGTTGTTGATGGTACCGAAAGACCCTTTGTTTGATTCACCCCAGATCTTGTCACCCGAGAACTGAGTTGAATCCCACTGTGTACCGCCTTTCTTATCCAGACCTTGCTCGTTTGGCACACGCACCAGCGCCACACGACCCAGCGTGATGTTCTCGCCGTTCGAGTAAGTGCCAAGCACGCTACCGTTTTCGTCAAAATCGATTTTCGTCAGGAAGCCCGTTGTAGCACCGTCTTCATCAAACTTCGTCAATTCAAATGGCGCTGCAAACTGAGTGGCCGCATCCAGACCGAACGACAGCACCTGATTCACATCAGCGCCGTTTAAGTTCACCGGATTCGTACCGCCGCCCAGAGGTTCAGAAACGATAGGCTGCCCGTTGTTCAGGCTTGCCAACGTACCGTCATTGTTGAA
Source organism: Vibrio sp. CJQ_6 (assembly GCF_043106745.1). Lineage (NCBI taxonomy): Bacteria > Pseudomonadati > Pseudomonadota > Gammaproteobacteria > Vibrionales > Vibrionaceae > Vibrio > Vibrio sp. CJQ_6. The sequence continues at coordinate 111,840 of NZ_JBICMV010000008.1, read as the reverse complement.
TTTCATGGTGTGACCCACTTGGCCCGATGCAGTTGTCGCGTCACCACCGGTAATGTTCAGGGGTTTCTCGCCTTCTTTATCAGTCACGGTGTAGTAGGTTTGCCATGTGTTTGGCTGAGTCTGATCTTTCAAGTAGTACGTCGTCAGTTTGTACGCCTGCCCCATCGAGTCATAAATGGTCGATGATGTTGAGCGGTTGTACGTGTCTGGATCCGTAAAATCAAACAATGTTGGATCTTTCAGATCGCCATTGGCAGGTAGGTTTACACCCACTTCAATGTTTGACGTCTGTTTTGGCTTACCAAACTCAGCTGGAATGTTCAGTGGTGCTGGCTCATAAGAAAGCACATCACCTGTATCTGGGTTGACTTGGTAGCCCAACAAGTATTCGTCGTTTGAGGTCACCATGTAGTTGTTTTTGTCGAGATGGAACGCACCGTTACGTGTCAGCTCATTTTGTTGAGGGACTAAACGATCTTTCGCCACGGCAAAGAAACCAGTGCCTGAAATACGCAGATCCATTGGGTTGTTGGTATAAATACTTGAACCTTCGTGGAATTGTTGCGCCACTTTGTTCGCCTGAACACCGCCACCCGGGGTGGTTTTTGCGTTCGTAAACAAAGAGTTCGAATACACATCACCAAATTCAGCACGCGACTCTTTAAAACCAAACGTGTTGGCGTTCGCAATGTTGTTACTGGTGGTGTTCAAATCTAATTGAGCTGCGGACAAACCGCTAAGAGATACATATGACATTCCAAATTCTCCTATCTAGCTAGCATGATTATGCTTTGCCAACTTCTAGTACTTCAGCAAGTCGAACTGGCGATTCAAAACCAGCCAGATTGAGCAGTACGTTACCATCACCTTTACCCAGAAGAACGCTGTTGACGTTTGCATAGGTCGATACCGCAAAGTCTTTACTTTCTCCATCCAGCAAACCCGAAGCTCTCACTTTGTATTTGCCGCCCGGCAATGGATTACCGTTTTGATCGTTGCCGTCCCATTCGACACGGCTATCACCGCTTGGCTTGGCACCAACCTCAAAGGTTCGAACCAATTGGCCCGCTTCGTTTTCGATACGGACAAACAAGTTGTCGACCGATTGAGGAAGCTTCACCATCGCCGCCAATCCGGCGTCATCCTTTTTCACACCCGCAGAACCTGGTACCAATACATCACGACCGACCAGTGATGATGCCTGCAGTGCTTGATTCGATGTCATGGACGAGTTGAGATTCTCAAACTGAGAGTTCATCTTGCCAATGCCATCTACCGTCGCAAATGAAGCCATTTGCGCGATCATCTGGTCATTGCTAACCGGCTTGAAAGGATCTTGTTGAGCAAGTTGCTTCGTGAGCAACGACAGGAAATCTTCTTGTTTCAGATCCTGCTTACCCGTTGTCTCGGTTGGCTTATTCTTCTCTTGAAGAGCTTTCAGCTGATCAACATAGGACAAGCCGCTTTGACCAACGTTATTAATTCCGGCCATTCGCTACCTCCTTATCCTTACTGACCCATCTGCAGCGTACGCAGCAGCATTTGTTTACTCGCATCCGCCACCTGGACGTTCGTCTGGTATGAACGAGATGCCGAGATCATATTGGCCATTTCTTCCATCACGTTGACGTTTGGCTTGTAGATATAGCCTTCGTCATTCGCAAGGGGGTGATCTGGGTTAAATTCCGCATTAAGCGGTTTATCGCTTTCTACAATCCCCAATACTTTCACCGGCACATTCGGGTCGCGGTTATAACGTGCCTTACTTAACTCTGCGCCGAACACGGCATGACGCGCTTTATAAGTATCTTTCGCAGAGCTGCTGACACTGTCGGCGTTGGCCAGGTTACTTGAGGTCGTATTTAGACGAACAGATTCAGCACTCATGGCAGAACCAGTCACATTGAATACATTAAATAAGCTCATCTAATTATTCCCCTTTAATCGCTTTCGTTAAGTTCTTGAATTTACTTCCGAGGAAGTCGAGTGACGCTTGGTGACGCAGTTGGTTTTGCATAAACAAGTTACGCTCCAAATCCACGTCAACCGTGTTGCCGTCACCGGTATCAGGTTGCGTAGGGACGCGGTAAAGCATTTCCCCTGTCACCGTCGTTGAGGCAGGAATATGCCGACCGTCCGTCCGGCTAAGACCAATGCTTGCCCCCGAACTTGCCGCCTGCAATGCCTTCTGGAAATCCATTCCTTTCGCTTTGAACCCAGGCGTGTTCGCTTGTGCAATGTTGCTCGCAATGACTTCAGCATTGCGTTCGCGAACACCCACCGTGTACTGGTGTATGCCGAGTGCGTTGTCAAAAGAAATAGCCATGTTTTGCCTCTTCGATAAGAACTGACCGTTACTAATGATTTAAAAGCAATTAGCGTACCAACTTTTTCATTCATCCGCTGATTACGCGTCATCGCGAGTCAGCTTGCAAAGAACAAGCCGAATCACCGAGTTTGGAATGTCTCACTTCAGGTATAGCGTATCGAGGCTGGCAAAGAAAGGCGGGAACACTGGCGCGCAGGCGGCAAGTAAGGAAAAACATCCGTCAGGCAGCCCCGGCAAAGCGGCAAAAACAAAAAGCCCGGCATTGCCGGGCTTTGAAGCGAGTCTCGCTTATTTCAACTTGTAGATGATGCCAGGGTTACAGCGCACCATTTCAAACCGGTCGGTTAACCCCGTCAGTGATTCCGATGCGCCCAGCAGCAAGTAACCACCAGGGTTTAAGCTGTTCGCCATCTGGTTCAAGACTTTAGATTTCATCTCTGGCGAGAAGTAAATCAACACGTTACGACAAAAGATGATGTCAAACTTACCCAGCAGCGCATAACTTTCCATCAAGTTCTGCGGACGAAAGTTCACCAAACGCTTCACGTTGTCTTTGACTTTCATGCGGCCATCGCCGGCATCTTCAAAGAAAATGCGGCGACGTTCTGGAGATAACCCACGGCCAAGCGCGAGGTTGTCATACACACCGGCACGACACATGTCGAGCATGCTGGCAGAAATATCGGTTGCCGTAATCGCCACGCTAGGCAGTAGCCCCGGGCGGCGCTGCTGCACTTCCAAAATGGTCATGGCCATTGAGTAAGGTTCTTGGCCCGATGAACTTGCCGCCGACCAAATTTTCAGCGGGCGTTTGTTCTTCGCCAATTCCGGCAATAAGCGGTCAGCCAGCACAGCAAAAGGATACGTATCTCGGAACCACAACGTCTCGTTGGTCGTCATGGCGTCCACGGCTGCCACACGCAATTCGCGATTTCTGCCAGTCACGACGTCACGCAACAAGTCAGAGAGCGACGCCAACTTGTATTTGGTCACGAGCGGACTGAGGCGACTTCTCACCAAGTATTGTTTGCTGTCGCCCAGTACGATGCCGCACTGAGACTCCAGAAACCGGCAGAAGTCACGATATTCTTGATCGCTTATAGTAATCGCAGTCATTCAGTTCTCTTTATTCTACTAGCGCAGCTTTCACCGCATTACCAAGCTCGTCGGGGTTAAATTTCGCGATAAAGGAGTTGGCTCCCACTCGCTCAACCATGGCTTGGTTAAACACGCCACTCAACGAAGAGTGAAGAATGACGTACAAATCTTTCAAGGCACTGTTGCGGCGAATCTCCGCCGTCAAAGTGTAACCATCCATCTCAGGCATTTCGATATCTGAAATCACCAGCGAGATCTGGTCATAAATGCTGCCTTCTTTGGCCATGCTAAGCAATTTTTCATACGCATCTTTGCCGTCTTTGGTCAGCACCACTTCAAAACCAATCGACTCAATCGCACGCTGAACCTGCTTACGTGCCACACTCGAGTCGTCCGCAATCAAGATACGGCGAACAATTTGCTTTTCCTGCTCGGCATGGGCAATTTCTTGGCCAATGCTCGCATCCATCGACTCATCAACAGGTGCAATCTCGGCCAGAATTTTCTCGACGTCGAGAATCTCAACCAATTCATTATCAATGTTGGTGACTGCCGTCAGGTAGTTGGCTTTGCCTGCCCCTTCCGGCGGCGGCAAAATGGCTTCCCAACGCATGTTGATAATGCGTTCAACCGAACTCACCAGAAACGCTTGAATCGTACGGTTAAATTCCGCGATCACCACAAAACTTTTCTCGACATCCGTCGTGGGACGGCCCCCGATTGCCAAACTAAGATCAATCACCGACACCGTCTGTCCACGGATATGAGCAACCCCTTTTACAAGACGATGCAAATTCGGCATGGCGGTAAGCTTCGGGCACTGGAGAACTTCTTTCACCTTAAATACGTTAATACCATAACGTTGGCGTCCATTAAGACGGAAGGTTAACAATTCCAGTCGGTTTTGACCGACGAGTTGCGTACGCTGATTCACAGAATCAAGAATACCCGTCATAAGCTTATCTCCATCTCAAACTTTTAAACGAAAAAAGTGATAGTCTACTCAAGGCTATGAAGAAACCAGAGAAACGAACAATGCTTTCGAATACCCGTGTATGTCCACATACCAAATGTAAGTGTAGAGCTTTCTACCGCTTTTTTTATAACTCTATCGGCTTTTTATTGTTTTTCTTTAGCCTTTCTGTGCACTCTGCAACGCCAGAGCAGATCGTAAAGATTCAAGAGGCAGCACAAAGCCATGTGCTGAGCACAGTCGATAAACCTGTCGGCGGTGAATTAGTGGTCAATGCGGCAAATATCGACGAGCGAATTTTTGCCACTGACTGCCCCGACCCCTTGAGTACTTCGTCGTCCTCAAGCAACGGTTCTGCCAGTGCCATCACCGTGTTGGTCGAGTGTTCAGCCGACAACTGGAAAGTCTATGTGCCGGTTCGTCTGACCCTGACCGTCCCCATGGTGACTGCGTTAACACCCATCACGCGCGGTCAAATTATCACGGCGAATGATGTGACTATCAGTATGGTAGATCTGCTGCGCTTCAGACGGCAAGGTTTTTCCTCGCAAGATCTAGTGGTCGGAGCAAAAACGAAAAAAAACCTCAAGTTAGGTGATGTTATCGAACAAAACGACGTTTGTGTTGTTTGTCGCAATGAGAGTGTGATGATTCGCGCAATCAGCGCAGGAATGAGCATCACCACGAAAGGCACCGCCTTGTCTGATGGTACACTGGGCGACCAGATAAAAGTGAAAAATGATAAATCTAACCGTATAATAGATGGAAAAGTCAGCGGAATCGGTGAAGTCACGGTGCAATTTTAATGGTCCCATCGCCGCAGGTTGAGGGTTTCAACTTCCCGTTGATTCACTTTCTCAAGACTGCGCGTAGGAATTATTTACGCATTGGTGAAATAAAACGCTAAAGTTCGTCGTTGTTCAGTCGATATTGACGATACAAGTTCAAAGTTTTTAAAAGGCTCAATTATGGCAGGCATTGATAACATTCGTTCAGGCAACTCGTTAGCGACGACTAACCGCGCGCCTGCACGTTCAGAATCGAATGCATCTTCATCATCGACATCCGGCGCTGTGAGACAAAGCGCAGGGCCGCAACACGATGCGGTATCGCTCAGCTCACAAGGGCGAGCCATTGGTGAAATGCACACAGAAATGGCAAGCAAACCCAGCTTCGATAGCGCAAAAGTCGCTGCGATCAAAGAAGCGATCGCGAACGGCTCCTATGTTGTGGATCCAGACAAACTGGCCGACAACATGATCAAGTTTGAAAAAGAACTGGGCGGATTTTAATTCCCCGGTTTGAGCATAAGGCGATTGAGTAATGGCAGCACTGAAAGACTTAGTCGAGTTCCAGCTAAAAAATGCGCAAGATTTGTCGGCGTTGCTGGAGCAGGAAAAAATTGCGATCACCAGCCGCATTTCGGCGGAGATCGAAGCGCTTGCCAAACAAAAAATCACGCTGGTGAATCAACTGCAGCAAACGGATCAACGTATTTCTAATCACCCTCATGTCTCGAGCCTGTCTGAGGATGAACATTTAGATACCATCGTCAATCAAATCCGTTCTATCGTGTTTGATTGCCAGCAAGCCAATGCCGTCAATGGGGAAGCCTTGGCGCGCGCGCAATTAAGTTTCAACAAGCTCAATAACCTGATGCAGCAAAGCCACGGCAAAGTGGGCATGACCTATAACGCCACCGGCCAAACGCATACCGTGTCTACACTCGGCACCAATATCAAAGCCTAAGCATCAAAATCTAATCATCAAGATCGAAGTGACTCAATGAACATAAAAAAAGCGGCAATGATTGCCGCTTTTTTGCTATCTGGAGAGAGAAGAGTTTAGAACAAGGTTTGCTGACGCTTTTCGGGAACCTGCTGCACTTCACCGTAGTCGCGCAAACGGTCCATTTTACGAATGTCCAGACGCAGCTCGGTCACATAGCTGTCACCCACTTTGTAGCTGCGTACCACTTCCGCACCGCGAATCACCCCATCCACCGCACCAGAGGTGAGCTCAGTCCCCAAACGTTGATCTTGTAGCTCCGCACGGCCGCTCACACGCATGCCGTACACTTGCTCAGCAAGCTCACGATACGCATCGATTTTCGACGCACGCATCGCACGCACTTGCTTCTCTTCGTCATCACGTCCTTTCTGCTCGCTGATGCTCGCATAGCCCACCGCCGTCAACCAGTCATCGGGGCGCATCGTTTGTAACGGCTGGCAACCCGACATCACCAGGGCGGCCACAAGCAGGAATAACCACTGTTTCATCATCGACTCCTATGGACGCAAAATTACGGTGTAGGGCTGAGTGATGGTGGGATCTGAACGAATCAGCACACCATCTTGCGTACGAATACTGTTGAGCGTATCCAAATCACGGCCAATGCGATCCGCCGGCAAGAACCCTTGCGCGGTCGCAACCACCACACGCGACTGCATGCCAACCACACGAGCATTGACTAACACCCCGCCTTCTTGACGCAACATGGTACCTGTCAGCACGTATTGAATCTCTTGTTGCTGGGCAAGATCTTTCCAATCACGACTGAAGGCAAAATCACCTTGCTGAGTCACTTGAATTGACCCGGTGGTTTTGTAGTCCACCACCTTAAAACCACGGCGTTGGAACTGATAAATAAAGCCTTCTGAAACCGAATTGCCCAGCCAGTTGGTGGTATCCATATTTTGCAGATCCACAAACGAGGTCACCGCGATCGGCGTACGCGCCGTGACACTGGTGTTTGATTGAACCAAATCTTCGGTCAGGCTGTCGACAAAGAAATCCAACGTGTGACGCGGACTCTCCATCAACATAAACTGTGAACCATTGTATGGCTCTTTACCGTTATAAATCGGGGCATAGGCACATGCAGTTAAAAACACCGCGGGCACTAAAGAAAGCCATTTTTTCATTCTCTTCATCTCCAGATATACTAAGGCAATTCGCTCAATCTCACTCTCTCGGATGAAACTGGAACATTCTTTGCTTTTCTAAACCTGCGACAACTCAGAAATGCAAATGCCTACATCAGCTAAGATTTTAAAAGCAAAATTTATACCTAACTGGTAAATCATGATGAAAAAAAATATTTCTTCTTTAGTTTCAATGCTTTTCTTAAGCCTTTGGATGCCGACCGCTCAAGCAGCGTGGTATGAAGTCACCGGGACTGCCACCATTGTGTCATCGGAAGAAGCGGCGCGCCTGCATGCATTGGAAGATGCCATCTATAAGGCGGTAAATTTTGCCGGAGCAGATATCGGCAGCATCAGTAACCTCATGCCCCTGCTGGAAACAGACCGCAAAGAGTACCTGTTTACCAACCACGAAGTGCGCTACATCCTGATTGAAGATCGAAAGGTCAGAGGCAATGTCATGCAGGTTCGCGCGCGGATCGACCTCTATCCATCGGCAACAGCTTGCCACATTGATCAGTACAAAAAGACTTTTTTGGTCGGCAATATCGATGTGGCATCGCCGCAGCAAGCGGTGATGGGTCAGATTTATGACGTCGGCGATGACTTCGCCCATGTGATTGATCGTCAAATAGCGCAGGAATCTCACAGTTTCGTCTCCGTTGGCACCACCAATTACGACATTGATGCTCGCAACCCTGAGCGGATCAAAATGATCGCGCAAGATTCTGGCGCGCAGTACATCATCGGCGGCGTGATCACCGATCTCACCGCGACCATCGAACAAAAACTACTAAAAGATGATGTGATCAACCGTCAGTTCGCGTTAGAGATGCGCGTATTCGACGGCAAGACCGGCAATGAAGTGTTCAAACACAACTACCGTGAAGTGGCAAGCTGGCCGTTTGCCAAAACCAGCCAAGTGGATACCCGCAGCGCACGTTTCTGGGCCTCCACCTACGGCCAGATGCTACTGCGCGTGAGTCGTAACGTGATGCTCGATTTAGAAGCTGAAATTTCATGCAAGATCACGCTACCGGAAGTGGTGGCCAAATTTGGCAACACCATCACCATGGATCTGGGCCGAATTCACGGCGTGAAAACGGGCGACAAACTGCAACTGTGGCACACCGGTGCCTTTATCGATCAACGCGGCTTGCCACGCAATAAGGTCAGCCAAAGTGACATCACGCTCACCGTGACCCGCGTGTACGAGAGCGATGCCGAGCTAACCGTTGACCAACCAGAACTGGCTTCAAGCATTCAAATTGGCGACGTAATGCACAAACAGCTCTAGTGAGGGCTGCAAGCGATTAACTTATTCAAAGAATTAGGTAAGATAAACATCTCAGCTCCCGTGGCACAGCTGGATAGCGCGGCCCCCTCCTAAGGGGCAGGTCTCAGGTTCGAATCCTGTCGGGAGCGCCAAATAAAATAGCGCCTTAGCTTTAATTTGAGCTAAGGCGCTTTCGTTTATGTCCACATAATGGCCACGACTCTCAATTTGGCCATTTAAGCGAAGTTTTTATACTGATTCAGCTTAACAACCGCCCTCCACCGCCACGCTGAACGTTGTGGAGCAATTGAGGTTCTGACACTGGCAATAGAGCTCAACGTCTTGATTGTGTGTTGGCTTTCGCTCAACGATGGTTGCCTTGCATTGGCCTTCAGGGCACGTCACTAGCATCGTTTTATTTCCCGTAACTAGAATGTGAAGCTATTAAACTTCACCCGTTGCGGCATGCGTACTTAAACGACTTCTAGATGATGGATATAGAAATGACTTGAGCGCGGTAGGATTTCCCCAGAACGGGCGCGCAGACCTAATTCGGACTCACCCCTCCCTCCGCACCAAAATTCAGCACGTTAAAAAAACGCAAACAGAAATGATCCTTTGAGGGATTTTAGATCCTTTATTGGCAAAGGTTTGAGGGAGCGAAGGGGAAAAAGGCAAGATCGCAAACGTGCGCTTTTCTTCGTTTGGTTCACACTAATTACTTTTTGAGTGCTAAGGGGTAGACAAATCGTTTATGGAAAAAAACATTTTTCAGTTGTTGCTCTTCGTCGCTGGATGGCAATAGTTTTAGTATGAACAATTGACCAAACCTGTCTTGTGAATGTGCAGGAAGCAATTGACAAATTTTTTAGTGTTCCTATTCCATAGTTCGAAAATCCTCTGACATCTGAAATGAATGAAAAGATTTCTGGTACTAGGCCTGCGTCTTGACGTTAAGAGGGAATGTTATAGGTTTTTCGACCTTCGAGGTGAACACTGCTAGAGGATGATTTATCTTCATTGTGTGTCCTATTTTTATGAGAGTTTCATATTCTTTTTCACTAAGTGGCGTAATTCCTACACATGTGATTATCATTAAAGTCAACATCACAACCCTCCTCCGACTATAGCATTAAAACTATTTTGACCTATATCAATAAGCAATAAATTGCTATCTATTCCAATGCATAACAAGTGGGCTATAGTGTCATAAATAATTAAGCAACAATGATCATTTGGAGGTATCCGTGTCAGTACAAAGTTTAGAGGAAATTACGGAAAAGTATTTTTCGGACATTCGAGACGGGCTAGAAAGAAAGCGTAGTAAAGCAATTACAGGTAATGAACATTTCGCAACCGATTCACTTGAAGAGTTTAGTGAATCGGTTGATTTATATAAAAGTGCTAGCGTTTCGCGTCGTTTAAAAGCGGAGTCAAGCAGGGAACTAACCTCACCAGAAGAATACACCTATCAGGACGCTTTAAGACCATGGTTCAATAAGGTTGGATTAAACCAAAGTAAAGTCGGCCCCCATCCAGACTTCGCTCACTTAAAGGATTCGGATGAAATAGAATTCCATCATATTGTGACAATGTTTGTAGACATAAAAAGAAGCTCTAGACTGTCTTTGTTGATGTCATTACAAGATGCATATGTGGTAAAAAACCGAATTCTTCAAGCATGCGTTGATGTGATCCGTGCATTAGATGGTTACCCACATCGCCTTATGGGAGATGCCGTCATGGCTTTTTTTGGTGGGAAAAACCAATGCCCTGAAGATGCGATAGCTAATGCTCTAAACGCATCTTCAGCGTTAAAGTTAATTCTTACTGAAACTGTTTTCCCAGAACTCAACAAACTTATACGTAAAAACGTTAACCTAGGAGTTCGTGTTGGGTTAGATTATGGCTCTCACGAAGAAGTTGTCTGGGCCAATTATGGTTATGGTGATGCATCGGAAGTTACTGCTCTCGGTATACCTGTAGATCTTGCCTCAAAGGCCCAATCTCAAGCACGAACAAACACAGCTATGTTGGGGCAAGGAATTTTAGATCATGTTGATTTTCCTGATAGGTATTCTGAAATTAAAACCGTAGGTGAAGATTACGTTGAAGAACGATATATATTGCCTAATATGACCGATGAAAATGGCAGACCAATAAATCGTAGATGTCGTTTATTAAAAATGGCCATGTATCAAGATTTGTTACCTATTCCATTAAGTTGGAAAACCCTTGGAAACAGTCGATTAACCTATCGAAATAATATAGAATTTAGATGTTATTATAGGAAGAGTGATTCTGAGGACTGGAATGAATATAAATCCGTTTCTTATTTCTTAGAAAAAGAAATGAAATTAAAGTTTGAGTTGAAGATATTCCATCCCCATGAACTTTCATCTTTATATCCTCTTAGTGCAAAGTTTACAAAGAACAACCATGGAAAAGAAGCTATTGAAAACGAAAAAAATGGCCTTACAAGTAGCAACATCAAACAGATAGACAAACCTATTAATATGTATCAAAGCTCGATTACACTTGATTTCCCTGAAGGTACTGCATATCGAGGACTTCACACTATGGAGGTCTCGATATCACCAAAATCAAACCCAAAACTAGTTATATACAGTGATATAATCGGAGTCTTCATTAAGTAATAAAATGGGGGGGGACCCCCTCATTTTATTTACATATTGACATAAATTCAACAAATTCATGATGTTCAATAAAATAAACAACAATTGCCAAACCTATTAAAGAAACGGATAAAGCCCACCATAGCCAGTGTAAACTTTTTTTGAATTTATCCATTTTATTTAAGCATATACCCGAACAAATCCAATGATTCTCAAGGAGATCTTCATTTATATTTTTTAAAAATATGTCATCATCTTTACTTATGCTTTCATAATAAGCCTTAAATTGTTCGAAACTAGTAAATTTTGAAGTTATAGATGCAAAGGATATGATTGATTCTTTTGCTGATGGATTTAGATTTGGTGAAAATACATTCTTTATACTGTAAAAGAACATAACCCAAGGTAAAAGTACCACCCCTAGAATTGCAACAATCAGTGTTACTAATATTACAACATCGTCATCAGTTATAATGTTATAAAACAACGTAGAATAAATACCTAAAAATGTAACAGCAGCAGCTAGACAAAAAGATGCTTTTTGATCAGCTGCTAATGTGTAGTTATCTGTTCTTCGTAATGACTCAAAGAGCATGTGCGTTTTGTCTATCACTTTAATATCCTTGTTCAATCGCCTTATATAAATACAGTGAGATTACGTATTGATGATGATCATAACATATTCATGTAATTTTACCTTCTAATGATGTGGAAGATATGGAGTAGTTGCCCGAAGTATTCTATTTAATTAATTTTAACTCACGTAAAAAGTCTGTTAAAAATTTCTTTGGTGCTGATTTAGATTTTTCGCGTGGCATTAGCCTGCTTGTAGTTCTAAACCGGGTTTGCTTTCGATGGGCTCAATAACTTTACTAACCAACGTATGTGTCGCAAAAACCGTCCCACAGTTCAAATTCATACATTGCCAGTACGCTTCGTACGTTTCTTTATCGAGCTGTTTTGATGAAGCAAATCGCGCTTTGCATTCACACTTGGGGCAAGTGAATAGCATGTCCCCTCTCGTTCTCTTCTGACCTAAACACGGTGACTTTACGTCACCACCAATCGCTGATTTCTCAGGCTTATCGTGGTGTGTTTATCTATCGGGATTTTGGCGCCCAGCGAGAGCGGCCGCAGCAGACATTGAATCCCTTTAACGCTCATCACCTTCATTCGCTTCTCGAGCCTTTCCCGGCTTAAGTTTCGCACAAATCTGACATGCTTCTGATGTTGGCTTCCATGAATCCTCTACTCTGTGGCTACTATTCTTACGATTTTCTTCTACTATTACTATTAACAAAATTATCTATAGCCACATGTATGACAAAGAGTAACCTGGAAACCAATACTGGTCACCGCTTTATCTCGAAAGCCAAAACGGCCTATAAGATCCATATTCATACACCCGATGACAAAGTGCTGCATCGGTCGGTCGGCTACATCCGTATCGGTGAGCGCAAAGGGTTAAAGAAAGCCATTAAACTGCGCAATGAACTGGGACGGGAAATGTGGGGACGCCACTGGCGACGGATTTTAAAAGATCCGTACCTGATGACGCGTTTGCCACACAGCTTAGAGCCGAAGATCATCTACAAACCCAGACCCACGCTGGACAACCCCGATTGCCGGGACGCCTGCTACATTGCCGCTTGGCGTAATTACGATGAGAAAGGACATTGCACCTTTAAAAGTGTGGTGTGTTCCATCAACAAACACGGCAAACTCGCGGCATACTCCAAAACCAAAAAGGCGCTGCTAGATGCGCACAAAGATTGCCTGGATATTCTGATTTACATGGGCCGACTCAACAGCATCGATTTGAAATAACCCTCTCCACATCAAATGTAATTAGCGCCAAGTATCAAACACAAAAAAGCCCACCATTTGGTGGGCTTTGTCATGAGGTTGTCATTACTCTTCGACTTGGTACTCAAACGAAGGGATCACAATCTCAACACGGCGGTTTTGTTCACGGCCAGCCGCTGTCGCATTGGATGCGATTGGGTTGCTTTCCCCTTCGCCTTTGGCGGTAATACGTGCAGCATCAATGCCTTTTTCTTGCAGCGCATCCGACACGCCTTGCGCACGCTTCTCAGACAGTTTCTGGTTGTACGCTTCCGCACCAGTCGAATCGGTGTGCCCCGTGATTTCAACATTCGCTTGCGGATGCTCATTCAAAAACGCGACCAGATCGCCTAGCTGAGCTTTGCCTTCCTCACTCATTTTCGCGCTGTTGTGAGCAAAGCTCTTGCTGTCGAGTTTTTGGAACGCCACCGTTTTGGTCACCATTTTCGGCGCCGCAGCCACGGGTTCCTGCACTGGCGCTTGTTCCACAACCGGTTGTGGCTCAGCCACAGGTTGCTCTTCCGCCATCACAGGGGCCGGTTGGTTATCGTTGCCGCCAAAACGGTACACCAAACCCAACGTGGTGGTGTGCGCTTTGGCACGAACCACATCATTGTTCATATCGCTCAGGTATTGGTACTCAACACGCACACCCAGATTGCGGGTCGCTGCGTATTCCACACCTGCCGCACCAAGGTATGAGTAATCCGATGCATCACCGTAACGAACGCGCGCAGCACCCACTTTCCCGTAAAGGTCCCACTGTTCAGTCAGTGCATAGCTGAGCTTCGGAGCCAATGTATACGCCTGAATCGTGTCGCGATCCAAACCCGCACCATTGAACTTGCCTAGGTAATCGTAGCCCCCTTCCAGAGCCAACCAATCGTTGAAATTGTAGCCCAACAACGCACCCGCGGTTGTGCCGTCTAAATCGCACGACTCGGTGTTGTTACAGGCATCATCCAGCCAGGTTTTCCCCACTTTTGCACCAACGTACACATCGGCCATTGCTGCAGACGAGGCAACCAGCAACGATGCTGAAACCATAGCGGCTAACTTTTTCATAAAACTTCCTTCCGATCATTATTGTGATTGTATGGTGTGTGAATAACGCAACGCCTTATGGCATCTGGTGTCCACGCGCCCGATATGAATTCAGGCCACCATGGATAACTATAATGAATGAAGCAAAAAGTTTCACATCTACACTGTTAATCTTTTGTCACGTAACTGCGAAATTTCGTCAAAACGCTGGCTACAATTCGTTGATATATGAGTCATTTGGATAAAAAAAAGCCGCAACATTCATGTTGCGGCTTTTCTGTTCAGTTCGAAACGATTATTGCGCGTTTGCTTCGCGTGCTTCGATAAATGCTAGTGCCATCTGGATGCGCGCAATCACACGTGCTTTGCCAATCAGGTTCATCACGGCATCAACTGATGGCGATTGACCACCGCCAGTCACTGCAACGCGCAGTGGCATACCGATTTTGCCCATGCCGATTTCAAGCTCAGCACACACGTCTGCAATCACTTGATGCAGCGCTTCAGTGTTCCACTCTGTCAGTGCTTCGATTTTGCTCAGAGCCAACGCCAATGGCTCTTTGGCCACACCGCGTAGGTGTTTCTTCGCCGCATCTGCATCGAACTCAGCAAAGTCTTCGTAGAAGTAGCGAGACTGTTGCGCCAGTTCAACCAGCGTATGACAACGCTCACCCACCAGCTTCACGATGTCAGCCAGCGCTGGGCCATTCGCTTTGTTGATACCTTGATGGTCAAAATGCCATTCTAGGTGTTTTGCAACGTACTCAGGTTCAGACGTTTTGATGTAGTGGTTGTTCAACCACAACAGTTTGTCGGTGTTGAATGCAGACGCTGATTTTGAAATCGCGTTCAGGCTGAACAGTTCAATCATCTCTTCGCGAGAGAAGATTTCCTGATCGCCATGACCCCAACCCAGACGAACCAAGTAGTTGATCAGCGCTTCTGGCAGGTAACCTTCATCGCGGTACTGCATAACAGAGACGGCGCCGTGGCGTTTAGACAGTTTCGCACCATCGTCACCCAGAATCATAGCGCAGTGTGCGAACGTTGGAATCGTTGCGCCCATCGCTTTGTAGATGTTGATTTGGCGTGGCGTGTTGTTGATGTGGTCTTCACCACGAATCACGTGAGTGATGCCCATATCCACGTCATCCACCACTACACAGAAGTTGTAGGTTGGTGAACCGTCGGTACGACGAATGATCAGATCATCCATTTGGTCGTTGCGGATCTCGATGCGGCCACGAATTTGGTCATCAAAAACCACGCTGCCTTCTTTCGGGTTGCGGAAACGGATACAGCAAGGGTCACCCTCTTTTGCCGCTTCGTTGACCGCTTTAATTTTTGGATGATCCGCATCGTAGCGAGGCATCTCTTTGTTCGCTTCCTGCTCGGCACGAATTTCGTCTAACAGGTCTTTTGGTGCGTAACATTTGTAGGCTTTGTCTTCCGCCAGCAACTGTTCCACCACTTCGTTATAACGATCAAAACGTTTTGTTTGGTAGTAAGGACCTTCATCCCAGTCCAGACCCAGCCAAGTCATCCCTTCCAGGATGGCATCCACTGCAGCCTGAGTTGAACGCTCTAGGTCAGTGTCTTCGATACGTAGTACAAATTCACCGCCCTGGCTTTTCGCATACAGCCATGAGTACAGTGCGGTACGAGCGCCGCCTACGTGAAGATAGCCAGTTGGGCTAGGAGCAAAACGAGTTTTAACCGTCATTATGATTTACCTTTATCAGAAACGTCTGCCGAGAGTTCAGCATGAGCGAAATTTTGGGCAGTATTCTAGCACCCACTTCTCCCATATCACAACGTTGATTCCACATATTCCCCCCACCTTTTCCGGCAAGGCATAGCAAGAAATTCTGTAATCGCCGCAGAAGGCTTGACCTTGCCGCAAGGGGAAGGTTTATCCTTGCGAACATAACGTCTTGGAGGAAAGATACATGAGCCACTTTGCTTTACCTTTGTCCGGGTTACATTGCATGGGCTGCGCGCGTAAACTCGAGCGCCAACTCAACGCGGACTTTACGGTTGAGATTCAAGACCTGTCCCCCACTTTTATCGAATTTGACGTAGATGCGCCACTCGATAGCGTGCTCGATAGTGTTGAATCCTTAGGTTATGAAGCCGGTCAATTGCTGCAATTTGATTTGCAAGGGCTGAGCTGCGGCGGTTGCGTCAACAAACTGACCCAACATCTGGCACAGTCGGCGCAGATTGCGCGTCTGTCCGTTAGCAAAACCACGCTGTCGCTACGCACCTCACTCAGTGCCGATGCCATCATCGCGCAAGTGGCCGAAGTCGGTTATCAAGCCACGCTGCACAGCGATGCCCCGCTTCGGAGCGAGGTTGAAATGCCAGACGCCGCTAAGCCATTCGCCGACGAAGCACCTGCATCGACCATTCCAGCACCGAGCATTGCGTCATCAACCATTCCGTCATCGACCACAGAAACCGCTGCGCCAGCGGTCGATGAGAATCAAGTGAGTACGCACTTACTGATCAAAGGCATGACCTGCGCCAGCTGTGTCTCTTCGGTCGAAAAAGCGCTCCGCTCTGTGGCGGGCGTGCGCAAAGCCCAAGTCAATTTGGCCGAACAAAGTGCATGGGTCATGGCTGACCATGCCGTGAATGCCGAACTGGTCAAGGCGGTCAAACACGCAGGATATCAGGCCGAGCCGGTCGATGACCCCGCCGAGCAGCAACAAAAACAACAGGCGCAGCTCGAACAGGTGCAAAAAGAGCACAAACGCAGCGCCCTCATGGGCCTGATTCTGGGTGTCCCATTAATGGCTTGGGGTGTGTTTGGCGGCAACATGATGATTCGTGCCACCAGCGATCAAATCGCTTGGGGCGCCATCGGTGTGCTGTGTCTGATCTTACTCGCCACCGCAGGGCGCAGCTTCTTTGCCAACGCTTGGCAAGCGCTCACTCACGGCCGCGCCACCATGGATACCTTGGTGGCCCTTGGCACCGGTGCCGCGTGGTTCTATTCCATGCTGGTGGTGGTGTTCCCTGCTTGGTTCCCAGACGCAGCGCGTCATGTTTACTTCGAAGCGTCTGCGATGATCATCGGTTTGATTTCGCTTGGCCATTACATTGAAGCCAAAGCCAAAGCGCGAACCACACAATCGCTGCAAGCGTTGATCAACCTGCAACCCCAACACGCCACACAGGTTACTGACGATGGCGATCAAATCATCGCGGTGGCGCAAATCACGCAAGGGATGCGGTTAAGAGTCAAACCCGGCGAGAAATCGCCCGTCGATGGCAACGTACTGCAGGGTGAGTCGTACGTCGATGAATCGATGCTGACCGGCGAACCGATCCCGGTACACAAAGCGCCCGGCGATTCCGTGTCGGCGGGCACCATCAACCAAGATGGCAGCCTATTGATTGAAGCAACCGGCATTGGCTCTCAAACCATGTTGGCGCGTATTATTCAAATGGTGCGTCAAGCGCAAAGTAGCAAACCGGCGATTGCCAAAATGGCCGACCAAATTTCCGCCGTTTTCGTGCCCACCGTGGTTGCGATCGCCATCATTGCTGCCGCCGTATGGTTCTGGGTTGGCCCGGATCCGAAAGCAAGCTATATGCTGGTCATTGCCACCACCGTGTTGATCATTGCCTGCCCTTGTGCGCTGGGATTAGCGACCCCATTATCCGTCACCGTCGGGGTGGGCAAAGCCGCAGAAATGGGCATTTTGATTCGTGATGCGAACGTGCTGCAAACCGCGAGCAAAATTGACACCGTTGTGTTTGATAAAACCGGCACCCTGACCGAAGGCAAACCCGTCGTGCAGCAAGTGGTCACCTATGGCATTGATGAAGCGGAACTGCTGAGCCTGACTGTGGCACTGGAACAACACTCCGAACACCCACTGGCCAAAGCCATCATTCAGCATGCCCGTGAATTGTCGGTCGCACCGGTTGCGGTTACCCAGTTCGAAAACCTGCGCGGTAAAGGGCTGCAAGCGCACTATTTAGAGCATGTCATTCAAATTGGTTCGCTGGATCACGTCACGCATCTTGGTATTAATCTGCAAGGGGCGAAAACCGACATGCAACGCTTTGCCGCGCAAGCATGGACACCGGTTGCTGTCGCCCGTGATGGACGCCTGATCGGCTTGATTGGCATTGCCGATCCCGTAAAAGAGAGCGCCATTCAAGCCGTACAGGCATTGAATGACTCGGGGATTCGCACCGTGATGCTCACCGGCGACCACCAAAGCGTCGCCGATGCAATCGCCAAACAGTTGGGCATTCAACAGGTCATCGCACAAGTGCTGCCCGATGAAAAAGCGCAGCATATTGACACCTTGCAAAGCCAAGGGCGCCGTGTGGCAATGATTGGTGATGGCATCAACGATGCGCCTGCACTGGCACAAGCCGACATTGGCATTGCCATGGGCAGCGGCAGTGATGTGGCGATTGAAAGCGCGCAGATGACGCTACTCAACTCTTCGCCGCTTGCCGTCGTCAGCGCGATTGAGTTGTCGAAAGCAACCGTGAAAAACATGAAACAGAACCTGTTGGGTGCCTTTATTTACAATACATTAGGCATTCCAATTGCCGCTGGCGTGCTCTACCCAGCGTTTGGATTCTTACTCAGTCCGGTGGTTGCGGGAGCGGCGATGGCGCTGTCATCGATTACCGTGGTCAGCAATGCTAACCGACTGCGTTTGGTGAAAACACGTTTTCACTCCTAAAGTTGACCGAACACGCCAATGTATTGAATGACCGATGCGTTGGCGTTTCTTCACCTATTCCGCGAAATGAAGAGGTTTATTATGAAGACATCATCTCTCAGCCTAGCGCTGCTGGCCCTTATGTCTGGGCAAGCACTGGCGACCGATGTGATTAACCACAAATCCCCCTATTGCGGTTGCTGCGGCGAATGGGGTAAACACATGCAAGCGCAAGGGTTTACCGTAAAAGAAGTGCTGCATGACGACATGAACAACATCAAGCAAAAACTGGGCATCACCCCTAAATTGGCCTCGTGTCATACCGCTGAAATCAATGGTTATGTGTTTGAAGGCCACATTCCGGCCGACGATATTAAAGCGTTTCTCGCCAATCCACCGAAAAACGCCATTGGCTTAGCGGTCCCCGGCATGCCGATGGGTTCGCCGGGCATGGAATATGGCGATCAAAAAGATGCGTATGTGGTGTATGCGTTGAATGACAAAGGTCAGGTCTTTCAGTACCGTCAGCACCCTGGCAATCAGTAATCGTTTTGCCGTGCCAATGAAAAAGGCCTCCCAATGGGAGGCCTTTGCATATTCAATA
Organism: Vibrio sp. CJQ_6; assembly: GCF_043106745.1. Lineage (NCBI taxonomy): Bacteria > Pseudomonadati > Pseudomonadota > Gammaproteobacteria > Vibrionales > Vibrionaceae > Vibrio > Vibrio sp. CJQ_6. Next base: position 92,417 of record NZ_JBICMV010000008.1, on the reverse strand, counting down.
CCGAATTAGTTCAGTGTGGTCACGCGGCTTGCACGTTCACCGCTTGCCGACAGAGAACGAATCCAAACCGTGCCCGTCACTTCTGGCGCGTTCGCAGCATCGTAGTTCAGCCACTGCTCACCATCCAGCGAGTACTGCAGGGTCACACCAGGGAATTGAACGTTCATCGCTAAATGTCCGTTCTCGATGGTGGCACCCGGTACTGGTAGGCGGTAATCAATGCCGGCTTTTTCCATCTTCGCCAGTTCACGTTGACCCAGAACGTTCGCAAAGCGGTTCCAGTCCGCGTTCAACGCACTCTGATTCACCAGTTGTGTCTCTTGAGAGTATTCAACGCCCACTTTGTAGTCGTTCTCCCATGAAGCGCGGTGCCATGCACGCTCTGCGGCAGCAAGAACGCGTGGGAACACCATGTACTCATATTGCTCGTCAGTACGGACCACTTCAGACCACAGCTGCGCTGACAGGCCCAAGAACGGTTTGCCGTTGAATTCACCTTTGCCGGTGAAGCCGTTGCCATCACGGTCAAGCGAAGTTTCTGCGTTCTGAGGCAAGTTTTCTGGCGCAAAACCAAACATCTTACGGGTATCCGTTGCACGTGTTGCCCAGTAGTAACCGCTCTCTTTCGGATCCACTTCGTATGGCATGTCCATGTAGACGTAGTCTGGGTTAGAGACAATTACATCGTAGCCTTTCTGCGCAAATTCATACGCAGAGGAAGTGCCGCCCCAGTACAGAACATCCCAGAAGTTCACGCGCGTCGATTCAGTTGCGAATGACTGCGCACTGTCGCTGTACTTCAAGCCATCTTGCCATGCTTGGAAGTGCGGAATGCCATGGTTCTTCACTTGCTTCGACACTTGCTCAGCAAAGTGGCTTGGTAGGTGAGCAAAGTCGCTCACTTCGCCGCTGGCAATCAGCGCCTGACACTGCGGTGATTTCGCAAATGGCTTGTCTTGTTGTGACAGGTCAATCGAGCCTTTCCAGCTCACCGGTTCCGCAGTGTTGATGTCTTGGTAACCCGCAGCCAGCTTGATGTTTTTCGCTTCATCGCCACCAAAATGCCACGTGGTCAACGGTGTGCCCGCTTCTTTGTGCATGGCCGCCACTTCAGCGATCACTTTGTCTACAAAGCGCTCAGAAGAGTCCAGACATGGGTTGATGAAGCTTTGACGGTTGTAGAACTGCACCGTGGTGACGTTCGACGTGTCGTTTGGATCCATCAGGCGGTATTCATTCGCCGCCACTTCGTTACCTTCATTCATCAGACGTTGGTAACGCGCTTCCATCGAGACCACCGCCGCGCGTGCGTGCGCTGGCATGTCAATTTCTGGAATCACTTCGATATGACGCGCTTTCGCGTATTTCAAAATTTCCACGTAATCCGCTTTGCTGAAGTAACCCGAACCGAAGTTATTGGTGTCTGGACCCGAACCCAGTTGTGGTAGCAAACAGGTGGTTTCCGTGAGGTCCAGACAACGCTGTGAACCGATGTCGGTCAGCTCTGGTAGACCCGGAATTTCAAGACGCCAACCTTCATCATCCGTCAGGTGAAGATGCAGTTTGTTCATCTTGTACGCGGCCATTTGATCCAGTGTTGCCAGAATCGCTTGCTTGGAATGGAAGTTACGTGCCACGTCGACCATGATGCCACGGTAGTCAAAGCGCGGTGCATCTTCCACCGTCACGAGCGGCAGGTGATCCGCGTTGGCGATATCCACCAAACCCAGAACCGATTGCATCGCGTAGAATGCACCCGCTTCATCGAAGGCACGAATGGTGATGCCATTGGCTGTCACTTGCAGCGTGTAAGCGCCCGATTTCGCCATGTCGCCGCTAAACGCGGTCGGTTCAATGCGAACATCTGTCGCCAGCGAACCGTTGAGATTCACGCCCAGCAGGCTTGCGCGCTCGGCCAGTGCCGCATTTTGTGCCGAATCCAGCACTTGGCTGTTCCAAGCAATGCCTTGCGCAATTGACACCACGCCCGTTTGCGCCGTGATGTGTGTTGGTGTTGGGATCAATGCAGACGACACGTCTTGTAGCGTCACATCTTGGTTTTTCGCAAAACGAGTCGCTGCAGTTGCGAAAATATTGTTGTCGTCCGGCGTACGTTTCAAGTTGTCGCCTTCAAGGCCACGAACAAACTGAGCCACGTCTTCGGTATCGAGGGATACAATACGCTTCGGTTCAGCGTTCGGCGCCGTCACAAACGCGCCCGGAATGAAGTCGGTTTCAAACAGTTGCCAGAATTCGCCAATCAGCGGAACCACCACGGTTTCGTTTGCTGCGAAGCCGTCAAATTTGTCAGTCGGTTCAAGTTTGTGCAGGTCACCCGTCAGGCGAGTGATTTTGAACTGATCATTACCCACATCCAGAATCATACGAATGCTGTGGAAGTAGATCGCCCAATCTTTGGAATCGATGGCTTGACCTTGGTTCACCAGCGTCATATTGACTTTGTTACACGACGCCCATTCCGCGCCCAGCTCCTGACAACCAAGGCCATCATCGGCGCCATGGTTCGTCAGAACGGTGTAGTGAATATCTAAATTGTTCGCGAGTGAATTCACAACCGACTGAGTCGACGAATTCGTCATTGAACATCCTGCTAACGTGGCAACAACCGCACCCGCAATTATACTTTTCTTCAACATGATAACTTACCTTACTTTCTCGAAACGAAACGCACAGCCGATAAGAAACCAATCCGGGTGCTCTATTTCCTTTCTCAAAACGACATCGGCCAATGGCCCTACTTAATGAACACCGCCACCATAACGCGAGTTATTTTTCAGCGTAAAATTATTCATTAACGGCAGTGATCCTGTTCAAGTTTTAGATTTATAGATAAATATAAAAACTTAAATATCAAACACTTAAAAACAACGTCAAAATCAACATTTCTAAATTGACGAGAATATCGCGACAAAACTCACAGCTTCCCGTGCATTTCAGTGAGTTCAATCACACCGTTTTGACAAACAATCGCCCCCGCAACAGAAACTCAAAAAGAAATCTGTGAAGCGCATCAAATGGTTTTATTTGTCAAATCTGTTTAAATGCAGGGAAAGCAACGTATTTAACGTCGACGTTTCGCAACGAAAAGGATGATACATGCATCACATCTCCCGCTGGGTTTTCTGTGTTCTCTGGCTGTTCGCTCCCGCCCTACATGCCGAGCCCCTGTATTGGCAAGCGACCAAGGGCTCGTTAACCATCACGTTACTCGGCTCGATTCACGTCGGGGCACCGTCGATGTATCCACTGCCAACCCCCATTTATCAGGCACTCAATCAGGCTGATGGCTTGATCATTGAAGCCGATGTCAGAAAGAATCAGGACCTTGTGTACCCACATAACCAACCGAGCAGCGAACAAGTTTTGACGAAAGAGCAATTGTTCATGCTGGACCAAATTGCCCACGATCTCGAACTCACACCTCCCACCCTGCGCCAAGCGCCGCCATGGCAATCAGCACTATCGATTCAGTTTCGTCAGTTGCTTCAACTTGGGTTTCATCCGGGAGAAGGGGTTGATCTTAGTCTGATGACCAAAGCCACCGCCAATGACATCGCCGTGCTGCCACTGGAAACGGTGCAGTTTCAAATTGATGCGCTCACGCGTCAGCCCGATGCGGGCAAAGAGATGCTGACAGCACTCATCGACGATTGGGAAAAAAGCGACGCCATGACGCGCTGCATGATTGATAGCTGGGTGGCTGGAGATCAAGCCAACCTAGAAAATATGATGAAACTGAATGAATTTTCGAGTGAATTGGAAAGCACTCTCGTGACCAACCGCAATCACGATTGGGTGAACAAACTCACGTCCGGTAACTTTCTACCCAATCCCCAAGGCCAATACTTGATGGTGGTGGGCGCGCTGCATCTGATCGGTCACGACAATGTGCTGGCATTATTGAGTCAAAACGGCTTTACCGTCACCCGCCTCAACCAATCGACCAAGGCTGGGTGTCAGTTCTACTGACAGGTCCACCACCAAACCCTCGGTACACGCTGCGGGTTTGGTTTGGTACAAGAATAAACGCCAAATACGAAAAAGCCCCAGCATTGCTGCTGAGGCTTTAAATATGGTCGGTGAAGAGGGATTCGAACCCCCGACCCTCTGGTCCCAAACCAGATGCGCTACCAAACTGCGCTATTCACCGAGAACGCTGGGTATATTACGGATTCTGTTTCGTGACGCAAGTCCTTTCCCTGAAATTTTTTCGAAACACTGCTCGTTCGCCTAAAACTCAATCAACCCCGTAAAAAATGTGACTAAATACACAACCATGTAAACATTTTAGCAACCTATGAAACACAATTGATCCAGATCAGTGTCGCGATGCTGTGCAGCTTTTACCTTAGCCCTGTCTTCGAACGCTTTGGAGGAAACATGGACTTTTGGCTGGATCTCCTATTTGGTAATGCTGTGGGACTATCTTCCATGATAGTAATTTTTGGCGCTTTAGGTCTGATGCTGTTTTACGGCGGTTTCTTCGTCTACAAAGTCATGAACGACAAATCTCCTCACTAGATCGCTTAGCCTCTATTGAACAATAGAGTGACGCTATGCACCGGAGTAGATTGCTTGTCTACTCCGGTTTTTTATTGCCTGCAATTGATCATATTGCCCATTCGGTTGGTATAATTCCCGCATTCCACACTGATTTCGAGATGCCACTATGTCTCAGGATGATTTCGAGCTGTTTCAGCAGATGATGGGCGATGTCAAACCGCTTAAAAACGACACGGCCGAACTCAAGAAACACCACACCGTCAGCGATGCTCAACTGGCCAAACGCGAAGCGGCAGTTAGCCTCTCCGATGGCGACCCCGATTTTCTTTCGATTGATCACGCCCCGATGATCAAACCGGACGATTTGATTGAATTCAAACGCGACGGCGTGCAGGACGGTGTGTATCGCAAACTGCGGTTGGGGAAATACCCCATTCAAGCCCGTTTGGATCTGCACCGTAAAACCCTGAAAGAAGGCCGCGATGAGGTGGTCTCTTTCTTAAAACAATGCATGCGCTTGGACATTCGCACCGTCGTCATCGTGCATGGCCGCGGCGAACGGTCGACCCCACCAGCATTAATGAAAAGTTTTGTCGCCCATTGGCTGAGCCAGATTCAGGATGTGCAATGTGCTCACAGCGCACAACGCTTTCATGGCGGCAGTGGCGCCGTATACGTTTTGCTGAAAAAAAGCGTCGACAAGAAAAGTGAAAACCGCGAACGTCATCAGAAACGACTTGGCTGAAGCCTGTGAGCTGGTACAATGCCGCTCTTTTGACAGCATCGCTGTTGATAAATTAACCATTCCGTTGTGAAACGTCAGGAGATCCTATGTCGACACCAACCGAAAAACGTTTGAACAAATACATCAGTGAAACTGGCTTTTGTTCTCGCCGCGAAGCAGACAAATTGATTGAACAAGGCCGTGTCACCATCAATGGCCAACTGCCAGAAATGGGCACCAAAGTCAGCGATGACGACGAGGTGTGCATTGACGACAAGCCGCTGCGCAGCAAAGAAAAACCCGTATACATTGCGCTCAATAAACCGACCGGTATTACCTGTACGACTGAACGTGACGTTCCGGGGAACATCGTCGACTTCATTGGTCACCACAAACGAATTTTCCCTATTGGCCGCTTGGATAAACCATCCGATGGTTTGATTTTTCTGACCAATGATGGCGACATTGTCAACAAGATCCTGCGCGCTGGCAATAACCACGAAAAAGAGTATGTGGTGCGTGTGGACAAAGCGATTACCGCCGATTTCATCAAACTGATGTCATCTGGCGTGCGAATTCTTGATACGGTCACCTTGCCATGTAAAGTGACACAAGAAACCAAATTCTCATTTCGAATTGTGCTCACTCAGGGACTCAACCGTCAGATTCGCCGTATGTGTGAAGCGCTGGGTTATGAGGTTTTCAAACTGCGTCGAGTGCGCATCATGAACATTTCGCTCGATGGCATTCCAAACGGCAAATGGCGCTACCTGACCGATGCGGAAGTGGCTGAAATTCTGGCGATGTGTGAAGCATCCAGCGGCACAGAAGAGGCATCACGTGTGGATAGCCAAGGCCAACGCATTCGCAAAGCGACCGATGCCAAGCTGTTTGATAGCCGTGAAGAAAACCAGCCGTCGAAAGCGCGCCGCAATCCGAAAACGTTCCGCGGCCACAATGCCGATGAGTTTCGTCACGCGCCAAATTCTAAAAAAGGCAAAACACGCTCGGACAACAGCCGAGCCGACAATCGAGCGGCTCGCAAACCGAAAAACACAGGTTTCCATCACTCAGGTAAACCCGCATCCGCCGGTAAACCTGCCGCAGCACGCCAAGGTGGCACGTTGCGTCTGAAAAAATAAATTGCAGATGAAGAAAAAGGGAGCGCAGGCTCCCTTTTTGATCTGTTTCGCGAAGTATTCGTGGCTTACTTCGTACCGAAGATTTTGTCACCTGCATCGCCAAGACCCGGAACGATGTAACCTTTGTCGTTCAGTTTCTTATCGATAGCTGCCGTGTATAGTTCAACGTCTGGGTGGGCTTTTTCCAGCGCTTCAATCCCTTCTGGAGCCGCAACGAGAACCAAAATCTTAAATTGGTTACAGCCTTTCTCTTTCAGCAGATCGATGGTCGCAATCATAGAACCACCTGTGGCTAGCATTGGGTCAACCACCAGCGCGATACGCTCTTCAATGTTTGATGCGAGCTTGTTGAAGTAAGGAACAGGTTCCAAGGTTTCTTCATCACGGTAGATCCCCACCACACTGATGCGCGCACTTGGAATGTGCTCCAGAACGCCGTCCATCATGCCCAAACCCGCACGAAGAATCGGCACCACGGTCACTTTCTTCCCTTTGATCTGGTCAACTTCAACCGGACCATTCCAACCTTCGATGGTGACTTTCTCTGTTTCAAAGTCCGCAGTCGCTTCATAAGTCAGCAGGCTACCGACTTCGGTCGCTAGCTCACGAAAACGTTTTGTGCTGATATCACCTTCTCGCATCAGGCCAATTTTATGTTTCACTAGAGGGTGCTTAACTTCAACAACTTTCATTTCCATCTCCGGCATAATTTAAACAAACCTTCGGATTATACACCGATTTACTAGGCATGTTGACGTTTCTCCATGTTTTTTAGCGGGTCAATGTCGTCATGGCCTTGCCTCGTCAATATGTAGCACGTTGGCATCGTCAAACAAAACGCGCCACCCGCTCAAATGAACGCCATCGACGAAAGTAAAACGCAAACGTTCAGTCAAGGCTTTTGCGCTAAAAAAGAGTGCAAAAAAACTGACGCAAACGTTTTCCTTTTTGATTTAAGCCCTGTAGAATAGCGCCGTTTTCATATCCAACTAGATCGAGGACTTTCCCCGTGAGCGGCAACAACACTTCTCTTAGCTACAAAGATGCAGGCGTAGATATCGATGCAGGCAATGCGCTTGTTGAACGAATTAAAGGTGCAGTAAAGCGTACTCGTCGCCCTGAAGTAATGGGTGGCATTGGTGGCTTTGGTGCATTGTGTGAACTCCCAACAAAATACAAACAGCCTGTACTGGTTTCTGGTACAGACGGTGTGGGCACGAAACTGCGTCTTGCTTTGGATATGAAAAAGCACGACACCATCGGTATCGACTTGGTCGCGATGTGTGTGAACGATTTGATCGTTCAAGGTGCAGAACCATTGTTCTTCCTTGACTACTACGCCACTGGCAAACTGGACGTAGACACGGCAGCAGATGTAGTATCTGGCATCGCTGACGGCTGTGTACAAGCCGGCTGTGCGCTGATTGGCGGCGAAACCGCTGAAATGCCGGGCATGTACGAAGGTGAAGATTACGACGTGGCCGGTTTCTGTGTCGGCGTGGTCGAAAAAGAAGACATCATCGATGGCAGCAAAGTGGCTGCGGGTGATGCACTGATCGCCGTCGGTTCAAGCGGTCCACACTCCAACGGTTACTCTCTGGTTCGTAAGATTCTAGAAGTATCGGGCGCAGATAAAAACGAAATGCTGGAAGGGAAAACCATCGGTGAACACCTTCTGCAACCAACCAAAATTTACATCCAATCAGGTTTAAAACTGATTGCTGAGCATGACATTCATGCGATTTCTCACATCACTGGCGGTGGCTTCTGGGAAAACATCCCTCGCGTTCTGCCACAAGGCACCAAAGCTGTGATCGACGGTAGCAGCTGGGAATGGCCGGTGATCTTCCAATGGTTGCAAGAGAAAGGCAACGTCAACACGCACGAAATGTACCGTACATTCAACTGTGGTGTTGGCCTTGTGATTGCGCTGCCAAAAGATCAAGCACAAGCAGCGGTTGCGCTTTTGAAACAAGAAGGCGAAAACGCATGGGTGATCGGTGAAATCGCAACAGCTCAGGACCATGAAGAACAAGTAGAGATCAAATAATCCATGAAGAGTATTGTTGTTTTAGTTTCAGGAAATGGTTCCAATTTACAAGCGATCATCGATGCTTGTGAAACAAGTATTCACGATGGCAAAGTAACGGCTGTTTTTTCAAACAAAGCAACTGCTTATGGCTTAGAACGAGCTAAAAAAGCAGGGGCGGCTGCCATCTTTATCGATCCAAAAGCGTTTGAGACTCGTGATGCTTTTGACTACGCGTTGATGCAACAGATCGATGAATATCAGCCGGACCTGATTGTCCTTGCCGGTTACATGCGTATTCTGAGCAACGAATTTGTACGCCATTACCTTGGCCGTATGATTAACCTGCACCCGTCATTGCTCCCGAAATATCCGGGCCTGAACACGTACCAACGTGCGATTCACGCCGGTGACGAAGAGCATGGCACCAGTGTTCACTTCGTGACCGAGCAACTCGATGGTGGCCCGGTCATTCTGCAAGCGCGCGTGCCTATTTTTGATGAAGACACGGTCGAAACACTGACCAAGCGTGTGCAATCGCAAGAATACCGCATTTACCCGTTGGTCACGCAATGGTTCGTCGAAGGTCGCCTTGAGATGAAAGAAGGCAAAGCCTTCTTAGATGGGCAACCACTCGGCATGCATGGTTACGCCGACGAGTAAGTCACAGACCACTCGGTTGAAAAAAGAAAAAGGGTTGATCGTGGATCAACCCTTTTTTATGTCCGTTTGATTGCTTAACGCGTCTATTCCAGCGGCGATTTCGGCGACTGATCGCCAGGGCGACCGGCCACATACGCGACGTCGCTGAGCATCCCCACGTTACTGTCGATCAACTCACCAAAATGAAACAGGTTATATTCTCCAGGTTTCATCTTCTGCCACACTTCGTTGCCCGTCAGCGGCTGAGTCGCAATCACCGACACCACGTCATTGGGCGTGGTTTCTTCCTGAAAGTTAATCTCGACATCTTCATCGAGCAAGGTGGCATGACCAAACGGCGCGCGACGTGTGATCCAATAGAGATGATTGGTGCAATAACTCATCACGTATTCACCGTCGGACAACAGCATGTTGAACACGCCCTTCTCACGCAGTTGATCGCACAATTGAGCCACGAATGCGAACACACCCGCCATGTCCTGTGGAATATCCGGATAGTGTTTTTCCAATTCATCCAGCAGCCAGCAGAATGCAGCTTCACTGTCTGTCTGACCCACCGGGCGATGACGCCCAGACGGCAAATCTTGGTAATCGGCGAGTTGCCCATTGTGCGCGAACGTCCAGTAACGTCCCCATAATTCACGAGTAAATGGATGGGTATTTTCCAAATTGACGCCCCCACGATTCGCTTGACGAATGTGGCTGATCACCGCGCAACTTTTGATGGGGTAATTCTGCACCAGCTCCGCAATTTTCGATTGGCAGCTTGGACTTGGATCTTTGAAGGTGCGAAAGCCTTTGCCTTCGTAAAAGGTAATGCCCCAGCCATCACGATGCGGGCCCGTGCGGCCACCGCGCTGCATCAAGCCAGTGAAACTGAAACAAATATCGGTGGGTACATTGGCGCTCATGCCGAGCAATTCACACATGGTTTAAACTACTCCTTCTTTAAACCACTTCATTCACGGTAGCGGTCATTCGCGCCCCAGCCTGCATGCCGGGGCACTTTGATTATGCCATCTCTTTTTCAATCAACTGAATCACGATGTGGATAATCTTAATGTGGATTTCTTGAATGCGGTCGGCGTAGCCAAAATGAGGCACTCGAATTTCAACATCCGCCAGCCCCGCCATTTTACCACCGTCTTTCCCTGTCAGGGCGATGGTTTTCATGCCTTTCGCTTTGGCCGCTTCAATCGCTTTCAGAATGTTGCCGGAGTTCCCCGAGGTCGACAAACCGAACAACACATCACCTTTTGCGCCCACGGCTTCCACATAACGAGAGAAGACGAAATCGTATCCAAAATCGTTGCTCACACAAGACAGGTGGCTTGGGTCAGAAATGGCGATACCAGGGTAGCCCGGACGGTTTTCACGGTAACGGCCTGTTAACTCTTCGGCGAAATGCATCGCATCACAGTGAGAACCACCATTACCACAAGAGAGTACTTTACCGCCCTGCTTGAACGAGTCAGCAATCACTTTTGCTGCCGCTTCAATTTGCGCGATGTTGTGATCATCGCTCAGAAACTTGTTCAGAACATCGGCAGCTTCGGTTAATTCACTTTTAATCAGATCCTGGTACATAGGTTTTTTCTCTTTATTAATCTGCTGGCAGACAAACTCACGTAGAAAACGAGAGTTTCGTTAACCTGAGTTTACCCAAACGATTTTCTCTGTCGATAGTCAGCGTCCAAGATTTGCAAGATTCGAACGCGGATCGAGGGGAAAAACTCTCGTTGAGAGCACAAATTAGAATTTTTGCTCTATTCAGATCACTTTTTAAACACAGCAACGTTTTACATTTCATTAATACTTTGATTACACTCTAACTGGTAAGACCACCAAACATGTAAACCAAATTCCGGTCTGCACAAAGGATAAAAATATGGACATCTTGCTCTCAATCTTAGGGTTCGTGGTCGTGTTAAGCGGCTGCCTGTACCACAGAACCTCATTAATGACTGCCTTAGCCGCACTGACCGTGACCATGTTGGTCCTGTCGTTGTTTGGCCCAGTGGGTATCATCAGCTGGGCGCTGTACTTAGCCGCTATCGCGGTATTGGCAGTCCCGTCAATCCGTCAAAGTCTCATCAGCGGTAAGACACTAAAGGTATTCAAAAAAGTACTGCCTGCGATGTCGCAGACAGAAAAAGAAGCGCTTGATGCTGGCACCGTGTGGTGGGAAGCCGAACTGTTCAAAGGCAAACCGGACTGGCAACAGCTGAGCCATATCAAAGCGCCCACACTTTCTGCCGAAGAACAAGCGTTCCTCGATGGCCCAGTGAACGAAGTGTGCGCCATGGTGAACGACTATCAGGTGACTCACGAATTGGCGGATTTGCCTCCGGAAGTGTGGCAATACCTGAAAGACCACAAATTCTTCGCCATGATCATTAAGAAGCAGTACGGCGGCCTAGAATTTTCCGCGTACGCGCAATCGCTGGTGCTGCAAAAGCTGACGGGCGTATCGGGCGTGCTCTCTTCCACCGTCGGCGTGCCGAACTCTCTCGGCCCGGGCGAACTGCTGCAACATTACGGCACCGACGATCAGAAAGATTACTACCTCCCTCGTTTGGCGGAAGGCAAAGAGATTCCATGTTTCGCGCTGACCAGTCCAGAAGCGGGCTCTGATGCGGGCTCGATTCCGGATTACGGCATCGTGTGCAAAGGCGAATGGGAAGGCAAAGAAGTGCTGGGCATGCGCCTGACATGGAACAAACGCTACATCACGCTGGCGCCAGTTGCGACGGTTCTTGGTTTAGCCTTTAAACTGCGCGACCCTGACGGGCTGCTGGGCGAACAAAAAGAGATTGGCATCACGTGTGCTTTGATCCCGACACACCTCAAAGGGGTAGAAATCGGCAATCGTCACTTCCCATTGAACGTGCCGTTCCAAAACGGCCCGACGCGCGCGAACGATCTATTTGTCCCGCTGGACTTCATCATCGGTGGTCCATCGATGGCCGGCCAAGGTTGGCGTATGCTGGTGGAATGTTTATCAGTGGGTCGCGGTATTACTCTGCCATCGAACTCAACTGGCGGCATCAAAGCAGCGGCAATGGCAACGGGCGCTTATGCGCGCATTCGTCGTCAGTTCAAGCAACCCATTGGTCATATGGAAGGGATTGAAGAACCTTTGGCGCGCCTTGCAGGGAACGCTTACGTGATGGATGCAGCGAGCAACCTCACCGTCGCGGGGATTGATGCTGGCGAAAAACCATCGGTTATTTCTGCGATTGTGAAGTATCACTGTACCCACCGCGGCCAGCGTTCAATCATCGATGCCATGGACATCGTCGGCGGCAAAGGCATCTGTTTGGGCCCATCGAACTTCCTTGCGCGAGGTTACCAAGGTTCCCCTATCGCGATCACCGTGGAAGGCGCCAACATTCTGACCCGCTCCATGATCATCTTTGGTCAGGGTGCTATTCGCTGCCATCCGTACGTTTTGAAAGAGATGGAAGCAGCGTATTCAGACAGCGCCAATGCGGTCGAACAATTTGACGCCGCGCTGGCTGGCCATGTCAGCTTTACCATGAGTAACTTGGTGCGCAGCATCTGGTTTGGCCTGACCGACGGGTTCGGCTCTGCAGCGCCAACCAAAGACGCCACCAAACGTTACTATCAGCAACTCAACCGTTACAGTGCAAACCTTGCCCTGCTGGCCGATATTTCCATGGCTGTACTGGGTGGATCACTCAAACGTAAAGAGCGCCTGTCCGCGCGTTTGGGTGATATTTTAAGCCAACTTTATCTCAGCTCAGCAACGCTGAAGCGCTTTGAGAATGATGGTCGCCCAGCGGAAGATTTGGCCTTGGTGCATTGGGGGCTGCAAGACAGCTTGAAACAGACCGAAGTGGCGATTGATGAGTTCTTGGCGAACTTCCCGAACAAGGTGATCGGCAAAGCCCTGCGTGTCTTGATCATGCCCTTTGGCCGCGTGCGCAAAGCACCAAACGACAAGCTCGACAGCAAAGTGGCGCAGATCATTCAAACGCCAAGTGCGACCCGCTCACGCATCGGTCGTCATCAGTATCTCGAACCGACTGCACATAACGCGGTCGGCAAGATTGAACTGGCGTTGAATGTGATTCTGCAAGCAGAACCGGTGTTCGACAAGGTATGCAAAGCGCTGAACGAACGTCGCCCATTCACGCAATTGGATCAAGTGGCACAACGTGGCCTTGAGCAAAAGCTGATCACCGAGCAAGAAGCCGAACTGCTGATCGAAGCCGAGCAGCACCGCTTATACACCATCAATGTGGATGACTTTGCGCCGCAGGAGTTAGCAGCAAAAAAGTCACAACCCAAGCTGGTCGAAGTCGCGTGACCACGCGCAAGAAGACGAGCCAGCCAGCGAGTAAATAAGCGCCGCTGAGCAACAAAAAAAGGAGGCTGAATGCCTCCTTTTTTATTATCTCTAAATACTCAAGCCATTATTTCTTCGGCATGTTGAGCTGCATCTCTGGCGTGGCTTCTTTGCTGGCACGCAGTTTACGGCTCACCAGCCATCCCACCAACACCAGAACAATCACCACCACATTGCCCACGGCGATATACATGATGTTGCGTTGACGCGCCTCTTCGCGCATCTGAATGATCAGTTTTTCCTGCGCAATCTTACGTTGCTTGGCCGCTTCTTCTTCCTGCATTCGGCGCGTGGTTTCGAGGTCAATGTCCCCAACCACGCTGTAGGTGTGCTCTTTGATTGGGAAATAGAGCGGACGCTGGGTGGCCAAGTCGGTCGCATACAGCTTGCCATGCCAAGCATAATTGCCAAAGTTGCCTGAATACGGAATGGTCAACGAGACTTTAAGCGCGTCTTTGTCCGACTGCCCCTGTGTGACGATCACCGCTTTATCCGGATTACTGTGTTCAACGTGCGCCGCCATCGAGCCGGGTTGAATCATGCCCTGCTCGCCGCTGAACACGATCAGGTGCGGCTGATCATTTTCGCGGGATTGAATAAAGGTGGTGGAGATAGGGCTTGGGTACACCAACACTTCTTGCTCTTGCGCGCGCAAAAAGACCCCGTTTCCGGAGGTAATGCGCACACGATATTTCCCCGGCTCGGGTGAAATGGGAAGCGCCACGGTAAACACACCATCGCCCGGTTTTTCATCCAGTCCCTGCCCGTCATCGGCAAATTCACCAATCACGGTGGGCACGGGGCGTGCTTCTTTGACCAATTGGTCTTCATTTTCGATGTACTTAGTGAACGTCACCTTCAGGTTGACGCGATCAAGAAAGTCACGCAGCAGCAGCGGCTTGCCGTCAGACGTCAAACGAGCGGTGTATTTGAGTTGTTCGCCTTGATAAAGGCGGTTTGGCAGCGCATCGGCAGCCAGCTGCAAATGCGAAATCAGTTTGATGTTGTTCTTGGGCGACACTTTTCCCACGGCTTGCCACGGACCCGGCATCGGGTTATCGATGGAAATGATGTCCATCGATGGCTCTTCATACCAACGCACGTTGTCTGGGCTGCGCCATGCGTAATACTTTTTGCCATCCGGGCGCACCAGCACCACCGGTTGAGAGTTGTTCTCCCGGTAGACGACGAACGTAATCTGAGTGATGGTCGGGTCGACGCGGAACCGATTGTCCAACAAGGACATACTTGACTCATTGCTGGCAAATACGCTCGCGCTGAGCAGCAATGCCCATAAAGCCAATCCCATCCTCAACATAGCTTCTCCTACTGACGCCAAAGGCAAGTGCCACTTTTTTCTACGATATCCAGGCGATCCTGGTGTGCTTGTATTTCATCGGCCGTTGCGCGCAAAACCTTTAGCGCTTTTCGTCCTTCGGCGACGCGTTTTATTGCCCCCGCTCCCATTCCGTTCTCTTGCGAACTCCCTGAAAATTGCAGTGACGTCTGGCCACCGGTCATCAACAGATACACATCCGCCAGAATTTCCGCATCGAGCAATGCCCCGTGGAGCGTACGATGCGAGTTATCAATGCCGTAGCGATCACACAAGACGTCGAGGTTGTTCCGTTTGCCCGGGAAGATTTTCTTCGCCATGGCCAACGTATCGGTCACCTTACACAGTTCATCGGTTTTCGCCGTCGGAATGCTCAGCTTGCTGAATTCATAATCCATGAAGCCGACGTCGAAGGGCGCGTTATGCGCGACCAATTCAGCGCCGCGAATGAAGTCCAAAAACTCCTCATGCACATCTTTATATTCCGGTTTATCGACCAGAAATTCATCCGTAATCCCGTGTACTTCAATCGCTTCGTCTTGAATGGCACGGTCTGGCTTGAGGTAGACGTGAAAGTGACGCCCAGTCAGCTTCCGGTTGATGATTTCGACGGCACCGATCTCAATGATACGGTGGCCTTCATAGTGTGGGCCGCCTTCGAGGTTCATACCGGTGGTTTCGGTATCGAGAACCACAATGCGACTGTATTCAGAATTGTTGCTAGTATTCATGAGGATATGTGTGTCAGACTATGCCAATTGTGTGCGAAACCCAATAGTATCAAATAATCATGAAGAAACAGGTGGAAATTTTCACTGATGGTTCCTGTTTAGGCAACCCGGGGCCGGGGGGCTATGGCGTCGTCATGCGCTATAAACAAGTCGAGAAAACCCTCGCCAAAGGCTATCGTCTGACCACAAACAACCGCATGGAAATGATGGCGGCCGTCGTGGCCTTAAAAACGCTCAAAGAGCCGTGCCACGTGAGTTTAACCACCGACAGCCAATACGTGCGCCAAGGCATCACGCAGTGGATCCACAATTGGAAAAAACGCGGCTGGAAAACGGCGGACAAAAAACCGGTAAAAAATGCCGATTTATGGCAAGCCTTAGACGCCGAAACCGCCCGTCATCAGGTGGAATGGCATTGGGTCAAAGGCCATGCTGGCCATCGTGAAAACGAAATGTGTGACGAACTGGCACGCAGCGCGGCAGAAAATCCAACCGAAGACGACGTCGGCTACCAACCAGAGAAGTGAGTTCACTCACTTCTTTTTTTATTGCGAATCCGATTTAACTCGGTAGTTGACCCCAACAGGTGACAAGCGTCGTTTCAGACGCCAATGGGGTTTAATCGGCTTGAGCGGATAGGTGCGTTTGCGGGCGACGATAAAATACAGACTGCCAAACGGCGCGCCGCAATCCCCGAAACTGTTTTCCAGCCACGTCCACAGCGGGCGATATTTTTGCATCGGAAACAGCGCGTATTGGTCACATTCAATCACTTGATAATTCAACACACTCAGCCAGTCTTTGATGCGGTTTGGGGTGAACATTCGCCCACTCCATGGCAAATTGTGCTTGCGCCACGGCATCAAACTCGCGAGCCCGGTTAAACTCAGCGGATTAAATCCGGTCAAAATAATGTAACCATCGTCGATGAGCACGCGGTCGACTTCCCGTAAGATGCTGTGCGGATCGTTACAATAGTCCAACTGATGCGCGACAATCACCGCATCAATGCTCTTTTCCAGAAACGGCAAATCGTACGCATCGGCAATCACGTTGTGCAAAGGGTTCTGGATATCGAGTTGAACTTGGTGTTGAATATTACAATTACAACTCACGAGCTCGCAGCTCAGGCCACCCAGTTTTAGCATGTGGTAACCGAAGAGTTTCGGGCACCATTCATCGAGCCGAGTTTGAATCGACTCACTCACCCATTGGCCGTTCTTCAATTGAGACCAAGAATGGGGTTTCTCAAGATTTTTTTCGCTGCGCGCTGGTTTCATTGCTAACTCGCTTCACCACGGTGACTGGAGATAACTCATGTTACATATCAAAAGCATACCCGCATTTAATGATAATTACATCTGGCTGATACAAAATAGCGATCGCCGTTGTGCCGTGGTCGATCCGGGCGATGCTGCGCCGGTCTTAGCGTACTTGTCTCAGCACGATTTAACCTTAGAAGCGATTCTGATCACCCACCATCATCACGACCACATCGGGGGAGTGCCGGAGTTGGTGCGTCAGTATCCAAACGTGGATGTGGTGGGCCCATCGCAAGAGCCCATTCCCACCCTGACCCACCCAGTGGACGCAGGTGATCAAATCGAGCTGTTTGACGAGCGCTTTATGGTGTTGGGGCTACCCGGCCACACACTCGGCCACATCGGTTACGTTGGCGATGGCAAGCTCTTTTGTGGGGATGTGCTGTTTTCCGCGGGCTGCGGCCGCGTGTTTGAAGGCACCATGGAACAGATGTTCACCTCTCTCAGCAAATTGGTCGCGCTGCCCGAAGAAACCGAGGTGTACTGCGCCCATGAATACACCGCCAGCAACGTGGCGTTTGCGATGGCAGTGGAGCCAGACAATGAACAATTACAGATCTATCGTGATGAAGTCATTCGCCTGCGTGGGCAAGGCTATGCCACCTTGCCCAGCACCGTGCGCCGCGAAAAATGGATTAACCCATTTTTGAGAACACAAGAACCAAGTGTGATGAAGTCGGTAGCCAACCGCACGCCACAAACCGATGCACTCTCAATATTTACCGCATTACGTGAGTGGAAGAACGAATTTTGACGTTTTCTTGCTTGTCAGGCCATTCATCCCGAAAGTATTATCAGCAGCCAAGAATTAAAAAGGCTGTCTTACATGCGAGTACAATTCAGCTGGGTAATTGCACTACTATTAGCCGGATGCCAACTTACCCAGCCCTTGAGTCAAAATACATCAGAGACCAACGAGGAAAACACGCCAGCATCTCAGGTCACACCACCCACCAAACCTAAAAAAACACCGGTGGTTGTCGCGCCTAAAGTGCTGACGCCTCAGGAGCAGGACGACGTGTGGCAGCGCATTGCCATGCAACTCCAGCTCCCCATTCCGGACGACAAAACCGTCGACTACTACCGGACATGGTATATCAAACACCCCGGCCATTTAGAGATCGTCGCCAAGCGCGCCGAGCCCTTTCTGTACCTCATCACTGAGAAAATCGAACAACGCAATTTGCCACTTGAACTCGCGCTGTTGCCGATCGTTGAAAGCTCTTTCGATGCCTTTGCATACTCCCACGGCAGCGCTGCCGGGTTATGGCAGTTTGTGCCGGGCACCGGCAAAATGTACGGGCTTGAGCAAAACTTCTGGTATGACGGTCGCCGCGATGTCGATGCCGCTACCGATGCCGCGCTCGATTATCTTACTTACTTAAGCAATCGTTTTAACGGCGATTGGTACAACGCCATTGCGGCCTATAACAGTGGCGGCGGACGTGTCTCCAGCGCCATTCGTAAAAACACCAATTTGGGCAAACCGACCGACTTCTTCTCACTCGATTTACCCAAAGAGACCAGTGGCTACGTGCCGAAATTACTCGCACTAGCAGACATCATTGCCAATCAAGAACGATACGGCGTCTCGCTGCGCGCGATTGCCAACAAACCCGTGTTGAAATTGGTAGATCCAGAAGAGCAGCTTGATTTAGCGATTGCCGCCAATTATGCCGGCATCAGCGTCAAAGAGCTGCAAAGCTATAACCCGGCCTACAACCAATGGGCGACAGCACCGGATGGACCATTCCAACTGTTGCTGCCGATCGATACGGTGGCGCGTTTCCAACAAAACGTCGAAGAAAATCGCGGCAAAGGCATGAAATTGGTGCGCTACAAAGTGAAAAGTGGCGACACACTCAGCGTGATCGCGACCAAACACAGCACCACCACCAAAGTGATTCAAACGGCGAACAATTTGTCCGGCACCTCCATCCGTGTCGGCCAGTATTTGATGATCCCCACCTCGGTCAAAGATGAGAAAGCGTACGCGCTCAGCGCGAGCAATCGTCTGGCTAAAACGCAATCGCTGGCAAGAGGCAAATACAAATTAACCCACACCGTACGCTCAGGCGACAGCCTGTGGACCATTGCTCGTGCCAATAACGTCTCTCACCAAGCGTTGGCGAAATGGAACGGCATGGGCCCGCGCGATACATTGCGCGTGGGGCAAAAGCTGGTGATTTGGAAAGACAGTACCGATGGCGCCATCATTCGAACCGTGTTCTATCAAGTTCGTAATGGCGACACGCTGAGTGACATTGCGGCGCGTTTTAGTGTCAAAACACACGACATCGTCAAGTGGAACGATTTGGCCAACCAGAAGTACCTGAAACCAGGTCAAAAATTGAAACTGTACGTGGACGTCACGAAGGTGAGTGTATGAAACCCTCTGCAAACCCACTCATCATGTTAGTGGACATTTTCCGTTCCCCCAGCGACTGCTTTGCTGCGCTCTACCAGCGCGGCATGTGGGGATGGCAAACCTACATTGTCTTGATGATCACACCGTTCCTGTTCTGGGGGGCCTACTTTGACAATGTCAATTTTGAGTGGCTCAAACAGGGACTGGCCGCGCAACTGGCAAGCACGAACCCCGCGCAGTTGGACTTGCTTGAAGCCAACACATTGATGGCAAGTGAGATCATCAGCGACATCGTTAGCCGCACCTTGACCATTTTTGTCTTGGCCTTGTGGTTTCGTTTGGCAACCAAACCTGTGCAGCCGGCAATGGGATTCTGGAAATGGTTTGCCGCCAGCACGGTGGTGATCTTTCCGGCCGTGCTCGGCGATCTGGCCAGCTACGCCAGCTTGATCCTCAAACATGGCCATGTGATGAGCTACGCGGCGGATCTCAACAGCCTCAACGGCTTATTGAAACTGCCATTGACCAGCGATTGGTCACAATTTGCCAGCGCATTCCCGATTTTGCTGCCATGGTACATTGTGCTGGGTTATGCGGCCGTCGGCACTTGGACCCCGTTAGAGCGCGGCCAAGCATTGGTGATTGCCACGCTGCCATGGATTGCGTTCTACCTTATCTGGGCGCTGTATATCCTGATAAGCTGAATTCAAGTAACAATGGGTTATGATCAGAAGCGTCCGATTCGGGCGCTTTTGCTTTTTTCAGCGTCAGTTGTTTATAAAACACATGATCGAGTGGTAAGCCATTGATAAAACGAGCTCGGTTATCCGGACTGAAGGTTGCTTCCTGCATCCCGAGGGCGCTCAGTGCATCGCGCAACACTTGGGTCCGCTTTTCACTCCAACTGTTAAAGTCACCGGCCACGAGGATCGGCCCTTTATGCTGGCGCAGCTCTTGAATCAGCGCCGTGAGTTGTTCGAGATACTCCTGCGTACCATATGAAAAGTTCACCGCGTGCAGATTCACCACCGCCAGCACTTGACCATTGCTTAGCGGATACAAGGCGTAGATGCCGGATTTAGGCAGGCGCAACCATGGCTCCATTTCCGTGTAGCCACACGCCAGTTGCGGCATGTGACGCGATAAATTCAACACGCCCGCCGACTCACCCAGCACCTGAAATGCGTTGACTCGCGTGCCCCCCCAATGGTGTTCGGAGATCCAGCGCTGCAAGGCAGGGGTCATGCTCGCTTCTTGCAGCAAGACCAATTGCGCATCGTGACTAAAGCGATTGAGCTCCGCCTGCCAAGTGTCGCGGTTTTGCTTGTAGATATTCCACACCACCAGCTTCAGCGTCCCGTTGTCATCCAATGCCTCAGCATCAGGATCGTGGTAACACACCAAGGGCTGGCCACGCTCATTTTTTCCGATCGTGAACAATTGGGGTTCAGCGGGAACGGTAAACACCAGCGAAAAACCAATCAGCGCCAAAATCACCCCAATCGGCAGCACTAACCACAGAAGACGTTTTTTCATCAGCAATCCAACTCACACAACATGGCACGGCCTCACCCTTGCACTATCGAGCCATTCACTATCGAGGCATGCGCTATAAAACCATGCCCTATCGAGCCACAGCACCGACAAACCATAGCACTCGTCAAAGTGAGCGCTCAAGTGAAAACGGCCACAACAAGCCTTACACCAGCAAAAAAAATAAGGAGCCGAAGCTCCTTATTTTTA
The DNA here is from genome assembly GCF_043106745.1 of Vibrio sp. CJQ_6. NCBI lineage: Bacteria > Pseudomonadati > Pseudomonadota > Gammaproteobacteria > Vibrionales > Vibrionaceae > Vibrio > Vibrio sp. CJQ_6. Next base: position 71,463 of record NZ_JBICMV010000008.1, on the reverse strand, counting down.
TGACATCTTTGGCTTAAATCGCATCTTCATCTTCTTCGCCCGTGCGAATACGAATGACACGTTCAACATTGGTGATGAAAATCTTACCGTCACCAATCTTACCGGTTTGCGCGGTTTCGATAATGGTATCGACGCATTGATCAGCCACATCTTCAGTCACGACGATTTCCAGTTTCACTTTAGGCAGGAAGTCGACCATGTATTCCGCGCCGCGATACAGCTCCGTATGGCCTTTCTGGCGACCGAATCCTTTCACTTCGGATACCGTCATCCCGGTAATTCCCACTTCCGCCAACGCTTCACGGACATCATCGAGTTTAAATGGCTTGATAATGGCTTCGATTTTTTTCATGTTCATCCCTTAAACTTCGTTTCGTTGCTGGCATTATCTGCTAGCCGTTGTAAACAATCAATAAAAAGCCCAAGCAAGGCTTGGGCTGTCTCACAAACTCAAGGAGGCGATCACTTCAGGCTTGCAAAGTACGCCGCAAGGTTGGCAATGTCATCATCGCTCAGCATCGATGCCTGCGCTTGCATCACGACCGCTAAACCACCGGTACGCTCTTTGTTTTTGTAGGCCTTAATGGAAGTCACGATGTACTGCTCATTCTGGCCTTTGAGGTTTGGATACCCCGGGATCACCGCGATCCCATCTGCGCCATGACAAGCGGCACAGACCGCTGCTTTGGCTTTCCCTGCCGCCGCATCACCGGCCACTGCATTGCCAGCCAACAGCGATAAACCCAACATCATTCCCATTGCGACTTTATTCATTGCTCACCCTTATTTGTCCATAGTGATTATACGTATTTATGAATGCAATTTTGGCACGAAAAAACATCACTTGTCCCAGATGAGTTCACAATCTTGCCCGCTGAAGTCACGATCCACGAACAAATTTGCTACCGCCACCACGTTCTGGTGATGCATCACGATCGGCATACGGCGTCTTAGCCAGCTAGGCACTTGATATTCCTGAAAGAGTTTCTTTAATTTGCGCGTTCCTCCTCGGTCTACGGGACAAGCCGACAGACCTTCAGGATTAAACGTGACCCACAAATGTTCGGGATCTGAAGGACAACGCAGTGTCCCTTGCTCGCTTTTAGCAAGAGTCAACTGCCCGAGGTGATCCGGCAAAGCCAACGCACAGCCAAGCACCAAGGGCTGCTGCCAAGCCGACACATCTTGCACCAATGGCACGCAATACAAACACTGCTGAAAGCGGCGAATCTCGCACTCCCCCAGCTTGAGTTTCGGGTTGGCATCCGCCTCTGCCAATGCCACTTCGCGCCACAACACGTCTAACTGTATGCGGCTGGGCATCGCAAGTCCTTGCGCAGCCAACCAATAACGCAACAATTGGCGACGTAATGCATCGCTGTGCGACGTCAACATGGCGACCGACAAGCTGCCATCCCCTTGGGTCGCCGCGTGCAGCGCATCGCGCAGCAGTTCTGCCAGCAATTCGTCTTGCTCGGCACAGAGCTGTGCGCTGCGCTGAACCGCCTGACGAATGCTTGGCCATCGCTCACTCAATATCGGTGTCACGCGATGACGCAAAAAATTCCGCTCATAGCGCTCATCCTGATTGCTTTCATCTTCGACCCATTGCAGATGATGCTGCAGGGCAAAATGCTCGATCTGCGCACGGGAGACACTCAGCAGTGGACGCAATAATTGACCACAAGAAAACGGGGCTTGCTGCGCCATGGAGGCCAACCCTTTCGGCCCGCTGCCACGTTTCAACGCTAACAAAAACGTTTCCAGTTGATCATCAGCATGCTGACCCAGCAAAAGCGTGCTGCCAGGGTGCATGTGTGTCGCCAACGCAGCATAACGCGCCTCACGCGCCAACTTTTCAATGCTTTCGCCACTGGCAGTCGCCAAGCTGACTCGTTCAATGGCAAGTGGCACATGAGCGGCTTGGCACCAGTGCTGGCAGCGCTGTGCCCACTCATCGGCATTCACACTCAACCCATGGTGAACATGCACCGCTTGCACGCTGATGTCACGCTCTTGACGATAACGCGCGATCAACGCAAGTAACACACGCGAATCGACGCCGCCACTGAAGGCGAGCACAAAATGGCGTGAGGGCTGTGCATCAAGTAATTGACGAGTATGGGCGTACAAATCCATGGCAATGTCGATTGAGTCAAAAGAACCGCTTGAGTATACCGTAAAGCGCTGACGCAGGCAGCGGGCTGAATGGGGTCTCATGCGGAAAAACAAAAAGGCCGGACAATGTCCGACCTTTTTCCATCCAATTGCAAGCGGTGCTTAGCAGTAACCGTAGCTCATCAAGCGTTGGTAACGGCGTTCAAGCAGCGATTCGTGGTCTAGTTGTTCCAGATCCGCCAACTGACGCAGTAGCGTTGCTTTCATGTTCTCTGCCATCTGCACGTGATCGCGGTGCGCACCACCCAGTGGCTCTTCAATCACTTCGTCGATCAGTTCCAGCTCTTTCAGGCGCGGCGCAATCAGCCCCATCGCTTCTGCAGCTTGTGGTGCTTTATCCGCATCACGCCATAGAATCGACGCACACCCTTCAGGTGAAATCACCGAGTAAGTCGAGTATTGCAGCATGTTGACATAGTCACCCACACCAATAGCCAGAGCGCCACCAGAGCCGCCTTCACCGACCACGTTACAGATCACAGGCACGGTCAGGCCAGCCATCACTTTCAGGTTTTTCGCGATCGCTTCTGATTGACCACGCTCTTCTGCGCCAACACCTGGGTAGGCACCCGCCGTGTCGATGAAGGTAATGATTGGCATGTTGAAACGCTCAGCCATTTCCATCAAACGCAGGGCTTTACGGTAACCTTCTGGCTTTGGCATCCCAAAGTTACGTTTTACTTTTTCACGGGTTTCACGGCCTTTCTGATGACCAATCACCATCACAGGGCGACCATCTAAGCGAGCCATGCCGCCCACGATCGCTTTGTCGTCAGCAAATGCACGGTCACCGGCCAGTTCATCGAACTCCGTAAACATGTTGTTGATGTAATCTAAGGTGTAAGGACGTTGTGGATGGCGAGCCATCTGTGCCACTTGCCATGCCCCTAAATCACCGAAAATTTTCTTTTTAAGCTCTAGGCTTTTCTTTTCTAGCTGTTCGATCTCTTTTTCAAGATCTACGGAAGTTCCACCGCCATGACGAGACACGTCACGAAGCGCCTGAATTTTAGCTTCCAGTTCTACAATAGGTTTTTCAAATTCTAGAAAATTTAGGCTCATCTACCGATCCTTTTTTACTCAGCTCACCATCGCGCAGCTGAATTTTAGTTAAATTCAAGTTCTACCTGGTCATTGCCAAGTAGCTGTTTTAATTCGTCTAACAATGTATCGCTTGGAGTCACACGCCATTCAGTGCCTAACGTCAGGCGCGCGCGCGCATCGGGGCGCTGGTAGTATACATTGACAGGGACAGTCCCTGCTCGGTGAGGCTCTAAGATCTGACTAAAGCGCTCAAAAAACTGTTCATCAACCTGTGACTGTTCAATCGAGATCGATAAACCACGGGCATATTTTTCACGCGCGCTGCCCAAGTCCATGACTTCGCGCGCCGACATTTTAAGGCCACCATTGAAGTCATCAAAGCTGACCTGTCCGGAAATCACCAGAATTTTATCTTTTTCTAACAATTCTGCATACCGATCCAGCGCATCAGAAAACAGCATCACTTCCATTCGGCCGCTGCGGTCATCCAGCGTCATCAACCCGATGCGGTTTCCCCGCTTGGTGGTCATCACGCGGGCGGCAATCACCAACCCAGCCACAGTTAGCGATTGATCGCGACGCGTCGGCATGGCTTCATTCAATCGACAACTGGTGTACTTATTGAGTTCCTTGAGATAGGCGTTAATCGGGTGCCCGGTCAAATAAAGGCCGAGCGTTTCGCGCTCCCCTTCCAACCAGACCTTCTCCGGCCACTCAGGAACCTGAATGTATTTTCGTTCAACTTCTTCCGGCGCATCAGTCAACACGCCAAACATGTCTGCTTGACCAAACGCTTCCGCCTGATGGTGCTGACTGGCAGCTTTCACCGCATCATCAAGTGACGCCATCATCGCTGCACGGTGCGGCCCCAAGCGATCCAGTGCGCCAGCTAAAATCAGCTTTTCAATCACACGTTTGTTGACTTTCTTAATGTCAATGCGCGCGCAGAAATCAAACAGGTCTTTGAAGTAGCCGCCTTTGTTGCGCGCTTCAAGAATCACTTCAATCGGGCCTTCACCCACCCCTTTGATCGCGCCGATCCCGTACACAATGGCGCCCGTGTCATCGACGTTAAATCGGTACAGTCCCGAGTTAATATCTGGCGGCAACACAGTCAGCCCCATGCGCATGCATTCATCGACAAGGCCCACCACTTTCTCGGTGTTGTCCATATCCGCCGTCATCACCGCCGCCATGAATTCCGCCGGGAAGTGCGTTTTCAGCCACAGGGTTTGGTACGATACTAAAGCATAGGCTGCTGAGTGCGATTTGTTAAAGCCATATCCAGCAAATTTCTCTACCAGATCGAAGATTTTCATCGCCAGTTCGCCGTCAACACCGTTATTTTCGGCGCCAGACTGGAAGACGGCACGCTGCTTGGCCATCTCTTCTGGTTTTTTCTTACCCATCGCACGACGCAGCATGTCCGCTCCGCCGAGCGTATAGCCCGCCAGCACCTGAGCGATCTGCATAACCTGTTCCTGATAGAGAATGATGCCGTAGGTCGGCTCCAAAATCTCTTTCAGTGACTCGTGCTGCCACTTTTCATCCGGGTAAGAAATCGCTTCACGGCCGTGTTTACGGTCGATAAAGTTGTCCACCATGCCCGATTGCAGCGGGCCCGGACGGAACAGGGCCACCAAGGCGATGATGTCTTCAAAACAGTCGGGTTGCAGACGTTTGATCAACTCTTTCATGCCGCGCGATTCAAGCTGGAACACCGCGGTGGTTTCCGAGTTTTGCAGCATGCGGAATGAGGCCGGATCCACTAAAGGAATCGATTCAATTCGCACGGGCGGTTCACCGGCTTTTTCACGGCGCGGGTTAATCAAACCCAATGCCCAGTCGATGATGGTCAGCGTTCGCAGCCCCAAGAAGTCAAACTTCACCAGACCAGCGTATTCCACGTCGTTCTTATCGAACTGCGTCACGGGATGGTGGCCTTCGGAGTCACAGTAGATGGGCGCAAAATCGGTGATCGCCGTTGGCGAGATCACCACCCCACCCGCGTGCTTACCGGCGTTTCGCGTACACCCTTCCAGAATGCGACACATGTCGATCAGTTCTTTCACTTCTTCGTCTGCGTCGTACAGTTCTTGTAGCGCAGGTTCCGCTTTGAACGCTTTTTCCAGCGTCATACCCGGATCGGGTGGGATCATTTTCGAAATACGGTCGACGAAACCAAACGGATGCCCCAACACACGGCCCACGTCACGAATAACGGCTTTGGCCGCCATGGTACCGAACGTGATGATCTGCGATACCGCGTCGCGACCATACATCTCCGCCACGTGATCAATCACCTGATCGCGTTTATCCATACAGAAGTCGACGTCGAAATCGGGCATCGATACCCGTTCCGGGTTCAGGAAACGTTCGAATAGCAGATCGTATTCCAGCGGATCAAGGTCGGTGATTTTCAGCGCGTACGCAACCAAGGAACCCGCACCTGACCCCCGGCCAGGCCCCACGGGAATGTCGTTATCTTTGGACCACTGAATGAACTCCATGACGATCAGGAAGTAGCCCGGAAAGCCCATCTGGTTGATCACTTTGAGCTCAATTTCCAGACGCTCATCGTAAGCCGGGCGACGCTCAGCGCGCACCGCCGGATCGGGGAACAAAAATTCTAGGCGCTCTTCTAAGCCTTCGTGAGATTTCTTGACCAGAAACTCGGTTTCTTCCATCCCTTCAGTTGGGAACGCGGGCAGGAAGTATTCACCCAAACGCACAGTCACGTTACACCGCTTCGCGATCTCGACGCTGTTTTCGAGTGCTTCCGGAATGTCGGCAAACAGCTCGCACATTTCCTCTTCGCTACGAAGGTACTGCTGCGCGCTGTAGTTTTTCGGACGACGCGGATCTTCCAGCGTGTAACCGTCGTGAATGGCGACACGAATTTCGTGCGCATCGAATTGGTCGGGGTCAATAAAGACCACATCGTTGGTCGCGACCACCGGCAAATCGGCTTGTTCAGCCAGCTCTAAAGCAAAGTGCAGGTAATTCTCTTCGTCGGCGCGGCCGGTACGAACCAATTCAAGGTAAAAGTTGTCTGTGAAATGGGTTTGGTAGAACGCCACGCATTTTTCCACCAGCGCTTGGTTGCCTTTGAGCAACGCACGGCCAATGTCGCCGCCTTTGGCGCCGGACAGGAGAATCAAACCTTCGGCGTATTTAATCAACCACTCTTTGTCGATCACAGGTTGGTTCTGCACGTGCCCACGCAGGTAGGCATCTGAAATCAGCAACGTGAGATTTTTGTACCCAACATTGTCTTTCGCCAACACGGTGAGCCGAGTCAACTCATCGCCAAACTCTTCCGAACGCACAAGAAAATCAGCGCCAACAATCGGCTTAACGCCGCAGCCGTGTGCCGTGCCGTAGAACTTTACCAAGCCACAGAGGTTGGTAAAATCTGTCAGCGCCATTGCTGGCATGCCCATCGCAGCCACTTTCTTCACCAGTGGCGGCACTTTTGACAAGCCGTCAACCATGGAAAAATCACTGTGAATGCGTAAGTGGATAAACTTCGGGTCTGACATTCAATTCTGTCCTGGAGTATCTGAGATTGGAGACTGGCGGTTATTCTACGTGAATCTGGGCGGAGTTACAGAGCTTATTCCAGCCCAAGTACCCGTTTTACGGGGCCAAAACTACGGCGGTGCTGATCAATGACACCATGTTGTTCAATCGCCTCAAAATGCGCTTTGGTTGGGTAGCCTTTGTGTTTGGCAAACCCAAACTGCGGATAGGCTTTGTCGAGCTCTTCCATTTCCTGATCGCGCACGACTTTGGCAATGATGGAAGCGGCGCTAATTTGAGCGACGCGCAAGTCGCCTTTCACCACGGCTTGGGCATCCATCGGCAATGATGGAATCTTATTGCCATCCACCAACACAAGGTCGGGTTTGATGGCCAGCCCGTCGACTGCTCGCTGCATCGCCAACATGGTCGCTTGAAAAATGTTGAGCTCATCAATTTCTTGCGGGCTGCAACGCCCAACCGACCACGCCAGTGCTTTTTGCTGAATTTCTGGCAACAACGCCAGACGTTTTTTCTCGGACAATTTTTTCGAATCGTTCAAGCCTTCAATCGGATGATTCGGATCCAAGATCACCGCCGCGGTGACCACATCCCCCACCAAGGGGCCACGGCCCACTTCGTCGACACCGGCAATCAAGTGATAACCGCTAGGGATCTCAAACGGAGGCAGTTCTTTTTCAGGTTTCTTCGCCATGGGAGTCTATCCGAATCAATGTTGAATTAAATGAAGCACCGCGTTCGCGGCTTGGTCATCCGCGCCTTTGCGGATCCAGTGATGCATTTCGTCAAACTTCGCCAGCATCTCTCGGTTGTCGTTATCCAGCAGACGACACACTTCGTGATACAGATTGTCGACCGTGCAATCTTCCTGCAATAGCTCTTTCACCAGCGCTTGGTCAGCCAGAATGTTCGGCAGCGACACATACGGTGTTTTCAGCAGACGCTTGGCTAAAAAGGCGGTGATCGCATTGACGCGGTAGCCAACCACCATCGGGCGTTTGAGCAGCATACATTCCAGTGCCACCGTGCCCGACGCCAGCATCACTGCATTCGACGCTGTAATCACATTACGCGCAGTATCGTCCACCAAGACGAAATTCAGTTGCGGCGCGTATTGTTGCCAAGCCGCTTCGAACTGTTCACGGCGCTTTTGATTGACCAGTGCCACCACAAACCCTAGGTCTGGATAGCGCTGTTGCAAACGCTGACAAGTTTCGATAAACGGCTGCGCCAGCATCTTCATTTCCCCTCCGCGACTGCCCGGCAATACGGCCAACCAGCGCTGATTAGGGTCAAGGCCCAACAAGTCTTGCGCCGCACGCCGGTCGGATTCAAATGGAATCGCATCCGCCAACGTATGGCCAATAAACTCACATGGCACGTTAAATTTGTCGTAAAAGGCTTTTTCGAAAGGCAAGAACGCCAGCACCAGATTGGTCGCAGCTTCAATTTTGAAGATGCGTTTTTGACGCCACGCCCACACCGATGGACTGACGTAATGAACGGTTTTGATGCCCGCTTGCTTGAGATCGTGCTCTAAGCGCAAATTGAAATCCGGCGCATCAATACCAACAAACACATCCGGCGGATTGGTGGTGAAGTACTTCACCAGTTCCGCTTTCACTTTCAGAAGACGCGGCAGACGGCCTAGCACTTCCACCAGCCCCATCACAGCCAGCTCTTCCATATCAAACAGTGATTGGCAGCCTTGCGCGATCATTTTTGGCCCACCAATCCCGACAAACTCAGCATCGGGATAGCGAGCTTTCACCGCGTTAATGAAGCCTTCGCCCAATGTGTCACCGGATAATTCGCCTGCGACGATGCCAATGCGTAATGGTCTCTCCACGCTAAACGTCCTCTTTAAGCTTTGATGAGTGTTATGGACAATCCCTTGAAAAAAGAGACTGTCCATAAAACACAAAAGACCGCCCGCTGCCGGGCGATCTTTTCATGATGTGAATTCAGCAAAGCTTAGCGAATGATGCCACGCTCTGATGTCTCCAGTAACGTAATGAAACGCTGAATCGATGGCCATTGTTCGGCCATTTCTTTCAGAACCGGCAATGCTTCAGCCTGAGTTTTACCTGAACGGTAAATCTCTTTGTATGCTTTTTGCAGTGCGCGAATTTCATCTTTCTCGAAGCCGTTGCGCTTCAGGCCCACCAAGTTCAAGCCAAATGGTGTCGCGTGGTTGCCTTGCGCCAGAACGTACGCAGGTACATCTTGCACGACCGCAGAACACCCACCGATGTAGGCGTAAGCGCCGACAGTGCAGAACGGGTGAATGGCCGATAGCGCCATCACGCCTGCGTGGTCTTCCACGGTCACGTGGCCACCCAGAATGGCGTTGTTACCGATGTGCGTGTTATTGCCCACAATCACGTCGTGTGCAATGTGCGCATTCACACACAGCAGGTTGTCATCGCCCACCACAGTAGCCGCTTTATCTTGCACTGTGCCACGGTGGATTTGCACCGCTTCGCGAATCACGTTGCGATCGCCGACCACCACGCGTGTATCTTCACCACCGTATTTCTTATCTTGGTTTTCTTCACCAATCACAGCGTGCGGGAAAATACGGTTCTCTTTACCAATCACAGTGTTGCCTTTGATGACAACATGCGACATCACTTCAGTACCTTCACCGATGGTGACACCCGACGTGATGTAGGTAAACGGCCCAACCGTTACGTTAGCGCCAATCACTGCGCCTTCTTCGACCACCGCCATTGGGTGGATTTGTGCCGTTTCGTGGATCATATTAAAACTCTCTACGTGCGCATTTCAGTTCAGCAGAGCACACCACATCGCCATCAACTTTAGCGACGCCGTTAAACAGTGCAATGCCACGACGCTCTTTCAAAAATTCCACTTCGATGATCAGTTGATCACCCGGGCCCACTGGCTTACGGAATTTTGCGTTATCGATGCTAGCGAAGTAATACAGTTCATTTTCTTTTGGCGCACCAAACGTTTTGAATGCCAGCAAGCCCGTTGCCTGAGCCATGGCTTCAAGAATCAGTACCCCTGGGAAAACAGGAAGCTGTGGGAAATGACCGGTAAACTGAGGTTCATTCACTGAAACATTTTTCAAACCAATCAGGTATTTACCTTCTTCAAAATCAGTCACGCGATCAATCAGCAAGAATGGATAACGGTGAGGAAGAAGCTCCTGAATTTCAGTGATATTCATCATTTTCTTTTCAGTAGTCAAAGTCATATTCCTATTTATAAATACATAAAATTGTTTACGGCATTATAGACGAAAAAGACTCGCACATTGCGAGCCTTTTCAGCAAAAACACGGAATTAAGCGTCCGATTTCTGCTCAAGCAGCTTTTCGACCGCTTTCAAACGCTTATTCATGTCATCAATTCGATGCACACGCGCGGCTGTCTTACGCCATTCTTTATTGGTTTGCAGCGGAATACCGGACGAATACATGCCCTTCTCCTCAATGCTGCGCATGACCATCCCCATACCGGTAATGGTGACACCATCGGCAATTTGGATATGACCATTCAAAACAGAAGCGCCACCAATGATGCAGTATTTACCAATCGTGGTACTGCCAGCAACGATAGTACCACCGGCCATCGCCGTACCATATCCGATGTGCACGTTATGGGCGATTTGCAGTTGGTTATCAAGAATCACGTTGTCTTCGATCACCGTGTCATCGAGCGCACCGCGGTCAATCGTCGTACACGCACCGATTTCCACACGATTGCCGATACGCACCGAGCCCAGCTGCGGAATCTTAATCCACTCACCACGCTCGTTGGCATAGCCAAAACCGTCAGAACCGATCACGGTGCTCGACTGAACCAAACAATGCTCGCCCAGCACCACATTGTGGTAAATGCTGACATTGGCCCACAGTTTGGTGTGATTGCCGATTTTTGCGTTCTTCCCGATAAAGCAGCCCGCACCAATGATCACGTGATCGCCCAGCTCAACGCCGGATTCGATCACGGCATTGGCGCCGATGGACACGTTTTCACCTAACTTAGCGTCGTCAGCCACGACCGCGCTCGGCGCAATGCCACCCGAAGCCGGCGCTGGCGTGGTATCCAGCGCCTGCGTCACTTTCGCGAACGCCACATACGGGTCGGCGACGACCAAGGCGTTTGATGGACACAATTCTCGCTCAGTTGCCTTCACCATGATGACGGTCGCTTTACATGATGCGAGATGTTTACTGTATTTTGGGTTCGACAGGAAGGTGATATCGCCTTCCTGCGCACGATCCATCGGGGCTAACCCACGCACCACAGCTTGGCTATCGCCATGCAGTTCGCCCCCAGTAATCGTTGCCAATTCGGCTAAAGTTAGTGTTGTCATAATGCTTTAATTATTTGATTGCTTTGATTACTTTTTCTGAAATGTTGTACTCCGCCTTGCCGTATTGCATGGCGCTGATATCAACAATCATATCGTAGCCTTCTTTTTCAGCGACTTTCTTGACCGCATCTTGAATCACTTTAAACAGTTTCTGCTTCTCTTCCGCTTCGCGGCGAGCTGATGCCTGTTCTAGAGCTTGTGCTTTGATCTTGTAAGCGCTGTCCAGTTGACCGATTTCGATACGCAGTTTTTCCACGTCATCCTGGCTCATCAGCTCAGAATCACGTTTCAGTTTTTCAATTTTAGTCTTAGCGTCTGCTTTGATGCTTTGCAACTCAGCAGCTTTATCTTTGAACTCTTCCTGCATTTGTTGCAGAACCACTTCACGTTGTGGCAGAGCTTGGAACACTTGTGCGGTGTTAATGAATCCCACTTTTTGCGCCGCTTCAGCAGCCTGAGCAAAAAACGATGAGCTAAGAACAATAAGGCTAACACCTGCTGCTTTGATGATGTGTTTCAAAATAGTTTCCTCTATTAGAAGGTTCGTCCGATAGTGAAAGTGAAGAATTCTTCGTCGTCACCTTCGTATTTCTTAATAGGTTTCGCCAGCGAGAAGACCAGAGGTCCCATCGGCGACATCCATTGCAATGCCACACCGTATGATGAACGGTAGTTGGTTGGATCCGAGTAATCGTAGTAGTAATTGTTGCCATAATCGGCACCGCTACTGCGGTAATCAAATTCGGTATCCCACACACTTGCCATGTCGTAGAAGATACTGGTTCGCACTTGGCTGCGAGCTTCATCTGAAGCAAACGGCGTCGGTACAATCAGCTCAATACTGGCCAGCGCAATGGCGTTACCACCGACGGAGTTGTCGGTTGCGGTATCGCTACCATTGTTGGAGCCCGAGTAATCACGATACACCGCTTTCGGACCCGCTGTGTTAGAGCCAAATCCGCGCAATGTTGTAAAACCACCCGCATAGAAGTTTTCATAGAATGGATACAGGTTATCGTTACCATCCGTTTGACCGTAGCCGTTACCGTACCCTAAGCGGCCACGCAGTAACAGCGTAAACTCATGCTTTTTGGTGAGCGGCACATACTGACGCACATCGTATTGCAGTTTGAAATACTTGGCATCCGACCCCGGCACCGTAATTTTACCCGACGCACGCTGGTAGTTACCGGCGGTTGGGAAGTAACCTTTGTTGAGGTTGTTACGCGTCCACGCAACGTTGACATCGAAGTCATCGGTGATCAAGTTATCTGGACTACAATCCCCTAAGTTACACAGGAACTGCTCCACCTGCAGATAAGGCGTTAGGTTGCCGATCTTGTTGTGGGTGTAGCCGACGCCAAATTCAAAGCGGTTGAGTTCATCAAATGGGAAACCCCACGTCAGACTGGTACCATAACTTTCGTTGGTATAGTCAACGATACCGGCTTCTGACGCTTCAAACTGGTTATAGAACACTTTACCGCCCAAGCTGACACCATCGAGGTTCCAGTACGGGTCACGGTATTCCAACGTGACGTTCTTCTGGTAGTCGTTGGTGGTGGCGTTAATGCCCACACGGTTCCCCGTTCCCAAGAAGTTGTCCTGAGTCAGGCCCACCGTAAAGCTCACGCCTGATTCCGTGCCGTAACCGACACCGAAGTTCACGCTGCCCGAGTTAGCCTCTTTCACGGTGTACACCAGATCCACTTGATCTTCGGTCCCCGGAACACGAACAGTCTGTACATCAACGGTTTCGAAGAAACCCAAACGGTTCAGACGCGCTTTACCGGTATCAATCGATTTCGAGTTCAACCAAGCGCCTTCCATCTGACGCATTTCACGACGCAGCACTTCATCACGGGTTGCGTTGTTGCCGACGAAACGAATGTCACGCACGTACATCCGTTTACCGGTTTCAACGTGCACCACCAGCGACACTTGCTGAGTTTCATCGTCAAATTCTGGAATGGTACGCACTTGTGGGTAAGCGTAACCCGCTTCGCCCAGCACGCGCTTCACGCTTTCTTCCAGTTGTGTGACCGACGAACCGCGGTAGGTTTCACCCATTTCAAACGGGATCAGTGATTTGAATTCGTCTTCTTTACCAATCAACTCACCACGGAACTGCACATCTTTGACCGTGTACGGTTTACCCTCATCGAGGTTCATGGTGATGTAAACGCCTTTCTTATCCGGCGAAATAGACACTTGCGTGGAATCGACTTGGAATTTCAGGTAGCCACGATCTAAATAGAACGTGCGCAGCGCTTCAATATCACCCGCCAACACCTGCTTCTGGTATTTGTCATCAGACAGGAAGTTCCACCACGCAACATCCACTTTCAGGTTGAAGCGTGACAGCAATTCTTTGTCAGAAAAGACTTCGTTGCCGATGAAGTTGATTTGTTGAATTTTGGCCGAGACACCTTCAGTAAAGACAAACTTCAGGTCCGCACGGTTACGTGGCAGTGGCGTCACCACCGCTTTTACTGTCGCGTTGTATTTACCCACGCTGTAGTAAAAGTCTTCCAGACCTTTTTCGATGTTGCTTAGCTTGGTGCGATCCAGCGCTTCACCCACACGAATACCGGAAGCATCGAGGTTTTGTTGCAGCTGTTCTTCTTTGATCGCTTTGTTGCCCGAGAAAGAAACACTCGCAATGGTCGGACGCTCTTTAACTTCAACCACCAACGCATTGCCATCGCGCAACACTTTGACGTTTTCAAAGTTGCCCGAGGCATACAACGCTTTGATGATGGCAGCAACGTCCTGAGAATCCACCGTATCGCCAATACGTACCGGCATTTTCAATAATGCAGCACCCAGAGCGACACGTTGCAACCCCTGAATTTGAATGTCCTGCACCACAAAATTTTCGGCACTATTCGCCGACACGCTTGTTGCGAGCAGTGTCGCGAAAAGGATTTTTTTCATTGCCATATTTGTTCTAGTTATTCCTTACTACAACCTTTGCCTAATGCTTATCAATCACAGGCGAGTAAAATCGTTAAATATTGCCACGGCCATTAGAGAGAAGATGATCACACCGCCAATGCGATAGCCCATTTCCTGCACTTTTTCCGGAACCGGACGACGAGTAATGGCTTCAATTGCAAAAAACAACAGGTGCCCCCCATCGAGCATCGGCAGCGGCACCAAGTTGATGATGCCCAAGTTGACACTGATCAGCGCCAAAAAGCCAAGGAAGTAAACCAAGCCGTAGTCGGCGGTTGCTCCCGCGCCTTTCGCGATAGAAATTGGGCCACTGAGATTGTTCAGCCCAACATCGCCCACCACCAGCTTCTTCAGCATGCTGATGGTCAGGTCAATCACCTGGCCGGTTTTCTCAAATGCTTTACCGAACGATTCAAATACACCAAATTGCAGCTCAAATCGATAACTTTGCGGCCAATCTGCGACTTTAGGTGCGATTCCCGCAAAACCAATGACTTTTCCTTGAGATAGTGTTCGCGCATCCGGAGTGAGCGACAACGACAGCGACTCGTGCTGACGTTCGATATCAATCACTAATGCTTGGTTCGGATGGGTTTGAATCGCATCAATCACTTGTTGCCAATCGGTGATCGGTTGACCATTAATATGCGTCAACACATCGCCTTCTAATAACCCAGCACGTGCACCGGCGCCGTCTTGCGATACGCTGGTCAGCTCCGAAGAGATTTCCGGCGTATACGGCTTAAAGCCAAGCGCTCCCATAGCAGACTCTGTTTCAGGATCAAAGTTCCACCCGTTCAGGTCAAAAGTTTTGATTTCGTCGACGCCGACACCATTCGGCGAAGAAACCGTCAACGTCATGCGTTGATCCCCGATATGGGAGATCAGCCCCATATTGACGGATTCCCAATCTGGTGTTTGTGTCCCTGAAACGGCTTTGATTTCCATACCCGATTCAAGGCCCGCATTGGCGGCAATCGAATACGGCGCAACGTGGCCCACCACGGGTTTAACCGCGGGCACGCCAATCATAAACACCAGCCAGTACGCAAACACCGCAAAGAAGAAGTTAAACGCAGGCCCTGCACTGACAATCGCAGCTCGTTTCCACAGCGGCTTTTTATCAAATGCGAAGGCTTGTTGATCCGGTGTCACGTCGTCGACTCGGCCATCCAGCATTTTGACGTAGCCGCCGAGGGGAATCACCGAGATGCTGTATTCGGTGCCATCTTTTCCAACCCGTTTCCACAGCGACTTACCAAAGCCAATCGAAAACTTTTCAACCTTGACGCCACACTTTCTCGCCACCCAGAAATGGCCAAATTCGTGCACGGCGACCAGAATCCCCAGTGCAACAATAAATGACACGAGGTTCCATAAAATGCCACTCATAACAATCGCTCTTTCAACTCTTGAGATGCCAAACTACGCGCCATTGTATCGAGCTCAATCAGGCTTTCCAAGGTATAGGAATGTAACGGACTATTTGTCCCACACACGTTAGACAACACGCGTTCATTGATGGTTGCAATGTCAGTAAAGCGAATCTGACCACGCAAAAAGGCTTGTACCGCAATTTCATTTGCCGCGTTCAAGGATGTGGTCGCATGCTGCCCTTCGTAGCAGGCATCAATGGCCAACTTCAAGCACGGGTAGCGCGCGTAATCCACCTCAAGGAAGGTCAACTCACTCAAGCGCGTAAAATCAAGCGCTTTCACACCAGACACCACACGCTGCGGGTAAGCCATGGTGAGCGAAATCGGCGTCGCCATGTCTTGCTCACCCAGTTGAGCAATCACCGAGCCATCCAAATACTGCACCATGGAGTGAATCACCGACTGCGGATGAATCAGCACTTTCAATTGCTCTGGCGCAGCGTTAAACAGCCACTTGGCTTCGATAAACTCGAGGCCTTTATTCATCATCGTCGCCGAATCGACTGAAATTTTTGGCCCCATCGACCAGTTCGGGTGGGCAATGGCCTGTTCAGGCGTCACGTCTTTGAGTGTGTTGATGTCACTGTAACGGAACGGACCACCCGAGCCAGTCAATAGAATGTGAGAAATGCCGCCTTGCTTGAGATCGCAGCGCCCCAGACGGGTTTGAATCTCCGCCGGCAGGCATTGGAAAATTGCATTGTGTTCGCTATCAACCGGCATCAGTTCTGCGCCGTACTGTTCCACGGCATCGATAAACAGTTGGCCAGACATCACCAAGGCTTCTTTATTCGCCAGCAGCACACGCTTGCCTGCTTTCACCGCCGCCATGGTCGGCAATAAACCCGCCGCACCAACGATCGCCGCCATCACGGTATCGACCTCATCACACGCTGCCACTTGGCACATGGCCTCTTCGCCATACAGCACTTCGGTTGGCAATTTGAGGGCGCGCAGTTCGTCAGCTAAACGCAATGCGGCGTCTGATGTTGCCATGACCGCGTATTTCGGTCGCCAACGAGCACACAGCTCGCGCATTTTATCTACATTGCCACCTGCCGCGAGCGCGACCACAGTAAATTGTTCAGGATTCTCTGCAACTACTTTAAGCGTACTGGCTCCAATTGAACCTGTCGCTCCCAGAATCGTTAATTTACGCATAGCAAAAACCGTCGTGGTTGAGTGTGAGCAGCCCATAGGGCTGCCCAGACGTTAGAACAAGAAATAGAGAAGAGCGAACACAGGGAACGCAGCAGTCAGGCTATCGACGCGGTCAAGAATGCCGCCGTGACCAGGAATAATGTTGCTGCTGTCTTTGATGCCAGAGACACGTTTGAACATGCTTTCCACCAAATCGCCCAACACCGAAATCACAACGGTCAGCAAAATAGTGATAAACATTGCACCCAGCGATGAAAACTCAATCGCAAACCAATCGGCGAACAACCACCCCACCACCATGGCGGCAATCACACCACCAATCAGGCCTTCAATGGTTTTGTTCGGACTGACCGCAGGGGCCATTTTGTGTTTCCCTAGGCTCTTACCGGTAAAGTACGCACCACTATCTGCAGCCCATACGATGAAGCAAACAAACATCACCAGCTTCGCACCGTGAAAGAAATCGCCCTCAATGCCTTCTGCACGCAGGAAGATCACACTCCAGAAAAAGGGTAATAGCGTCAGTAAACCAAACAGATGGCGCGCAGGATTAGACGATTCCCACCAGCGGCGTGAACGAGGAAAGGTGATAGCGAGAAAACTGGAATACAGCCACCAAAGTGTGCCGAGTGCGAGCACCACATAATGAATGCCCGTAATCTGACTCAGCGACTCCGTCCAAGGGGAAATCAGGAAAAAGCTTGCCCCACCGACCACAACAGCAGGCAGTAAGGCCACATAACGCGATGAGTCATTAACAAACTGGGTCCATTCCCAAAATCCCAATAGAGTCACAACGCCCAAGGCGAGAATGAACCAAGGCAATGGCAAGAAAAAAATGCCTAAAATGACCAAAGGTGCAAGTATGAGCGCTGTAATAATTCGTTGCTTCAAACTTAGAAATCCTATTTTATGATTCCATCAATGCCTTAACTTGCTCACCGGTACAACCAAATCGGCGCTCACGATTCACAAACCAAGTCACTGCTTCAATTAAACTGTCTTCACCGAATTCTGGCCAGTACACGGGCGTAAAATACATTTCTGCGTAAGCCAGTTGCCACAACATAAAGTTGCTAATGCGGCATTCACCACTGGTGCGGATCAGCAGATCGACTTCCGGAATATCCGCCATGGTGAGGTGTTCGGTGATCAACGCTTCGTCGATATCAGTTGGGCTAATTTCACCACGCGCCACTTTAACCGCAATGTCACGGGCTGCCTGCGTAATGTCCCATTTTCCACCATAGTTCGCGGCGATGTTCACCACGAGACCGGTGTTGTTGGCCGTCAATGCTTCCGCATGAGCGATCTTAGCTTGTAAACGCTCACTGAAACGGCTCTTATCACCAATAATACGAAGACGTAGGTTGTTCTTGTGCAATTTTTTGACTTCGGTCGAAAGAACTGTGATAAACAGCTCCATTAACACACCGACTTCTTCTTCAGGACGACGCCAATTTTCACTGCTAAAGGCAAACAGTGTGACAGCTTTGATCCCTAATTTCGCAGCGGTAGAGATGGTTTTTCGGACAGCGGCAACGCCATTTTTATGGCCGAAGACTCGGGGTTTGCCTTGTGCTTTCGCCCAGCGGCCATTGCCATCCATAATGATTGCGATGTGCTGAGGTAAAACATCTGAAGAGAGTTGCGAATTTTGCATAGAAACGTAATGACGACAAAAAGATGACGAAGAGTAGCATAAAAAAACGCTGTGCTGCGAGCACAGCGTTTTTTACACTGGCGAGAGGAGGGAATTAAACTTCCATCAGCTCTTTTTCTTTAGCAGCAAGCACATCATCGATACGCTTCACTGCGATGTCGGTCAGCTTTTGAATTTCTTCTTGAGCTTTACGATCATCATCTTCAGAGATTTCTTTGTCTTTCAGCAGCGCTTTCAGATCGCTGTTCGCATCACGACGAATGTTACGAACCGCAACACGGCCGCCTTCAGCTTCACCACGTACGATTTTAACAAGGTCTTTACGACGCTCTTCCGTCAGCGGTGGCAGTGGCACGCGAATTACTGTACCTGCAGACATTGGGTTCAGGCCCAGATCTGACATCAGAATTGCTTTTTCAACTTTTGGTGTCAGTTCTTTATCAAACACGGTGATCGCAAGAGTACGAGCATCTTCAGCCACTACGTTCGCGATTTGGTTAAGAGGTGTTGCTGCACCGTAGTACTCAACAGAGAGGCCAGATAGCAGGCTTGGGTGCGCACGACCAGTACGAACCTTTTGCAGGTTGTTCTTCAGTGCTTCAACACTTTTGTCCATACGCTCTTGAGCGTCTTTTTTGATCTCATTAATCACAATTTCACCTTAATTCTTATTTCATCTTGAGAGTGATTATACTGCGGAGCTAATCAACGTGCCTTCCGCTTCACCCATCACCACGCGACGTAGTGCGCCTGGTTTGTTCATGTTGAAGACACGGATTGGCATTTTGTGGTCACGAGCCAGCGTGAACGCTGCCAAATCCATCACTTTCAATTCTTTATCAAGTACATCGTTGTATGCGAGCTTATCATACAGTTGTGCGTCAGGGTTGGCTACCGGGTCAGCACTGTAAACGCCGTCTACTTTTGTCGCTTTGAGAACTACGTCCGCTTCAATTTCGATACCGCGCAGACAAGCTGCTGAATCGGTGGTAAAGAATGGGTTGCCTGTACCCGCCGAGAAAATGACCACACGGCCTTGGCGTAGTTGGCTAATCGCATCGGCCCAATTGTAATCGTCACACACACCTTTGAGAGGAATGGCAGACATCACACGTGCGTTCACGTAAGCACGGTGCAGTGCATCACGCATTGCCAAGCCATTCATTACTGTTGCCAACATCCCCATGTGGTCACCCACAACACGGTTCATACCAGCAGCGGCTAGGCCTGCGCCACGGAACAAGTTACCACCACCGATAACAACGCCCACCTGAACACCCAGTTCCACCAGTTCTTTCACTTCTTGAGCCATACGGTCAAGTACGGCTGGATCAATACCAAAACCTTCTTCACCTTGAAGCGCTTCACCGCTCAGTTTTAACAGGATACGTTGATATGCTGGTTTAGGGTTCGTTGTCATGGACTTTTACCTTCACAAAGAGAGTTGTTGATTAACAGTCATGGATGCACTCAAAGTGTGAGCACATTCATCACGACTAATCTCGCCTTGGTCGTAAAAAGACCGTAGCCATGGCCACGGTCTTTTTCTGAGCCTTCTCGCTAAGGATTAACCTTTTTGAGCTAGAGCTACTTCTTCAGCGAAGCTTAGGCCTTCAGCTTTCTCGATACCTTCACCCACTTCTAGGCGAACGAATGTAGAAACTGACGCACCTTTTTCTTTCAGGACTTCGCCAACAGATTTCTTAGGTTCCATCACGAAAGGCTGACCAGTCAGAGAAACTTCGCCGGTGAATTTCTTCATGCGGCCTTCAACCATTTTCTCTGCGATTTCTTTAGGCTTGCCTTCGTTCATCGCGATTTCAACTTGAACTTCACGCTCTTTTGCTACAACGTCAGCTGGTACGTCTTCTGGGTTTACGTACTCAGGACGTGATGCTGCAACGTGCATTGCGATGTGTTTCAGAGTTTCTGCGTCGCCTTCACCAGCAACCACTACACCGATTTTCTCGCCGTGACGGTAAGAAGCCAGAGCAGTACCTTCAACGTATTGTACGCGACGGATAGTTACGTTTTCGCCGATTTTTGCTACTAGAGCAACGCGAGTCTCTTCGAACTTAGCTTGCAGTTCTTCAACTGTTGCTTTAGTTGCCAGAGCTTCTTCAGCTACTTGGTTAACGAATGCAGTAAAGTTACCGTCTTTAGCAACGAAGTCTGTTTGGCAGTTCACTTCAAGAAGTACAGCTACACCGTTAGCGTCTTTAATTGCGATTGTACCTTCAGCAGCAACGTTACCTGCTTTTTTAGCAGCTTTTGCAGCGCCAGATTTACGCATGTTTTCGATCGCTAGCTCGATGTCACCGTCAGTTTCAACAAGTGCTTTCTTACATTCCATCATACCTGCGCCAGTACGTTCGCGCAGTTCTTTTACTAGAGCAGCAGTAACAGCCATTCTCTATTCCTCAGTTTGATTCTGGATATGGTAAAAATTGGGGGCCTACATTTTCGGCCCCCAATGCTAACTATAACTTAGCTTATGCTTCAGCGTTGTGGCACATAGAGCTAAGTGTAACTCAGAGCCGCTATTATTCAGCTTCTACGAAACCGTCTTTGTCAGCAACTGCTGCAACGTCTTTGTTGCGGCCTTCGTTTACTGATTCAGCAACTGCGTTCAGGTATAGTTGAACTGCACGGATTGCGTCGTCGTTACCTGGGATAACGAAATCAACGCCGTCTGGGTTAGAGTTAGTATCAACAACCGCAAACACTGGAATGCCCAGGTTGTTAGCTTCTTTGATAGCGATGTGCTCGTGATCAGCGTCGATTACGAATAGAGCGTCTGGTAGGCCGCCCATATCTTTAATACCACCAAGAGATTTCTCTAGCTTCTCCATTTCACGAGTGCGCATTAGAGCTTCTTTCTTAGTCAGCTTGTCGAAAGTACCGTCAGTAGACTGAGTCTCTAGATCTTTCAGACGCTTGATTGATTGACGAACAGTTTTCCAGTTAGTCAGCATACCGCCCAACCAGCGGTTGTTTACGTAGTACTGGTTGCTTGCAATAGCAGCTTCTTTAACAGCTTCAGACGCAGCGCGCTTAGTACCAACGAAAAGAACTTTACCTTTTTTCTCGCCAACTTTAGCCAGCTCAGCTAGTGCTTCGTTGAACATTGGTACAGTTTTTTCTAGGTTGATGATATGAACTTTGTTACGAGCGCCAAAGATGAATGGCTTCATTTTTGGGTTCCAGTAACGAGTCTGGTGACCGAAGTGAACACCAGCTTTCAGCATATCGCGCATTGATACAGTTGCCATTATATAATCCTCTATGGGGTTAGGCCTCCACATCCCCCATGTCTCCGACTTCTCAGCCTCGCTGGAAGCACCCCGGAACACGTGTCGGAATGTGTGTGATTTAAAGTTAAATGTTAGTGGACTCGACACTGCTTCGCCATAATGAAGAAAACAGACCGAGATTCCGGCGCGCTTTATATCATATTTGCCCCTTCAGTGGCTAGAAAAAAATGCCTTTTAATTGGCAAAACGCCCTGTTCTGCCCCGCGCTTTTCGAGCCTGAATCACGCCCAAATCCGCCTGTTCGTTCCCTAAGTGAAGCGACTCTAATTCTCATTCTTACTCGCCTCACTTCTTGCGCTTCCCTCTTCCACTGTTACAATAACGCCATTAGCACACCCTGTGCCTAGCGTTAATAGAGAAAGCCGATGTCTGTAAAAATTAAGAATGCTGAAGAAATTGAAAAGATGCGCGTAGCGGGCCGTTTGGCGGCTGAGGTTCTAGAAATGATCGAACCTCATGTGAAAGCGGGCGTCACGACCGAAGAACTGGACCAGATCTGTCATCAGTACATCACCGACGTTCAAGGCGCAATTCCAGCACCTCTCAACTACCACGGTTTTCCGAAATCAATTTGTACCTCAATCAACCACATCGTGTGCCACGGTATTCCAGCCACAGCCGATAGTCACTTCGGTCAATTGCTGCGTCCGGGCGTCCTGAAAGATGGTGACATCCTGAACATCGACATCACCGTTATCAAAGATGGCTACCACGGTGACACGTCGAAAATGTTCCAAGTG
The DNA here is from genome assembly GCF_043106745.1 of Vibrio sp. CJQ_6. Classification (NCBI taxonomy): domain Bacteria; kingdom Pseudomonadati; phylum Pseudomonadota; class Gammaproteobacteria; order Vibrionales; family Vibrionaceae; genus Vibrio; species Vibrio sp. CJQ_6. The sequence continues at coordinate 49,079 of NZ_JBICMV010000008.1, read as the reverse complement.
GGCGAAGTAGCGCCAGCAGACAAACGTCTGTGCTTGGTGGCACAAGAGTGTCTGTACCTGTCACTGAAAAAAGTGAAGCCGGGTGTCCAACTGGGTGAAATCGGCACCACGATTGAAAAACACATCAAGACCAACAACAAAAACAACCCACGTGCGAAATTCTCGATCGTGCGCGATTACTGTGGTCACGGTATCGGTGCCGAATTCCATGAAGAACCGCAAGTGGTTCACTACAAAAATAGCGATCGCACAGTGCTGCGTGAAGGCATGATTTTCACCATCGAACCGATGATCAACGCCGGTAAATTCGGCTGTCGTTTGGACGATGAAGATGGGTGGACCGTCTACACCGCCGATGGCAAAAACTCTGCGCAATGGGAACACACCATTCTGGTGACCAAAGACGGCTGTGAAATCCTCACCCTACGCAAAGAGGAAAGCATTCCTCGCGTGTTCCACAACGCATAACCCACATACTCATCCCTGCTTCGGCAGGGATTTTTTTTATCCACTTTCTCCAGCCAGCCAATTGCAGCAACGTTGCTTGAGCCGCCTTGGGGTTATCTGATAGATTCAATCTCATTATTGTATGAAAGACTTGCACGGACCGCATTGTATGCCCTATTTATCGCCGCTGAGTTTCAACGAAGAACAACTGACCATCAGTGAGCTGAAACAACAGCTTGAACACTTCGCTCAATATCAGAGAGACGAATTCCTCAACCATAATCCGGTCACCGATTTGGTGCTTGGTCGCGCAGAGTACATGGATCTGTTACTGCGTCGACTGTGGCAACATTTTGGCTTTGCCGAGATACACGATTTGAGCTTGGTCGCGGTGGGGGGCTACGGCCGTGGTGAACTGCACCCGCTGTCGGATATCGACATTCTGGTGGTGTCACACAACAAACTAAACGACGAGATCGCCGCAAAGATCAGCCAGTTCATTACCTTTTTATGGGATTTACGCTTGGAAGTCGGCCACGCCGTGCGCACTGTCGCCGAGTGTGCCGATATTGGGCGAGAAGATTTAACGGTCGCCACCAACCTACAAGAAGCGCGCCTCTTGTGCGGCAGTGAAGAAACCTTCCACCGCCTCAAACTGGTGATTCATTCCGAAAGCTTCTGGCCGAGCGAAACCTTTTATCGCGCCAAGATTCAAGAGCAGCGAGAACGACACGCCCGCTATCACGACACCACTTACAATCTCGAACCGGACATCAAATCCACGCCGGGTGGCCTGCGAGACATTCACACCCTCGGTTGGGTCGCGCGACGCCATTTTGGCGCCACCACATTGTATGAAATGAGCCGTTATGGCTTTTTAACCGATGCCGAATTTCGCGAGTTGGTTGAGTGTCAGGACTTTTTGTGGCGCGTGCGCTTTGCGTTGCATTTAGAGCTCAAACGATACGACAACCGCCTGACGTTTGCTCACCAAGCGCAAGTGGCCGAAAACCTTGGCTTTACTGGCGAGGGCAACCGCCCCGTTGAAATGATGATGAAGGAGTTCTACCGCACGCTGCGCCGCGTGGCCGAACTCAACAAAATGCTACTCAAACTGTTTGATCAGGCGATTTTAAATAACGGCGAAGAGAGCGAACCCGACATCATCGACGAGGATTTCCAGCGTCGTGGCAACTTGATTGAAGCGCGCAAACCGGCCCTGTTTCAGGCGCGTCCGGAAACCATTCTCGATATGTTTTTGCACATGGCGAACGATTCCACCATCGAAGGGGTATCGCCATCAACCATGCGTCAATTACGCACCGCTCGCCGCCGCCTCAACAAATTCCTGCACACCATTCCGGCAGCGCGCGAGAAGTTCATGGAATTGGTTCGCCATCCCAATGCGCTACATAAAGCCTTCAGTCAGATGCACAAACTCGGCGTATTGGCAGCCTATCTGCCCCAATGGAGTCACATCGTCGGCCAGATGCAATTCGACCTGTTCCATGTCTACACCGTCGATGAACACAGCATTCGTTTGTTAAAACACATTCATGTTTTTTCGGATATGAAAAACCATGAAAAACACCCGATTTGTTGCGAAGTCTACCCAAAAATTCAGAAGAAAGAACTACTCATCCTCGCTGCCATCTTCCACGACATCGGCAAAGGTCGCGGCGGCGATCACTCCGAAATTGGTGCCGTGGAAGCCTATGATTTCTGCATCGAACACGGCTTATCCAAACCCGAAGCCAAACTGGTGGCTTGGTTGGTACAAAACCACCTCCTGATGTCGGTCACCGCGCAGCGCCGGGATATTTACGACCCGGATGTCATCATTGAGTTCGCGAAAAAAGTACGCGACGAGGAGTACCTTGAATACTTGGTGTGTTTGACCGTCGCCGACATTTGCGCGACCAACCCGGAGTTGTGGAACAGTTGGAAACGCACGCTGCTGGCCGAACTGTTTTACTCAACGCAACGCGCGCTGCGCCGCGGGCTGGAAAACCCGGTTGATGTGCGCGATCGCATTCGTCACAACCAACAACTCGCCTCCGCACTGCTGCGCAAAGAGGGCTTTAGCAGCCGCGAAATCGAACTGCTGTGGCAACGCTTTAAAGCCGATTACTTCCTGCGCCATACGCACAAACAGATCGCGTGGCACTGCACACACTTGCTACGCCATGAAGACCCGACCCAACCCTTGGTGATGGTGAGCAAAAAAGCCACTCGCGGCGGCACTGAAATTTTTGTCTACACCAAGGACCAACCGGCGCTGTTTGCCACCGTGGTGGCAGAGCTTGACCGCCGCAACCTCAACGTTCACGACGCGCAGATCATGACCAGCAAAGATGGCTACGTGCTCGATACCTTTATGGTGCTGGATCAAAACGGTCAGGCGATAGAAGAATCGCGTCACAAAGCACTCAGTAAACATCTGGTGCATGTGCTGGAAGATGGCCGCCCGACCAAGATTAAAACCCGTCGCATCCCGCGTAACCTACAACACTTTAAGGTTAAAACTCAGGTCGACTTTCTGCCGACCAAGAGCAAGAAACGCACATTGATGGAGTTCGTCGCTTTGGATACGCCGGGGCTTCTGGCCACCGTTGGCGCGACATTTGCTGAGCTGCATCTCGACTTACATGCAGCGAAAATCACCACCATCGGCGAGCGCGCAGAAGACTTGTTCATCCTGACTGGTGCACACGGCGCCCGCTTGAGTGAGGAAGAAGAGTTGGCACTGCGAGAAAGGCTGATTGAAAACGTGTCTGAATTAGCGCCAAGCTAAGTGGCACAAAGGAATAGCGATCTTGTCCACAACTTAAGCGTATGGGTAGCAACTAAGCTATCTACCACAGGATTAGACTGCTACATTGAATTCAGGTCATTGATGTAACAAAAATAATATAGAGGTCGCTTATGTTTCCACACCTCACGGGTTTAGGGATTACAGATCCAACGCAGATTGAACGCTATTCATTGCGTCAGGAAGCGCACAAAGATGTCTTAAAAATCTATTTCAAAAAGCAGAAAGGTGAACTGTTTGCCAAGAGTGTGAAGTTTAAATACCCAAGGCAAGTAAAGAATGTGTTGGTTGACAGTGGCAGTCATCAATACAAAGAGGTCACGGAAATCAATCGCAATCTGACGTTGATCATCGATGAGCTGAACAAAATCACCAAGAACGTGCAGATTTCTCAAGTCGATGTGAAGCAGAAAATCCTCAGCGACTTGCGCCATCTTGAAAAAGTGGTGGCGAGTAAAATCGCGGAAATTGAATCCGATCTCGAGAAGCTTTAACTCCCGATTCAATTGAAAAAGGTTCCCCACGGGGAACCTTTTTTGTTAGCTAAGCCAGCCTGCCCAATGGCCGATGGCGGCGAGGACAATGGCAGACATCACACCTGCGACCAAATCATCAATCATGATTCCGAGCCCGCCGTGCACACGTTTATCGAGCCAGCCAATCGGCCACGGCTTCACCATGTCAAAAAAGCGGAACAGCACAAACCCTGTCACGACCCATTTCCAGTCAAAGACCGGCAGTTGCAACGCGGGCACAATCAACATGGTGATCCAAAAACCCGCGAATTCATCCCACACAATTGAACCGTGATCGTGCACTTGCATGTCATTCGAGGTGACCTGACAGATCTTAATGCCAATCAAGCTGGCCGCGATCACCACCACCACATAAGCCGTCAACGGCAAATGCGCCAACAGCAGATACACAGGCACAGAGGCGAGCGTGCCCATGGTGCCCGGCACAACCGGTGATAAGCCACTACCAAATCCAGTGGCCAACAGGTGCCATGGGTTGGTCATCGAGAGTCGAGATTTTGGATTGGTCATATCGTGTCCTTAAAGTGATCGTAACCGCGCAGATCCCAATCCAACGTTTCGCCATGGTTATGTAGCTCAAACGTTCCCTGGGGCCGAATCTGACCAATGCAGGTGACCTTGGTACCACAATGAGCCAGTGCACTGTCGAGTGAGCCTTTGTTCTGCTCTGAGACGGTAAAGCACAGTTCATACTCTTCACCGCTGGTCAGCGCGTATTGTTGTGCAAGCTGAATGTGTCCGGTGAACTGGCGCAGCGCTTGTGACATCGGCAACGCACTCACATCCAAACTCACGCCCACCTGCGACTGATGCAGAATGTGGCCGAGATCTGAAATCAAGCCATCCGAAATATCGATCGCTGAAGAAGCCAAATTGAGCAAGGCCTGACCTGCGAGAATTCGAGGCGTGGACAAGTAATGGCGTTTTTCCAGCTCGTCTGCAAACGGCTCATGACGTTTGGCGTCATCCAGAATCACGTCCAGACCAGCTTTGCTATCTCCCAACTCACCTGTCACGTAGACCCAATCCCCCACTTTGGCGGTACTACGCAGCAGCACTTTGTCTTGTGGCACAAAGCCTTGGACGGTCAACGTGATGCTGAGCGGGCCTTTGGTGGTATCGCCACCAATAAGCTGAATGTTGTAATAATTGGCCAAGTCAAAGAAGGCGGTACAAAACGGTTCGAGCCAGGTTTCATCGATTTCAGGCAACGTCAGTGCCATCGATACCCAAGCGGGCGTCGCACCCATGGCGGCCAAGTCGCTGAGATTGGACACCAGCGCTTTGTGCGCAACCCAAGCAGGGTTGGCGTGAGGAAGAAAATGAATCCCCGCCACCATCGTGTCGGTGCTGATCGCGATGCGCACATTGTCGGGCGCTTTGACGACCGCGCAATCATCGCCCAAGGCAAGATGCACGTCTTTACGTTGTGGTTGGCGTGAAGAAAAGTATTTATCGATTAGGTTAAATTCACCAAACATCGGAAATTCCAAGTCTTTCTGAACAGAAAAGAGTGTAGCAGCGAAATAAAAAAGGTCAGCTGATGCTGACCTCTTTATTGTAAAGCGAATTACGATTTTTTGCGTACATGAGGTGCGGCTTTATCCAGTACCCCGTTCACAAATTTGTGGCTATCTTCTGCAGCGAAAACTTTAGCCAGTTCAATCGCTTCGTTAATCACAACTTTGTATGGTACGTCTTCACGACGTGTCATTTCGTACATCGCAAGACGAAGCAGAGCAAGCTCCATCATGTCGAGATCTTGCATTGGACGAGACACGAACGGACGTAATTTACTGTCTAGCTCTGTGTGGTTAAGCACAACACCCGCTAAAAGATCACGGAAGTATGCAACGTCAGTCTCTGGAGCAGCAAGTGCTGGTTCAGACGCATGATGCTCTTCTTCATCATACTTACCACCGGATAAGAATTGCTCTTCAATAGTCGCAACATTATCTTTAGTAATTTGCCACGAATAAATAGCTTGTAGCGCAAATTGACGTGCATTACGACGTGCGGCTGGTTTCACACTGGCCCCCATTAGGAATCAATTTCAGAAAGAACGTTAATCATCTCAAGTGCGCTCAGTGCAGCTTCTGCACCTTTATTACCAGCCTTGGTTCCTGCGCGTTCAATAGCTTGATCGATTGTATCGACAGTCAGAACACCAAATGCCACTGGAATACTGAATTCCATCGACACTTGTGCCAGACCTTTATTCATTTCACTACAAACATAGTCAAAGTGAGGCGTGCCACCACGGATTACTGAACCTAGCGACACGATCGCGTCGAATTTACCGGTTTTCGCAACACGTTGTGCAGTTAGCGGCAGCTCGACTGCACCTGGGCAACGAACGACAGTAATGTTCTCGTCGCTAACTTGGCCGTGACGTTTCAGAGTGTCGATGGCTCCAGACAGCAGACTTTCGTTAATAAAACTGTTGAAACGAGAAATCACAATCGCAACTTTTGCATTTGGTGCTGGGAAACCACCTTCGATCACTTTCATAAGCTTTCCTTTAACTCTGTTCATCAAGTGAGAATCGCCGGATTCTAGCACAAATTTGTGAGCGATATCTAATGGTAATTTGACACGCAATTTGCCGAGCAACGAACGGCGCCACCTGAGAACGGGATTGAATCTGAATTATTAATAAAGCACAGCGACTTGCCGCTCATGCGAGCGGCAGCCTGTTTCGAGTTATTCGCAGACGTATTCGACCACATTGAGGCCAAAACCGCCCAGCGCATGGTATTTCTTGTTCGCGGATGACAGTAAACGCATGTCACTGATGCCCAGATCCGCCAGAATTTGCGAACCAACCCCAACGCGGCGGGATGTGCCTTGCTTTTTTGCAAGCGTTGGTGCATCGCCTTTGTCTTGTTGTTCAAACATTTTCACGCGGTGCAGCAGCAGTTCAGAGGACTCTTCATTGCCCAGAATCACCAGCACACCCCCTTCTTGCCCAATGCGTTGCATCGCTTTGTCCAGCGTCCAGCTGCGTTCCGCGTTGCGGTCGCTGCGCAGCAAATCGGTAAAGGTGTCTTGCAGATGCACACGCACCAGCGGCACTTGATCGGTGGCGGTCTCTTTTTTCAGCGCAAAGTGAATCTGATTGTCGATCACATCGCGGAACGTCACCAAGTCAAATTCACCGTATTCGGTCGGCAATTTGCATTGCGCTACACGTTCAATGGTGGTTTCGGTGTTGTTTCGGTATTCAATCAAGTCAGCAATGGTGCCCAGTTTGATATCGTGTTTTTCCGCAAACAGTTCCAGATCCGGACGACGCGCCATGGTGCCATCTTCATTGAGGATCTCAACAATCACCGATGCCGGTTCCAACCCTGCCAAACGCGCCAAGTCACAACCTGCTTCGGTGTGTCCTGCGCGGATCAGCACGCCGCCGTCTTGCGCGGCCAACGGAAAAATGTGGCCCGGTTGAACTAGGTCTGACGCTTTGGCATCTTTCGCCACAGCCGCTTGCACGGTGCGCGCACGGTCAGCCGCTGAAATGCCGGTGGTCACGCCTTCTGCCGCTTCAATCGACACCGTGAAGTTGGTGGTGTATTGCGCATTGTTGTCCTGCACCATCGGAGGCAAGCCCAAACTATGGCAACGCGCTTTGGTCATGGTGAGACAAATCAAACCACGACCATGAGTCGCCATAAAGTTAATCGCTGCCGGCGTAATATGCTCGGCCGCCATGATCAGGTCGCCTTCGTTTTCACGGTCTTCATCATCCATCAGAATGACCATTTTACCCAGGCGAATATCGTCGATAATTTCTTGAGGCGTACTAATTGGCATGATTCTCGTCCTATTGTCAGGTGCGCAATCGGAAACCCGAATTACGCGAAACCATTTTGTTGTAAGAATTCCATTGTAATGCGCGATTCTGCTGGCTGCTCTTCACGGCCACCATGCAGCAAACGCTCCAGATAACGAGCAAGAACATCCACTTCCAGATTCACTTTACGACCGACCTGGAAGTGATCAATCGTGGTCTCTTGCGTGGTGTGTGGCACGATGGTCAGCTTGAACGCGTTTTTGCGTAAGTCATTGACCGTCAGGCTGATGCCATCCACCGTCATCGACCCTTTCTCCGCGACGTATTTGCTCAGCTCCGCGGGCATGGCCACCCAAAATTCAATGGCGCGGCCGACTTGATTGCGCTCAACGATTTCGCCCACCCCATCCACGTGACCCGACACAATGTGGCCACCAAAACGCGTGGTCGGCAACATCGCTTTTTCTAGATTCACTTTATCGCCCACTTTGTAGTCAGCAAAGCCGGATTTTTTCAATGTTTCCAGCGATAAATCAGCGCTATAGCTGTGCGAGTCAAACGCCACGACGGTCAAACACACGCCGTTGGTCGCAATGCTGTCACCCAGTTTAACATCGCTCATATCCAGTTTGCCCGCATTCACCGAGATGGTGATGTCTTCACCTTTGGGCGTAATCGCAGTCAGCGTACCGACCGCTTCGACAATTCCAGTAAACATAATCAGTTATCTTTCCGTTCAAGCGTCGCCACGACGCGAATATCCGGGCCAACCATTCGGCAATCTTGAATGTTCAACGCCAAAACCTGTTGCATGTCCGTCAGCCCCAACGCCCCAAACAGGCCGCGTCCGTCGCTGCCCATGATTTTGGGTGCCAGGTACATAACCAGTTCATCCACCAAGTCTTGTTCCAGCAGCGACTTCGCCAAAGTGGCGCCCGCTTCGACCCAAATATGGTTGATATTGTGGTGTTTGGCTAACGCGCCCAAGACTTCGCGCAAATTCAACTGGCCGTGTTCATCAAGCGCGACGCACACATCGGCATCCTGATTCGCCACTCGGAGCACAGCACTGTCCGTTGCATACAGAGCCAGTTCGCGGTGCAATTGATGCTGACGATCGAGAATGGCGCGCACCGGTTGGCGCAGATGTTGTTCAGCGTATTTTGCTTGAACATGCGCAGGTAAGTCCTGCCAACGCACCGTCAAAGAGGCGTTGTCGGCTAACACCGTTTGGCTGGTTGATAGCACCGCGCCAGCTTGCGCGCGATAAGCCTGCACATCTTGACGCGCCTGTGGTGATGTAATCCATTGGCTGCGGCCATTGGCCAATGCCGTTTGACCATCAAGACTTGCCGCCATTTTCAGTTGCACCCATGGCATGCCGGTTTTCATGCGTTTGATAAACGCCGGATTGAGCGCTAATGCATCGGCTTCCAATAAACCGACCTGCACCTCAATGCCCGCTTCGCGCAGCATGTCAATGCCCCGCCCGGCCACCTGTGGATTTGGGTCTTGCATCGCGCAGATCACGCGCGCGACACCGGCTTTAATCAAGCCTTCGGCACACGGCGGGGTGCGCCCGTAATGAGAGCACGGCTCAAGCGTCACATATGCGGTGGCGCCCACCGATTGCTCGCCCGCCATACGCAAGGCATGTACTTCTGCATGCGGTTCGCCAGCGCGAAAGTGGAACCCTTCTCCAACAATGGACTCGCCTTGCGTGATCACGCAACCGACATTGGGATTGGGGGCAGTGGTAAAACGTCCACGCTGCGCCAGTTTGATCGCACGGGACATCATTTGATAATCAAAAGAGGTAAATGTAGGCATAGTCTGGAAATGCTCAGTCTTCGAGTTTAGCAATCTCTTCGCCAAATTCCCGCACATCTTCAAAGCTGCGGTACACCGAGGCGAAACGAATATAAGCGACTTTATCCAACTCTTTGAGCTGTTCCATCACTAAATTACCGATCAATTTGCTTGGGACTTCACGTTCCCCCGTCGCACGCAGCTTCGATTTGATGGTACTGATTGCCAATTCAATGGCATCGGCACTGACCGGGCGCTTCTCTAATGCGCGTTGCAACCCACCCACCATTTTGTCTTCATCAAACGGTTCACGGTTGCCATTGGATTTGATCACCCGAGGCATCACCAGTTCGGCGGTCTCAAAGGTGGTAAAGCGCTCATTACAAGCCAGACATTGGCGGCGGCGGCGCACTTGATGGCCATCGGCTACCAAACGTGAGTCGATCACTTTTGTATCGTTCTCAGAACAAAAAGGACAATGCATATCACCTCCATAACAAGGCTTTCAGTGTACCGGAATTAGTTTGGCGAAGAAAAGGAAAAGGGGCGAAATCGCCCCTTTTGTCTACAACTTACGCTTATTTTGTTAACTACGTGACAAGTAGTTCGCTTTGCCCACCCACTTGTAGCTGGTGAGCTCTTCCAAGCCCATTGGACCGCGCGCGTGCAGTTTCTGAGTGGAGACCGCCACTTCCGCGCCCAACCCAAATTGCGCACCGTCCGTAAAGCGGGTTGACGCATTGACATACACCGCAGCTGAACCCGCAGCATTGATGAACAGCTCCGCGTTGCACAAGCTGTTGGTCATGATGGCATCCGAGTGGCTCGCGTTGTGCTCACGCATGTGATCAATCGCTTCATGAACATCTCGCACCACTTTCACGCCCAGTGTGTAGCTCAGCCATTCGGTGTCAAAATCGCCCGCTTGCGCGTCACGAAGCTGTGTTGCCGAACTCATCAGCGCTTTGGCTTTGGGCTCCACAACAAACGTCACTTTGTCGTTGAGTTTTGCAACCAGTTTTTCCAGCAGAGGCTGCGCAATGGCTTCATGCACCAGTAAGGTATCAAGCGAGTTACACGCTGATGGACGCTGCACTTTGGCGTTTTCAATCACATCCACCGATTTATCCAAATCAGCACTGTCATCGACAAAAATATGGCTGATACCAAACCCACCAATGATGACCGGAATCGTGCTGTTTTCTTTACACATTTTGTGCAAGCCCGCGCCGCCACGCGGAATAATCATGTCCACGTAATCGTCAAGTTTGAGCAGCTGAGTCACCAGCTCACGGTCTGGTTTTTCAATGTATTGCACAGAAGCGGCAGGCAACTGCGCTTTTTTCAGCGCAGACTGAATCACTTTGACCAGCTCCACATTGGAGAAAAACGTCTCTTTGCCGCCACGTAGAATCGAGGCGTTACCGGTCTTTAGACACAGCGCGGCGATATCGATGGTCACATTCGGACGCGCTTCATAAATCACCCCGACGACGCCCAGAGGCACGCGACGACGCGACAACGACATGCCATTTTCGAGCACTTTGCTGTCGATTTCGCTGCCCACCGGATCATGAAGGCTAATCACGTTACGCACGTCATTGGCAATCGCATTCAGACGCGATTCATTCAGCAGCAAGCGATCCAGCAGCGCATCACTTAAACCGGCATCGCGGCCCAATTGGATATCTTTGGCATTGGCCGCAAGAATTTGCGCCGCATTGGCTTCTAGTTCATCAGCAATGATGGCCAGTGCGTGATTTTTTTGTGCCGTCGAGGCGGTGGCGAGTTGAAACGACGCGTCTTTGGCCGCTTTCCCCATGAGTGTTAAGTCCACTGTCTCTCTCCCTATTCCTGAATCACGACCATGTCGTCGCGGTGAATCACTTCTGAGCCATAATCATAGCCGAGTGTTTCGATAATCATTTTACTGTGTTTGCCGGCAATTTTTGCCATGTCGCGGCTGGAGTATTTCGCGATGCCACGCGCCACCAAATGGCCATGGCCGTTGGTCACCCGTACCACTTCGCCACGCGAGAATTCACCTTGAACGCGCACCACACCTTTCGCCAGCAAGCTGCTGCCTTTGTTCAAGACTGCGCGCACTGCGCCATCATCGATGAAGATGTCACCGGATGCAGCTGGCCCAGCCAAAATCCAGCGTTTGCGGTTTTCGAGCGCTTCTTCCAACGGTAGGAAGCGCGTGCCTTGCGGCGCGTCGCTCAGGGAATCGAAAATGACGTTCGGCGCACGACCAGCCGCAATGATCACCTCAATGCCCGCACGGCGAGCAATATCTGCCGCTTGCAGTTTGGTCGCCATACCGCCAGTGCCTAAGGTGGTGCCACTGCCGCCTGCGATTTTACGCAGCGTGTCGTCAATGGTTTTGACTTCTTTGATCAGCTCGGCATTGGGGTCTTTGCGCGGGTCGGCAGTGAACAGCCCTTTTTGGTCAGTCAGCAGCAGCAATTTATCAGCGCCGCACAAAATACCGACCAACGCTGACAGGTTGTCGTTATCGCCCACTTTGATTTCGTTGGTCGCTACCGCATCGTTTTCATTGACGATCGGAATGATGTCGTGAGCCACCAACGCGTTGATGGTGTCACGTGCGTTGAGGAAACGTTCACGGTCGTCAAGATCGGCACGCGTCAGCAGAATCTGGCCGATTTTGATGCCATAAATCGAAAATAGAGATTCCCAAGCTTGAATCAACTGACTCTGTCCCACCGCGGCCAGCAACTGTTTGCTTGAGATCGCGTTGGGCAGTGCGGGGTAACCAAGATGTTCACGGCCTGCTGCAATTGCACCAGACGACACGATCACGACTGAGTGACCTTGTTTTTTCAGTTCAGCACATTGACGCGCCAATTCGACCATATGCGCACGGTCGAGCGCCAACGTACCACCGGTCAGAACACTGGTTCCTAGTTTCACGATGACAGTTTGTGAAACATTTCCGCTTTGATGATTCGTTTTCATGATTTCTTCTGTAATGAAAAACATTTAAGAGAAGATGTTTTAGCAATCAACAGCGGAATGCACAAGCAGAAAAGGTGCTAAAAAGCACCTTTTTGATTGACAGATATGTCAGACGGGTAAAACTAAACGAATTCAGTTGATTGCTCATGCAAAGATAGCGTGAGCGCGAAACGTTCTTGTAACGTTTTCTCTAACTTTTGATGAAAGTCTTCCTGCGTGCGATTCACCTCCGGCAATGCCGTTTTCGGCACCGCGTCGGTGTGCCATTCACCCGCCAGATTGTAACGCCCGATATGATATTTCGCTTCAAACCCGTCGGATGTTGGGCTCAGCTCCATCCACCAGCCCCAGAATTCACGTTTCTCTGGGGACTTTTTATCGTTGACACAAAACGCTAAACAATCAAACAGATAAAAACCATCTTTGCACTGTCCTTCGCGCAAATAAGGACCAATGGCTTTCAGTGCCGCCAACAAACGATAATGGGTCGGACTCTTCGTCACCTCTGACATATTGACTCTCCGTTGCAATGTTAAGAATGACCTTTAATATTTGATAATTATATATTTAAGCAATATATATTCATCACTCTTAACTAATTTAGGGCAAAAGTCATCTGTTGAGTTCGTCTTCCAGCCAATTTATCGCTAAATCGAGGGATTGCTCATATCCTTGTGTAATTGTCTTACTTTTTATTTGCTTAGCTTTACCACCTTGACTAAAGAGCGCCACCAACTGGTTATCGCTGTACGGTGATACCGGATCGCCTTCCAACCCCATGGCGAGAATCGGCACTTTGGTGCGACGACTGCTAAGGAAGCCTTGCATTTTCAACGACCACGCCATCAACTGCCCAGACAAGCTGTCGATATCCACCGCCGATTTGCCCAAACGCGATGCCAGCACATCTAAGTACATTTTGGTCATCATCTTCATTTTTTTCGGCGAGACCAACACATCGTGAATCGGCGCGCCGAGAGAGACACACGCTTTCACACGCTCTGGCTCAAGGAACGACAGGCGCACCATCGCATTGCCGCCAAAGCGGAATCCAACGAGGCCGACACGGAAGTGATCCACCCAAGGCAGCGTATCCAGTTGGTTGAGCACGGCCTGATGCAAACATGACGAATCTTCTGTGAGCGCCCAGTGCGAGCTGTGGCCCACCGAAGGCATGTCGATGGTCAACATCGCGATATCCCGCTTGACCAAAAAGTCACGGAACAAACGCCACATGTCCGTTTGTAAGCTATCAAGCCCGGCACTGACGATCACCACCGGCTGCGGTTTTTCAGTATTGGAGAGATGCAGGTGGCCGACGATTTTTTTGTTTTTGTATGGGAACTCTAAGCGTTTCACCACGTATTTGGTGAGGTTGGCTGCTTCCATGTAAGCGTTGTTGGCCAGAATTTGCGCTTGCAGCGCGAGATTATCGTTTCTCAGATGTGGGTAACCGGCAATGCTGAAGCAGAGCGACGCGGCAAACATTTCATCAGCGGCTTTTTCGCCTGCTTTTGACCCAGCGCGCGCCTGATGCTGCATGCCCAGCTTGGTCCATTCATAGGCCCAGTTGCCACCACGATACCCCATCACCGTATCCAGCCAGCGATCTTCGGTACGGGAATGTTTGGATGAGGCGATACGCGCTAGTACTTCTTCTTGTTCAACCGGATCGATGCCCTGCCAAGCCCATTGCAAACGACGCAGGTTTCGGTACCAAGCGTTGTCCTCTTGCTCTTTTTTCTGTTCAAGAAATTGTTGGCTACTTGGCATGTACTGAATAAGAGAGGACGTTTCTTTGGCTTGTTTATGCTTTTGGAACAAAGTCTCAGAAAGGTTTTTGCTGATTTCTTCGGACATAACGCGTCTCTGTTGAGAATAGTGGCCTAATAGTAATAAAAAAAATGGCCCTAAACAGGGCCATTATCAAATAAAGTTGAGAATCACAGTTTATTTTTGTTTACGGTTTACCGGTTCAACAAACGACAAAACCATGTCCCAAGGCTGTTCAATCCACGTGTCTTGTGGAATGTCCACCACGTATTGATCCACCAATTCACGACCTGCAGGCTTCGCGCATACAGTCACAAATTTCGCTTTTGGATACATTTCACGGATCTTACGCGCTGTATCGCCACTGTCGACTAGGTCATCAACAATCAGGAAACCTTCGCCATCGTGATCGGGTGCTTTTAGCACGCTCATGTCACGTTGGTGATCGTGGTCGTAGCTCGAGATACATACGGTATCGACGTAACGAATACCCAGTTCGCGAGCCAGGATAGCTGCTGGTACCAAGCCACCACGGCTTACACCCAGGATACCTTTCCATTGTTCTGCAGGCATTTGAAGTTCAGCCAGTTCACGGCAGTACTTCTGCATATTGTCCCAAGTGATAACGAATTTTCTACTCATTGTTATTGACCTAAAGTTTGGAAATGTTTTGCCGCGCTTACGCAGCAAGAATGTATTTGACAGCAAAGATGATCGCCATCACCCAGACACTGAGTGACACGCTGCGGCCTTTCCCACTCAACAGCTTAATCAGCGCGTACGCGATAAAGCCCATTGAAATACCTTCTGCAATTGAGAAAGTCAGTGGCATCAAAAGACAGGTCACCACGGTTGGCGCCGCTTCGGTCAGATCGCGCCAGTCAATGCTTACCAGTCCTGAAAGCATCAGAATGGCAACGTAAAACAGCGCACCTGACGTCGCGTAGGCTGGGATCATACCCGCTAATGGCGAGAAGAATAATGCAAGTAGGAACAAAATACCAACGACAACTGCGGTCAGACCGGTACGGCCACCTGCTGCAACACCCGAGACACTCTCGACAAAAGAAGTGGTATTAGACGTCCCCAGCAGTGCACCCACTGATGTGGCCGTTGAGTCCGCCAGCAGCGCGCGATTCAGACGAGGAATCTTGCCGTCGTCACCAATCAGGCCCGCTTTGGTCGCAACGCCAACCAATGTGCCCGCAGTGTCAAACAGGTCGACAAACAGGAATGCAAACACAACGGAGATCATGCCCACTTCAAAAACGTGTGAGAAGTCGAGTTGCATGAAGGTTGGTGCCAAGCTTGGTGGCGCAGACATCACACCGCCCCACTGCACATCACCGAAGATCAGACCCAAGACGGTGATGGATAAAATCGCAATCATCACGGCACCTTTCACACCACGGTGAACCAGCGCGATGGTGAAGAAGAAACCAAGCGCGCCGAGTACTGCAGGCAGCGACGTGATGGCCCCCATAGAAACCAGTGTTGCTGGGTTATCAACCACGATACCGGCATTTTTCAGCGCAATGAACGCCAAAAACAGACCAATACCCGCCGAGATACCGGTTCGCAGTGACATCGGAATCGAGTTGATGATCCACTCTCGAATCTTAAACAAGCTCAGCAGAATAAACAGCACGCCTGAACAGAACACGGCTGCAAGCGCAACCTGCCAAGAGTAACCCATACCCAGCACGACCACGTAGGTAAAGAACGCGTTCAGGCCCATGCCCGGTGCTTGTGCAATCGGATAGTTCGCGACGAGACCCATGATGAAACAGCCAACCGCTGCCGCCAGACAGGTAGCAACAAAAACGGCACCACGATCCATTCCGGCATCTGAAAGAATCGCTGGGTTCACGAAGATAATGTATGCCATGGTCAGGAAGGTGGTGACCCCTGCAATGATCTCAGTGCGCACGTTTGTGCCATGTTCACTGAGTTTAAATAGCCTTTCCAGCATGTTCGAGTCCTAATAAAGGTAAAAAGTAAACGGTTGCGTAATCGATTGGGCGCAGATTATAAAGTTATCAAATCACAAATTCCAGATGGAATTTGCATCGATTTTTTAGAAACTCAGAAACATTTATGCACAGCTACACATAAACAGCAGGCTTTTCGGCCAAAAAATCATCACCAGAATGGCAGTTCAGAAATGAGAACAACCTCTCCCTTTTGCTTGGCTGCACATCAGAGAGAGGTTGTGAATATCAGCAGCATCCACCCGATGGGACTAGGAATTCATCACCTTGTTCGGTAACCAAGTAACGAGGTCTGGAAACAGCATGCAGATCACCAGCACCACAAACTGCACCAGAATGAATGGCGTGACCGATTTGTACAGATCCATCATGGTCACCCCTTTCGGCGCAATGCCTTTGAGGTAGAACAGTGCAAACCCATACGGCGGCGTCTGTACCGCAATCACAATGTTGAGAATCATCAACACGCCAAACCAAATCGGGTCATATCCAAGTGCCACGGCAACTGGAGTAAATATCGGCGCGCACATCAACACAATGATAAATTCATCGATGATGAAACCGAGCAGCAACATGATGACTTGAAACATCATGATGATGACAATCGGCGGCAGGTCGAGATTTTGAGTAAACCCCGCCACCATGCCTTGAATGCCCATCAGCAGATGGAAGTTACTAAACACCGACGCGCCGAGAATAATCCACATCGCGACACTGACCAGCATCGCGGTTTGCATGCCCGAACGCATCAAGAGTTCCGGTTTAAACCGCTTGAACAGAATCGAGAGCAGAATCGCGCCCATCACGCCCAGCGCGCCCGATTCCGTTGGCGTCGCAATCCCGGCAATGATGCTACCAAGGACGACCACAATCAGCGCAAACGAAGAGGCGCCGTCACGAATGGTTTTAAACAGCTCATAGCCTTTGGGAATTTCGATGTCGTTGTCGATGTCCATCGGCGCACGTTCCGGACGCATTTTACAGCTGATCACCACGTAGCTGATGAGCAGCACGATCGTAATCAGCGCCGGGACCATCGCGCCAAGAAACATCTTGCCGACCGAGTTCTGAGTCGAGGATGCGAACATGATCATCGGAATGCTCGGCGGAATCAAAATGCCCAGCGAACCGCCAGCCATGATCACCCCGAGTGCCAGCTTCTTGTCGTAGCCGCGCTCAAGCATCGGTTTGAGCGCAATCGAACTGGAGGTCATGATGCCAGCGCCGATGATCCCCACCATCGCGCCGATCATTGAACACACGCCGATCACGCTGATCGCCAGCGATCCGCGCACACGGCCGATCGCCAGTTGGCTGGCGTTAAACATCGCATCGCCGATCCCAGAGCGCGTCAGGATCTGCCCCATGTAGATGTACAGCGGAATCGCCAGCAGAATAAAGTTGAAGAAGGTGCTTTCGACCGTGGTCGGAATGATGTTAAACAGCGACTCGCCCCACACCAGATACCCGACGCCCATCGCGATCCCGCCGAGCGCTAGCCCAACCTGTGCGCCAAGAACGAACGCGGTCAGAATACAACCCAACAACACCAGGGTTAACATCTCAATTCCCATTTGGGCTCTCCTTGTCAAAAACGGAATCCAACTGGTCGTTATCGACCTTAAATGGCTGCTCATCCAGATTGACGTGCTGATGAACCTCACCATTCAATTCGCGGCCTTTGATCAAGAAGAACAGATTGGCAATCAACTCCGTCGAATATTCGGCGATGAACACGCCTGCCGAAACCGTCATCATCAACCAAAAGTGATGCATGGCGGGTGCCCATTCACTCTGAGTTTTGTAATTGAATTCGAGACTTTCGATAAACATACCACCGCAGGTTTTGACCATAACCGCCAGAAACCCCATCGCCAAAATCCCCGTCAGCACATCAAACAGGCGTCTGGTTTTTTCCGACACTTTGGCGTGAATGATATCGACGTTGATGTGCGCTTCGCGTTGCTGAGCATACGCGCCGCCTAATGCCGCAATGTAGCCAAACAAGAATAAGGACGTGTCGTAACCCCAAATGGTTGGGCGGTTCAACACGTAACGAGCAAACACCTCGTAAAACACAATCACGGCAAGTACGGGAAGCAAGTACGACACTGAGCGTCCAATCAGACTGACGACGTATTTCGTGAACTGGCAATACCTCAGTAAAATGGCTTCAAGCATAGAAATCTCCCTATAAAAAACAGGCGAACCCAAACGGGTTCACCTGCGTCGTCCATTATTGTTGCTCAAGAATATCCACCAGCTGCTTGGAATACTGGTCTTCCGCGGCATACTCTTTTGCCAGCGACATCCCCGCGTCTTTCCACGCTTTCAGATCCGCCTCTGAAGGCTGCGGGCTCCATTGCAGGCCTTTGGCTTCCATATCGGCTACCGCTTGCGATTCCCACAGTTTGGATTTCGACATCTGTTCCTGCGCGTGCGCTGCCGTTGCCGCTTTCACAATCGCCTGCAAATCAGCCGGTAGTTTGTTCCACGCTTTCTGATTGACGACGATGGGGAGCACTTGCGCGCCCGCTAGTGGCACGGGGTACATGTATTTCGCCACTTCAACGTGGTTGCCATCGCGGTGATCAATCATGTTTGAGCCGATCGAGCCGTCGATCACACCCGTTGCCAGCGAGGTGTAGATTTCGCTCCATGCCAGAGAAACCGGCGAAGCGCCCAAATTACGCAGGAACTTGCCGTACGCACCTGGCGCACGAATCTTCAAGCCTTTGAAATCGGCAATCGAATTGATGGGCTGTTTGGTGATGATGTACACCGGTGGTTGAATGTAAGGATCGAGCCATTCCAAGCCTTGCGAACCGTACGCTTGTTTAAGAATTTTGCCCCAACCTTTGTCATGGAACAGCGTGGTCAGTGCCGCGACATCCGACGTGCCACCCGGCAAGCCCACTTCCACAACGCCCGCCGGGAATTCCCCAGCATGCATCGGTTGAAAGGGTGCGCCCATGGTGATCAAACCCGATTTCACCGCGCTCAGAATGCCGCTGGTTCCAACGCCCTCACCGGAGTAAAGCACTTGCACGGCGATGCGACCATTCGACATGGTTTCGATGTTCTTGGCCAGGTCTTCATACACCTCGCCAAACGCAGTGCCACGGCCGTATAAGTTCGCAAAACGCCAGTTGTACTGCGCCGCTAGGGTTGCGGTCGAACACATCAAAGCACTCACCCCAACCGCCGCGGCCAGAACAGCTTTCGCCAGCTTGGTTCCCTTTACACTTAACATAGAAATTCCTCTTCCTGCATCGTTACACTTTTGTTA
This sequence comes from Vibrio sp. CJQ_6, assembly GCF_043106745.1. Classification (NCBI taxonomy): domain Bacteria; kingdom Pseudomonadati; phylum Pseudomonadota; class Gammaproteobacteria; order Vibrionales; family Vibrionaceae; genus Vibrio; species Vibrio sp. CJQ_6. Next base: position 29,647 of record NZ_JBICMV010000008.1, on the reverse strand, counting down.
TTGATTTGTTTCCCAACTCAATATGAAGAACGGAAAAGGAATGCGATAGAGCCAGTGGCGAAGTTGTTATGGTACCAGCTCAATTCACCGTTCTGGTACCAACGTTTGTGAGCAACTGGTACTCAGTACGCACCGCGTTTTGTGTCTAACATGCCATCATCAGCCTACAAAAGAGATACAAATATGGAGCACATTGTTAACAAGGCGCTACTGAATGCGACCTGCGCAGCCAGTGACGACGCGATTGCGGTCCTCAACCCCGCCACCGATGACATTCTGGCCTACATTCCATCTGTCGATACGCAAACCATCCACACGCTGATCGCCCGTTCAAAACAGGCGCAGCAGCGCTGGCAAGACAAAACTGCCGCCGAGCGCGCGGTAATTCTTAAGCGTTGGTACGATCTAATGGTGGAAAACGCCGACGACCTCGCGCGCATCATGACCTTGGAACAGGGCAAACCGCTGGCCGAAGCCAAAGGGGAAGTGATGTACGGCGCATCCTTCATTCAATGGTTCGCCGAAGAAGGCAAACGCACCTATGGCGAGACCATTCCGTCACCGGCAGGCAACAAGCGCCTGATGACGGTCAAGCAGCCGATTGGTGTTGCCGCCGCCATCACGCCTTGGAATTTTCCGATTGCGATGATCACCCGTAAGGCCGCGCCTGCGCTGGCCGCCGGTTGTAGCTTCATCGTTAAACCCGCCAACCAAACGCCGCTGTCAGCCTATGCCACGGCGGAGCTGGCCTATCAGGCGGGTCTGCCTCAAGACTTGTTGATTGTGCTCAACAACCATTCATCGGTCGCCGTGGGCGATATTTTCTGTACTCACGAGGACATCAAAAAGCTGTCATTCACTGGGTCGACTCAAGTGGGTCGCCACCTGATTACCCAATGTGCGGGCACCATCAAACGTACATCGATGGAACTGGGCGGCAACGCGCCGTTCATCGTGTTTGATGACGCCGACATCGATGCCGCGGTGCAAGGGGCCATTGCCTCGAAATTCCGCAACGCCGGTCAAACCTGCGTGTGCGCCAACCGCTTCTATGTGCAGGATGCAGTGTATGACGAGTTCGTAACGAAATTTGTCGCGGCCGTGGCCGAGCTGAAAATGGGCAACGGTCTTGAAGCGGGCGTCAACATCGGTCCGCTGATTGATATCAAAGCGAAAAACAGCGTGCTCAGCTACATCGACACGGCGGTCGAACAAGGTGCCAGCATTGCGCTGGGCGGTCAGTCTGCGGGCGGGCTGTTTATCGAACCGACCGTATTGACCAACGTGACACAAGCGATGGACATCGTGCAAACCGAACTGTTTGGCCCGGTCGCGCCGATCGTGCGTTTCTCCCACGACGACGAACTGGTGCGCAGCGCCAACGACACCATTTACGGCCTCGCCAGCTACTTCTACACCACCAATATTCACCGCGCGTTTCACATCGCCGAAAAGCTGGAATACGGCATGGTGGGCATTAACGAAGGACTGATTTCCAACGAAGTCGCGCCCTTTGGCGGCGTGAAGCAATCCGGCTTTGGCCGCGAAGGCGCCAAACAGGGCATCGACGAATACCTCAATATCAAATACCTCTGCTTCGGTGGCTTTTAAGCCGCTGAACATCATCACAAGGACACGCAAACATGACAAATACGGAATGGCAAAATCGCAAGGAAAAAGTCGTCGCGAAAGGCATGGCGAACCTCGCCCCCATTTACGCAGCGAAAGCAGAAAACGCGCTGATCACCGATATTGAGGGCAAGCAGTACATCGATTTCGCCGCAGGTATCGCGGTGAATAACACCGGTCACTCACACCCACGCATCGTCGCGGCAGTCAAAGAGCAGCTCGATCAATTCAGCCACACCTGTTCCATGGTGACGCCTTACACCAGCTTTGTTGAACTGGCCGAACGTGTGGTCGACATCGCGCCGGGAGAGTTCGACAAGAAAGCTGCATTTGTCACCACAGGCGCAGAAGCGGTCGAAAACGCGATCAAGTTTGCGCGCGCATACACTGGCCGTAGCGGCGTGATTGCCTTTAAAGGCGGTTTCCATGGCCGTACCAACCTATGCATGGGACTGACTGGCAAAGTGGCCCCATACAAAACTGGCTTTGGTCCGTTCCCGAACGACATCTACCACGTGCCTTACCCAAATGCGTATCATGGCGTCAGCGAAGCGCAGAGCCTTAGCGCAATTCAGGATCTGTTTGCTTGCGATATCGAACCATCACGCGTTGCCGCGATCATTTTTGAACCTATTCAAGGTGAAGGCGGTTTCTACCAAGCGCCAAACGCTTGGGTCAGCGCGATCCGCGACCTGTGTGACCAACACGGCATTGTGATGATCTGTGATGAAATTCAAACCGGGTTTGCCCGCACTGGTAAACTGTTTGCGTGTGAATACTTCGATGCCAAACCGGACCTGATCACCATGGCGAAAGGGATTGCTGGCGGCTTCCCGCTGTCGGGTGTGGTCGGCAAAGCGGAGATCATGGACGCCGCCACGCCGGGCGGCATTGGTGGCACATACGCTGGGTCGCCACTGGCCTGCTGCGCTGCGCTGGAAGTGATTCAGATCATCAAAGATGAAAACCTGTGTGAGCGTGCGCAGCACGTCGGTCTGCAATTTCAAGAAAGCTTGCTCGAAATGCAGAAAACGATCCCGCACATCGGGGATATTCGTCAGGTCGGCGCCATGATTGCGATGGAACTCAATGATCCAACCACTGGCTTGCCACTTGCAGACCTGACCAAACAATTGGTATTAAAGTGTCATCACCAAGGCGTGATCTTGCTCTCGTGTGGGGTGAAGGCAAACGTGATTCGTTTCCTTCCGCCACTGACCATCGAGTCAGCACTGATCACTCAAGGCTTGGATATTATAAAAACGGAACTGCAGTCGTTAATCTGACCGTCAACGAGACCTCAAACAGATGCGCAGCCATGCGCGTCTGTTTTCTCTCCCCTTCGTTGATACGCGTCACACGCACTGCTTGATGTGCAGGAAAGCTATGCTGTATCAATTGATTCATATCGACCCCCAGGATTCGCGCACGCTACAAGATCAAATCAAAAGCGACATCGCGAAAGCCATCTTTGCCGGATTTGTGCCCAAGCAAACCAGCATCATGTCATCCCGCCGTTTGGCGGAAAAACTCAACGTATCGCGCAATACCATTTTGCGGGTCTACGAACAGCTCGCCGAAGAGGGCGTGTTGGTGCCGATTGAACGCAAAGGCTATTACGTCAATCCGCAGTTAGAATTGAGCGCGCCAGCGCCCCACTCCGACACCCCAGCCCCAGCCACCAGCGCGGGTTTGGATTGGTTTAATTACCTCAATGCCGAGCACACCCGTGCGGATGTCGAAGCGAACGATCTCAACGATTATCCGTATGTATTCGTCAATGGACTCGTCGATGAAGACCTATTTCCGGTGTCAGAATGGCGTAAGTGCAGCATTCAATCGCTCAACAAAAGCAACCACCGCAGTTGGACGTCCAATGATCACGACTACGAAGAACTGATCGAACAAATCCGCACTCGCGTGCTGACCAAGCGCGGCATTTTTGTCGCCAAAGACAACATCGCCATTACGCTAGGCAGCCAAAACAGCCTCTATTATTTGAGTAAATTGCTGGTCAGCAAACAGAGTACGGTGGCGATGGAAAACCCCGGCTACCCAGAAGCGCGCCATCAATTTCAGGCACGACGTGCCCATGTGTTGCCGATCGAAGTCGACTCGCACGGTTTGGTTGTTGATGAACGTCTGGCCGATTGCCACCTGGTGTACACCACACCGAGTAACCAATTTCCGACCACCGTGCGTATGTCGCCCGAACGGCGCCAAGCGTTGATGACACAAGCTGATCGGCACGACTTTCTGATCATTGAAGATGATTTTGAGCACGACGTCAGCTTTATGGAGAACAGTTGTCCACCGCTGCGCTGCGAATACCACAGCGAACGCATCATCTATATCTCCAGTTTTACGGCCAGCATTGCGCCGGGGCTGCGCATCGGTTTCATCGTCGCCGCCGAGCCGCTCATCGCACAAATCAAATCGCTTCAGGTACGCACCCACAGTCTGCCGCCGAAAAGCAACTGCCAAACGTTGGCACTGTTTCTCAGCCTCGGCTACTACGATGTGCTGGCGCAAAAGCTGCTCAAGCGCTACCGCGACAAGTGGCTGACGATGGAAAAAGCGATGAACTATTATTTCCCGCAATCGGGGGCGGTGGCTTCGTTGGCAGGCACGGCATTTTGGATCGAATACAAACAGGGCTTTGATGCAGAACGCTTTGAACGGCTGGCCGAGGCGCAAGGTATTCTGATCAACAATGGCGCCAAGTATTACTGTTGCGACCACAAGAACAACAGTTTTCGGCTTAGCTTTCAGTCGATTCGCACCGAGAACATTCGCGAGGGCATCCAACAACTGGCGCGCATCGCCAAACAGATCTTACCCAACGAACGTTTGGCAGATTGTGAATCCCCGCCGCTCACCAGCCAGCAAATTCGCGCGCTGTTGACCCAAAAAACATTGCTCACCAAAGATTGCTTCAACATCCCCTATCGCATCACACTGCAAGCTGATGGCAAGTTGATTGGCATTTCCGAACGTCCGAACGACGTGGATGAAGGCTACTGGTGGGTTGAGAACGACAAATTTGTCTATCAGTGGCGTAACTGGCAATTTTCGGACATCCGTTACATCACGATCGTGTGCGAACACGGTGAGATCAAACGGTTTGATGAAGACGGCTACTTTATTGGTGAGGCGACGATCAGCGCTTGATCATCGCAATTGGCCGGATCGCAGGCATAAAAAAACGCCACCTGATCGCAGGTGGCGGTGAATCATATTAACCAAATTTGATTAAAAATAAATTCTAATATAGGGGTGAACAAAACTGTTCGAGTTGCAAGCTATCGCTTAGTAGCCAAAGCTTGACGGGTATGTAAAGCTGCCGGTAAACACAGATTTGTTTTTCCAGAACATTACAGAAGATAAACCTTTATTCATAACTATCACCATTAAAACCATACATTCTTGATTGATTTCTCGGTTCCTTGGAGGCGACAAATCGGACTCATCCTTTGAGCATTTTGTCTTCGTTTCCGAAGTTGGTTACAAATATACCACCAAGAAATTTTATTACAATACTTTTGGTGACAAAAATCACATAAATTCGATTAATTGATCTACGTCATGCATATTTGGTAATTAAATTACAAAAACCTCATTTTGTTTTTTAATAAAATTACCAATAGAGCGCAATCAATTGCATTTCATCACATTCGCATTCCTGCCACCATCACCAAAGTGTGACCGATGAAAAACAATCGATCCGCAATTGCGCTACTCCCGATCCGCGCATAGTGGTATGCTGTTGGTCGTCACTATGTCGCAGCCCGATTCCAGTCTATTTGTCTAAAAATAGCGTCAAAAACCTATCAATGATCGGGAAAATTTACACAAAAGGAGTTATCTGTGTCTGAATTCCATTCTGAAATCAGCAAGTTATCACCTGCCCCTGTGTGGCAGTTTTTCGATAAGATTTGCTCAATTCCTCACCCGTCAAAACATGAAGAAGCGCTGGCGCAATACATTATTGGCTGGGCCAAAGGACAAGGTCTGGACGTGCGTCGCGATCCAACAGGCAACGTCTTCATTAAGAAACCAGCCACTGCGGGGATGGAACATAAAAAAGCGGTTGTGCTGCAAGCGCACATCGACATGGTTCCCCAAAAGAACGAAGACACCGATCATGACTTCGCCAAAGATCCGATCCAACCTTATGTCGATGGCGAGTGGGTTACCGCGAAAGGCACCACATTGGGCGCAGACAACGGCATCGGCATGGCAACATGTTTAGCCGTCTTGGCATCGACAACGATCAAACACGGCCCACTGGAAGTGCTGCTGACCATCGATGAAGAAGCGGGCATGACGGGGGCGTTCGGCCTAGAAGCGGGCTGGTTGGAGGGAGAGATCCTGCTCAACACCGATTCCGAACAAGAAGGCGAAGTGTACATGGGCTGCGCAGGTGGCGTGGACGGAGCATTGAGCTTTGATATTCAACGCGACGCGCTGCCAGCAGGTTACGTGACTCGTCAATTAACCCTGAAAGGGCTCAAAGGCGGCCACTCTGGTTGTGATATTCATACCGGTCGCGGCAACGCCAACAAACTGATTGCCCGTTTTCTTGCCGGCCACGCGCAAGCATTGGATCTGCGTTTGATCGAATTTCGTGGCGGTAGCCTGCGCAACGCCATTCCTCGTGAAGCGTTTGTGACCGTCGCCGTACCTGCAGAGAATCAAAGCAAGCTTGACGCACTGTTCACCACCTACACCGACTTACTGAAGGAAGAACTCGGCCGCATCGAAACCGGCATCGTGACCTTTAATGAAGCGAAAGACGTGGCCCAAGGTGTCTTTACGCTCGCGGATCAACAACGCGTGATCGCAGCGCTAAATGCATGTCCGAACGGCGTGATTCGCATGAGCGATGACATCGAAGGCGTGGTTGAAACCTCACTCAACGTCGGCGTCGTCACCACCGAAGGCGACCAAGTGAAAGTATTGTGCCTGATCCGCTCGTTGATCGACTCAGGCCGCAGCCAAGTCGAAAGCATGCTGACTTCCGTGGCAGAACTCGCTGGCGCAAACATTGCGTTCTCTGGTGCTTACCCGGGCTGGAAACCGGATGCTGATTCCGAAATCATGCACATCTTCCGTGACATGTATGAAGGCATTTACGGCCATAAACCGAACATCATGGTGATCCACGCAGGCCTTGAATGTGGCCTGTTTAAGAAACCCTATCCAACGATGGACATGGTGTCATTCGGTCCAACCATCAAATTCCCACACTCTCCTGATGAGAAAGTGAAGATCGATACAGTCGGCCTGTTCTGGGAACAAATGATTGCTTTGTTGGAAAATATTCCAGCCAAAGCCTAACCAGAAAGCCGGGGTCAAAAACCCCGGCTTTGTTTTGGTAAACTATCAATAATTTTTGTCGACACGAAAAATTTAATTCATTAGATTGAATTTATTGTTCGCTGCTAGAGTTCGCGTCCTTGAAGTTCCCAGAGTTATTCACCAAACTCTATTCAAGCGATAACTCCATTATGAAGTTGTATCGGGGATGCTGCTTAACCCCCACACTTTCGGGTAAATTCCTGAGCAGTATCTGAAATTCTCAAACTAATGACATTGCGATGAAAGAAAAAATGATTGTCGGATGGCGAGAAACACTCAGCCTTCCAGGGTTAGGTATTGATCAAATTAATGCAAAAATCGATACCGGAGCCCGCACGTCTTGCTTGCACGCATTCAAGGTCGAGAGCTTTATGAAAGATGAAGCGCTCTGGGTTCGTTTTTGGATCCATCCCTTGCAACATAATGAAGAAGAAGTCACTGTGTGTGAAGCAGAAGTGGTGGACGAGCGCACGGTACGCGATTCCGGTGGCCATGAAGAGACGCGATTTGTGATCCGATCCGATCTGTCTCTTGGTGGCGAAACCTGGCCCGCCGAGATCACGCTCACCAACCGTGAAAACATGGCGTTTCGTATGCTATTAGGCCGAACAGCCATGCACCACAGAATTGTTGTCGACCCAACTGAGTCGTTTTTAATCCCTTTCGAGGAGCCTAGATAATGAAAATTGGTATTCTGTCGCGTAATTCGTCGCTGTATTCAACCAAGCGTTTGATTGAAGCATGCAAGCAACGCGGCCACGAAGTCAAAGTGATCGATGCATTGCGCTGCTATATGAATATCAATTCGGAAAAGCCCGAGATTCATTTTAAAGGTGAAGAACTGTCGGGCTTTGACGCCGTGATCCCGCGTATCGGTGCTTCGGTGACGTTTTACGGCACCGCCGTGCTGCGTCAGTTCGAAATGATGGGCGTGTATCCAGTCAACGAATCCGTGGCAATTAGCCGCTCACGTGACAAACTTCGTTCTATGCAATTGTTGTCACGCAAAGGCATCGGCATGCCGATCACCGGATTTGCCAGTAAACCTGACGATGTCAAAGACTTACTCGACATGGTGGGTGGCGCACCGGTGGTGATTAAATTGCTTGAAGGCACCCAAGGCATCGGTGTAGTGTTAGCGGAAACCCGCAAAGCAGCGGAAAGCGTCATCGAAGCGTTTATGGGCCTGAAAGCCAACATCATGGTTCAGGAATACATCAAAGAAGCGGGCGGCGCAGATATTCGCTGTTTTGTGATTGGTGATAAAGTGATTGCCGCGATGAAACGTCAAGGTGCTGAAGGCGAATTCCGTTCGAACCTTCACCGTGGCGGAACAGCCTCGCTGGTAAAAATTACTCCACAAGAACGCAAAACTGCAATCGACGCTGCCAAGATCATGGGCTTGAATGTCGCAGGGGTTGACCTGCTGCGTTCAGAACGTGGCCCGCTGGTGATGGAAGTCAACTCCTCACCGGGTTTAGAAGGTATCGAGGCAGCGACCGGTAAAGACATCGCTGGAATGATTGTCGAATTTATTGAGAAGAATGCGGCAAGTAAAAGGACTCGAACCCGTGGCAAAGGTTAATAGAAGAAATAAACCGTATCAGTTTCTGGGGGAGTCCATTCCCCCAGGAAGTAAACAAGTCATTGAGCTGGAAGCTGCGAAACTTTACACCCACTCCCCGCTTTCGATTCCCGTTGAAATCATTCATGGTGCCGCTCCCGGCCCGGTTTTAATGGTCAATGCCGCCATTCATGGCGACGAACTCAACGGCGTCGAAATCGTTCGCCAACTCATCAACGCCATTGACCCCACCAAACTGAAAGGCACCTTAATCGCCGTCCCGATCGTCAACGTATTCGGCTTCATTCATAAATCTCGTTATCTCCCTGACCGTCGCGATCTCAACCGCTGCTTTCCCGGCAGTGAAAAAGGCTCGCTGGCCTCGCGTATGGCGCACACCTTTTTCTCTCAAGTGGCACAGAACTGCGACTACATCATCGATCTGCACACCGGTGCGATTCATCGCACCAACTTGCCTCAAATCCGCGCCGATTTAAGCAACCCAGAAACCCTGCGGATTGCGCAAGCATTTGCAACCCCGGTGATCCTCGATTCACCCCTGCGCAACGGATCGCTGCGCAGTGAAGCGGAAAAATCTGGCATTACCGTGCTGACGTACGAAGCGGGCGAAGCATTGCGCTTTGAGCCGATCGCCATCAGCGCTGGCATCGTCGGCATTAAACGCGTGATGCAAGCTGTTGGGATGATGCGCATGAGCCGTAAAAAGTTACCCACCTCGGTGATTGCCAAATCCACCAGCTGGCTACGTGCCGAAGCGGATGGCATTTTACGTACCGTGGTATCACTGGGCGATCGCGTTGAACGTGGCCAAGTGCTGGCTTACATCAACTCGCCGCTGGGCAATGTTGAAGTAGAGATCAAAGCCAATAAAGGCGGCATTGTGATTGGCCAACAAACGTTGCCATTGGTGAACGAAGGGGATGCAGTATTCCATCTGGCCTACTTCACTCAGCGTGATCACATGGTGGAACAGGTGGTAGGCGACTTTATTGAAGAGGTCATCGACACCGATCTTGAACCACTGACGACCGGCCAGTTGATGCCACCATCTCCCGCTTAGTCCGGTTGCCCGATAGCAAAAAGCCCCGATTCATCGGGGCTTTTTTGTGTCACGAACTGAACTGACGCTTAACCAACTGACGCTTAACCAAATGAAGCCCAGATCACTGCGGCCACCAACAATGGGCACACGAAGCGCACATACCAAGGCCACACTTTACCAAACAGACTCTGGGTGAATTCCGGGAAACCTTGCTCCAGCTCTTTAAACTTGGCATTGCGATTCCATACCCAACCCCCAAACAGACAGAACATCAGTGCAGCAGTCGGTTGCAGGTATTGCGTAGCTGTGGTGGCCACCAAGCCAAACAGCGCGCCAAAGTTATACACGATCACCACACTAAATAGCGCCAAAATGCCACCCAGCACCCAACTGGTTGGGGTGCGTTTGGTGTTAAAGCGCTCACCGACCAAGGCCACCGGACACTCCAACATCGAAATCGATGAGGTCAGCGCGGCAATGGTCAGTAGCAGGAAGAACACAATCGCAAACAGTTGGCCAAACAGGCCCAAGCTATCAAACATCAATGGCAGCACGGTAAACACCAGCGTGTCAGAGCTTAGCAATGAACCATCCTCGGCATAGATTTGTACGCCTTTGTGCATCGCGACAAACATCGCAGGCATCACCACCAAACCAGCAATGAACGCGACGCCGGTATCCACCAAAGTGACGTTCATCGCCATCTTGGGCAGGTTCTCTTTCTTGCTCAAGTACGAACCATAGATCAGCATCGAACAGCCACCAATCGTCAGCGAGAAGAAGCCTTGCCCCATGGCCGCCAAAATCAGTTTACGGTCCCACACTTTTTCAAAGTCAGGAATCAGGTAGTGCTGCAAGCCTTCCATCGCGCCTTGCTGCATCATGATGTAAACAAACAGCACCGCAAACAGCACAAACAGAGCTGGCATCAAACGCGTGGACCACTTTTCGATGCCCTGTTTCACGCCGCCTTGCACGATGAGGATCGTCAGAACGTAAAAAATGAGAGTACCAAGAAGGTTACGTTCAACTGAAAAGCCTTTTAACCACGCTGTCGCCGTTTCCATTCCGAGAATATCGGTCACCGCTCCCAGCATGAAACAGATGATCCAGCCACCCACAATGCTGTAAAACGCAAGTACGGCACTTGGTACGCTCAGGCCAACCCAGCCCACCAAACCACCGACACGCTTCGCCAACGGGTTCCCCGTCAGTGAACGCATACTATCCACCGGGTTTGCCTGACCATAACGGCCGATCGCCATTTCGACCACCAGCATAGGAAACGCAACCACAAAGATCAGAACCAGATAGACCAACAGGAACGCGCCACCACCATTGCTGGCCGCTTGTGTTGGAAAGCCCCAGATGTTACCAAGGCCAACTGCCGCACCCGCTGCGGCTAAAATGAACCCAAGGCGAGAGCCAAACGTTTCACGGGAATTATTCTGTGCCATTACCACTCACACATACATCATCAAACTAGTTGACTAGTACACTAATACAAACCGACAAAATACTCAATCAGTAATAGAATTGTTTGCTAGGTAAATTACACAATCTGTCGCACTTATTTTGTAAATTTTGACTGCTACGGTTGAATTGTTCATTTATTCAGCGAATATCTTTCACAACCGACTGGCAGCGACCTTGATCTTTGGCTTGATACAAGGCTTGATCCGCTTCATGGAACAGTACCTGATATTGGTCGCGATTCGGCTCAAAGATACGCACCCCGCCGATACTGATGCTCAAATGGCCCTTCACGGGCGATGCCTCGTGCTCAATCGCAAGCGCAGCCACTTGATTTAGCATTTGATGCGCAAAGTGACCGGGCTCCAATTCCGTATCGCTTGCAAGGACGACACAAAACTCTTCTCCGCCAAAGCGTGCCACGACTTTTGCGCCATCAAACGGAATCTCTTCCAACGCATGCGCGATCTGTTTGAGCGCGTTGTCCCCTTGCAAATGACCGTAGCGATCATTGTAGAGCTTGAAATAATCCACATCGATGAGGTAGAGCAGCACCCAAGGATAGCGTTGTTCGCAGATGAAACTCGTCAGCTCGCGTTCTAATTTGCGGCGATTCGAAATACGCGTCAGCGGATCGTGTTCTGACTGCCAGCGCAACTCTTCGCGGCTTTTGTCGAGTTCATTGAAAATCTGATTGATGGTGCGCGCAAAGGCTTTCATTTCACGCGAAACAAAAAAGCTTTCATCGGGGATCTTGCCCCCTTTGGACTTAAACCGCTCCAGCACGCGATTGGCGTTCGTGATGGGCCGCACCAGTGAATCGACCACCAACAGGTTGATGAAATACATCAGCACCGAGAATGCCATCAGCGCGACGATTTCATCATTGCGGATAAACGTCGGCAGCTTCACCTGATGCGTCAGTTTGATCACCACGCTGGAATTACCGCTGAAATCGAGTTTCTCCAAATAGCTCACATTGGGTTGTGCTTTGGGCATCTCGGCATACGGAGCGCGGCTCAACACATCAATATCAATCCCCGTGGCTAGCTCGATCACGTTCGCAAACTGGCTGCGCACTTTCTTCACAAAGATCAGATAACCTTTGTCACATGCCGTGCCTTCGCTATTGCACACACGGGACGTGGCCGCCAAAAACGGCTCTTGCCCTACCACCACAAAGCGCACTTTCGCTTCAACGTAGTCACGGCTGGCACGTTTGGGTTCACTGAGAATGATCGGGAAATAGGGCAAAAACGATTGATAGTCACCAACTTTGTGTTGCTCAAAATCGTATTTCATCCCCCACACCAGTTGTTCATCCGGCGTGAAAATGAAGATGCCATCCAACGCTTTCGACTGAAATGCATGAATCCCGATGCTGTCTTCGATGAATTCGGGATCGGGATCGGCGATGTATTCCGCCAGATCGTTCCAAGCCGCATAGTCGGCCATGGACGCTCCCATTTCCTGTTTCTCCAGCGCAATGATGGTTTGGACGCGAGTGGTTTCAGCTTGTTGCAGTTGGCGGGCATGCTCCAGCTCGCGGTCAAACGACCAAAAGTATTTAAACGCGAGATAAAAAAGGACAAAACACGCCACCACCGCCAATGCTGTCAGTGCAGTTAACGAACGTAGACTGATATTGCTCAGAGTCATGGCACCTTATTTGTTTTGAGAGAGGATGAAAAAGAGCGCCTTAGCGCTCTTTTCAGTTTAGATGGTAAAAACTTGGTAGTTCTTTAGTTCAGGTATTTTTTGATGCAGTTGCTGCTCTTGTTCAACCACATCGTCGAGTGAATCACACAATTCACGTCGCTCTTTTTCGATCGTCTGGGAATGCTCATTAAAGCGCTGTTCTAGGCGCGCTTTCAAGTCTGCCATGGTATTTCCCAGCTCCGTCAGATTGATGCCGCCATCTTGCTTCATTTTGCTCGCGATCGCGTCAAAGGCGCCGGTTAGAAACTCTTGGGTAAATAGCGCTCGCGCTTTGTCGAAATCTTGCTGCCATTGTTGGCTCATCGACTCAAATGTATCGGCTGGCAACACCCAGTCGCCATCTTTGTTGTAGCGCGCTTCAATATCATCCACAAACGCTTTCATCGATTGCTTCACGTTATTGAACGCTTCTGGCGCATCGATACTATTCGCCACGTCATCTAAAATATCATTCGCCATCGCAAGGCCATCACTGGCCACTTGGCGCGCCTTCGGTAGCGCGTTGGCAATGCTTTCACGATAGGATTCCACAGCCTGTTGCTGTTGCGGCGTCAGCGACTGCTTCTCTCCCGCCAAATACAGATTATTGTTGTGGTCCATCACCGCGGTCTGACCGCTGGCAGTATGGATTTCCACATCCTTGCCACTGAGATGAACTTCATTCTTCACGTCCACCTGATGGCATTGTGCGGCCCATAACGACGTGCTGCACAGTAAAGAGGTTACTAATACTATTTTTTTCATCATCATTCCGGTCTGTGATATGGCGCTTGCACCAAACCAAGTCGCACATGTGGTCAAGCGTTGAGTTCATTCGCGCCGCTGTTACCCATCGACAGTAACATGACGGCCCTATCCGATTGTACGCATGGACGGGCTAACCATACCCAAAACTGCACGTCCATCGGTTAGCGGTTTGTCAGTTATTGATGGTTTAGCGACCATTTAGCCGATGGATGCGCAGGATAGAGAGAGAACGCTCAGATCGCAAGTGTTTAGAAAAAGCTCAACTGTCGAATCTGCGCTTCGGGCTTTAGCATCACATTGAGGCCAAGCAGGCGAATTTCCCGTCCTTTCTGGCGTTTCAGCACTTCGGCCAACAAGGTTTTGAAATCTTCCAGTTCTAACTCGGGATGAATATGTTCAATCGTGGTTTGCTGAAAATCGGCAAATTTCACTTTAATCCCCTGTTTGATGATCGCACGTTCCGGCGAAGCGCGCGTTAAGCGTTCATCCAGTTCAGGGTAAAGACGCTGCTCGATCACTTGCCAACATTCATCATAAGTGACGATGTTTTCGCTGAAGGTGCGTTCGACCCCGACCGATTTACGTTCGCGTTCCGTGATCACCTCACGAGGATCAATGCCATGGCTTTTCTTCCACAGCGATGCGCCTAAACGACCAAAGCGGCGCAGTAGCTCGCGATAGTCGCTGTTTTTGATGTCTTCGCATACAAAGAACCCTGCTTGATTGAGCTTTTCGAGGCTGACTTTGCCAACACCAGGAATTTTCCCTAACGGTAATTTGTCGACCACGCCCTGCACTTCCTCGGGGGTAACCACATACATGCCATTGGGTTTATTGACATCAGAGGCCACCTTGGCAAGAAACTTGACCGGCGCCACACCGGCCGACGCGGTCAAATGCAGTTCATGCCAGATGTCGCGGCGAATCGCCTCCGCAATCAGTGTCGCACTGCCATGACACGCGGTCGCTTCGGTGACATCGAGAAAGGCTTCGTCCAGCGATAGCGGCTCAATGATGTCGGTGTAGCGCTGGAAAATAGCGTGGATCTGACGTGATATAGATTTATAAACAGACATCCGGCCCGGCACAACCAGTAAGTTGGGGCACAATTTGATGGCTTGCGCGGTTGGCATGGCCGAATGAATCCCAAACTTGCGCGCCTCGTAGTTGCACGTGCTGAGCACGCCACGTTGTTTTTCATGTCCCCCAACCGCCAACGGTCGGTTGCGATATTCGGGATGATCGCGCATCTCTACGGCCGCATAAAAGCAGTCCATATCAATATGGATAATCTTTCTGATCGGCTCTGACATCGCCGCCACTCAACCACTGTTTAAAAAAACAGTATATAAGCGAATCGCGATTTTGCATAGTCCAGCCTGACAAGGTCACTTACGCAGCATGGCATCGAGCTGATCCACCAGCTCCGCCCAATCAGCATCGTCTTCAATCGCTTGACGCAGAAAACTTGCCTGCGCTTTGTTCCAAAAGCTGGCTTTATGTAGCGGGGTGGTGTCGCGATGATGACGATGGGATTGAATGAAGTGCTCAATGTCGTGTGATGAACT
Source organism: Vibrio sp. CJQ_6 (assembly GCF_043106745.1). NCBI lineage: Bacteria > Pseudomonadati > Pseudomonadota > Gammaproteobacteria > Vibrionales > Vibrionaceae > Vibrio > Vibrio sp. CJQ_6. The sequence continues at coordinate 14,523 of NZ_JBICMV010000008.1, read as the reverse complement.
GCCGAGCCCCAATTGCTCAAATAACTCCGTCATTCCATGTTGATGAAGTTCCATGCTGCCTCCTGATGTCGCTACGCTCTTTTGAGTATAGCGCCTCAGCGTTCTCGGCACGTTCAATCTGACAGGAAAAAATAACCCAGCCGAAGCTGGGTTATGTCAATTCAAATGGGTGAGATTACGCGATGCGATCTTTTTCCCACGCAGCGAGACGTTCAGCACGTGCCGCTTCTCGCGCTTCACGTTTTTTACGTGCATCGCACGGTTCTGGGCAGTTGCACACTTTTTCAATGCCAACGGCACCTAAGCCGCCACAGCTGCCTTTGACCACTTTTTTCTGGAAGATATAACCGACTGCCATTGCAGCGATAACCACCAGAAATACACCGAAAGTAATCAGAAAAGTATTCATAATTCCAAGCTCACTCAGTTATTTATCGGTTGAGATAAGGCTTAAACGCACTTGATGCGATTTCTTTGAATCCGTCATCGGTTTTCACGATCATGAACACCGGAATATGATTCTGCTCCGCAATCTCAATCCCTTTTTCATCGCCCAAGACCATCAGACCCGTTGCCAAGCCATCAGCCGTCATGCACGATTTATCCAGTACCGTTACCGATACTACACGGTTATGGATGGGACGCCCAGTCTGAGGGTTAATAATGTGCGAATAACGAACACCATCTCGCTCAAAGTAATTGCGGTAATCTCCCGAGGTAGCGATCGCCATGTCACCCGGTTCAATGATTTCCTGAATGCTACGCTCATCAACTGTGGGCTTCTCAACCGCAATGCGCCAAGGCACGTTGTCGCGGTTCAGCCCCTTCAAACGAATCTCGCCGCCCACTTCCACCATGTAGTTGTGAATGCCTTGCGATTCGATGTAGTTCGCCACCACATCCACGCCCCATCCTTTTGCAATGGTCGATAAGTCGACGTACAGATGCGGCAGATCTTTGCTCAGTGAGTTACCATTGACGGTCAGGTGATGAATCCCTGTGTTGGCTTTACGATCCGCTAGCTCGGCATCGGTTGGCACCACCTCAGGACGCGCCTCTGGGCCAAAGCCCCATAGGTTGACCAACGGGCCGACGGTGACATCCAACGCGCCTTCAGTCAGTGTGCTCAAACGCATGGCTTCTTTCACCACTGTTGCGGTCTGAGTCGACACTTCAAATGCGTCAGTGCCCTGATATTGGTTGAAACGGCTCAGCTCTGAATCTTGACGGTAAGTCGACATCTGGTCGTTCACTTCTTCCAGCAAACGGTCGATCTCTTTATGGAGATCGTCAGACGATGGCAGGCCATCTTGTTGAATGTATTTGATGTTGTAGCTCGTGCCCATGGTTGGGCCACTCAAATGCACTTGCTGTGGGGGTTGTTCACAACCGGCCAACAACAGTAAAGAAGCTAACGCAACAAGCCAAGTTCTCACTTGTTTACTCCTCAGACAATGGAAATAGATATAGGGAAATCCGAATCCTGACGGCTAAAAGGCTCCTCGCCCTATTTACCTATAGCTACTCTCACTTGAAAAAAAGAATGGCTGACTCGAATGAGCCAGCCATAGATTTAGCAAATTATCGTGGATTAACCACCGAAGTCATCCAGCAGGATGTTTTCGTCTTCAACACCGAGGTTATGAAGCATGTTGATAACCGATGCGTTCATGATCGGTGGACCACACATGTAGTATTCACAATCTTCTGGCGCGTCATGATCACGAAGGTAGTTTTCGTACACAACGTTGTGAATGAAGCCGGTGTAACCATCCCAGTTATCTTCTGGAAGCGGATCAGACAGTGCAACGTGCCATGTAAAGTTATCGTGCTCAGCTTGCAGCTGGTCGAAATCTTCCACATAGAACATTTCACGTGTTGAACGCGCACCGTACCAGAATGAGATCTTACGCTTAGAATCAAGACGTTTCAGTTGGTCGAAGATATGAGAACGCATTGGAGCCATACCTGCACCACCACCGATGAAGACCATTTCAGCATCAGTATCTTTCGCGAAGAACTCACCAAATGGACCAGAGATCGTACATTTATCACCTTCTTTAAGCGACCAAATGTATGAAGACATTTGACCCGGTGGTACGTCTGGGTTGTTTGGCGGCGGCGTCGCGATACGTACGTTCAGCATGATGATGCCAAATTCTTCTGGGTAGTTTGCCATCGAGTATGCACGAATGATTGGCTCATCCACTTTAGACTCGTAGCGGAACAGATTGAATTTGTCCCAATCTTCACGGAATTTTTCCGGAACGTCGAAATCAGCGTATTTCACATGGTGAGCTGGTGCTTCAATCTGAATGTAACCACCCGCACGGAACGGTACAGATTCACCATCAGGAATTTGCAGTTTCAGCTCTTTGATGAATGTCGCTTTGTTATCATTCGAGATAACGGTACATTCCCATTTCTTCACGCCGAAGATTTCTTCTGGAAGTTCAAGTTCCAGATCGTTCTTCACAGCAACCTGACAAGCCAGACGCTCACCTTCACGAGCTTCACCTTTAGTGATGTGATCAAGCTCAGTCGGTAGAATGTCGCCACCGCCAGATTTAATTTTTACGCGGCACTGACCACAAGAGCCACCACCACCACACGCAGACGATACGAATACACCAGCACCTGCTAGCGCAGTCAGTAGTTTACCGCCTGGCTGTGTGACGATCGCTTTCTCAGGATCGCCATTGATAGAGATTGTAATGTCACCTGTTGGTACCAGCTTAGATTTGGCGAACAAAATCACCAGCACTAGAACCAGTACAATCAGAGTAAACATCACTACACCAAGAATAATGTCCATTGACTATTCCTTTATTGTTGCGGTTTACCCGACTTACAGTTGAACACCAGAGAAAGACATAAAGCCAAGCGCCATCAAGCCTGCTGTGATAAAGGTAATACCTAGACCACGTAGACCCGGAGGTACGTCAGAGTACTTCATTTTCTCACGGATACCTGCAAGAGCGACGATAGCTAGCATCCAGCCCACACCTGAACCGAAACCATACACGATGGATTCAGCGAAGTTGTAGTCACGTTGGACCATGAACGATACACCACCGAAGATTGCACAGTTTACTGTGATCAGCGGTAGGAAGATGCCCAGTGCGTTGTACAGAGGTGGGAAGAAACGATCGAGGATCATTTCTAGAATCTGTACCAATGCCGCGATTACACCGATAAAGGTAATAAAGTTAAGAAAACTTAGGTCAACACCCGGAGCCATTGCATCGGGTTTCAGGATCAAGTTGTACACCAAGTTGTTCACTGGCACAGCAATTGTTAGTACAACAACGACCGCGATACCCAGACCAAATGATGTTTTAACTTTCTTTGAAACCGCTAGGAATGTACACATACCCAGGAAGAAAGACAGTGCCATGTTCTCGATGAAAATCGATTTAACCAGCAAACTAATATAATGTTCCATGACAACCTTACTCCTTCGCTTCTACTTGTTCAGGTTTGAACGTACGAATCGTCCAAATCATGAAACCGATTAAGAAGAATGCAGAAGGTGCTAGCAGCATCAGACCATTTGGCTGATACCAACCACCATTGCTGACAAGAGGCAGTACTTCCAATCCAAACAGTTTGCCGGAACCGAACAGTTCACGGAAGAAACCAACAGAAATCAGTACAAAACCATAGCCCAAACCGTTACCAATACCGTCGATGAACGATGGGATTGGTGCAGACTTCATCGCAAACGCTTCTGCACGGCCCATTACGATACAGTTCGTAATGATCAGACCTACGAATACAGACAGCTGTTTCGAGATGTCGTACAGGTACGCTTTCAGGATTTGGTCAACCACGATAACCAAAGATGCGATGATCGCCATCTGAACGATGATACGCACGCTGTTCGGAATGTGGTTACGGATCAGGGAAACGAAGAAGTTAGACAGTGCAGTAACGAACATTACTGCCAACGTCATTACAAACGCCGTTTCTAGTTTGGTGGTCACTGCAAGTGCAGAACAAACACCAAGAACTTGTAGCGCGATTGGGTTGTTGTCCAATACTGGCGCTAGCACGCTCTTTTTCAGATCTTTTGCGCTAGACATTAGTTCAGACCTCCGTCACGGACTTTAGTCAGGAATGGACCAAAGCCCATGTCACCCAACCAGAAGTCGAATGTGTGTTGAACGCCGTTACTGGTCAATGTTGCACCCGACAGAGCATCAACACCGTGTTCAGAACCTTGTGGCGCACCACCTTTCACGACCTTGATCGCTGGCTTGTGGTTTTCGTCGAACAATTTCTTGCCAACCCACTGAGCACGCCAACCTGGGTTCTCAACTTCGCCACCCAATCCCGGAGTTTCGCCTTGCTCGTAGTAAGTGATCCCTGAAACGGTGTTGCCGTCAGTTTCAACTGCTACGAAAGCGTACATCATAGACCACAGACCGTTACCGTGAACAGGCAGGATCACTTTAGACACTTTGTCGCCATCTTTTACGAGGTAAACGATGCCGGTGTTTGCACGACGAATGATCTTCGCAACGTCTGCATTCGCAGGAAGCTTGATAGAATCCGCAGGATCTTTTGCTTCTTTACGTTGGTCAAATGTTGCTGCATCACCTTCAACAAAGTCGCCGGTTTTGAAGTCAATCAGACGAGGTTCAATAAACTTGCGGTACAAGTCTTGAACGTCACCTTTCTGCGTGATACCTGCAACTTCAACAATCTTGCTTTGCTTATCTAGCACTGCATTTTGTTTTTGCTTATCACGCAGACCAACTGCCGCTGCCGATACGATGATTGAACAAACAAGGCTCAACCCGACAACAACAGCCAGCGTCTTTTTAATGCTGTCGTTATTACTTGCCATAGCGCGCTTGTCTCCGCTTGATGTTTTTCTCCACAACGATGTGGTCGAACAGAGGTGCAAATAGGTTAGCGAACAGAATCGCTAGCATCATGCCTTCTGGGTAAGCTGGGTTCACTACACGGATAAGAACACACATGATGCCAATCAGGATACCGTATGCCCATTTCGCTTTGTTGGTAAACGAAGCCGATACTGGGTCAGTCGCCATGAAGAACATACCGAATGCAAAACCACCCAGAACTAGGTGCCAGTGCCAAGGCATATTGAACATTGGGTTGGTGTCTGAACCGATCACGTTGAACAGAGTAGACAGCGCGATCATACCGATCATCACACCCGCGATGATGCGCCATGAAGCGATACCCATGTAAACGATGAATGCTGCACCAATCGCAAGCGCAAGCGTCGAAACTTCACCAATTGAACCTGGAATGTTACCGATGAATGCGTCCATCCAAGTGATGGCTTGACCAGTTGCCGCATTGACCAGTGCACCGTTACCGCCTTGTGCCCATTGGCTCAGAGCCGTTGCGCCAGAGAAACCATCCGCAGCAGTCCAAACCAGGTCACCCGAAATTTGAGCTGGATATGCGAAGAATAGGAAGGCACGGCCTGCCAAAGCAGGGTTAAGGAAGTTACGACCGGTACCACCGAAGACTTCTTTCGCAACCACAACACCGAAGGTAATACCCAGTGCTGCTTGCCAAAGTGGTAGCGTTGGCGGAACGATCAGTGCGAAAAGAATCGAAGTCACAAAGAAACCTTCGTTCACTTCGTGTTTACGCACCATACAGAACAGCACTTCCCAGAAACCACCCACGATGAATACCGTGGCGTAGATCGGTAGGAAGTACGTCGCACCCAGAAGCATTTTGCTGCCCCAACCTGCGTCGGCGGCTAGTGTGCCACCCAGCATTTGAGTCAACCAGTAATGCCAGTTTCCACCAATGATTGCTGCAAGTTGATCGCCAGCATACATATGATTGAGTGCTGCAATTGCCTGACCACCAGCGTTGTACATACCCCAGAACATTGCTGGGAACACCGCTAGCCAAACCATGATCATGATACGTTTAAGGTCAACGCTATCACGAACGTGTGAGCTTTTTTTGGTCACTAGACCTGGCGTGTAAAACAGAGTCGCTGCAGCTTCGTAAAGCGCAAACCATTTCTCGTGTTTACCACCCGGCTCAAAGTGATGCTCGATATCTTCAAGAAACTTTTTGAGGCCCATGAAAATTACCCTTCCTTCTCAATCTTGTCGAGGCATTCACGCAGTAACTGACCGTACTCGTATTTACCAGGACATACAAAGGTACACAGTGCGAGATCTTCTTCATCCAGTTCCAAAGCACCAAGGCTTTGAGCACTGTCTGAATCACCGGCACACAGATCACGAAGCAACAAGGTTGGCTCCATATCCAGAGGCATCACTTTTTCGTAGTTGCCAATCGGTACCATTGCGCGGTCACTACCGTTCGTTGTCGTGGTCATGTTGAACAATTGACCTTTGAACAGGTGACCTAGGAATGAGCGGGTTACCGAGAACTTGTTCTTACCAGGCAATGCCCAGCCAAGGAACTCTTTCTCGCGACCTTCACGTAATACAGAGACTTGCAGATGGTAACGACCCAAGTATGCATGTGGACCCGTTGCTTTTGTTCCTGACAGTACAGAGCCAGAAATCACGCGAACTTCGCCCGGCATAATTTCGTTGTTCGTCAGTTCATCTAGGCTGGCACCTAGTACTGTACGAATCAGACGAGGGTTGTTGACCACTGGACCTGCCAGAGATACAACGCGTTCGTTGTAAAGTTCACCCGTCAGGAATAACTGACCAACCGCAATCACGTCTTGGTAGTTGATGCTCCATGCCACTGTGTTTGCATTGACCGGGTAAAGGTAATGCATGTGAGTGCCAGGAAGGCCTGCAGGGTGTGGGCCGTCAAAGACATGCTCTTCTACGTTTGACTGAGAAGAACGTGGCAGACTGGTACCTTTTTTACAAACGTACACTTTGCCTTCAGTCAGAGCAGACAACACATCCAAGCCAGCAACGAAGGCTTCAGATTGCTCGTTGATGATCACAGTCGGCTCCGCCGCCAATGGATTGGTGTCCATTGCCGTTACGAAAATAGCCTGTGTGGTTGAATCAACAGCTGGAACCTTGCTGAACGGACGAGTACGCAGCGATGTCCAAAGACCAGATTCAACCAATTGAGTTTTCACCGCTTCACGGTCAAGACTCGCTAGCTGATTGGCTTCGTACTTGTTGAACGTCACCTGGTCATCACCTGCCACTTCAATCACAACGGATTGAAGAACACGTTTTGCACCACGGTTCACTTCAACAACTTTACCGCTGACTGGAGAAGTAAATAGAACGCCTTTGTTCTTCTTGTCTTCAAAAAGAACTTGAGCTTTTTTTACTTCGTCACCTACGCGAACATGCATTGTAGGACGCATGCCGACGTACTCTTCGCCAAGCAAGGCGACTTTTTTGATGGCTTTGCCATCATTAATCACCTGGGAAGGAGTTCCTGCGATAGGAAGGTCCAAACCCTTTTTTATTGTAATCATACGCACTTGCACTACTTTTTTATCGGGAAAAAGATTCTTTCATTGCGTAAATTCGAGACGCACTAAACTCTGCTGGCTCATGCGAAAACCGAAGCCACAACAGAGTTTAACTATCTCTAGACACGACATTTTCAGTGCCCGCTTTTGGCTGTTTGAAACGCCAAAACCGCAACATCCTTTTAAAAATCTCATCACATATATGAAGTGAGATTTATCAGGTGCGATAGTCTAGCATCTTTTGGGAACTTGATGCCATGACCAATCCCCTGATTGACCGCTTTATTTAGGAAGAAATGGAGATACAGGCCAAAGTATTAACCATAAATTTGATGCATCGCACACTTAGTTAAGGCCCATGAATATGAGTCTTAACTCACAGATTAATTGATTAAAACAATAGCTCAATTCGCTTTCATTTCCTCCATTTGTTGAAACGGTGTTAAATGTTTGCGCAAAACTTCAGCATTTTAACGCTATTTTTGCAGCAATGTTGAATTAGTGACCACCACCGAGACACATCGGGCTATCGGGGGCGCCACTCTCCAGTTCATGCCATTCTTGTGGCGTATAGGTGTGAATCGCCAAAGCATGGATGTGGTTGGACAACTCTTCCATCAGCGCCTGATTCACCAATCGATGACGAGCAATCAAACGTTGTCCGACAAAGCGTTCGCTCACAACAATGACCTTGAAATGACTCTCTGAGCCAGGGGCAACGTTGTGCATATAACTCTCGTTGATGACTTTAAGATAGTCAGGTTGAAAAGCGTTGTGCAATTTGGTTTCAATCACTTCTTGAAGCATAGGGTTTCCTTGTCACACGACAATGAGTGAACAACTTGATTTAGGAGATGGCATTAGTGTACTCGCGCCGTTCTGGAAGCGAAAGGTTTTGGTTTCATGATCCACGCCCATTTGAGACAATAGCCAAGTTGATGATTTAATTTTATTCCAAATATGAAAACTGAGCTTGCGCTTCACGATCGAACACTCACGCTGCATCGCTACCCAATACGCAGCAACGAAACACTACAGGCCTGGGATGCTGGTGATGAATACCTGATAAATCATCTCGCCGAACAACACCTGCCAGCGGGTCGTCATATTCTCATTCTGAATGACTCTTTTGGCGCTCTGAGTTGCTGGTTCTCGCATCAGTATCGCGTCACCATGATGAGTGACTCCTTCATTGCCCATCAAGCCACCACACGAAACCTAGAACAGAATCATTGCCCAGCGGTGACATTACTACGGACTTTCGATGCTATACCTGAAGACGTGGATCTGGTGTTGATGCAAATTCCTCGTAACAACCGTCACTTGGTTTGGCAATTGAGTCAATTGCGTCAACATCTCTCAGCCGATTGCCCAGTTATCGCCGTCAACAAAGCCAAAGAGATCCACAGTTCGACGCTGAAGTTGTTTGAGAAGTATTTGGGACACACCACCACATCGTTGGCTTGGAAAAAACATCGCTTGGTATTCAGTCAACCCGACAGTTTACCCTCCGACGTCGTCTCCTCCGATACACGCTGGCACGTCGACGGTACGTCGATTGAACTGAACAACCTACCGAATGTCTATTCTGGCGAAAGCCTAGACCAAGGTACGCGATTTTTGTTGCCTCACTTACCAAGCGATACCACGTTGAATCACGTGATCGATTTAGGTTGTGGCAATGGTGTGTTGTCGGTTCGTATGGGCCAGCTCAACCCACAGGTGAATATCACTTGTGTGGATGAGAGCTTTATGGCGGTCGAATCTGCGCGTCAGAACCTCGTGACCAATTTAGGTCAAGAGCGAAATATCGAATGCATCGCCAATAACTGTTTGGATGGTTTTGAAGCGGCCCACACAGATATGGTGGTGTGTAATCCTCCTTTCCATCAGCAGCAAGCCATCACGGACCACATTGCGTGGCAAATGTTCTGTGATTCAAAGCATGTTCTTCGCAAGGGAGGGAAATTATTGGTGATCGGTAATCGCCACCTCGGCTACGATGTAAAACTAACGAGGTTATTTGGCCGTTCTCAAGTAAAGACTGTCGCTAGTAATCAGAAATTTGTTATCTTACAAGCTATTAAGCAATAAGCATTTTACAACATGCTCACCCAACGAAAGGAATTGACCATGAAGAAACTGGTTCTCGCGGCTTCTATCGCACTGTTGACTGCCTGTACCGCGCCTCAGCAGCAACAAATTAACTTTATGCCTCAGCCTGTGCTGAGCAAAAGCGATATCGTGAAAGGCAGTACATTTACCTTTGTCAGCAAAGACGTTCGCTCAGCGCAGTATGTCGCGCTGGTTGACAGTGGTCGCAATAATATCGAACCTGTGCATGCGAAACAGAACGTACGTATTGCGCTGGAAAATGCGTTGTCTGAACAGTTTGGCTCGCAAGGTTTCCGTCTCACCGTGAACAGTGAAAACACGCTGACACTCGAAGTTCAGGAAGCCTTGGTGAATGTGAAACACTCTGTGTTTGAAAACGAAATGGACGCGAAAGTCACTCTGGAACTGACGGCTGAAACACCTAAAGGTAAACTGGTGAAAAGCTACAACGGCAGCGCGAAACGCACGGCGCCATTGAGTGCTTCTGATGAAGACATCGAAATGGTGCTCAATGACGTGGTGAACTTGGTGCTCAAAGAGATCGCCAACGATTCTGAACTGCAAACTTACATGAAGGATCGCTTCCATGACTAAGGTCTGGCTGACCGCTCTAGCGCTGCTCAGTACCAGTGTTTGGGCGGGTCCCAAAGTGGAATTTGATACCACCCTGGGCTCTTTTACCGTCGAACTGAACGATGAACAAGCCCCGATCAGCAGCGCAAACTTCCTGAAATATGTGGAAGATGGCAGCTATGTCGGCAGCCAGTTCCATCGTGTGATTCCTGGTTTTATGGCGCAAGGGGGTGGTTTCGACAAAAACATGAATCAACTTCACACCTACGCACCGATTAAAAATGAAGCCAGTAATGGTTTGAAAAACGACACAGCGACCATCGCCATGGCGCGAACGGCGAACCCAAATTCGGCCACTCGCCAGTTTTTTATCAACTTAGTCGATAACGATTTCTTGAACAACGACCAACGTCCACCCGGTTATGCGGTGTTTGGTCAAGTGATTCAAGGTTTCGATGTGATTCAGCAAATGGCCAAACAGCCAACACACACGCTGGGCCGCATGGGCGATGTGCCTGTCACTCCTATCGTGATCACCAAAGCAACTCTCATCAAGTAATCTAGTTCGAGCTCTGGCATTCGTCAGGGCTCGCTCCCGAAGGAATAATTCCATGCCGAACGACCAAGTGCAAACCTGGAAAGAGACCGTGCTCAGCTATTTTGACCGCCGCTTACTGTGGGTGTTTATGTTGGGCTGTTCCAGTGGTTTTCCTTGGGTATTGATTGGCTCCAATATGTCCGGTTGGCTCAAAGATGCCGGATTAACCCTGTCTGCAATTGGTTATTTTGGCAGTGTATTTTCGGTCTATGCGATTAACTTTCTATGGGCGCCCTTAGTGGACCGCGTGAAGCTGCCGCTACTCACCCCGTTAATGGGTCAGCGCCGTAGTTGGATTTTCCTTTGCCAAGCGATTGTGCTGGTTTGCACATTGCTCATCGCCGGCGTCAACCCAGCCAACAACTTGATGGTAACCTCGATGTTAGCGCTCGGTATCGCGATCGCTTCAGCAACGCAAGACATCGCCATTGACGCCTTTCGTATCGACTCATTCCCCAAGTCCGAACCATCGAAACTGCCACAAGCATCTGCCATGGCGGTGATTGGTTGGTGGACCGGTTATTCGCTACCGGGCTACTTGGCTTTTATCAATGCCGATACCATCGGTTGGAATAACGTCTATTATGGTATGGCGGCGATTGTGCTGCTTTTGATGGGCTTTACGTTATGGGTTGGCGAGCCGTCCACTCAACGTGAGACATTGCAAAAACAAGCCGAAGCGCGTCATGAGCATTATGTACATTCGCGCTTGATGCGCTGGCTCAGCGTCACCCTGTTTGAACCGTTTCTCGATTTCTTTCGTCGTAACGGAACGCAAGTCGCCCTGACGTTGCTGCTGTTTGTCTTTCTATTTAAAATCGGCGAGGCATTTCTTGGCCGTATGTCGATTGCATTTTATAAAGAAGTGGGCTTTAGCAACGAACAGATTGGCTATTACTCCAAATTAATCGGTTGGGGAATGACCATGCTGTTTACCTTTGTCGGCAGCATGTTCAACGTCCGCTTTGGTATTGTTCGCGGTTTGATGATCGGCGGCGTCGCGATGTCGGCCAGTAACTTGATGTTTTCATGGATTGCTCAAGTCGGCCCCAATGAGCACTTGTTGTTGGCGACGATTCTTGTCGACAACTTCACCACTGCCTTCTCTACCGTCGCCTTTGTCTCTTTCCTGACGGTCGTCACAGGCCAAGCGTTTTCCGCCACACAATATGCCTTACTGGCCTCACTCGGCAACTTCGGGCGAACCGTCTTGGCCTCCTTTAGTGGCAACTTAGCCGAGTATTTGGATAACTGGTCACTCTTCTTTATTTTGACCGCCGTGATGGTGATTCCAAGCCTCATCATGCTCTATTCATTGCGGCACTATTTCACCGACATGCTTCAGCGAGCCCATCAGAAGCATGATGAAGAAATGGCATCACTCAAACAAAGCGAATAAAAAAACCGCCGAAAGGCGGTTTTTTTTCAAGGTTCACTGTTATTTCTTCGCTAGGCCTTTGCCATTCAAGTACCCCATCATAAATGGGCGAGATTCTTGGCTCAGTTTAGCGGTGATTTGCTCAGACCAGCCTTGCTGTTTGGCATTGCTGGAGCGACTCTGATAATAGTCCATCATGGTTTGATCGTATTGATCGATCAGGGTTAAATCCAGCGGTTGGTAGTGGTTCTCATGCACAATCACTTGAGGGCTTAAACGTGGTTTCAGTTGCGGATCCTGATCCGGATGACCTAAACACATACCGAACAAAATGGCTGTATATGGTGGAAGCCCCAGCAACGTGTCCACTTCGTTCGGTGAGTTGCGTAAACCACCAATATACACACCGCCCAGCCCCAAAGACTCAGCGGCCAGTAAACAGTTTTGCGCCATAATTCCCGAATCCACGGCACCGATCAGCGTCAATTCCATGAACTCTGGCTTCACGTTGGGGTTCATTGCATAGTGACGTTGATAATCGATACAGAACACCAAAAATTCCGCAGCACTCTCGACGTATGCTTGATTGCCCGCCAACTTGGCTAATTCAGCCCGCTTTTGCTTGTCAGTGACGCGAATGATCGAGACTACTTGTAGCAAACTCGATGACGATGCCGAGATCCCTGATGCAATGATCGTTTCTAATTGCTCAGGCGTGATCGGTGTTTCTTTAAAGGCTCGAATAGAGCGATGTCCTTGAATGGTGTCGATGACGCTGTTCATTCACACTTCCTTTGACTTAATAATGTTCGCCGTTATCGTAATATTCGTTTGGTTTCAGTGCGGTAAAGATGACAGCAACGTTCACGTCTTCACCCAACACCTCTCGAACCTGACGCGTAATGATGGCAGCAACGTGATCTTGAGTCTCCTGACCGCGGTCAAACCATAACACTTCCACAAATGGGTACGCTGGAGAGACTTCGCCCTCAAAGAAAAACGTGGTGTAAATGTACTCGAACGTGAAATCCTCACGAGGTGATTTCATTAAGGGTTGTAGTTCGTCAGTGAGACTTTTTGATAAAACTTGTACGGTCTGCGGCTCAACCGCACGTAAACGAAAATGTGGCATAACGTGACTTCCTCTTTTTCCAAGCATCATAACAGCTTAAAAAAAGAGGTTCGACCTTACGGCCCTCAATTTGTTACTTCATTCATGAGGACCGCCCTCATCTACATCAGATGAGAATCAAAGAACATCAGCGTTTTCCCCCACGCCGATTCCGCTGCCTCTTCGTTATAACGCCCTGTAGAATCATTATGGAATCCGTGATTCACGCCGGGATAGATCACGGTCTCAAAAGGTACTTTGTTCGCAAGCAGGGCCTTTTCATAATCCGGCCAAGTCGCATTGACCCGCTGATCCAGTTCAGCAAAGTGAATGAGTAATGGGCCTTTAACCTGATGACGCAAATTCTCCGCTGCCGGTGTTCCATAAAATGGCACGCCTGCATCCAACTGCTCGGGAATCGTTGCGGCCAGCATATTGACGATGTAACCACCAAAGCAAAAACCAACTGCGCCAAGTTTTCCAGAACATTGAGTATGGGACTTCAGAAACAGTGCCGCAGCAATGAAATCTTCTTCAATCTTGGCTTTATCCATACTGCTCTGCAACGCGCGTCCTTCATCATCATTGCCCGGATACCCACCTAATGGATACAACGCATCTGGTGCAAACGCGATAAATCCGTTCATCGCCAAGCGTCTGGCGACATCTTCAATGTAAGGATTTAACCCTCGGTTTTCGTGCACCACCAACACGGCTGGGAGTTTCCCTTGCACTTGCGTTGGCACGACCAAATAACCTCGTCCTTTACCGTGCCCTTTGGGGGAATCAAACTCGACATACGTGGCTTTGATTTTTGGATCATTGAACGACACTTGCTCTGCAAATGCATAATTGGGGAGCAGCGCAGACGTCAACACCGACATCGTAAAACCGACCGCAACTAAACTGGACAACCGCTTCATAAATTCGCGTCGGTCTATCACCCCGTGAGCATATTCGTCATACCAATCAAACGCTTCTTGAGGAATTTCTCGTGCTTGCCGCTCCAACGACTGATCTATTTGTGTTTGCATAACCCTATCCTTGTGTTCAGCAACGAATGTGCTTTGGTCACAAAAAGCTTAGGCGATCACAGATAAGTTGCATGCTTGAACGACGAAGAATTCGTCACGATTTCTATCAGAACGGTGGAAATAAGAATTGCAGATAAATAAAAAGCCTCAGTCTTTCGACTGAGGCTTAGAATAGATGGCAGGGGTGGAGAGATTCGAACTCCCAACACGCGGATTTGGAATCCGCTGCTCTGCCAATTGGAGCTACACCCCTGTTGTTCGTATTTTATGAGACGACTCTCGAAT